>NZ_JAAOEO010000009.1 GCF_011393025.1 Neobacillus terrae | reverse complement strand
GCGATTGTGGCGAAGTGGTTAACGCACCTGATTGTGGTTCAGGCATTCGTGGGTTCGATTCCCATCAGTCGCCCCATATATTGTTATTGTATTTTTTCTTTTTTTATTTTATTATTGGGCTATAGCCAAGCGGTAAGGCAACGGACTTTGACTCCGTCATTCGTAGGTTCGAATCCTGCTAGCCCAGCCATTTGCGGAAGTAGTTCAGTGGTAGAACACCACCTTGCCAAGGTGGGGGTCGCGGGTTCGAATCCCGTCTTCCGCTCCAAAATCTTCGGCGGCATAGCCAAGTGGTAAGGCCAAGGTCTGCAAAACCTTTATCCACCGGTTCGAATCCGGTTGCCGCCTCCAATAAAAATTTAATATGCCGGTGTGGCGGAATTGGCAGACGCGCACGACTCAAAATCGTGTTCCTTCTGGAGTGTCGGTTCGACCCCGACCACCGGTATCCTTAAATTAAGACCCCAACTTTATGTTGGGGTTTTTTTCTGTTTTAAAACAGAAAAATTAATAATAAGATATTTTTGTGTGAATGGGAAACCTAAATGGAGAGTACAAGAGGACAGTTTTTGAAAACGGGGTACGTTAAGATGAGAGTATTTTTTCAATATCATTCCAACCTTGAACCATTTAGTCTTTTTTCGGTGGAGCATCTTTTGACAATTGGCATACTAATCATTCTGAGTATCCTTATGTTTAGTAATCGCAACACGCTGATGCAGAAAGGGAAAAGAACATTTTTTAGATTTTCGTTAGCTTTCCTTTTGTTCATTACTGATATATCGCAGCATCTTTGGCTTTTGTATGAGAAAGCTTGGTTGCTGGAAAGAGATTTACCGCTTCATTTAAGCGATTTGGCTGTTATCCTCGCCATTGTGATGCTATTGACCAGAAGCTATAAACTTTTTCAATTTATGTATTTTGCAGGTTTGGGAAGTTCCATCCAAGCTATCTTAACGCCTGACCTTGGAAAGTTCTCTTTTCCGCACTTTCGATATTTTGAGTTTTTTATTTCACATGGAGGTGTGGTGCTGGCTTGCTTATTTATGATAGTTGCCTTTAGGTATAGGCCTACAATTTTTTCTATGTGGATAACCATACTTATTTTGAACTTATATGCACTAATTGTCTTTTTTCTTAATAAGGCAGTTGGATCGAATTACATGTATATCATGCATAAGCCCACCAGTACTTCACTTTTAAATTATCTCGGGCACTGGCCCTGGTATCTAATCTCACTGGAGCTAGTGATGATTTTATGCTTTTATATTCTTTACACTCCTTTTTGGATTAAAAGTAAAATAGAAAAGACCACAAGTTAATGTGGTCTTTCTGTTGGTTTAACTTCCTTGTGTAGTTGGTCTTATGATGATCTCGTTTACAGAAGCCCATTCAGGTTGTTCGATTGCATAGGCAATGGCGTTGGCAATATCCTCTGCTTTTAATGGCTGACTGGTTGCGCGTGATTTCAATGCGCCTATAGCATCCTCATCTGTAATAGTTTCAATCAGTTCAGTCTCAACCATCCCTGGCGAAATAATGGTCGTTCTTATTTTGGAGGTTGGAGACAATTCCATACGAAGACCTTCAGTGATCGCACGGACAGCAAATTTTGTCCCGCTATATACCGCACCAGCCATACCAACACGGTGTCCGGCAACGGATGAAACATTTAGAATATGGCCTTCTTTTTGTTTCTCCATTGTAGGAATAGCAGCAGCAATGCCATTTAAGACACCCTTAATGTTTACATCCACCATGCGATTCCACTCATTAACTTTTAATTTATTCATAAAAGAGAGCGGCATTAAGCCGGCATTATTAATCCAAACATCGATCCGATTATAAGCATCAAGAGCAAAATTTGCTAAGTCCTGCATCTCCTCAAGAGATGTCACATCGGCTGTATAATAGGAGGCTTCTCCGTTAGCTTCTTTTATACGATTGACTGTTTCTTGTAAACGTTCGGTTCTCCTGGCTGACAAGATGATCTTTGCACCTTGCTCGGCAAGTTTTTCTGCAGCTGCTTGTCCAATTCCGCTGCTGGCACCTGTTATAACAACAACCTTACCTTCAATAGTCAAATGAATACCTCCCCTGATTTTTTTACTCGGTACTATACACTTATTCAGTCATACTTTTTTCCCAAACTCCTTTAACTTCAACACCAGTAGCCTTTGCTGCTTCTTCCAATTCCTTAATTTCCTGCTCATTTAAGATAATATCTACTGCAGATATCGCACTCTCAATGTGTTTTGGCTTAGTTACACCAATAATTGGAACAGTATGTTTTGCAATCGCCCAAGCCATTGCAATTTGGGCAGGATCTGCATTATGTTTTTTTCCGATTGTGTCCATAACGTCAATTAAGTCATCAAGCTTTTCTAAAACTTCGGAAGTAAAGGCCTCTCCTCTTCTTGTTCCGGCTTTAAAAGGATTTTTTGAGCTATATCTGCCTGTTAAAGCACCTTGTTCTAATACCATATAAGAAAAGAATAAAACTTTATTTTGATTACACCAATCAATAATGCCAGCTTCCTCAGAGGAGCGGTAAAGGAGACTATAGTGGTTTTGTACGGCAGAAAGCTGTAAACCTTCTTTTTCCAAAATAGACGCAGCTAATTTTATTTCCTCTAAGTTATGATTCGAAACTCCAGCATGTTTTACTTTCCCACTTTTCATAAGTGGAATTAGCTTTAATGTCCATCTTTCCACATCATTAGGGTTGTGGATCCAGTAAATATCTGTGTAATCCACACCAAGCCTATCAAAGCTCCCAGCTAGCATTTCTTCCATAGCATCTTCTGTCTGGGTTCCGCGAGGTGTAAATTTCGTTGAGAGTAAGAAATCGTTTCGGCCCTTAATAAAACTTCCTAGAATTGTTTCAGAAGCACCCATTCCATAAACAGCCGCAGTATCCCATAAATTAAACCCAGCCTTCATAGCGGCTTCAAAAACAGGCTTTAAATCTTCGTCAGTAAGATTATTACCAAAAACAGCGTCTCCGCCGTTTACACCATTTCCCCATGACCAGGTACCCAGTGCAATCGCAGGGATTTCTTGATGTTTCAATTTCACATATCTCATACTTAATCACACCTCCATAAGTTTTTAACACATTCATTATTAACTATTAAAGATATAAAAAACAAGATTAATGAACTGATGTTAATTTTGATAAAACGAAAGAGGGAAAAAATAGTCACTTCTAATAAAGATAAAAGGAAATGGGGAACTGAAGGTGGAGATAGTGACCCCAAACGGAAATATAAAAGGAGTAGGGGGAACTAAAGAGAGAGATAGTGACCCCAAACGGAAAAATAAAAGGAGAAGGGGTAACTAAAGGTGGAGATAGTGACCCCAAACGGAAAAATAAAAGGAGAAGGGGGAACTAAAGGTGGAGATAGTGACCCCAAATGGAAAAATTAAAAGGAGAAGGGGTAACTAAAGGTGGAGATATTGACCCCAAACGGAAAAATAAAAGGAGAAGGGTAACTGAAGGTGGATATAGTGGCCACATATGGAAAAATAAATGAAAAAGGGGTAGCAAAAGGGATAATTAAATATAATGAGCTGAACGACCAACACCCACCTTTTTAAAGTTTCCCGAAAGTGTATTTCTGATTGCTTTCTTAGACTTCATAATTCTGCACCAATCATAAATAACGTTAGTAGTTACTTTTTCACTAGGGAATAGAATTTGAAATTCTTTGACGCTTCTTAAGATTGCTGATGAAACTCCCTCTTTATGGCCACAACTTTTACAGGTTAAGATTTTTATATCATCATTAGTTAAAAATAGACCACAGGATTTGCATATTATTCCCTTTTGGATTTGTTGGTAGGTATAAGAAGGCCTTTTTGCATATTGGGATTTTTTTATATGTATTGCGGCCAGCTTTTCTGCCAACTTAAACGGCTTGCCAAATATTTCCGCGGATTTTCTAGATAACTGATCAAAAAATCGTGTTAACTGTGGAGGAAAAATAATGGGGAGGTTCAAAGGAGCTTGATAAAGGAAAAAAACGGGATTGATAAATATGAGATGGGCCTCCACATTAAAGGTGAACCCAAGCTCGTGGATCAGCCTGCGAAACAGCGATTCACTGCGTTTGAGCTGAAGGAGGGGGTTTTTAATTTCGTTCCCTGCAGCAGTATACCAATTGTCCTTCTCGACGTAAAAGTCACCTTCATAATTTTTTACTTCAAAGAGGTAAATGGTACCTTGAGAAATCAATAAGGAATCAATTTGAAATACGGTGTTACTACAATCAAACAAAAGATCATTTAACATCAGCCAATCACCTTTAAGATCTTTTAATAACAAATCAAATTGCTTCTCACCCAAATAGCCTTTTTCAAGGTGCAGGTAATTCGAAGCCTCCTTGGGATCAAGGTTCCACCTTGTATTCAGGATCCTTAATAATAATAATTCTTCCGGTTCAGTACGGGGTTTTATTAACATTTCTTCACATCCTTTCTTCTGAATAAAGTTCTGTTACAGACCCTTATTCCCTCTATACAAATAAGAAATAAATTCGACAAATTTCCACAAAAACCCCTTGACCTACTCGGAAAAAACGTGTATTATATAGTAGTTGATTCGTTAAGACGCATTTAAATATGCGGGTGTAGTTTAATGGTAAAACTCCAGCCTTCCAAGCTGATGTCGTGGGTTCGATTCCCATCACCCGCTCCATACATAGCCAACGCAGTGTTTCGTTAAAAATAATGAAGCGCTGCGTTTTTTCATGTCCTGTAGTATGAGCTGCTGCAAAAAAAAGGATGCATTAGCATCCCAAAACATCATATTTTCCTTCACCGCCATGAATTTTTATGAACATATTCATGAGCGAAGCGGTGAGATTTCTTGCATTTTCTTCTTTTGTGGATGGAGATAAATAAATAATCTGCAGGGCATTTTTTGTTTCTTCAGTTACTGGTGTTCTGGCCGAGTCGACGAATGGGCTTCCAAAAGGGCCTTCGCCATCTGTGGAAATCACCAGATCTTCTAAAGAATTAGATCTTCCGTTCAGCCCCTCATATTCCTCTCCGGGTGCGCCAACTCTAATTTCAACAGCCCCACTCAGCTTATCTGCATCATAAACCCCAATTGGCACCTGGTATTGCAGCGAAAAAAAGTTGTTAATATCGATGGCACTCTGGACAGAGGGAAGGTAGTTTTGTTTTTTTATCCTGCGGAATAGGGCCTCTGAGGAAGGACGGTAGCGGTTTGGATCCTTGCCCGTCATTTTAAAAATGCTTCGCCACTCTTGAACACCTGGCAGATCAGTAACGCTTTTGTCCTCGAGCTCAAAAAAAATCGATTCCTGGAAGAGCTGAAGTCTTCCTTTAAGCATTTGTGGCGAATCCCCAACTGTAATACCGCTGTATTGAATGATTCCCACTTTGAAGCCGGGAACCAGCTCTTTTAACTGGGATGACAGAGTAATTTCCATTGTTTCACCCTCCAAAATTCATTAAAAATAGTTTATCATAAATAAGATGTAACCATTAACCATATAGGCTCATGCCTTTAAATAAAAAGTACCAGGAAAGGAGGCTTATAAATGGATTTCAATCGGTTAAAAGATGAAGTAATTGCTTACAGCAAGACAATTGGCATTGATAAAATTGGATTTACAAGCGCTGCACCTTTTCTGGAGCTGAAAAACAGGCTTGTTCGCCAGCAGGAGTTAAATTATCAATCCGGTTTTGAAGAGCCGGATATTGAAAAACGCGTCAACCCATCATTGCTGCTGAATGATGCACAGTCCATTATTTCTATAGCCCTTGCTTACCCTGCAAAAATGACCGTCCATATTCAGGGAAAAAAGGGCGAAAGAAGAGGTATCTTTTGCAGAGCATCCTGGGGGCAGGATTATCATCATATACTTAGAGACAGACTTAGGAAATTAGAAGAGTTTATTCAAACAAAATTGCCTGGAGCAAAACTGCAGTCCATGGTCGATACCGGAGAGCTTTCAGATAGAGCGGTTGCAGAACGGGCTGGGATTGGCTGGAGCGGGAAAAATTGCTCTATTATAACCCCAGAATTCGGATCCTTTGTTTATTTAGGTGAAATGATCACCAATATACCTTTCGAGGCTGACATGCCTATCGAGGATCAGTGCGGAACATGTACGAAATGCCTTGATGCATGTCCAACAGGTGCGCTAGTCCAGGGAGGACAGCTAAATGCTCAAAGATGTATCGCCTTCCTTACCCAAACAAAAGGATTTCTACCAGACGAATTCAGGGAAGAGATCGGTAACAGGATCTACGGATGTGATACCTGTCAAACAGTATGCCCCGTTAACAGGGGAAAGAATTTTCACTTTCACACAGAAATGGAGCCAGACCCAGAAGCTGCTAAACCTCTATTAAAACCTCTTATTAAAATTAGTAATAAGGACTTTAAAGAGAGGTTTGGCTACGTATCAGGATCGTGGAGAGGGAAAAAACCTCTCCAGCGCAACGCAATCCTTGCCTTAGCATTTTTTAGAGACAAATCCGCTTTAGATCAATTAATTGAGGCGATGAAGGATGACCCTCGGCCAGTTATTCGCGGAACTGCTGCCTGGGCAATCGGAAAAATTGGCGGGGAGTTAGCTCAAAACGAACTAGAGAAAGCTAGGCTTAAAGAGAAGGAACCTGAAGTACTGGAAGAAATTGATAAAGGCCTGAAATTGGCAAAGGAGCTGGTGTAATCACTGGCTCCTTTATTTTTTTGGTTGAATTGCTTTTTTCTATCATATGTATGAAAAGAAAGGAGCGATGATATATGCGGAAGCAGCTTCAGGATTTTTTGGAAAAAAGAATTCAGCATTATGTAAGTACATCGAGAGATGAGGAATTTTCGAAACAAGCACAATTAAAAATTGACGCCTGTATGAAAAGGTCAGCAGAGATCGTTAAGGTAAATGCGTCAGGAAAGATACTCGAAAAAGCCGCAGAAGAAGAGTTTAGCAAGGCCAAATATCAGCTCCATTTTCAATATTTAATTAAACAGAAGGGAACTCTTTATATAGAGGAAGAAGTTGAGCAAAGGGAAGCTACTTTTTATAAGAATGTTTTGGTGGAAGACATAGAAATTAAATCTGACGATGGCAGCATAAAAATAGACAACGAACCCGACCTTCGGGTATTGGAAGAAGAAGATGACAGAATTTCATATGAATATAATCGGCTAAGGGCTGTTCAGTATGCTGAAAGATGGTGGAATGACTACAACCCGGCATATAGAAAATTTCAAAATGACTGTACTAGTTTTATATCCCAATGCCTGCACGCAGGTGGAGTGCCTATGAGAGGTTATCCAAACCGTCAAACGGGATGGTGGATCAAGGGGCAAAATTACAGTTATAGCTGGGCAGTGGCAAATTCATTGAGACTCTTTCTGGACAATTCTAAATCAGGGCTAGGGGCAAAAGTAGTAAGCAGGCCTGAGCAGCTTCTTCCTGGGGATGTTATTTGCTATGATTTTCAGGGGGATGGACGCTTTGACCATAATACAATTGTTGTAGCCAAGGATGCGAACGGAATGCCCCTTGTCAATGCGCACACCTACAATAGCCGGATGAGGTATTGGGCATATACAGACTCAACTGCCTATACCCCTAATATTAAATATAAGTTCTATTCGATTTTGGACGGGAGGTAACTTAAGTTGTATGAGAGGGCTGGAGTGGTATAATAACTGTTAGATTTACTTATATGAGGTGAAAAAAATTGGCATTGCATGTAGTTTTATATCAGCCGCAAATTCCTTCCAATACGGGAAATATCGCAAGAACCTGTGCCGGGACTGGAACAAGGCTTCATTTAATCCGCCCCCTTGGCTTCTCTACCGACGACAAAATGCTGAAGAGAGCTGGATTGGATTATTGGGAACACGTTGAAATTGCTTATTACGATTCATTGGATGAATTTTATGAAAAGAATGAAGGCGGTCAATTTTTTTATTTGACCAAGTTTGGGAAAAAACCGCATTCTTCTTTTGATTATAGTGATCCTAGCAAGGATTATTATTTTATTTTTGGCCGTGAAACAACCGGGTTGCCAGAGGAAGTTAGGGAAAAAAATAAAGAGACCAGCCTTCGTATCCCGATGAATGAAAATATACGGTCCCTCAATCTTTCAAATACGGCTGCAATCCTTGTTTACGAGGCTCTGCGCCAGCAAAACTACCCAAGTCTTTTAAAAGAATTTAACGATTAAAACAGGTCCCCAAGCGACCTGTTTTGTTTTTTATAGATATTTTTGGTTAAATTACTTTTGTATGAGGAAAGGAGAATTGAAATGAATGACGTTATTTCACTTTTACAAAGCCACCGTTCTATTCGGAAATTTAAGGATCAGCCTTTAACAGATGAACAGATTAGGCTGATTGTAGGTTCTGCCCAATCTGCTTCAACCTCTAGCTTTGTACAAGCCTATTCGATTATTGGTATAAAAGAAAAAGAAAAGAAGCGAAAGCTTGCAGAACTTGTTGGAAACCAGTCTTATGTTGAAAACAACGGACACTTTTTCGTTTTTTGCGCTGATTTTCACAGGCATGAGCTTATTGGAAAAAGGGAAGGAAAGGATGTTCTTCCTTCTATAGAAAGCACGGAAAAATTTATGGTTGGCATTATCGATGCTTCACTGGCAGCTCAAAATGCAGCTGTTGCAGCAGAGTCTCTTGGATTGGGCATCTGTTATATAGGGGGAATTAGAAATAATCTTCCTGAGGTTAAAGAAATTTTAAAAACGCCTGAACACGTGATCCCGCTTTTTGGAATGGCAGTGGGTTATCCAGACCAGGATCCCGATTTTAAACCACGTCTTCCGCTGGAGCATGTATACCATGAAGAAGAGTACCAGCAGGATAAAGAGGTATACGAAAGACAGCTGGATGAATATGATGCTCTGGTTTCAAGTTATTATGAGGAAAGAACAGAGGGCAAGCGGAAAGACCGCTGGACCGAGCAGATGGCATTGATGCTTGAAAAACGCGTGCGTATGTACATGAAAGAATTTGTTCAAAAAAATAAAATGGATTTGCATTAAAAAAATTTTTTCAAAGAAAAAAAGGCTGCCAAATGTAAATGGCAGCCTTTTTTATTTATTCTTACTTGTTTGGTGTTCCTGGCTTATCATTGTATCCGGCAGTAAATATGGCAGCAAGGAAAGTAATCATAACAGCGACGACTAGTACAGTACCCATAATTATGTAAGCCCCCTTTTTAGCATTTTTATTATACAAACATATAATATCATTATAGCCTATTTCCTAGCCTATGAAAACGTAAAGCTTAATTTTTCATTCAGGAAAAGTATTTTGGAATTAATTGGGATTAAGAATGTTCAAATAAACCTGCGCATAGAGTATATTAATCGTCTCTGATAAAGCGACAGGGGGAGGACCTGACCTAATGGATATATTAAAAAAGATTGAACACTACCGAGAAGAAGAGGAAAAGCTTCGCTGGGAAGGAAGTTTTAGGGATTATCTTAACTTGCTGAAAGAAAAGCCATGGATTGCTCAATCTGCACACTCACGGGTTTATAATATGATTAAAGATGCTGGAATTGAAGAGGTTAAAGGTAAAAAGAAGTATCAATTCTTCAGCAACCAGATGTTTGGTCTTGAGGAATCATTGGAACGCCTTGTTGAGGAGTATTTTCACCCTGCTGCTAAAAGGCTGGATGTTAGAAAACGTATTTTATTGTTAATGGGTCCAGTAAGTGGAGGTAAATCCACTTTGGTTACCATGCTGAAACGAGGATTAGAGGCTTATTCACGTTCAGACAGAGGCTCCGTCTTTGCGATTAAGGGCTGTCCGATGCATGAGGATCCGCTCCACTTGATCCCGCATCATCTGCGTGCTGATTTTAATGAGGAATATGGAATCCGTATTGAAGGCAATTTGTCCCCGCTAAATGTGATGCGTCTGGAAGAGGAATACGGGGGCCGGATTGAGGATGTATTAGTTGAAAGAATCTTCTTTTCCGAAGACAGGCGGACCGGAATCGGCACCTTTAGTCCTTCTGATCCAAAGTCCCAGGATATTGCTGACTTAACCGGAAGTATTGATTTTTCAACCATCGCAGAATTTGGATCTGAATCTGACCCGCGAGCCTACAGGTTTGATGGTGAATTGAATAAAGCCAACAGGGGAATGATGGAGTTCCAGGAAATGCTGAAGTGCGATGAAAAATTTCTCTGGCATTTGCTTTCACTGACACAGGAAGGAAACTTTAAAGCAGGAAGGTTTGCGCTGATCAGCGCGGATGAATTAATAGTTGCGCATACGAATGAAACAGAATACAGATCCTTTATTTCTAATAAGAAGAATGAGGCTCTTCATTCACGGATTATCGTTATGCCTATCCCATACAATTTAAAGGTAACCCAGGAAGAAAAGATTTATGAAAAAATGATCCATGAAAGCGATGTTTCAGATGTTCATATTGCCCCTCACACTTTAAAAGTTGCAGCCATGTTCACAATTCTTACTAGGCTGAAGGAACCGAAAAAAGGTGACATAGATCTGGTTAAGAAAATGCGCCTTTATGATGGCGAAAATGTAGAGGGGTATAATACTGCTGATATTGAAGAGCTTCAAAAAGAACACACCGATGAAGGTATGAGTGGTATTGATCCGCGTTACGTCATCAACCGCATTTCCTCAACCATTATCAGAAAAGAAGTACCTTCCATTAATGCTCTTGATGTTCTCAGGTCTTTAAAGGACGGGTTGGATCACCATCCATCCATTACGGCTGAACTGCGTGAGCGTTACATGAACTATATTTCTATTGCCAGAAGAGAGTACGACACTATTGCCAAGAAGGAAGTACAGAAGGCTTTTGTTTATTCCTATGAGGAGTCTGCGAAGACATTAATGGATAACTATTTGGATAATGTTGAGGCATATTGTAATAAAGCGAAGCTTCGCGACCCGCTGACGGGAGAAGAAATCAGCCCGGATGAAAAGCTGATGCGGTCAATTGAAGAGCAAATTGGCATTTCTGAAAATGCAAAAAAAGCATTCAGGGAAGAAGTATTAATCCGAATTTCAGCATTTGCCAGAAAAGGCAAGCGGTTTGATTATAATTCCCATGACCGGCTTCGTGAAGCCATCCAGAAAAAGCTGTTTGCGGATTTGAAGGATGTTGTAAAAATTACGACCTCCACAAAAACACCGGATGAACAGCAGCTGAAGAAAATTAATAATGTTGTGGCTAGACTTGTAGATGAACACGGCTATAATACTACTTCCGCGAACGAGCTTTTAAGGTACGTGGGAAGCTTGCTAAATCGGTAGAATACAGGGGCTGGCGCTTATGCGCCGGCCTTTTCTGTTTAGAAATCACCTAATAAGGGAAAAGAAACCTTAGAGGTGATAAAACATGGAAAAAGAACTTGATAAAAATTATCAACCCGATAACGGATCTATGGCACCAAATATGGAAGACATTAAAAACCTCGGCAAACAAATGGAAAACCGCAGAACAAATCAGGTGTTAAAAGAAGAATACGAAAAATACCCGGATCCAATTCAGCATGAACCGGAAGATGACTAGCCTCCACACAATGTGTGGGGGTTTTATTTTTTTATCCATATCCTCATCCCAGGCTGCTAGAGAAATAACCGGCTGGTCCACAGTCTAAATGCCTTTCATCCGGACGACCCCATGGAGGTGATATACTGCTTTTCATTTTTATGTCAGCCTTTTTTTCTATACACGAAATAATTGTCAAAATTATTTGTAAATTATTCACCAAACCTGCATAGGATAGAGTAATCAACTTTTCATTACTTTGTATTTTGGGCAGTCGAATTAGTGTATGCATAAAAAACCAAAACAGTGAAACAGAATAAAAAAGTGAATAAGGAGGGGTTTACATTGACCGATAAGAGTAGCCATCAGTTTGTGATTTCGCGAGAAGATTGGTCCCTCCACCGTAAAGGCCACGATGACCAGCAGCGCCATCAGGAAAAAGTACAGGAGGCAATCCGCAATAATCTTCCAGACTTAATAACTGAAGAAAGTATTATTATGTCAAATGGTCGCGATGTGGTTAAAATTCCAATTCGTTCTCTGGACGAATACAAGATTCGCTATAATTATGATAAAAACAAACACGTGGGCCAGGGTAACGGAGACAGCCAGATTGGGGATGTGGTCGCACGGGATGGTTCCGGCAATGAAAAAGGACCTGGTAAAGGCCAGGGTGCTGGAGACCAGGCAGGTGAGGATTACTTTGAAGCGCAGGTATCCATGATGGAGCTGGAAGAGGCGCTTTTCAAGCAGCTGGAGCTTCCAAATCTAAAAAGGAAAGAGCAGCAGGAAATAATTGTTGAGAACATTGAATTTAATGATATCCGGAAGACTGGGCTTATGGGGAATATAGATAAGAAGCGGACAATGATGTCTGCATTCAAAAGGAACGCGATGGCAGGGAAACCGGCCTTCCATCCAATCTACAAAGACGATTTAAAATTTAAAACCTGGAATGAAACCATAAAGCCGGAGTCCAAAGCAGTTGTTTTGGCCATGATGGACACAAGCGGCTCAATGGGAATTTGGGAAAAGTATATGGCACGCAGCTTTTTCTTTTGGATGACACGCTTTTTGCGGACGAAGTACGAGAAGGTAGATATCGAATTTATCGCTCACCATACAGAAGCAAAGATTGTTTCAGAAGAAGACTTTTTCTCCAAGGGGGAAAGCGGCGGAACCATTTGTTCTTCTGCATATCGTAAGGCCCTCGAATTAATTGATACAAAATACGATCCAAGGAAATTTAATATTTATCCATTCCATTTTTCAGATGGAGATAACTTAACATCAGACAACGCCAGATGCGTGAAATTAGTTGAAGAACTGATGAAGGTCTCCAATATGTTCGGTTACGGTGAGGTCAATCAGTATAATAGACATTCTACTTTGATGTCTGCTTATAAAAACATTAAGAATGAAGATTTCCGCTATTACGTTTTGAAGCAAAAGTCAGATGTATTCAATGCTATGAAGAGCTTTTTTAGCAATGAGGAGAGCAAGGCTTACGCATAATAAAAAGATCCGGCAGGGAGAAGCCCTGCCGGTTTCCTTTTGTATAAAAAACGGAACTTTTAATTAAGGGATTGTAAAAAACAAGGAAAAGTTCTATTATAGGGATAGATAATTAATTAATTTAATTAAGTTAGTTTTCCAGAGGATTTATAAAGCCAACTTCTTAGAATAGAGGTGTTTATTATGACTGACATATATCAATATATCCAGGACTTAATTGAATACGGAGTTAGGAAAAAATTAATCGAAGCAGACGATGTACTTTATACAAGAAACAGAATCCTTGCCTTGTTAGGTTTGGATGATTGGGAGGATACTGGTTCACCTGAAACCCTCCTGGAAATTTCAGATATTCTCGGGGGAATTTTAGACTGGGCAGCAGAAAATGGCCATCTTGTTTCCAATACAACGACTGAAAGAGATATTTTTGACACTGAGATTATGAATTGCATGATGCCAAGGCCGTCAGAAGTAGTCCGCGAATTTAAGCAAAATTATAAGGAAAGTCCCGAAACTGCAACCAATCAATATTACGATCTTTCTATAGCCTCCAATTATATACGCGAGGACCGGGTAGACAAAAATAAACAATGGAAGTCTCCAACACCATATGGGGAGATTGACATTACGATTAACTTATCGAAACCGGAAAAAGATCCAAAAGAAATAGCCCTTTTGAAAAATGCACCGGCAGCATCGTATCCAGCCTGTGCCCTCTGCAGGGAAAATGAAGGATTTAAGGGAAACCTAAGAAATGCAGCCAGAGCCACACACCGTGTAATACCCATCACTCTAAATAACGAGGATTGGTGTCTCCAGTACTCACCATATGTTTATTATAACGAGCACTGCATTGTATTCAGGGAACAGCATCTTCCAATGAAAATATCGCGGGAAACCTTCACAAGACTGTTGGAGTTTACTGAAAAGTTCCCTCACTACTTTGTTGGCTCAAATGCAGACCTTCCAATAGTTGGAGGTTCAATTCTTTCCCATGATCATTTCCAGGGGGGAAGATACGAATTCGCTATTGAACGGGCCAACATGGAAGAAACTATCACTCTTCCAGCCTATCCTTCAGTTACAATCGGAATCGTTAACTGGCCGATGTCAGTTTTAAGGGTAAGAGGGGATAAAAAGGAAGTGGAAGAGGTAACCGAGTTCATATGGAAGCAATGGCAGGGATATAGTGATCCGAATACTGAGGTATTTGCTTTCAGCGAAGATGTTCCCCATAACACGGTTACACCAATCGCAAGAAGGCGCGGTCAGGAGTTTGAGATGGACGTAGTATTGAGAAATAACCGGACATCGTATGAGCATCCTTTCGGTATTTTTCATCCTCACCAGGAAGTGCACCATGTTAAAAAAGAGAATATTGGACTTATTGAAGTAATGGGCCTAGCTGTACTTCCTGGGAGATTGGAAGGGGAATTAGAAAAGCTTTCTCAATACCTCATAGAAAAAACTCCTAAAGAAAATTGGGATGAATCCATTCTGAAGCATTGGGACTGGAGCCGGGAAATTCTAAAGCAGTATTCAGCTATCAATCATGAAAACATAAAACAAATAATCGAAACGGAAGTAGGCAGGAAGTTCCAAACTGTACTTGAACATGCCGGAGTATTTAAACGAACCGAGGATGGAAAGCAGGCTTTTCTGCATTTTTTAAAGCATCTCGAACAGAATGTTTAATAGTTTAAAAGAGAGAGTTCAATTTTTAAAAAGAATCGTAGAAGGAAGGTAAATTAAATGAATGCTTCAGAGCTTAAAGAGTTGTTTCAAAACCAATTTGGCTATAACGAGGGGGTAAGGGTGTTTTTTGCTCCGGGCCGTGTTAATTTAATAGGCGAGCATACGGATTACAATGGCGGCTACGTGTTTCCTGCTGCTTTAACATTTGGCACATGGGCAGCGGCAGCTCCAAGAAAGGATAATGTCTATCGGTTTGCTTCCGCTAATTTTCCTACTGAAGCGGAGTGCAGTGTATCAGAAACGCTTGTTTACCGGGAAGAAGATGACTGGGCCAATTATCCAAAGGGTGTATTAAATGAACTGATCCAGCTTGCCGAAGATGAAAACAAAAGCTACTCTGGAGCAGATATATTATTCTATGGTAATATACCTAATGGAGCTGGTTTATCGTCTTCTGCATCTATTGAGCTTGTCACAGCACTGGCTTTAAGCAAGCTTGCCGGCTTTGATATTCCTATGCTTGAGCTTGTAAAGCTAGGGCAGCGGGCAGAAAATCGCTTTGTTGGGGTTAATTGCGGAATTATGGACCAGTTTGCAGTAGGTATGGGGAAAAAGGATCACGCAATGATGCTTAAATGTGATACCATGGAGTATCAATATGTCCCTGTAAAGATTGAAGGGTACAAACTTGTTATAACCAATACAAACAAGCGTCGCGGCCTCGCAGATTCCAAATACAATGAGCGCCGAAGTGAATGTGAAGAAGGCTTGGCCATTATAAAAAAATACTTACCTGAAGTACAATCACTTGGAGATGTTAGTCTACAGAATTGGAATAAGGTAAAAAGTCATATTGAAAATGAAACGATTCGCAGGCGTGTGGAGCATGTCATAACTGAAAATGAGCGTGTTCTTTTAGCAACAAAAAGCCTTCAGGAAAATGCCCTTGTCTCTTTTGGTGAAATGATGAAGCAATCACATGAATCACTTAGAGACTTATATGAGGTAACAGGCTTTGAGCTGGATACCCTTTTTGAAGAAGCAGCAAAAATTGAAGGGTGTATTGGAACTCGTATGACCGGAGCAGGCTTTGGAGGCTGCAATGTCAGTCTGGTTAAAGAACATGCTGTGGATGAATTTAAAGAAAAAGTAGCTAAGAATTATTCATTAAAAACCAAACTCGATCCTGACTTTTATGTATGTGAGATTGGTGATGGAGCAAAGGAAGTATTTTAAGGAGGAATTGAAATGGCAATTTTAGTAACTGGCGGAGCGGGATATATCGGCAGCCATACAGTTGTGGAACTTTTAAATCAGGGTGAAGAAGTAGTTATTGTTGACAGCCTCAGAACAGGGCATAAAGAAGCAGTAACAGGCGGAACCTTTTATCAAGGAGATCTTCGTGACCGCAGCTTTCTTGATTCTGTTTTTAGCAAACATGAGATTGAAGCAGTTATTCATTTTGCTGCAAGTTCCCTTGTAGGAGAGAGCGTCCAGCAGCCACTTCCTTATTATGAAAACAATCTAATTGCCTCACATACCTTGGTATCAGCCATGATTGACCACGGAGTGAAGAAAATTGTTTTCTCTTCGACTGCTGCAACATATGGCGAGCCTAAACAAGTTCCTATTCAGGAAGAGGATATAACTAATCCGACCAATCCTTATGGCGAAACAAAATTGGCCATGGAAAAAATGTTCCGCTGGTGCGACCAGGCATATGGCTTAAAATCGATTTCCCTCCGCTACTTTAACGCGGCAGGTGCGCATCCTGACGGAATTATTGGCGAAGACCATAATCCTGAAAGCCATCTTATTCCGATTATTCTTCAGGTAGCCCTTGGCCAGAGAGAATCGATTGGAATCTTTGGTGATGATTATCCAACAGAAGATGGCACATGCATCCGTGATTATATTCATGTTATGGACCTGGCGAATGCCCACTGGCTTGCACTGGAGCATTTACGTAAGAATGATACAAGCGATGTTTTTAATCTTGGAAATGGAACAGGCTTTTCTGTTAAACAGGTTATAGAAACAAGCAGAGAAGTTACTGGACATAAAATTCCGGAGGTCATCAGTCCTAGAAGAGCAGGAGACCCTGCAGCACTCATTGCAACTTCCGAAAAAGCTCAAAATGTGCTCGGATGGAAGCCAAAATACAATGATTTAAAAACCATCATTGAAACGGCTTGGAAATGGCATAGTGCTAATCCAAACGGATATGGTGATGAAAAATAAAGTACGAAAAGAATCCTTGTCTTTAGCGGCACAGGGATTTTTTTTACACTTATTAAAACAGCTGCCGCATTAATGGGAGGCAGCTGTTTTTGTTCCTTTTGCTGAAAATATCTCGGTCAAAATAAGGGTGACTGCTCCCATCGCTGTTGCGTCTTTGCCAAATTTTGATACGATAATTTCTGTTTGTTTGGCCTCTTTTGTTAGGGCTCTTTGATTTACCGTTTCAATCACACTATCCAGAACGAACTCTTTTGCATTTGAAACACCGCCGCCGAGGATAATCCTTTTAGGATTAATGATATGTATAAGATTTGTTAAACCAATTCCAATATACCTGCCAGCCTGAGCAAGAGCGCTGATACTCAGCTGATCACCCTCTAGGGCAGCCTTATAGATTAGCTCTCCAGTAATGTTCTCGATCTTTTGGCCAGCAAGCTTTGGTAAAATGCTTGCCTGTCCGCGACTTATTTCATCTTTTACATAATCAGCTATTGCAGGGCCTGAGGTAAAGGTTTGAAGGCAGCCATTATTACCGCAGGTACATTTAGGGCCGTTAATATCAATTGCCATATGTCCAATTTCTCCGCTGATAAAATGATCTCCATGATAAAGCCTGCCATTGATGATTATTCCAGCTCCAACACCACGGCCCACATTAATACAAACAAAGCTGTCAATGCCTGTTCCGCTGCCAAACCATAGCTCACCAAGACCCATGGCCCGTGCATCATTTTCAACCTTAACTGTTATTTGGAATTCCTGTTCCAATGCCTGTTTTATATGGATATTTTGAAGCTTTAAATTAGGCGCAAAAACAGAAATGCCTTTTTCTACATTTACAATTCCGTGCATTCCTACGCCTATTCCAATAATCCTTCCATCTTCAATTATTTTCTCATTTTTTATGGAATAAATAGCAGTCTTCATTAAAGATAGCAGCGTATCGTTTGTTAGAATTTCAGGGATAGGGAAAATATCCTTTTTAATAATTTTGCCTTCAATTGAAGATAAAATTACTTTTAAATCATGCGACCCAATATCCAGACCAATTACAAAGAATTTATCTGAATTTAAGGTCAGCATCGTAGGTTTTCGGCCGCCGCTTGATTCTCCAAGATTACGTTCTATTACTATATCGTCCTCCAATAATTCTTTAACTAGATTACTGACAGTAGGAGGGGTAAGCTTTGTTACTTTTGCAATTTCCGCTCGAGAAATAGGTCCTTTTTCGCGAATAATATTTAAAATTAATGACCGATTGATCGATTTCATCAGCTGAAAGCTGCCAGTCATCATATTCTTGTCCATTGATATTCCTCCGCCTGGTGATAAAGTTACTTAATTAAATTTAATTATAAACTATATTAGAGAGTATTAAAACTGCTCCCCATTTAGGAGTAAGATATTATCATCTTCACAACTTCCACATAACTTCTCTATAAATTCTTCAAAAGTGTGCCTTATTATAAAGGTAACTTAATTGAAAGTTGGTTCAACAAACCTTACTTTCAAAAACTTCCCTTATTGAGATTGGTCATGGCACCAGTCTTTTTTTTTGGCTTAAAAAGAAAAAAGCCCCAAAAAGGTGGCTTATTCTCCGTGTGTAAAATGATTGTCTCCCATTGTGTAGTTTGAACTTTCTCCCGGTTTGGCTCCTGGATTTTTGGTTACGCCAGTGCTGTTATTTATTTTTTTATTTCTTCGGTCAATCAGAAAAGCGAAAAGGGAAATTCCAGCAACTAAAATAAGTACCCAAAACAATAACATCACCTCATCTTTATTTTAATGTATTCCCCAAAGTTAATAGAGTTTCCTACATATACTTCTTTCGTTTTAACCTCCCTATAAAAATTATCTCTTCGGTCAAAAATTTATTACCTTTCCGAAAGTCAGTAAAGTTCAAAAATAAATAAATTTTATTAATACTGAAATGGAGATAAGAGAGAAATCTGGTCATCAATTCTTTAAGGAGCGAATCATTGTCGAAATGTTGTCGATAACGAGACAAAACTTTAATAACCATTTTAGTAGAACGATAACCATACTTGATAAACTTAATGATAGCGATGATATTGAATGAGGGAAAACAGGGTGGGATAACCGCCCTGTTTTTTTATGTGTCTGTAAACTTTTTCTCTCTGTTGGGAAAATTTCTTTTAGACAGATAAGGAGTTTTTCCTACAAAGAAAGGTAGGGTAAGCTACTAAAAGATTACTAGAAATAAAAAAATAGTCCAAAAGGTGCAGAATAATTGATTAAATTGTCAGAAAATGAATCTTTCATACTGTTGTAAAATAATAATTTTCCAAATATTATAAATATGTGAATAACAAATTTTGAGGGGGTAATTCATTGAACAAATTTTTAAAGTCAGGTCTGACAACGGCTGTAATTGCTGGAACACTTTTCTCAGGGTTTCCTGGAAATTATTTTAATACTGCAGGAACCAGCCCATTACATAAGGTTCAGGCTCAGGCAAATGTTTCCCAATCTTACGGGTCTTTGGATTTATCAATTGTCAATGATGAAAAATTGCTAGAATCATTGATTAAAAGAGGAGTTATTCCTGCAGGTGCAAGTGCTGCAGAAAAGCAAAAAGCTTTAAACAATTATCTTGAGGTAAAAGGCAAAGACGATAAAGCGAAACAATCTGATCCGCTTGCCGCAAAAGTAAAAGCAGCAGATGCTGAAAAACAGCGGAAATTTAAAGATTTCAATCATGGTCTTTTAAAAGGTCAGGGTAATAAATATGGCCAGTTGAAGGGTAATCCGGATCCTGTTCAGGAAGGTGCATCACCAGGAGTTAAGAAGAAGGGCAAATTGCTAACCTTAACGGTAGAATTTTCAGATTTGCCACATAACCAAATTCAACCTGATGAAACAGATAATTATTATAAAGACTACAATCTTCAACATTATGAAGATATGATTTTTGGAGAAAAGGGTGTCCAAGGCCCAAATGGTGAAGATTTTGTATCCCAAAAGCAATTTTACGAACAGCAATCCGGTGGTACTTACACTGTCGAAGGTAAAGCTTATGGTTGGCTAAAGGTTCCAGGAACTGCAGCATTTTATGGGGCTGATGCTAAAGGCGGACACGATAATGTTGGGCCAGGCGGTTCTAAACAACTAGTAAAAGATACATTAGAGGCAGCTAAAGCTGCTGGTATTCCTCTTCAAGATTATGATTTGGAAGATCCGCATGATCTAAACGGAAACGGTAACTTATGGGAGCCAGATGGTTTAGTAGATCACTTACAAATCATCCACTCAGGTATGGGGCAGGAAGCTGGTGGCGGAAAACAAGGAGACAATGCAATATGGTCTCACCGTTCTGCAGTATTCTATGATCCAGATGGTCTAGGAAAAGGTCTTCCTGGCTTCTATGACTACACAATGATGCCAGAAGACGGAGCAACTGGTGTTTTCGCTCACGAGTATGGTCATGACTTGGGTCTTCCAGATGAGTATGACACTCAATATACAGGTACAGGCGAGGCAATCGGCTACTGGTCAATTATGGCAAGCGGCTCATGGGCAGGTAAAGTTCCAGGTGCAGAACCTACTGGATTCTCTCCTTTTGCTAAATCTTACTTTGCTTCTACATTAGGAGGAGAATGGGCCAAACCTACAGCTGTAAATTGGGAAGATGTGTCAACCAAAGGAACTCAATTCCTTCTTGATCAAGGTAATTCTCCTCTAGGTAAGAATGGCCAAACGGTTCAAATTAACTTACCACAAAAGAAAACACATGTTTTAGATCCTTTGACTGGAAGCTATTCCTTCTGGGGAGGAAATGGTGATGAGATTAATAATACAATGGTAACAAATGTTGATTTGACAGGTAAAACTACTGCCTCTTTAACTTTTGATGCTTGGTATAAGATTGAAGAATCATGGGATTTTGCTTTTGTCCAAGTTTCAGAGGATGGAGGAAAAACATGGAAGTCGCTCTCCAATGCTGATACTAGATCAGATGTAGTAAATGGTGTTTATCCAACGATTCCGGACAATCTTCCAGGATTCACAGGTGATTCCAAAGGGTGGAAAAAGGAAACCTTTGATCTTTCTGCATACACAGGGAAGAAGATTCAAGTACAATTCCGTTATATTACTGACTGGGGATACAGTGACACAGGATTATTCGTGGATAATGTAAGAGTTACTGCGGACGGTACAGATATTCTAACTGATGGTGCCGAAAATGCTTCTTCTGCTTTCACTATGAAAGGTTTTGACAGATTCGATGGTAATGTATATGCTAACCAATATTATCTACTTGAATGGCGTAACCATAAAGGCGTAGATGAGGGACTTGCTCACATCAAGCGTGGCAATTCATTAATGAGCTATGATGGCGGATTAGTAGTTTGGTATGTGGATGAAAGTTATACTGATAACTTTACTGGCACTCATCCTGGTGATGGATGGCTGGGAGTTGTCGATGCTCACCAAGGCAACGACCTTCTATGGCAGCTAGCTACTGGTAAAACTGCTGAGGCAAGCACGCGTTACCACATTGCTGATGCAGCGTTTGGATTGAATCCCACTTCTGGTTTGAATATTGATTACCCAGGAGTACAGACATTAACTTCACCAAGTCTGCCTGCTATATCGTTATTTAACGACAGCAATTCATTTGCAAATACTTTCATGCCAGACGCTGGCCGTAATCTCGGCAAATATGGCCTGAAAGTTCGTGTGAACGGCCAATCAACTGACAAATCAGTTGGTTCAATCGTAATCTACAAATAACATCTTTTTAGAAACCCGGGTCTATGACCTGGGTTTCTTTTCTGTAGAAAAAATATTACTGGGAAATAGATTAATAGTTTCCACTGCATTGACAGTGAAAACTAAAAGTACTAAACTTGTAAAAGTGGTGTTCATACTTTGTTTAAAAGTATGGGTGCTGCTTATCTTATTTATATTGACGGATTGGTAAAAAGTATTAGTAAATGCTCGATATACATCCATCATGAAGCAATTATGTGTTTTCACATATTTGCTTTGTGATGGATTTTTTGCGTTTATAGCTTTTTTTAGTAGAATTTTTAAACGCATTACTACGGCTCTGCCTTCGCCTTAAGGCTAGGCAATTGCCGAGGTTTCTTTAATTTTCTGGGGGTAAGGAGTATGACAACAAAAACAGTTACCGTTTCTATTAACGGGGAAACAAAAGAAGTAGTAGAAGGAGCACGCATACTTGACCACTTAATGGCCGAGGGAGTGGAGCATCCGCATATTTGCTATTCAGAAATTACCGGTCCTATTCAGACATGCGATACATGCATGTGTGAGATTGACGGCCAACTGATGAGAGCCTGCTCAACCACCTTTGTGGATGGTATGGACATTAAAACAAGCTCGGAGCTGGCTAAGTCAGCACAAGCAGAAGCCATGGACAGGATTCTTGAGAACCATATGCTTTACTGTACAGTGTGTGACAACAACAATGGCAATTGCCGCATACATAATACGGCGGAGCAAATGGGTATTGAACATCAAACACGCCCATTCACTCCAAAGGGATACGATGTCGATATGACCCATCCATTCTACCGCTATGACCCGGACCAATGTATATTATGCGGACGCTGCGTTGAGGTTTGCCAGGATGTTCAGGTTAACGAAACCTTGACCATTGATTGGGAAAGCCAACAGCCAAGGGTCCTTTGGGACGGAGGAAAGTCTATAAACGAATCCTCCTGTGTTTCATGCGGACAGTGTTCTACCGTCTGCCCATGTAACGCATTACAGGAAAAATCAATGCTAGGCCAGGCCGGATTTATGTCTGGTATAGAAGATAATCTTTTATCACCGATGATTGATTTGGTAAAAGCAGTTGAACCAAGCTATACAGGCATTTTTGCTATTTCCGAAGTGGAAGCAGCCATGCGGGATACTAGAACAAGGAAAACCAAAACAGTTTGTACGTTCTGTGGTGTCGGCTGTTCATTTGAAGTTTGGACAAAAGGCCGTGAAATATTAAAAGTAGAACCAGTTGAACAGGCACCGGTTAACAGCATATCTACCTGTGTTAAAGGTAAGTTCGGCTGGGACTTTGTAAACTCTGAAGAAAGATTGACTACTCCATTGATTCGTAAAGGAGATCAATTTGTTAAAGCATCATGGGATGAGGCATTAACTCTTATTTCACAAAAGATGGGCGCTATTCAAGCAACTGATGGTCCCAATGCAATCGGATTTGTTTCTTCTTCAAAAATTACAAATGAAGAAAATTACTTAATGCAGAAGCTCGCCCGCCAGGTATTTACGACAAATAACGTTGATAACTGCTCAAGGTACTGCCAGTCACCTGCAACAGACGGCTTAATGTCAACAGTAGGCTTTGGCGGAGACTCAGGTACAATTGAGGATATTTCAAAAGCAGGTTTAGTAATGATTGTTGGTGCAAACCCAACAGAAGGACACCCAGTTCTTGCAACCCGGGTAAAACGGGCTCAAAAACTGAACGGCCAGAAATTGATTGTTTCTGATCTTCGTAAGCATGAAATGGCTGAACGTGCTGACTTATATGTACACCCTAACCAGGGAACAGACTTTGTATGGCTTAGTGCCGTAGCAAATTACATTCTTGAAATGGGATGGGAAGATAAAGAATTTATCTTAAATCATGTTAACCAGTTCGAGGAATATAAAAATCATCTTTCCAAATTCACTTTAGAATACGCTGAGCAAACTACAGGCATTTCAATAGACACACTAAAAGAAATGGCTAAGATGATTCATGAAGCCGATGGAACCTGTGTGCTTTGGGGAATGGGTGTTACACAAAACGTTGGAGGAAGCCATACATCAGCAGCTATATCTAATCTATTACTGCTGACTGGTAACTATATGCGTCCAGGTGCAGGTGCCTACCCTCTTCGTGGACATAACAATGTTCAGGGTGCATGTGATATGGGAACTCTTCCAGGCTGGCTTCCAGGCTATCAGCATATTACTGATGAAGCTGCCCGTGCCAAATTTGAAGAGGCATATGGCGTAGAAATATCCGGTAAGCCTGGTAAAGATAATATTCAAATGCTTGAGGCGGTTGAAGCTGGAGAACTAAAAGCAATGTATCTTGTTGGTGAAGATATGGCATGGATTGACTCCAATGCTAATCATGTACACGACACATTATCCAAGCTTGAATTCTTTGTTGTCCAGGATGTTTTCTTTACAAAAACAGCTCAGTTTGCTGATGTTATTTTGCCTGCGGCACCATCACTTGAAAAGGATGGCACCTTTACAAATACAGAGCGTCGGGTACAAAGACTTTATCAAGTTCTTGAACCTCTTGAAGATTCAATGCCAGACTGGTGGATTATCCAGCAGGTTGCAAATTATATGGGAGCAGAGTGGAATTATCAGCACCCTAGTGAAGTTTATGCAGAAATGGCAAGCCTTTCACCTATTTTTAAAGAAGCAAGCTATGAAAAACTCGAGGGCTGGAACAGCTTCTTGTGGGGCAGCAATACTGGGGAAAGCACTCCGCTGCTATTTACGGAAGGCTTCAATTTCCCTGATAAAAAGGCGGTATTTTCTTTAGTTGAATACATTCCTCCTTATCATTTTGGAGAAGAATTCGACTTAGTTTTAAACAATGGCCGTTTGCTTGAGCATTTCCACGAAGGAAATCTGACTAATAAATCAAAAGGCTTGATTTATAAGCTTCCTGAGGTATTTGTCGAGGTTTCTCCTGAGCTTGCAAATGAGCGCGGAATATTCGAGGGATCTCTTTTAAGATTAGTTTCTCCTTACGGTGCCATTAAGTTAAGAGCCACCATTACAGACAGGGTTCATGGAAAAGAGTTATATGTACCAATGCACTCTGTCAGCCATGAAAATGCGATTAACCTGCTTACAGGAAATGCAGGAGATGTTAAGACCAATACACCTGCCTACAAGCAGACCAGGGTGAAAATGGAAATCTTGATTACAAAAGGGGATTCACCGCTTCCTTCCTTCAATCCAAGAAATGCGAAGCGCACACCGCAAATGGGTGCTGAAGTATATCGTAAATGGAAACGTGATGATTATCAGCCGATTGCTTCATTAAACGAGTATATAAAACCGGGTTCTCAGAAAACTCCGTCTGTTAAGGAAGAAGTAAAACCAGAATCTCAAAAAATTGATTCGGTTAACAAATCTGTAAAACAAATTTCTCGAGATAAAAAACAAGATTTAGTTCTGAAATAAATAACAAGGGTAGAAAGTCCATTGCCAATGCTTCTTTTTGGTGTGGACTTTCTGCGGTATAAAAAAGGGAGAACTTAAAGATGGCAAAACCAATTTCTATGATTTTTGAAGAACAAAAAACGGGTGAGGAAAAGAATCAGGAATCGATTCAAAGCCTGAAGGAACATGCAGCAGAAAATACGGAGGCATTAAAAGAAGCCATCGTACTTATCAGTGAGCTACAGGGGAGCGGAATATTGGATGCTGCTGTTTCTCTGGTAAAAGCAAAAGAAAAAGTGGCGGAAATTGCTATTGGACAAATGGTCCGCCCACCTGTCACCAATATGATTAATAACGCCATGGCTGCTGCGGGAGCCTTAAGTGAATTAGACCCAGAGTTTACAAAAAAGCTGGTTAACGGACTAAATTTAGGGATAAAGAAGGCTGATGAGGGATTACAGTCAAATAAAAAAGCAAGTGTATGGGACCTTGTAAAGGCAATGAAGGACCCTGATATAAACCGGACCCTTCTATTTGGCCTAAATCTTATAAAAGGCATCGGGCAAGGTTTAAAATAAAACAGTTGAAAATAAAATTATTTCTCTTAGAAAGGGTAAAACTAAATGGAAAATAAACTCATCATTCTTGCTATAACGAAATTTTCTAATGTGGTTAAAAACATTACATTATCAATTTTATTGATTCTACTAAGTTTTTTAATGATCAGGCAAATCTATTCAATAGGAGAAATGGCCATTTTCACCCCTAAAGATGTGCATTCAATTTTAGAACAGGTCGTTAACTTTTTTCTTTATTTTGCCTTTTTCACGATGGTAGTTGTTTATTTTAAAAATGGTGAGTATTTTCAGCTCCGGTACCTTATTTATATTGGAATTACAGCAACCATCCGATTTATCATTGTTAACCGGTCTGATGTATTTCAAAATTTGCTATTATCGATTGTTATTTTAGTACTTATAGTAGGCTATTTGCTTTTAGCCCCTTCAAAGTCAATTTTGGGGAAGAAAAGGGGGAAAACAGATGAGCAAAAGGGAACATCAATTTAATGAAGTTGTCCGCAAAGTCCGAAAAGATCTTTTTGGAAAAGGTCCTGACTCTATAAAAACGGTATTTGTTGATAATATGGCCATTACAACTTTAAAAGGAAATCTTACTCCGGTTGAAAAGTTTATTATACAGAGTTCGGAAGGCTTTGAACAAGTACACAGAGCAAGGACAAAAATGATTCAGGATCACTATAAAAAGGAGCCTCCAGTGGAGCTCGAAGAAGTAATGCAAAGTAAGCTGGTTCTTTTATTTTCGGATATTAATATTGAAGAAGATATCGCTGTATCCGTCTTTATGTTTGAACAGCCGATTGAGAGGTGACTTTAATTTTGCTGCAAAATGAAACCAATCTTTCTATTACTCGCTTTCAAAACGGCGAACTATGGGAAACAGATGATACGATTGTGACTGAATTCCCGATAACCATAAAGCTAAACCAGGAGGAGTTTGCTACACTTGTGTGCACTCCGGAATATTTGGAAGACCTGGTTATTGGATTTCTGGCTTCAGAACATGTAATTAAAGGCTATAGTGATATCGAGGATTTATGGATAGAAGAAGGACGGGGCTTTGCTCATGTTACGGTAAAAAATACCCATCTGCTAAATGATCAATTCCGTTCAAAAAGATATATTACTTCATGCTGCGGAATGTCGCGCCAGGGCTTTTACTTCGTTAATGATGCTTTAACTGTTAAAAAAGTGGGACATATCAAAATAAGCCTTACACCGGCTGAATGTATTGAATTGATGGATAATCTTCAGAAGGAGGCAGAAACCTTTAAGCGAACCGGCGGTGTCCATAATGCCGCGCTTTGTGACAAAACTGGGATGCAGCTAATGCGAATGGATATTGGCAGGCATAACGCTTTGGACAAGCTTTTTGGCTACTGTGTGAAAAATTCTATACCCACTGATGATAAAATTCTCGTTTTCAGCGGAAGAATATCGAGTGAAATTTTAATAAAGGCTTCTAAGATGGGATGTTCAGTTATCCTATCCAAATCTGCTCCCACAGAGCTTGCAATAGAACTAGCCAACAAGCTGGGCATTACAACAGTTGGTTTTATTCGAAATGAAAGTTTTAATATCTACACAAACGACTGGAGAATATCAGATAGAAAAGAACCAGAATTATCCTAACAGAGCTGTGAAATGGCTCTGTTTTTTTTGTTTGGGAAATTATAGATTTTTACCTTGTGAATTACTCCGAACTAAGTTTTTGTAATCCAGCTTCAGCGCCCAGCCAGTTTTCCTCGAGAATATGCTTCTTTGAATATCTTGTGAGGATCATGACCGATAGGTGATGATTCGAACAGCTCGGGGTCATAAGCCAACTCACTTCAGAAATCAGAACAAGGAACGCTTCGGAAGCATCTACATCGCACGAAGGAAAAGCTTTAGCTTTTCTGAGGATGACTAAGTGATTCGTCTTATGCCTGTTGGAGGCCCACAGGATGGGGGTCAGGAAGGCGTGGCCACAGGACAAGGAAAGCTCCGGCAGCATAATCATCGCACGAAGAAAAGCGCAGCTTTTCGAGGACGTGGCGATTTTTTCCTTTCATCATCTAACTCGAGCGCTTTCACCTTATGTTCTTGTCATATAAAACTGGTAAATGGAGGAAGAATGTACAAAATCCCTAATATGAGTTTGATAGATTTCCAGAAGGGAAAATTTAAAGCATTATTTGGTAGTTAAACCTCAGGAATCGAACAGGAAGGGATGGGAAATGGATGGAGTTTAAAAGAAACACTCGAAAGTGGTTTCTCCCAGGATTAATTGGTGCGTTAATTGGTGCTTTGGTCATTCTGGCTGCCACTTCATTTTTACAGGGAGAAAATTCAGTAAAGACTGCTGCCGATGCAGGAAAAAAGGCTGTAATGGACGGAAAAGCTCTTGCAGCAGATGATAATCAGGAATCAGAGGTAACCAAAGCTGTTAAAAAAGCAAAGGATGCTGTAGTAAGTGTAGTTAATTTTCAGGAGGGCAGCGGCGATATTCTGCAGGGCACAACGCCGAAAGCTGTAAGCTCCGGATCGGGTGTTATCTATAAAAAAGAAGGATCAAAAGCGTACATTGTGACAAACCACCATGTAGTTGATGGTGCAACCCAGCTTGAAGTTAATTTAAATAATGGTGATAAGCTGCAGGCAAAGCTTTTAGGCTCTGATCCATTATCAGACCTGGCTGTTCTTCAGGTGGACGGAAAAAAGATAAATGATGTAATCGAAATGGGCGAATCAGATCACTTAGAACCAGGAGCGTCAGCCATTGCTATAGGTAACCCTCTTGGATTCCTGCAGGGTACAGTTACAAAAGGTGTTATAAGTGCAGCCCAGCGAACAATGCCAGTTGACCTTGACCAGAATGGTGCAGTGGATTGGCAGGCTGAAGTTATTCAGACAGATGCTTCTATTAATCCTGGAAACAGCGGAGGTGCTTTAATTGATATCAACGGCCAGCTGATTGGTATTAACTCCTCAAAAATTTCCCAGGATGCTGTTGAAGGAATAGGGTTTGCCATTCCAATTAGTGCCGCCAAACCAATTATGAAGGACCTTGAAAAGTATGGAGAAGTGCGCAGGCCTTTTATTGGTATCGGCCCAATGTCAATTGATGAAATTCCATCCCAATACTGGAGCAGAACACTTCATCTTCCAGGCAGTGTGAAAAAAGGAATTGTGGTCATGTCAGTGGCTTCGAATTCTCCCGCCGAAAAAGCCGGCTTAAAAAAATTAGATGTCATTACGTCTATTGATAATAATAAGATTAATGATGCACTGGGATTAAGAAAATATTTATATCGCATTGCAAAACCTGGAGATAAGGTAAAAATAACATTTTACCGTCAGGGTAAAGAGAAGTCTGCAAATCTGACCATTGAAGAAGGCCAGGCATCAGCTCAATAATAAACCTTTTGTTAACAGGCAGTCTCATAACTGCCTGTTTTTTTATGAAAACTTTATAGACAAATTTGTGACAAAGACGAGCTGCCTCCAAAAGTTAAGAAAAAGTTAAGGTATCCCTTCCATAATGATGTTGTAAGACAGTAGAGGACGTAAGGAGGACATACAATGGAAGAAATCGGGCAGATCAAAAAGCGTCGTAAAAGGTGGTGGTTAATGGTACCGCTTCTGGCAATGATCCTTGCTGCTGCAATTTTTAGTTTCAGCCATGGCAGATGGGGAGCAAATGAAAGGAATCACTTCCTTCCTAATGCTCAGCAATTTAATGGGAGTCAACAAATGCCTCCACAGAATGCGGTTCAATCACCGCAGCAAGGGAAGCCGGGTAAAACTGGAACCTTCAATGGCCGTAGTGGCAGGGGCGGGGAGCACAGGCAGCAAATGAACGGCCGTCAAGCCAGTATGCATTTTGGACACGGGCCAATGGGAAGAGGCTTTAGAGGCCCTCATCACTTTGCTTTTGGGCTAGTCAATTGGATTTTGGCGGGTGCAGTATTCCTCCTTGGATGGCTATTACGCAAAACCGCTGGAAGCAGTATCGTAAGAAAGTGGACAGGCTGGCTTCTTATGTTTGTCGGAGCAGTTCTGATATTGAAAGAGTTCCTTATTGCAATCGCAGCTGCTGTCTTTGTTTATTGGCTATATAAAAAATGGAAGAAAAGTGAAAAAGGTCAAAGCTGGGATGTGCCAGTTTCATTTCAGGCTTCGCCTGTTCCGGTAAACAGCCATGCTGACCTGTTGGATGAATGGGAAAGAAGTATTTCAAAGGAGGAGAAGTAAAATGGGTATTTTAAAAAGAGTAAAAACAATTTTTACTGCAGATTTACACGAGGTACTGGATAAGATGGAAAATCCTTTAGTCATGATGAACCAACATATGAGAGAGCTGGAGGGTCAGGTTTCGGAGGCGCAAAAAGCACTTGCCCAGCAGCTATACTTGGAAAATCGGTATGCCCAGTTAGTGGCTGATGCGGAAGCTTTAGTTGCCAAACGCGGCAGGCAGGCAGAACTCGCAGTTTCAAGGAACGAGGAAGACGTGGCAAGATTGGCGTTAAAGGAGAAAATTCTTCAGGAAGAAAAACTGCAAAACTATCAGGCCCAATTGGCTGCGATCAAAAATCAAACCACTACTCTTCAGGGGCAAATCGTCAAGATGAGTGAAAAATATCAGGAACTGGAATATAAAAAGCTAAATCTTCTGTCAAGAGCTCACGCGGCTAAAGCAGTAAGGCAATCACAGGAGTCACTGTCCGCCTTTGATCCTTCAAGTGCTGTAAATGGATTTGCAAAAGTAGAAAGCTATGTTCAAAAGCTAGAAGCAGAAGCTGCTGCAAGCACACAGTTCTATCGATTAACTACTGGGAACAATACAGTAACCCTTAATGACGATTTGCAGGAAAAGGTAAACCAGGAACTTGAAAAGCTAAAAATAATAGAATAATCCGGAACATATTCCAGAAGAGCCACAGCTATGTGGCTCTTTTTCCCGTAATGGCAGTTGACCGGAAGTTTTATAAATATGTAATTTAATAATTAATTTTTAAAAATTTCGTCTCTATTATTTGGCTTTTAACAAATAACAGATTTAAGGTATAATGTTATTTGGTAAATTAAATGAATTCTTCACACACATATATTTTTTCAGCATTAGGGTACCGGCTCCTGAATAAAGCCGTGCCAAAGAATTAAAGATGAAAGAGAGTGTTCATAATGGGCCGTAAATGGAACAATATTAAAGAAAAAAAGGCGTCAAAGGACGCTAATACAAGCCGTATATATGCAAAATTTGGACGTGAGATTTATGTTGCTGCCAGACAGGGTGACCCGAATCCTGAATCCAATCAGGCATTAAAGTTTATGCTCGAGCGTGCAAAGACTTACAGTGTGCCAAAACATATTATCGACCGTGCGATTGAAAAAGCAAAAGGCGGTTCTGAGGAAAGCTTTGATGAACTTCGCTATGAAGGATTTGGGCCAAATGGCTCTATGATTATTGTTGACGCTCTTACAAATAACGTAAACCGTACTGCATCGGATGTCCGTGCTGCTTTTGGTAAAAATGGCGGAAACATGGGTGTCAGTGGATCGGTAGCCTATATGTTCGATCCTACTGCTGTTATCGGGATTGAAGGAAAATCAGCTGATGATGTGCTTGAGATCCTTATGGAAGCAGATGTTGATGCACGTGACATTCTTGAAGAAGAAGATTCTGTCATCGTATACGCAGACCCTGAGCAATTCCATGCCGTACAGGAAGCATTAAGAAATGAAGGAATCGAAGAATTCACCGTTGCTGAAATTACAATGCTTGCACAAAACGAAGTTACTCTTCCTGAAGATGGCCAGGCAAAATTTGAAAAGCTTATTGATACCCTTGAAGATTTGGAAGATGTCCGCCAGGTATACCACAATATAGACTTAGGCGAATAAAAAGAACAAAAGGCATTTGCCTTTTGTTCTTTTTTGTTTGGATTATGCTTCTCTAAAATCTTATGCTTTCCTATTAAAAATTGAAGTTGTCTGGGTCTGAACCAATTCGCTCATTTTTATTAAGAGAATTAATTCTTTCCATGTCCTCAGAGGATAATTCAAAATCGAAAATGCTGGCATTTTCAATAATACGATGTTCTTTAATCGACTTTGGAATAGTAACAACCTCATTTTGGAGATCCCATCTTAAAATAACCTGAGCAGCTGACTTTTGATATTTTTCTCCAATTTCTGCAATGACTGGTTCATTTAAAAGCTCACCTTGTTTTAATGGTGACCAGGCTTCAAGCTGAATGCCCTCGCTCTTACAGAACTCATGAAGCTCTTTCTGAGTTAAATGCGGATGATACTCTACCTGGTTAACCATAGGCTTGATTTCTGCTTCTGCTAAAATATCCTTTAAATGATGTACATGATGATTGCTAACACCAATAGCTTTGACGCGGCCATTTTTATATAATTTTTCAAGCGCTTTCCAGGTTTCAACATACTTTCCTTTAACAGGCCAGTGAATCAAGTAAAGATCAAGATAGTCTAGACCGAGCTTCTCCAGGCTTGTATCAAAAGCCTTTAAAGTTGATTCGTATCCTTGATCAGCATTCCAAACTTTAGAGGTGATAAATAGTTCTTCGCGTGGCACTCCAGATTCCTTAATACCTTGGCCTACACCTTCCTCATTTTTGTAAACCGCTGCTGTATCAATGCTTATATATCCATTCTTGATCGCAGCTTTTACTGAATCAATTACCTCAGATCCCTCTTTTACTTTGAAAACACCAAGACCAAACCAGGGCATTTCCACCCCGTTATGTAACTTTACTGTACTTTTTAAGTCTAATGCCATTGCTATCCCTCCTAATTCATCATGCTTCTTTATTTTCTCACATTATGGAAAAAACTTAAAATTTATTGTCTATTCTCCGAAAAGAGCCAAAAGCATCAAAAATAAGGAGAAATATGGATGGTTTAAATGCTAATATGCAGTTATAGTTAAAACTAAGTCGAAATTCCCCATTTCCCGAAGAAACGGTCGGATAATAGGAAAAATAAACGGGATTGAACCATTTTTATAATAAGGACGGGATAGTTCGTGAAAAAGCAAAACCCCTCTTTGACAATCACAGAAATGGACAGCCTTCATAAGAGGGTTGAAGATTTGGAGAGAATTGAGGCAGAGCTAATGAGAAAGCTCCGAGTCAATGATGATTATATCTCGAAAGTCCTCGATGCGCTGCCTATTAATATATTTTTGGAAGATCCCGATGGTAAAACTATTTTTGCCAATGAACAGGCTTGTAAAGCCAATGGTAAGTCCAAGGAAGAATTAATAGGAAAAACAGTATATGATTTTTTTCCTGAATCAATAGCCAGTGATGTTCGAAAGGTCGACATGAGTGTCTGGGAGAACAGAAAATTAACAACAACGGAAATTAAAACGGGCTTTCAGGGAAAAGAAAACTATATGTTTGCTGGAAAAACTATCATACAGTTAGAGGAGTCCCAGGAAGACTTCCTGCTGGGTTTTGCTCTTGATATTACTGATCGGATAAAAGCTGAACAGCTTTTGAGAGAAAGTGAGGAGAAGTTTAGGGGCCTCGTAGATCAGGCGGCAGACAGCTTCTTTCTTATTTCTCCTTCCGGCCAGATTATTGATGTAAATATGACAGCGAGTGAACTGCTGGGTTATAAAAAAAGTGAACTTTTAAAGCTTACTGCAGAGGATTTATTCATCCACTTGAAAGATAAGATAACTAAAAGGTGGAAGGGAAATAAATCATATAGGTTTGAAGATTTTATCCTTACAAAAGAAAAAGAGGAGGTCCCGGCGGACATTAATGTCCGTCAGGTGAAAATTGGCGGCAAGCCATATTTTCTTGCGTTATGCCGGGATATTAGGGATAAAAAGCAGGCAGAAGAGATAATGGAACATATGGCTTATCATGATGCTCTTACAGGTTTGCCAAACCGGTGGTATACCCAGACCTGGCTTGAAGGACGTCTCGGTAATAGTATAAGTGGGAAAAAGCCATTTGGTATTCTGTTAATTGACCTTGACAGATTCAAAGTTATAAATGATAGCTTGGGACATCACGCTGGAGATTTACTCCTGCAAAGAGTTTCTGTACACCTTCAGGAAGCGATCGGTAAAGAAAAAGGAAACATACTCGCAAGATTCGGCGGGGATGAATTTATGATTCTTCTTCCAGATGCAAAAAGCCCTGAGGATGCGTTCGCTGTTTGTGAGAGAATCATAGAGATAATGACTGAGCCATATTATATTTATGATCAAAAGTTTAATATTACGGCAAGTATAGGAATTTGCCTATTTCCTGAGGATGGACAGGATGTAAATACTCTTATAAAGAATGCTGATATGGCTATGTACCGTTCCAAAGAGCAGGGCAGAAACTGCTACAGCCTTTTCAACCCATCCATGAAGGAAGATGCCATGGAACGAATGGATAAAGAAATTCTCCTTCGAAAAGCGCTCGATGAAAATGAGTTTGTTCTCCATTACCAGCCCAAAATGGATATTTTAACCGGAAAAATCCAGGGGATGGAGGCATTGATACGCTGGAAAAATGATCAGGGAAAAATTCTTTACCCAGATTCATTTATCGAAATTGCTGAGGAAACAGGACTAATTGTTCCAATAGGTGATTGGGTAATTCGTGAAGCCTGTCAGGAATGCAAACAATGGCAGGATGCAGGTTTAACAGATTTATCTGTAAGTGTAAATTTATCACTGCAGCAATTTCACAAGCAAAATCTTGAGCAGCTTATTGCTTCAGTTTTGGAGGAAACGGGTCTGTCTGCCTCATCACTTGAACTTGAACTAACAGAAAGTACGGTGATGAAGCATCCTGCACAGGCAGCTATCGTTTTAAATAACCTAAAGTCTCTTGGAGTCTCTATCTCTATTGATGATTTTGGAACAGGATTTTCTTCGTTAAGCTATCTAAAGCATTTTCCGATTGATACTCTAAAGATTGATAAATCCTTTATTATGAATCTTGAATGGGATGAAGCTAATACTGCCATTGCTTCTGCGGTCATATCTCTAGCGCAAAGTCTCAATTTACGGGTGGTAGCTGAAGGTGTTGAAACAAAAGAACAGCTTGAGTTTTTACGAAATAAAAACTGTAACCTTGCCCAGGGCTACTTAATTAGCAGACCCCTTGAAAGTATTAAGGCACTAAGATTTGTGCAGGATAATAGAATGACTGTATAAATAAGAGACTGGCTCAATCCAAATGAGCCAGTCTCTTTGTCTAATCAGATCCGTAGATTCTAAACGAAAGGGTGCAACTATGGTTCTGCTCTCCCCTAAAGGCGCGGCAATCCCCTAGTTTTTAATGTATTACTATTCCCATTTTAGTCGTTCAAGGAGCTGCTGTTTAAAAAGCTGAAGAATAAAATCTTCATAAAAGTCCTTTTTGACAATAATTTGATTGCTGCCGTCCTTATTAGTAAAGAATAATGCATCAGTATGTATTTCGTTTAAATCGAAGTATTGGTGGACCTTTTCAAGTTTTTCAGCCAATTTTACATTCTTGAAAACAATAGAAAATTCGATATCTTCTTCATTGACTTTCTCCGTTATACTCAGCAGCTCTTTGTTAAATTCATAATTTAATTTCATGGTATTCCTCCTTTATATAAGGTATCTGAGATAAATGTATGCCGTTGATAACAGAATCGATAATATCATTAAAGGGAATGCAACAAATAAAAACTTCGCGAAAGAAATCCTATATCCTTCTTTGGCAGCCATTCCGGCCACAATTACATTTGCGCTTGCACCTACCAATGTTCCATTCCCGCCAAGGCATGCTCCAAGAGCAAGACTCCACCATAAAGGTTCTAAATTACTTATTCCCATTGTTCCCATTTCTTTAATCATTGGAATCATTGTGGCGACAAACGGAATATTATCAATAAAGGCAGAAGCAATAGCGCTAATCCAAAGTATTAAAATCGAAGTGGAGGCGACATCTCCACCTGTTAAACTGATGGAGTAGTCTGCCAGCTTCTTAATAACGCCTGTTTCCATCAGTCCTGAAACAAGAACGAATAGGCCAATAAAAAAGAAAATAGTTGTCCATTCTACTCTATGCAATGCCTTTTCCAGATAGCTTTCTCCTGAAAGAATCAATAACAGAAAGGCACCTCCAAGCGCTATTGAGGCAGATTCAATATGAACCATTTGATGGAGAAAAAAGCCAATAATCGTAAGGGCCAACACACTTAATGCCTTCCACAGGAGCGGCTTGTTTTTTATTTCTTTTGATTCATCAAGCTCCATAAGTGCAGATTTTAACAAATCTGTTGTTTTAAGCTGCTTTCGATATAGTAAAGCCAGAATAGCTACATTCACTGCCAATATAAAGAAAGAAATACCGAAAAGGTTATAAATAAATTCCATAAAAGTAAGTTCCTTTACTGCACTTCCCAGCATAATATTGGGCGGATCCCCGATCATGGTGGACGTTCCTCCGATATTAGAAGCAATTATTTCCATGACCAGATAGGGAACAGGATTTACCTTAAGCTGACGGGTTATGCTAAAAGTAACAGGAACCATTAATAGAACAGTAGTTACATTGTCCAGCAGTGCTGATCCCAACGCAGTTATCACTCCGAGGGCAATGAGAATTTTCATGGGGCTGCCCTTTACCTTTTTAGCGGACCAAATGGCAATGAAATGAAACAAACCTGTTTCCGCCGTTATGGTTACAATAATCATCATTCCAGTAAGGAGGCCTAATGTATTAAAATCAATATGATGAAGCGCCGTTTCCTGATTGATGATTCCCAAAAAAACCATTAATAACCCGCCGGCCATCGCAGCAATTGTACGATGGATTTTTTCAGTTACAATAAAAGCATAAGCAATTAAAAATATGCCAATGGCTAAAGCTGCTTCATTTGACATAATTCCACCTCTTCTCCAAGTTTTCTGTATGTTTTTTATATCTGGCCTTACTCCCCTTATCTAGTTTGTTTTTGCCAAAAGGGCTAATATTTGCAAAAAAACGCAAAAAGGAGCCTGTGGTGACAGGCTCCTCCAAAAAACATAGCAATATTTTATTTCTATCAATTGTATAAAAGGATAGAGGAGTTGTAAAGGGAAAACTAAATAAAGATAGCTGTTGCCTAAAGTAGCTCAACGAAATTATATTTAAATGATCACCAATTTAATTGAATTTAAATGGATAAAAAAACCATAAATAAGGTTAAAAATAAAAGCTTATGGTATAAAGGTATATGGAATGTAAAAAGATGATTCGTTTTTAAAGACCACAGCGGGGTAAATAAGAGCATTGGTTTTGGACAATGGGAGGATATCCATATGAGCGAAAAGCTGTTAGACATAGAGATAGATGAAAAGGGAAATTTAACAACAATCTTATTAACTGGAGAACTTGATGGGTCCATGATTCCTTATTTTCAGGAAAAATTAAATCCTTCCTTTCTTGCTGAAAAAGAGAATCTCCTCTTCGATTTTAGCGGTCTTAAATATATAGACAGTACAGGGCTAAGACAATTTATTTATCTAATTAAATTGAGGGCTGCAGGAAACAAAAATATCATAAAGGTTAAAAATGCCTCTCCAAAAATCACCCGTGTCTTTACCGTAACCGGAATTCATCACTTTCTTGAGCTTGTTTAAGATGCAGATAAGTGCCCATACCTAAGTGTGCTTTTTATTTTTGGAAAAAAAGAACCAGCATAAAGGATTAACTCCTTAGCAGGTTCTTTTTGAATTACTCACCGTTTTCCAAATTGATTAAATATCTGGCGAATCCCCCGCTGGAAGGACCAGCATAAGTAATATTTTTAGTTAGCTTTGCATATTTTTGAGCCTCGGGTGAAGATTCAAAAAAGGTGATTGCAAATCCTCTAACAGGTGATATTGCCCAGTTTTTATCTGCTGAAGGATTTATCCGTTTATTTTCCTTGATAAAATCAGTTAAAATCTGCCTCGTTTCGTAAGGAGCCTTTAGTATGACTTCTCCTTTGCTTACCCCTGGAAATGTTGTGCTTGACGCACGATAACTGTTAGCTGCGACAATAAATTTTTGATTAGGAGTAACAGGTTTTCCTTTATAAGTTAGGTTAATAATTCTGCTTGTATTAGGATTAATTAGCTTTTCAACAGCATCATACTTTGCTGGGCGAGTTACATCAATTTGATATTTTATACCGTCAATTACATCAAAATTATAGGAACGAAAATTCGGGTCAATTAGTAACTGTTCCTGGCGGCTGGAAGGATCGATTTTCCTAAATTGGCCTGCACTCATTTCCAGCCATTCCTTTAGCTGTCCTCCATTCACTAGAACTGCCTGAAGTGAGTTAGGATATAAATACAAATCCGCTATGTTTCTTATGGCGAGGGTACCCGCTGGAATATCTGTGTAATAGGATGGACCGCCACGTCCGCCAGCTTTAAAAGGAGCAGCAGCAGACAGAACAGGAATACCCGCATATTTAGTATAACTTGGTTCCCTCAATTTTTTAGTAAGATAATCAGTTTGGGCCATGTTTAAAAGCTGTACAGAAGGATCATCCTGGACAAGTGAAAAATAACTATGGATAGGCGTGGATGTTTCTCCAACAGGACTGTTTACATATTTAATTGTGGCAGTATGTTCAGGCTTAATTATCTTTAAAAGGGCTTCGTCAGTTTCCACAAGGGAATTCCCCATGTCATCTGCAATCTGTCTGGTAAATCCTTTGCCGGTCAGGATTTTCCACTTACCCTGCTTCTTCTCCAGTTTAAGGTCAATAATTCCAAGAGTATTTCCGAAAGAACCAGCCATTACTACGGGCTTGCCATTTATTGTTCCTGAGTTAAGGTCTACATTTGGTAAATCCTTATAAAGAGGGCCGGGGAAGATTCGGTGGGAATGCCCTGCAAAAATGGCATCGATGCCAGGTACGAATGTTAAGTAATAAGCGGCGTCTTCCATCCATGGTGTGTAAGGCTCTGCACTAATTCCTGTATGAGCAAGGGCTATGATAATATCAGCACCTGACTTTTTCATAGCAGGAATATATTTTTTGGCGGATTCAACAATAGACCTTGCCTCGACTTTCCCCTCAAGATTCGTTTTATCCCATTCCATGATTTGGGGAGGTACGAACCCAATTACACCGATGCGGAGGGTTCGTTTTTTGCCGCTGCTGTCTGTAACCTTTCTTTTTAGAATAGTATAAGGCTTAAAGTATGCTTTATTTTGTGATGCTTTATATACATTTGCATTAACCACTGGCATCTTTGCCCCTTTTAATGCGGTATTCAGGAAGTCAAGGCCGTAGTTAAACTCATGATTGCCAAGTGTGATCGCATCATACTTAAGGAAGTTAAAAGCCCGATAAACCGGATGTACTGCTCCAGTCTTAAGACCTTTTACTTTACCTATATAATCTCCTAGAGGGTTTCCCTGCAGGTTATCACCATTATCGAAGAGGAGAGAGTTACTGGCTTCTTTCCTGGCCTGTCTAATTAAGGTTGCCGTTTTAACAAGCCCAACCTTGTTATCTTCTTTGCTTTGGTAATAATTATAATTTGCTAAAGACACATGCAGGTCGGTGGTCTCCAAAAGTCTGAGATCAACAGAGAGATTTTGCTGAGCTGCCGATACAGAGGAAGTGGCCTGAAAGAGAGGGGAAATCAAAAATGGCAGCAGTGTTAGAAGGGCTAGGCCATGTTGAATTTTAACCAAAACAATAACCTCCTTATTGGTGAATTTTCATTTGATATAGTATCTGTAATAAAGATGAAAGTATGAAATATAGAAAAAGGACAAGGGGGATTATAACCGGATTTTAAAGTGAAAAGAGCAAATCCGGGCAATGAGGACTACAGTTTTTTTTAAAAGGGAATGGGATTAAGCGGCAAAAGCAGAAAGGCGACTGAAATCGTTATAGCAGTTAAACCTCTATTTCAGGAGAAGGGACTAGGACGAAAGGTAATGGAGGAAAATGTTCCTGGGGCGGATATTTGAGCTTAATTGCAGATGTCCCAGCTGACAGGCTTTTTTAAGCAATTCGGTTTTACTTATTGAGACAATAATCATGGGGAATGTACCCTAAATTTTAGCCTTAAAGGAAAAACCAGCGGAAGTCCGCTGGTTTTCATCTTACTTTTTCATCCATTCTGGTTTTCCAAAACCTTTGAATTCTTTATCAATCGTTGATTCAAATTCTTTTGATTCTACAGCTGCCTTAAGATCTTTTGCAAAGGAAGAATTTATGTCTTTAGTATTTACAACAATACGGTTACGGTAGTCATCTGGCATTTTTTCAAGCTGGAGAGCATCAAGCAGGTTCATTTTTGCCGCTAGTGCAAAGTTTCCTGGTACTGCAGCTGCATCAGTTCCATCTACTGAACGTGGAAGCTGGGCGGCTTCAATTGGTTTAAACTGAAGCTTTTTAGGATTTTCCTTAATATCTTTTTCTGAGACGGTTAATGGATTAACATTTTTATCAAGTGTTATTAGTTTAGCATCTTCCAGTATTCCTAATGCACGGGCAAGGTTACTAGGATCATTAGGAATAGCAATGGTGCTTCCTGAAGCAATGTCATCAAGTGATTTGTACTTCTTAGAATAAATACCCATTGGTGCTGTTGGCACTACTATTAGTTCGGAAAGTTTTAGGTTATGCTGCTTGGCAAAAGTCTCCATGTAAATTTTATGCTGAAATAAGTTTGCATCAAGGTCGCCTTTGCTAAGAGCAATGTTTGGCTGTACATAATCGCTGAATTCTACAATCTTAACATCGTACCCTTTTTCCTCAAGAACGGGCTTGATTGCTTTATTGACCATATCGCTGTATGGTCCGGCAGTTGCACCAATAGTAATTTGTTTTTTCTCTGAAGAATCCTTTGAAGTTGTTTTTTCAGTGTTACCGCAAGCAGCTGCAACACTAACTGATAACAATAAAATTACGGCTAATAAAATCTTTTTCACTTTATATTCCTCCCATGAAGATAAAATTATATATTTTTAGCGCTTATCTGTGATTCTGGCAATTTTATCACCCGCGAATTGAATAAGCTGGACTAAACAGATTAGTATAACAACCGTTGTTACCATAACGGTGTTGTCGTAACGATAATAACCAAAGCGGATAGCAAGGTCTCCGATACCGCCGCCCCCGATAATTCCTGCCATGGCGGAATATCCAACAAGGCTGATAGTAGTAAGTGTCAAACCCTGAATAATACCGGGACGCGCTTCCGGTATCAAGATGTCTTTTATAATCATCCAGGGGGTTGCCCCTACTGCCACAGCCGCTTCGATAATGCCTTTATTGATCTCTCTTAAAGAAGTTTCTACTATTCTTGAAAAAAATGGGATAGCTGCAACAGACAGGGAAACGCTTGCTGCTGTCGGACCAATTGTAGAACCTGTAATCAGATTTGTTAAAGGAAGCAGGGCAACAAGAAGAATGATAAACGGGATAGAGCGAATCATGTTGACCGTAAATCCCAAAATTGATTTCAAAGGACGATTTTCTAAAAATAAATCTTTGTCTGTTACGAAAAGGAGCACTCCTAGTGGTAGGCCGACAATAATGGCAATAGCAAGAGAGATAAGTACCATATAGATCGTTTCATAAAATGCTTTATTCAAATCGGGAAGCAAGTTAAAAAGACTATCAATCATTCTGTATCACCTCCAGGTTTTGGGTCCGATTTCTGAGATACTCTGCCGCCATGGCTATTTCTGTACTTTCTCCCTTTAGTTCCATGACAAAGATCCCTAGTGGAGTTCCCTGTATATACTCTATTTTTCCGTGAAGAATATTTCCTTTAACCTTGAATTTTTGAATCATGTCACTAACAACAGATTCTTCAGCAACGCTGCCCTGGAAGGTGATTTTTACAATTGTCCCAGTACTTTTTTTTAGAATGTGTTCAGGAAGGTCAAAATCCAGGACGCTGTTAATAAATGATCTTGTAAGTTCCTGTGTCGGTTTGGAAAAGACGTCATAAACACGGCCAATTTCAACAATTCTTCCATTTTCCATAACGGCGATTCTATCGCATATATCTTTAACTACTTCCATTTCATGTGTAATAAGAACAATCGTCAGACCCAGGTCGAGATTTATTTTTTTTAACAAGGATAGAATTGACTTTGTAGTACTTGGGTCTAAGGCAGAGGTAGCCTCGTCACACAGAAGAACTTTAGGATCATTGGCAAGAGCCCTGGCAATTCCGACCCTCTGTTTTTGGCCGCCGCTTAATTGGGAAGGGAATACATCTCTTTTATCAGAAAGGCCAACCAGTTCAAGAAGCTCGGTAACCTTTGATTCCATTTCCTTTTTTGTCTTCCCGGCAGCTTTTAGGGCAAATGCTATATTGTCAAACACAGTTTTCGATGAAACTAAATAGAAATGCTGAAATATCATTCCGATTTTCTGTCTGGCTTCACGCAGTTCTTTTTCCTTCAAATTTCCTAGGTTTGTCCCATCTACCTGCACATTTCCCGATGTTGGTTTTTCCAGGAGATTTAAGCAGCGTAGCAGTGAACTTTTACCGGCGCCACTGTACCCGACAATTCCAAAAATTTCACCGCGTTCAATGGTCAGGCTGACATCATTAACGCCAATAACGGTTCCTTTTTTGGTGGTGTATTCTTTTTTTAAATGCTCGACGCGGATCACTTTAATTTCCTCCCTTTTAAAATCAAAAAGCCTCTTTCATTCAGAAAGAGGCAAGCGAAAACATATGTTTAACGGCTTATCTCTCAGAATGATTACATTCTGCAGGAAGTGGCACCGTTCCATAATGGAGGTTGCCGGACGTCATAGGGCCTGATCCCTCAGTCTCTCTCGATAAGTGAATAGTATGTAATTTTTAACTATTACGTATATTAAATCTTTGTAATCCGATTGTCAATAAGGTTTTTTTACACTAAAGTATAAAAGCGCTTACAACACTGCCGTACCAAGAAGAAATTTTTTTATTGTTGATTTTTCCTTAATTTGCTTGAAGAAAAGGCGCGAGACTCCTCGGAAATTCTCAATTATGCTTTCGCAAAATTTCGTGCGATGTAAATTCCTGGATGCTTTCCTTGTGCTATCGCATTTCCTTCGTGCGTGGGCGATTTCAAGGGTGCTATTCAAGTTCCCGCAGGTGCATCGCGCCAAGGAGGAAGCGAGCGCCGGGTGCGGAAATCAACAGGCAAGATTAACAAAGCCCAAAAGAGAAAAAGAGAAGATATTCCTTCATGTTTTTAGCTATTTAAGATTATTTGCGCATCTTTACACATATAGCAATAGCTTTAAAAAACTGACAAAATTTTGTCAAAAACATTTGAAGAAAAAAAGAAATGAAACGCTTACAACCAAAATCCTCCTTTGGTTTTTTTATAATAGGGTTATAGAAAGGCGGAGGTGCATAATTAATATTACAACGATAATTGAATTGGAGAACCAGGAAGCTGAGATTCTGGCAGGGGCTAAAATGATTTTTGCACAGGAACAAATAAATCAAAATATAGTGGAAACTTGTGTAGAGGGATTCCATGCAAATGAAAAGAAGGAAGTCATTTCAAATGAGGAAGCTATGCAAAAGGTTTTTAACCGACTAAAGGAAGATGGTTATATTCCAAACAGTGTAGAAGATTTCTCCTTCCAAATGCCATCCTGCGAGCGCCTGAAAAAGAAAGAGTTAAATGAACAGGATATACCACAGAAGGTTATTTTATCGTATATGTACTTATTTGGAGCACAGCAGGATTGTCTCAGAGGAATCAATTCTGAAATCATTGAAAAAGGTGCTATCCGAAGACAAACATCATCTTTTGGAATTAAATAAACAGGCGTTCAGAAAAGGCACCATGATGGCAGCCGTCCTTTAAGGGACGGCTTTTTTTTTGATTGATAAGAAAGTATAAGGGTTTACCTATTAAATTGTCTAGTTCCAGCGCCCAGCGCCTAGTGTCCATCCCACTTCTCCCTACGATAAGTCAACAGCGAAATGCTTTGCATTTCGTGTATCCTTTATCTCAGTCAAAGTTGAGGCCCGCAGGACGCGGGTCAGAAAGGCGTTGCCACAGGACGTGGCGACTTAGCCTTTCTTCAAATGGCCATACGTCGCTAAACAGGCGTTTGCACTTTTCTTAAAGAGTGTTGGGTAATATCTTAGAGGTAATTATTTATTGATCCTCCCAAATTATTGATAGAAGATCAAAACTTAATGAAAGAGTTCTAAAACGCGTCGATAACCCAAAATTCAATGACAAAACCTGGCTTTTAATATTGATTAGTAATGTCTTTGTACAGACATTTGATAAAAAGGCAATTCTTGTGAATAGGAGGAATAGACTCATTGATAGGACCCAAAAAATAAAAAATGATTTCAGGTATTAAGTTTATCGCTTAAAAAGGAAATTTTTTAGACTTTAGTGATGCAGCTTACTTAATTGAAAATGATTATCACCTATACTAAAGACAGACGGAAGTTATAGGAGGTATAGTGATGGAAAAACAAACAGTAAAAGCCTACCAGGAATACAGCGAGGATAAATTTACAAAGCGAGTTATATATATAAAGGGAGAGAGCACTGCGTTCGTTCTTAATCTTCTCCCAGGACAAAAACTTCCTACCCATAAACATCCGGGCACTGAAGTTTATCTTTATACAGTATGCGGAAATGGTACATTTACTATTGATGGCTCGAGCATTGAAACAGCTGAGGCAGATTTGGTTCACTGCAGCGGGGAAGAAGAATTAGCTTTCGAAAACACAGGAAAAGAACCAGCAAGCTTATACGTAGTCCTTAATAAATTGCCAAGCGAGGCATATGCTAAAAATATATAAAAGAAAAAGCGGCCCACTGGCGCCGCTTTTTTGCATGGTAGTTTATTAATCAACTGTCTGAAAAATATCAATCAATTTGATTGCTTTATCACTCATTTCCGGAAACTTATCGATCATTTTGAGAATTTTATCACTCATTGCCAGAAACTTATCGATTATATCAACAAAACTCCCACTAGTAAGGGACTTACCTTATCAAAAGTCGAATCCCAGACTTCTAAAAAAGCCAGGCGTCCGCCTGGCCCTGGTAATTGAATCTTTATCAAGGTTATAGAACAAAAAGCCAAAAGCAAGTAACCTCATTTTTAGAAAAAGCCATACTTTCCAATTCTAAATCAATCATTTTGCTGTTAGTATCGATTAAGTTAATGACTTAATCCATCATTTCCGGCAACATATCAATCATTTTGATCTCTTTATCAATCATTTTGAGGAATTTACCATTAGAATCTCAATAAAACAAAAAGCCAGGCGTCCGCCTGGCCCTGGTAATTGAATCTTTATCAAGGTTATAGAACAAAAAGCTAGAAGCAAGAAACCTTATTTTTAGAAAAACCCGCACTTGCCAATTCAATATCGATCTTTTTGCTGTTAAAATCGATTAAGTTAATGACTTAATCCATCATTTCCGGCAACATATCAATCATTTTGATCTCTTTATCACTCATTTTGAGGAATTTACCATTAGAATCTCAATAAAACTAAAAAGCCAGGCGTCCGCCTGGCTTTGATTACTTAGTGTTTCATCGTCTTTTTATTTGTAAAACCAAAGAACCACCAGTTCCAGTCACCAAGAAGCTTCATCAGGGCAGGAACGAGAATAAGCCTAACGATGGTGGCATCAATAAAAATCGCAATGGCGATGCCGACTCCGAGCTGTTTGACAGGCATTACTCCCGTAAAAGCGAATGCCCCAGTAACAACAATCATAATCGCGGCGGCAGAGGTAATGATTTTACTTGTAGAAGTGAGTCCTTCTACTGTTGCCCTGCTGTTATCCCCCGTTTCCAAATAATACTCCTGAATACGTGATATTAAAAAGACTTCATAATCCATGGAGAGGCCAAAAACAAGACTAAAAACAAAAACTGGCAAAATCAGCGCAATGTCAGTTGGTTTCATTCCGAAATGGCCCAGCTGGTAAATCCAGACCACAATACCAAAGGTTGAACCCAGGCTTAATACGTTCATAACGATGGCCTTTATTGGTATTAAAATGGAACGGAAAGCAATCATTAAGATAACAAGAGTTGATAATAAAATCAAAATTAATCCGTAAGGAGCTTTTTGATAGATTTCATCAAATATTTCCTGCTCAAATTTAATTTGTCCTCCAAAGTGTGCCTTCACGCCTAAATCTTTATCTGACCATTCTCGAATCCAGGCACGTGCTTTTGAGGAGTGCTGGCCTGTTTTCAGGTACACATTTACGAGCATTTTATTATCTTTTATAAAAGCATTCATAACAGGGGCCAAACGCTGACGTCCCTGATTTGAGGACAGCATTTGTGATAACTGTTCAGGATCATTGATGCCTGAAACAGAATAAGGAGATTCCACAGCAGAAACTAGCGAATCTTTCTGAAGCTTGTTTATAGCCTTTTTTGTTTTCACAAGATTTCCTTTATCGGTGATTTTCCCTTTTGTCTCAAAAATGATTTCAACTTTTTTCTCATCTCGCTTATCCTTTGGAACAAATTCCTCCCTAAACGTTTCAATAGCAACCCTCGAAGGATACCCGGGAGGCAAAGAATCAGTACCTGGAATAGCAAGGACCATGTTTTTTATTGGTGTAAGCCCGGATAAAAGAATAAAAAGTGCACCGATGATCATAAGAACCGGCTTTTTCATAACAAAGTGTGCAAAGCGATACCATACTGTTGATTTTTTATCTTTTACCCGAAGAAGGCTTAGTTTATTAATTCTGTTGCCAAGAAGCGATAGGAGGGCGGGCAAAAAAGTAATGGCTGAAAGGGCTGAAACAAAGACAACAATCATTCCGCCAAGTGCTACGTTTTGAAAAATATCAATTTTTATAAATAGCAGACCGGCAAGCCCAATAAAAACACACATACCTGAAAAAATGATAGACCTTCCAGCAGTAGCAACAGTTGTTTTAACGGCATCAGCCACCGTTCCCTTTGTGAGCTCTTCTTTGTAACGATTTATAAAAAGAAGAGCAAAGTCTATGCTCAATGCAAGGCCGATCATGGGTATAATATTTAAAATAAAGATCGATAAATCTGATGTGTAGCTGAAAAAGTAAACAATCCCCATTGTAGTCAGGATGGAAACAATCCCAATGACAATCGGAATTCCTGCCGCAACAAGGCTTCCAAAGGCCAGTAAAAGCACTACTAAGGCGATGGGCAGGCCTATCATTTCTGCTTTGGTCAAGTCCTTCTGGCTGGCTTCATTTAAATCCTTCAATATAATTGGTTCACCCGTCATAGTTACTTTCAAACCTTTGCCATTGGCCAACCTATTATCCAAAGACTTTATTTCTTTACCAAGGCTGCCAGCATCTTTTGAAAAATTGATGAGACCATATGCATAGCTGTTCTTCATCATTCCTTCACGGTCAAGAGGACTTATTATTTTTTCGGCTCGATCGAAACCTTCCAGTTTATGAAAGGTTTTTTCAATATAATACCGCCATTGCTTATCTGAAACTGTTTTATCCCTTTCAAAAACAAGAATAATGGAGGACTTCGGATTGTTAAAATCTTTTTCTAGAATTTCCCTTGTCTCTTTATATGCTCCTTTATATTCAAATCCATTTCCGCTCAGTACGGACGGCAGCTTAAGGGCAAAAAATCCGAAACCGATGATAATCAGCAACCAGATAATTAGTACCACAGTTCTGTATTTATGAATAAACTCTCCCAATCGGTTCACCAATTAGCCTCCTGTTCAATCTGAAATTATGTTCAAGACTTTAATTGCAAATGTAAAAATAAATTGTTTCAGTGATCTTTTTTGCTAAAATAAAAATAAAATTAAAATAACGGGGTGATGCAGTTGGAAACGGATAAACTCAACAAGGTAATTGAAGCGGCCAAGCTATACTATTTATTAGATTACAATCAGAATGAAATTGCCAAGATGTTAGGTGTTTCTCGTCCGACAGTTTCCCGTTTTCTTCAAATGGCCAAAAGTGAAGGGATTGTCCAAATCAGTATTATGGATCCTACTGAAGATACAGCCAAGCTCGAACGCCTTTTGGAGGAAAAGTTCGGACTGAAAAAAGCGTTAGTAGCGTCAATTCCCCAATACGAAGATCATATCATAAAGAATTACCTTGGAGAAAAGGCTGCGGTCTACCTTAACGAAATTGTTAAGGATGGTGATATTATCGGGGTAACCTGGGGCACTACCCTTTACCATGTTGCCATAGAATTGAAACAAAAATTCGTAAAAGATGTAAAAGTTGTCCAATTAAAAGGCGGCGTCAGCCACGCAGAAACAAATACATACGCTTCGGAAATTCTCTATCTTTTCGGAAAAGCATTCAATACATCACCTCACTATTTGCCACTACCGGCAATTGTTGACCATGCCGTAGTCAAACAGGCGATGGAAGCGGACCGCCATATTCGAAGAATTCTTGACCTTGGCAGGGAATCAAATATCGCGATTTTCACCATTGGCCCTGTAAAGAAGGATTCTCTTTTATTCCAGTTGGGCTATTTTACCGATGAGGACCTTGAATCGCTCTACCCAAATGCTGTAGGTGACATTTGTTCCAGATTTTTTGATAAAAACGGAAATATATGCAATGAGAGCCTGAATGAAAGGACACTTGGCATTAATCTTGATGATTTAAAGAAAAAGGAAAAATCCATTCTTGTAGCTGGCGGGCCGAACAAGCTTGAAGGAATTTACGGGGCATTGAAAGGGAAATTTGCAAATGTACTGGTTACAGATCAATTTACGGCACAATTTTTACTTGATAAAAAGGACCAATAGGTATTTGTGAAGGACTTCTGAACTTATTTTACATTTGTTCATAAATGAGGTTACAAATGTTCATTTGTTTGGTATATTAGCTTTGATGAGATTTTAATAAATTTAATGATTTTATATATAGAAAGGATGAATAAGATATGACTGAAAATATTGCAGGCATGATCGACCATACATTACTGAAAGCAAATGCAACAGAAAGTGAAATTGTAAAACTAGCGGAGGAAGCTAAAAAGTATTCTTTTGCCTCTGTCTGTGTAAATCCGGCTTGGGTAAAAATAGCTGGTGAGGTTCTTGAGGGAACATCTGTAAAGGTTTGTACTGTTATTGGTTTCCCATTAGGAGCCTCTACTTCCGAAACTAAAGCATTTGAAACTGCAAATGCGATCGAAAACGGAGCAACAGAAGTAGATATGGTTATTAATATTGGTGCACTTAAGAGTCAAAATGACCAGCTTGTTGAGCAGGATATCCGTGCGGTAGTTGAAGCAGCAAAAGGAAAGGCATTAACAAAAGTTATTATTGAAACATGCCTTTTAACAGATGAAGAAAAGGTTCATGCATGTGAATTGGCTGTTAAAGCGGGGGCAGACTATGTAAAAACATCCACCGGTTTTTCAACAGGTGGAGCAACAGTGGAAGATATTCGCCTGATGCGCAAAACAGTAGGCCCGGAAATTGGTGTTAAAGCTTCAGGAGGAGTAAGAAGCAGAGAAGACGCCCTGGCCATGATTGAGGCAGGAGCAACCCGTATCGGTGCAAGCTCAGGTATTGCCATTGTAAATGGCGGAACATCTTCTGCTTCCTACTAAAAAGATAAAATGAGGTCTTCAGATGAGAGATATTCTTTTAGCATTAGTTGCAGGCATGATTGTTGGCATCTTGTTTAAATTTTTAAAGCTTCCATTACCGGCGCCACCTGTGTTTTCAGCAGTAGTGGGGATTTTTGGTATTTACTTTGGCGGAGTAGTTTTGGAGTGGGCGGTAAAGCTCTTCCATTCCTAGTAATACCCTATGGGGAGGATGAATGAAATGGATGAAAAAATGCTTATAGAAGAAGCAAAAAAAGCAAGGGAATTTGCTTATGTTCCTTATTCCAATTTCAAGGTTGGCGCGGCGCTGGTATCGAAAGATGGAAAAGTGTATCACGGCTGCAATATAGAAAATGCGGCATATCCCGTAACGAATTGCGGAGAACGGACGGCTATATTCAAGGCCATTTCTGAGGGAGTAACTGAGTTTGAAACACTTGCTGTTGTGGCTGACACTGAGCGGCCAGTACCTCCATGCGGAGCCTGCCGCCAGGTTATTGCAGAATTATGTCCTCCAGATATGGAAGTAGTCCTAACAAACCTTAAAGGTGATGTTCAAAAGGTACTTGTAAAAGACTTGCTCCCTGGAGCATTTTTACCGGCGGACCTTAAATCCTCAAAAGAATAAAATTTTAAAAGGGAGCCAATTTTGGCGCCCTTTTTCATTAGCCCTCTTTCTGATGTCTCGAAACATAAGGGTTTCCCGATATCCAAAAACGCCATGGATAATCTTTAGCATCACCTGAGTTTTCAATCCCGATTCTTTTTCCCTGAGAGATAGATTCAGGAGTGTACCCGTCAGAAATGAAAAGAGGGGGCTCCCAGAAAAGATGTCCATAGTCCTGCATAGTGATACCCAATGCTTTAGTCAGTTTACCGGGTCCATTCGTTAAATTTTTCATATTGTCAGTGCCGCGTCTTTCTATCATTAGTGGTAAGCCATAAACAGGTTCCACAGCCCTGATTAATACAGCCTCTGGTTTACCTATCGTTTCACAAACCACATTGACAAGGCAGTGTGTATGCATTAAATACGTATAAATACGTCCGGCTTCGGCAAACATAATTTCCGTTCTTTTAGTTCTCCGGTTCTCGTAGCTGTGTGCAGCCCGATCCACTGGACCTTTATAGGCTTCAGTCTCCACAATGTATCCAGCTGCAATTCCGTCCGGTGTTTCTTTTACCAGTAGGCATCCGAGAAGTGACTGGGCAAGCTCCAATGTAGGCTGATTGAAAAAATTCTTATCTATTGGTTTAAAATCTAAATGGTCGTTCAAAAAATCCCTCCTTACCTTACTAACATAGTGCTTCCCTTTCTATTTTCGTTTTAATCTTTTACCATAGTAGAAGAAGTTTATGTATTGATTAAAGAAAGGTTTTGATGAATTGAACAAAAAAATTGGTTTTATAGGATTTGGTAAGATGGCTCAGGCAATATCAAAAGGCATTCTTAAGTCGGAGAGTATATTGCCGGAAAATATTATGGCGAGTGCTAAAACAGAAGAAACTCTGCAAAAAATGAATCGTGATTACACAATACTGTCCTCACGTGATAATAGAGAAGTGGCCGCCTTTTCGGATCTTCTTATCCTGGCAGTAAAACCTGATTTACACCCTGCTATTATCAGGGAAATAAAGGATGAAGTAAAAGAAAATACAATAATTGTGACAATAGCTGCAGGGATTAGCTTAAATGATTTAAAGTCCCTTTTTGAAAGAAATATTAAAGCTGTCAGAACCATGCCAAATACCCCCTCGTTTATTGGGGAAGGAATGACAGTGCTTTGTCCAAACGAATGGGTTTCCGATGAGGATCTTAAAAGTGTACAGGCACTTTTTGAGTGCGTTGGTGAAACTGAAGTATTGGAAGAAAAATTAATGGACGCTGTTCCTGCAATAAGCGGATCTTCTCCTGCTTATGTTTACATGATGATCGAAGCAATGGCTGATGGCGGTGTCCGCCTAGGGATTCCAAGGGACAAAGCATACCGCCTTGCTTCACAGGCTGTATTAGGTGCTGCAAAAATGGTGCTGGAAAGTAGTACACATCCTGGTGAATTAAAAGACAATGTCTGTACTCCAGGAGGCGCAACAATTGAAGCAGTTGCCTCTTTAGAGAAAAATCACTTTCGGGGCACAGTACTTGATGCCATGGATAGCTGCTTTCAAAAAACTAAAGCTTTAGGCAACTAGTAAAATTAGAAAGTCCCTGATGGGGCTTTTTTATTTTGAATGCTTAAGTATCCAAACTTATATGAGAAAAAGTGTTTTGATCGCTATTAAACTTTTTCTGCTATTTAGATTTGGATTTGTAATATAGATTCCATGGGAGATTAGGGAATTTGCTGCATTTAGGTAGATCTTATGATGGGGTTTAAATCATAGGTCAGGACGGGTGAGACTCCTTCGGGAAAAGTAGACCAATGGAGACCTCGCAAGCGCACCTCACCCAGGAAGCTCTAGGTCTGCCAGAGGAAAGCGAGCGCATTTGTTACAGCAAAAGAAAGGGCAGTCTGGCTCTGCGGGAGGTTCTCAAGAGGGTCTTTCATTAAAGAGTGGAAATGAATGGGGAGTTTAAAAGTATATTAAAATAAACAAAAAGTTATATCCATAAATTTACATATAAAATAGAGAGTTTTACAGTATAAAAAGATTGTCACGGTTACCGCTTCCATAATACACTTGAAGTTACGAAGAAATGACAGTTTTCGATAAAAATTGACGATTCTTTAATGGGGTGCTGGGTATGGATTTTAATAAATATAAAAATATGCTCTTTAAAAAAATAAAAGATCAGATTTCCGCCTGGTTTGAAACCCAAGATCAGAAGCCAATAAGCAACCGAGATGTTTATCTTTTTTTACATTCAATTAAAGGGACATCCGGTACCCTTCAGTTGGGTGGGCTTTTTCAGGTTGCCTCCTGTTTGATGGATAAAATCGAGGAAGATTCTGAAAAGGATTGGCAGACCAGTGACCTGTGGGATTTCCTATATGAATTAATAAGCCTTGCATATGAATATGAAAATTTTGAAGAAAATGGGCAGGAAAATAAATATACCAACGAAGAGAATGCTCCGTTAATTCAAATTATTGATGATGACATCTCTATGCTTATTTTGCTGAAGGATGCCCTGGAGGAGCAGGGATGGATGGTTATCACAAGCACCAAACCTGAAAAGGCAATATCTCAATACTACGACTTTCATCCAGATTGTGTGCTCATTGATATTCATCTTCCTAATAAGAGTGGGTTTGAGGTAATTGAAAGGCTTCAAAAACAAAACGCACGCCAATTTGTCCCTTTTATCATGATGAGTATACTTAGTGACAGGGCCACAAGAATGAAAGCATTTAAACTCGGAGCAGACGATTTTGTGGAAAAGCCAATAGACATTGAAGAACTGTCAGTCAGGCTGGACCGTCATCTGCAGAGAAAGAGAATGTTTGACCAGTCGGCTTTAATGGATGATATGACTATGCTCTACAACCGCCAATTTTTTAGGACGGTTTTTGAAAGGAATATTAGCGAGCTTAAAAGAAACTCAAGCACTTTTAGTATCGCAGTATTAGATCTTGATCATTTTAAAAATATTAATGATACATTCGGCCATTTAGCTGGAGACCGGGTACTGACCTCGTTTGCTCAATTTTTAAAAGAACATACAAGAAATGCAGACAGTGTTTTCAGATATGGCGGCGAAGAGTTTGTTATTTTGTTTGAGAGGACAGAAAATCTAAGTGCCGTTGAGATTGTGAACCGAATTTTAGAAAAGTTTACCGATAAGATATTTGATGAAAAAGGACAGGATTTCAATGTAACTTTTTCCGCTGGGATATTTTCAGTAGATTCGGATTCCATCGCCTTGGAGACAGCTTTTCATGCTGCAGACCAGGCATTATATAAAGCAAAAGAAAAAGGAAGGGCAAGGGTTGAAAGTGCCAACCAATTCGATACAGATTTCTCCAAAAAGCCTTTATATATATCGGTCATCGATGATGACTCTATAATTCGAACCATGCTTAGAAAAATACTTGAGTCCATGGATTTCCAGTATTATGAATTGGATATAAAGGTTTTTGAGGATGGCCCCTCATTCTTTGAAACAAAACGTCTTGAAGAAAAGGGAGAACACTTCTTAATATTGGATGGAATTATGCCGGTAATGGACGGAATAGAGGTTTTGGATCAAGTTAAAAAGTCCAAACAGAATTCACACGTGCTGATGCTCACGGGAAGGAAGGGCGATTATGATATTGCAAGAGCGCTTAAACTGGGTGCGGATGATTATTTGACAAAGCCTTTTAGTATTACAGAACTGCAGGCAAGAATTCAGCGCCTAATTCAAAGGATGGAATAGTTTATGCTCACCAGTGAATTGTATGGTTTGACGCTTGCTGCTACAGGACTTTTATCTATTCTATTTATCCTTCTTTTTTATTTATTGGTCCGAAAAGCCTTTTCAATTAGGGAAAGAAATCAGATAGAAATAGAAAAAAAACAGTATGAGGAACCTATATTTACTTTTTTGGTCGATGGGCAGTTAAAAAGAGGAGTAACCCCCTCTACTTTTACACAAAAAAAAGCAGTTGAAGAGCTGCTTGCAAAGTTTGCTGGTTTATTAGAGGGAGAACAGGAGAAAAAACGCATTTTTGAACTCGCACAAATTCATTTAAGTGATTTCTATCGCATCCGATTAAAAAGCAGAAAGTGGAGCGACCGGATGAATGCGTTATTCCATATTGAAGATTTTAAAATTCGATCACTTGAAGGGAATATTATTTCTCTTTTTGAAAAGAAGAAGATAACAAGGGATGAAGCCATCCATGTCTTAAGGATTCTTGCCGCTTTCCAGTCAAAAGAAATTTACAGTCTGCTCTTAGACCGTTTTAATTCGTTATCAACCTATGAATATAGAAACATTTTAACCCGTTTGGACGAAAACCATTTTGATCAGTTTGTATTGGGCTTTAACAAGTGTGGGATTCCAATGCAAAGTGCCATTCTTGATGTAATGGGGACTGAAAGAAAATTAAAATATGTCTCTTTCATTGAAAGTGTGTTTAGGGCTTACTCAGGCGAAATTAAAATCAGAGCCTTAAAAACTCTTGGTGAAATAGGCTATGTAAAAGATATTGATCTCTATTTACCTCTTTGTAAATCTGCAAAATGGGAAGAAAGAATGATGGCAGCAAAATTAATTGGCGTTCTCCGTGAACGAAAGGGTATCCCCGATTTAAAAGCTCTTTTACATGATTCCAATTGGTGGGTACGTTCTCAGGCGGGACAATCTATAAAAAGCTTTTCGGATGGAGAAAAGGTTCTCCAGTCGATACTGGAAACATCTTCAGATACATTTGCACGGGATATGGCATGGGAATGGCTGCACAAAGGAGATTAAAAAATGGATGACTTGCAGTGGATGGAAATTGTTACATATTTTGGTTGGTTTATCGCTGTGTATATGGTCGTCGTCATTGCCTTTTATACTGTCATTCTCGTTATCTCGTCCTTCCAGCTTCGCAGGGAATACCAGCTGGACAGAACTAGGACATATGAGGATTATACAAATGAGATTTATACGAAGCCAGTTTCAATAATTGTTCCCGCCTACAATGAGGAGGCGGGAATTGTTCAAAGTGTAAGATCTCTGCTCAGTATAAATTATCCCGTTTATGAAATAGTAGTTGTAAATGACGGTTCTAAAGACAACACGGTAAAAAAGGTTATCGAGCAATATGATATGAAAGAAATACAAAAAGTAGTCAGACGGCAGGTTGATTCCAAACCAATAAAAAAGATTTATCAATCTCAGATTCTGCCGAATCTTTTCCTAATAGATAAAGAGAATGGCGGAAAGGCAGATGCTCTTAATGCTGGTTTGAATTTTTCCCATTATCCTTATTTCTGTTCCCTCGACGGAGATTCCGTACTAGAGAGTGATGCATTCTTGAAGGTTATGAAACCCATTATAGACAGCAATGAGGATGTCATTGCATCCGGGGGAAGTGTAAGGATTGCTAATGGCTGTGACATCCGCAATGGCAATATCCTGAAAATAGGATTATCGGACAAGCCAATAGTTATTATGCAAATAATTGAATATCTCCGTGCATTTCTAATGGGAAGAATCGGTTTAAGCAGGCATAACCTTCTTCTGATTATTTCTGGAGCTTTTGGCGTTTTCTCCAAGTATTGGGTGGTAGAAGCAGGCGGCTATAAGACAGATACTGTTGGTGAAGATATGGAGCTGGTTGTCCGGCTTCACAGCCTTCTAAAGGAAAGAGGACTTAAAAAGAAAATTGTATATGTCCCAGATCCAGTATGCTGGACAGAGGTGCCGGAGGATTTCACCTTTTTACGAAAGCAAAGACGGCGCTGGCACCGCGGCTTGTTTGAAAGCTTATGGACACATAGAAAAATGCTGTTTAATCCTAAGTATGGAGCAATCGGCTTTATCTCCTTTCCATACTTTTGGATTGTAGAATTTTTTGGCCCCATCGTGGAATTGGCAGGATATTTATTTATTATCCTGTGTTTATTTCTTGGCGGAATCTATATTGAGTTTGCCATTCTGATTTTTCTTCTTTCCTTATTCTATGGCTCATTATTTTCTATGGCGGCTGTTCTTCTAGAAGAGTGGAGCCTCACAAAGTATCCTAAGGTGTCTGATATTATAAAGCTATTTCTCTATTCGTTGACTGAAACCTTATGGTATAGACCACTGACTGTTCTGTGGCGGTGCGAAGGAATCTGGCAAATGATAAAAGGCGACAAGAGCTGGGGAGAAATGAAAAGAAAAGGTGTATCGCAATGAAAAAAAAAACCTACTTATTTATTTACATATTTGTCCTCATGGCTCTCATAACAAGTCCCTTTTGGCTTTGGCAAATCCAGCATTCAAAAAAGCTGAACGTACTTATAGTAGACAAGACGGTTCCGGATAAAACGTACCGGGAGCATAAAGGATTAGTCTGGGTCCTTAATAACGGAAAGTATGTTAAGGATGATCAAAAAGGATACCTTGTCGATTCTGATTATCGGGGCTTTAAGCCAGAGGAAGGAAATAAATACAAGATAAATGGGCTGCCAAAAAATTTAAATAAATATGATGTTATTTATCTTACAGACCAATATGGAGTGTACAGAAATGAATTCCTCGGCCAGAACCAGAAAGGAAACAGGTCGCAAAGCCTCTATGGGGGCCTTAAAATGCCTGAAGTCGAAAAGATTGAAAAGACATTGGTCCAGACTCCCGGCAAAACCCTGGTGGCAGAATTCAATACTTTTGGAAGCCCTACAAAAGAAAATGTTAGAACAAAAATTTCCAACCTGTTTAATTTAGATTGGAGCGGCTGGATTGGAAGATATTTTACGGATCTTAATGGTCCTGAGGTTCCTGTTTGGGTAAAAGATGATTACCAAAAACAAAAGAAGTGGAATTTTTCTGGGGGCGGCTTTGTTTTTGTAAATCAAAATGATTTTGTTGTAGTAATAGATGAAAAGGAACTAACGGAAGAGGGAGCCCTTTTTAGTCTGACAAGAGCAGGGGAAAAGCGATTTAATCAGGAGTTAAAGGCCAATTACAAGTACTGGTTTGACATCAATGAAGCCAGGGATAAAGACGGAATTCTCGCAAACTATCAGCTTCCGGTTACCTCCAAAGGTAAAGAAGCCTTAGACAGATATGGGATTCCTTCTCATTTTCCTGCCATCATTTCCACTCAAAATGTAAAATACACCTCTTATTATTTTGCAGGTGACTTTGCTGATGAAGCAGAGGTACCTGGAATTTATCAGACGAAAGGCCTGGATGTATGGAAAAAACATTTTGCCGCAGGCGATTCTTTTTACTGGAAGTCCTATGTACCGATAATGAAGGAACTGCTGGCTAATGGTCTGCATCATAAGGTGAATCAGGAAAAAGTTGAGGTAACAGAGGACTCCGGAATCAATATAAACAGCCGTACAGGAAAGGAATATATTCAAATTCAAAAGGATGGTAAATGGAAGGATTTTTTAATAAAGGGCGTTAATATTGGGATGGGAAAACCGGGATACTTTCCTGGCGAAACAGCTATCCCGAAAGATGAGTACCTTCGCTGGTTCCAGCAAATTGGCCGGATGAATGCAAATGCTATTAGGATTTATACACTCCATCCGCCAGCATTTTACGAAGCCTTCTATGAATATAACCAAACGGCAAAGAAGCCACTTTTCCTCTTCCATGGTTCATGGGTTAACGAAGAAGGGCTTGTAAAATCACAAAATGCTTTTGCCAAGGAAAATATTGATGATTCTCGGACAGAAATTAGAAATATGATTAATATTATTCATGGAAATGCCCAGCTGGAAGAGCGGAGAGGACATGCCTCAGGGACTTACAAATACGATATTTCTAAATATGTCCTTGGTTTTATTGTTGGTATCGAGTGGGACCCACAGATGGTTTCCAGTACTAATACTGCAAACAGGCAAATAGGCCAATATAGCGGACAGTTTTTTAAAACGGAAAAAGCATCTCCGTTTGAGAGCTGGCTTGCCCAGAACATGGATTATGCGGCCAAGTATGAAAGTGAAAATTACCATTGGCAGCATTCCATGAGCTTTGCAAATTGGCCTACAACTGATTTGCTAAAGCATCCATCTGAACCTTTGGCCACTGAAGATATGGTTTCAGTAAATCCAAATCACATTGCAGCAACGAAGGATTTCCATTCTGGATTATTTGCTTCGTACCATATTTATCCGTATTATCCTGACTTTTTAAATCTTGAAAAATCATATACAGAATATGTAGGTTCAAATGGGAAAAAGAGTGCGTACGCAGGATATCTTCATGATTTGATCGAAAGTCATAATATGCCTGTGCTTGTTGCGGAATTTGGGGTTCCAGGTTCCCGTGGTCTGACTCACAAGAACCAGTTTGGCTTTAACCAGGGCTTCCATTCCGAAGAAGAACAGGGAGAAATTGATAAAAAGCTTTATCAATCAATCGTATCTGAAGGATTTGCGGGAGGCATGGTATTTACCTGGCAGGACGAATGGTTTAAGAGGACATGGAATACCATGGATATCGATAATCCGGATAGGAGGCCATACTGGACGAATCAGCAAACGAACGAGCAGCACTTTGGGCTATTGGGATTTGAGCCGGGAAGAAAGGATAAAGCCATTTTGGTTGATGGGGAATCAGGAGACTGGGAAAAAGCAAGTGCTAAAGTTATTTATCAATCCAAAAACAAAAAGGGCAGCTTAAAAACGGTTAGCTTAGCATCAGACTCAGGTTATTTATACTTTCTGCTAACCTATAATTCTCCTGTTCAGTACCCTGAGGATGAAACAGATATTCTCCTGGATACGAAGACAAATCAGGGCCAAACGAGCATCCCTTTAAAGAACGGTACAAAACTTAAAACAGACTTCGGAGTGGATTATGATATTAAGTTAAATGGGCCTAAAGAGTCGAGGGTTATGGTAGACAGCTACTACGATAGTTTCTATTATCAATACGGGCAAATTCTAAAGATGATTCCTTTAAAATCGTACGCCGGACAAAAAAACAATGGAATTTTTCATCCTATTAGGCTTGCCTTAAATAAACAATTAAAGATACCGAGTACTGGACAGATCATTCCTTTCCAGGATTATGAAACAGGTGTCTTAAAATATGGTGATGCCAATCCGCTTCATAAAGATTTTAATTCCTTAACCGATATAAGCATTAGTAAGGATAAAAAGACGGTTGAAGGCAGGATTCCATGGCAGCTGCTAAACGTAAAAGACCCAAGCTTAAAGGAAGTAATGGGCGATTTATGGACAAGCGGGCTAAAAGGTACAGAGACCATTAAAGGTATAAGGATTGCCGTAGCCGAGACAAAGAATGGCAAGGTTCAGATGTCCTTTCCTTCTTTAAAAAATAACCTCCTTTTGCAAGAAGATACCTATTTGTATTCATGGGATGATTGGAATGAGCCGTCTTATTATGAACGCCTAAAAAAGTCATATGATGTTATGGCGAAAACATATAAAACAAGCAGAATTGGGGAAGGCGCTAAATGAAGAGGATTTTATTGGCAGAGGACGAGGAAATTTTAAGAATGCTGGTTACAGACACACTTGAAGATGAGGACTACGAAGTTGATGAGGCAGAGGATGGACAGCAGGCTCTCGAACTGGCAAGTAGGAATCATTATGACTTAATCATTCTTGATTACATGATGCCTATGCTGACCGGTCTTGAGGTAATTGAAGCTATAAGAACCAAGTTAAATAATAAGAGTGTCAAAATCTTAATGCTTTCCGCTAAAAGTCAGAGTTATGAACAAGAGAAGATCATTCAGGCCGGGGCCGATTATTTCATGGCAAAGCCGTTCAGCCCCCTTCAGCTATTGGAGAAGGTAAAGGGAATAGTAAATGAGTATTAATATGAAATTTAAAAACAGTTTATCGAGGCAGTTTATCTTTTTAATGGGGACTTTTATCCTTGCGTTTACTATTGGTGCAGCAGTGTTATTATCTTTACTTCACTTCCTAAACAGCAGTTTTTCCGAACAACGAACGGAGTTAAAGGAAAAAGAACGGGTTGTTCAGGCAATTGATAAGGATTTTAATAAAGCCTTTTTTGATGCCAGGGGCTATTTAGCTCTTGGCAATAAAAATTTAAAAACAAGCGCATTAGCCCAGGAAGGAAAAATTAGGATACTAAATAAAAAGCTTGAAAAGCTTGATCCATCTAAGGAAAACAGAAAGCTTATCAGTGATATAGATTCTTTCCGACATTACTATTTCGACCAGACCTTGCCTGAAGCATTCGGTAACTATGAGAATGGTAAAATGGATCTTGTTATTCAAACTGCCAATACTCAGGCAACATCAAGAGTAAACGAGTTTCAGCATCTATTAAGCAATTATATAGATACTTCAGAAAAAAAATTAGAGCAGAATTTTAAGTATTTAGTAAAAATGCAAACCTATGTCCAAATCGGATTTATTGTATTTATTTTAGGTATTCTTCTTTTATTGCTTAGAATAATCAGGATCATGCTGAGAAACGTTGGTCAGCCTCTATCTTTGCTGACAAAAGCAGCCTACGACATTGCAGAAGGACAGATTTCTTCCCCTATTATTGGATCAGACCGCAAGGATGAGATTGGGCTTTTGTCTAATGCATTCCGGACCATGGCGCGTAAGGTACAGGAAAAAGAAGAGGATTTGATGGCTCATAATGAAGAACTAATGGCACAGCAGGACGAACTCCAGGCCCAGCAATATGAATTAGAAACAGCACTTGAAATACGAAAGCAAAATGAGGAAAAGCTAAAGAACAGAAATCAACTCACGAATTTAATCTCCAACTCACTTGATAAGCAAGTCGTTTTAGATAGTATTGTACACACTATGTGTAAAATCATTGGTGCTGATAGAGGAATTATTGCTCTTTATAACGATAAATCCAGTGCATCTCATGGCATCTCAAAAAAGGGTGAGGAGCAGTTTCTCATCCATATGGAATCTGGCTTATATGAAAAACTATCTTTCGAAAAAAAGCCTTTTGCTATTAGAAGAGAACTTGATTTGGCTGAAAAGGGATTTCATGATGGAATTTTATATGGACATGATTTGTATTTGCCCATTTTTTCATCTGACACACACATTTCAGCGGTAATGGTGTTTACCCGCTATGGTTCACCATTCCAGGAATCCGATTTAGGAGAGTATATGGCTTTGGCCAAAAATATCGGTATCTCTCTTGATAAGATTTCGCTATTTGAGAGATCAGAAGAAGAGAGAAAAAGGAATCAGGACATCCTGGACACTGTAAAGGAAGGGATACAGCTCGTTACAATTGATGGAAGGATTCTCCAAGTAAATGATCAATTCTGTGAAATATTTAATGAGGCTGAATTACCTCTGGTTGGAAAACCCTTTAGTGTCTGGAGTAGGGAATTAGCAGAATTCGTGGAGGAAGAAGATTTCCCTGACTTTCTTAAAAAAACTGTACAGTTCAACGACCCAGCAGTAAAGGTAGAAAAAGCTTTCATCTATAGATTTAAGTCCAATAGCCGAATTATAAAAGTTTATAGTGAGGATTTATACAGGGGCAATGAAAAGCTGGGTACTGTTTTCGTACATAGGGATATTACAAAAGAATATGAAGTGGACCAAATTAAGTCGGAATTTGTTAGTACTGTAAGCCATGAGTTGCGTACTCCGTTGGCTAGCATCCTTGGTTTTACCGAATTAATGCTTAATCGGGAGCTGAAACCGGAACGGCAAAAGAAATATCTTGCTACCATTCTTAGCGAAGCTGTACGCTTAACCTCTCTCATTAATGATTTTCTTGATGTTCAAAGAATGGAGGCAGGAAAGCAGGCTTATGACAAGAAATATATTGAGCTTCTTCCTATTCTTAATACAGTTATTGAACTCCAAAAGGTTAATACTTCAAAGCACGAGATTATTCTTGATTCCTGTCCCGAAAACCCAATGATTTTGGGTGACAAGGCTAAGGTCGAACAGGTATTCACGAATCTAATTAGCAATGCGATAAAGTATTCGCCGGAGGGAGGGCCGATTAAGATTCAGGTTCACCACTCAGGCGGCTGTTTAAATGTTGATGTAGCAGATAAAGGGATGGGTATCCCTAAAGATGCAATGGATAAACTGTTTACGAAGTTTTATCGAGTTGATAATACGGACCAAAAACGAATTGGGGGAACGGGACTTGGGCTTGCCATTGTCCAGGAAATTATGAAAGCCCACGATGGTTCTGTAACAGTGGAATCGGAATATGGAAAAGGCAGTACATTTACTGCAAGTTTTCCTGCCGTCGAAAGTACAGCAGATCCTCACGAACAAGATAAGACGGCTAGTTCCGGAAGCGGTTATAGCATAATGGTTGTAGAGGATGATACAAGCCTTGTCCGGCTAATTAGACAAGAGTTAAAGGACAGCGGCTTTAATGTAATTGCTTTTAAGAAGGCTAGTGAGGCATTAGAGTATCTGAACATAAATACGCCAGATGCAATTGTCCTGGATATCCTCCTTGAAGATGCAGAAACCGATGGCTGGGAGTTTATGAAAACAGTAAAGAAGAGAGATAACCTGGCGCAAATCCCTATTATTGTTTCATCCGCACTGGAAGAAAAAGAAAAGGGGTTTTCGCTTGGGGCAATGGATTACTTAATAAAGCCATACAAACCAAGCCAGTTATCCCGTACGATAATGCAAACTTTACTTAAAATAGGCAAGGTTGGCCAAATACTTGTGCCTGAGAAAGAAGACTCTCGAACCTAAGAGTTTATTATAACGCTAACCATTAAAGCTTCCCTTAAGGGGAGCTTTTTCTTTTTGAGCTTGGAAGAAGAAAAAATTATTTTTTACAAATTTATGAAAATGGAAAAAGATTAAATAAGAACATTTTGTGAAAAGCCATATAAAAAGGAAGCAAGATTTTTATAATGAATATAGTGTAATGCAGATTTACCGCATTAGAAGCCGTTTTAAGGAGGATTAATGACCTGATAGGATGTAGCGGTGCAGCATATAATAATACAAGCTACCAAGGAATACAAAGGGGCGGAAGACATGAACGGAAATAAAGAATACAGAGTTGAGAAGGATTTTTTGGGAGAAAAGAAAGTACCTGCACAAGCCTATTATGGAGTTCAAACCTTAAGAGCGGTTGAAAACTTTCCTATTACAGGATATCGGATTGAGTCAAGCTTAATTAAAGCAATGGCCATAGTAAAAAAATCTGCTGCCATAGCTAACAATGAAATTGGACAACTGAAGGAGAAAATTGCAAACGCTATCATATTAGCGGCTGACGAAGTAATTGACGGAAAATGGCATGAACAATTTATTGTGGACCCTATCCAGGGAGGGGCAGGAACATCGATTAACATGAATACAAATGAAGTAATTGCAAATAGAGCACTTGAATTGATTGGCGAGAAACTCGGAAGTTATAAAGTTATTAGTCCCAATACCCATGTTAACATGGCCCAATCGACAAATGATGCTTTTCCAACAGCTATCCATATTTCCGTTTTATCGAGTATGGAAGGTTTACTCGAGGCCATGAAACAGCTTCACGCAGCATTTGAACAAAAAGCTATTGAATTTAATGATGTCATTAAAATGGGCAGAACCCATTTGCAGGATGCTGTGCCTATCAGGCTGGGACAGGAGTTTGAAGCATATGCAAGGGTTTTGAACAGGGATTTAGAACGTATAGCCAATTCCCGTCAGCACCTGTATGAGGTAAATATGGGTGCTACAGCTGTCGGCACAGGATTAAATGCTGAACCCCTGTATATTGAGAGGGTAGTACACCATCTGGCTGAAACAAGTGGTTTCCCTCTGAAGAAAGCAGAACACTTGGTGGATGCAACGCAGAATACGGACAGCTATCTTGAGGTATCCGCAGCCTTAAAGGTGTGCATGATGAATATGTCCAAAGTGGCTAATGATTTAAGGATGATGGCCTCAGGACCGCGAGCCGGCCTTGGTGAAATTCAGCTTCCGGAACGCCAGCCAGGTTCTTCGATCATGCCTGGAAAAGTAAATCCTGTTATGGCAGAAGTGCTGAATCAGGTTGCATTCCAGGTAATCGGCAATGATCATACCATTTGCCTGGCAGCAGAAGCAGGGCAGTTTGAATTAAACGTCATGGAGCCTGTCCTGGTTTTCAATCTGCTTCAATCCATTAAGATAATGACCAATGTCTTTACCGTATTCCGCCAGTATTGTCTTGAAGGTATTACAGCCAATAGGGAAAGACTGGAGCACTATGTCAACAACAGTGTTGGAATTATAACAGCCATCAATCCGCATGTTGGCTATGAAACGGCAGCCGCGATTGCAAAAGAAGCAATTGTAACAGGAAAGTCGGTAAGAGACCTTTGCCTGGAAAAAGGGGTACTTACGGAAGAAGAACTGGATATTATCTTGCATCCATATGAAATGACTGACCCGGGCATAGCGGGCAAAGAGCTTATTGAAAAAAAGGATGTTCTGAAAATCTAGCTGATTAGTTCTGGTGTGCGGAAAATGGGATATTAGATTAACTTAAAGAGGAGGCTGCGCTTGAGCATCCTCCTTTTGTACATAAAAAGTATAAAGTTTTGACCTGTAAAAGCGCCTAGCGAATTCTCATCTTTGAAAAGTTTACTTGAGTATCTTCCGCAAGTATGACGCAGGTGATACTGGGTGAAGCTCGTGTCCATTCCACTTTTTCGTATGATAAGTGAACACGAACTTTTAAAGTGCTCCTGCGCCCATAATCAAAGGAGCTAATGTTCAGTTCGTCGCAAAGCTGCATGTTGTCTATTCAAAAGAGGATGAACAGGAAGTTTACTCGGGCACCCTGACCCCCTGAATGGGCGCTTGTGCTTATCTTATTTATTTAGACTTATGAATATCAGCGTTAAAAACCGGATTCTGTGTATTCGGAAGGTGCCAGAAGGTCTCTATCGCAATTTTTTTGACATCCATAAGGCCTTTAAACTCTTCCATAAAAACACCCCGTCCAGGGTCGCAGGATGGACTGCTTTGTATACCGACTGTGCCCATTATTTGATAGCCATTTTGCTGGTAGTTTAATAATTGGTCAATAATTGGCTCCAGTATTTTTCGGCAGTGGGCCCTGTATGATTTATTATCATATTCCTCATAAGTCATGGGTGGGCGTTCAAGACCAAGGAAAGTAAATTCAGGACATGGAAGCTGGACAATCCCATATCCATTTTTTAGAGCCCATTCCATAACGGAAGGAATGGCACCAAGAGCCCGGGCTTCCTCTTCTATAACTGTATTTTGATTAATAATGCAATGAGAAACAAGAAGAATCTTTTTACTACGCTGCATGATCTGATCCCTTTTTATTATAAGTATTTTGAATGGAAGGCACCCTGCTGATTAAAAACATAACCAGAAGGCAGGTAAGAATTTTATCAACAAAGTTTCCTGTAATTCTGGATATAAAGGTGGAGGCAAAAATATCGTGGCCAGCAGCTCTTGCCCATAATACTACAAGGTCCATACCGCTGCCGTTTAATCCTCCAAATAAAGCAACTGCGATAGGCGTGCCAATTAATGGTGCGATAATCGATAACAATAAGCCGGTTGAAAGGGCAACATACCATTTGGCAAAATTAAATTTCCTTGCCATAAACCCAGTAACAAGTGCAATGGCTATATTAACGAGTCCAAAAAATACTGCCGAAGGTTCTGTCGTTATGCCTAAAACCACGTTTGTCAAAAGACCCGTAAGTGAACCCCACCATGGACCAAATACGACAGATACTAAAACAGTTCCAATGGTATCTAAAAATAAAAGTGGAATTTTCATCATTGATACCATTGTTCCTAATACCACATTAAGTGTAATACCCAAAGCAGAAAAAACCAGAATAAATGTTTTACGATTACCCATTAAATCCTCTCCTTTTATGTTTGTCTCATTTTAATATTTATATTAGGGAAAGCAGGAAAAATCCCATTTACTCACCCATTCATCATTTTTTGTTTCTTTCATTGAAGCAAAAAGCACGCCGGATATAAAAATCCGCCGTGCTTACTCTGTCTTACATAGATATATGATTGTGTGAGCTCTGACTCAATCTTTGTTTCTTTGATTTTCTAAAATGAAGCAGTTCATAAACTACTGGAATAACAACTAAGGTTAATAAAGTAGCTGCACTGAGCCCTCCGATAACAACGATTGCAAGGCTTTGGGAAACAAGGTTTCCTGTTTCTGCCTTTTTGAATAGGAGCGGAAGCATAGCGAAAATGGTTGCAATAGCTGTCATAAGGATTGGCCTCATCCGGATGGAGGCGGCTTCGACTATTGCATCACGCATAATCATCTTTTCTTCATTTTGCTTAATACGGTCCAATAGAACAATGGCATTTGTAACGACTACACCAATGAGCATCAGGGCTCCTAGCAATCCTGTAATATCAACGGCAATTCGGCTGATAAGGAGAGCAAAAATGGCTCCAATGGCTGCCAGTGGTAAAGAGAAAAGAATCGCAATTGGCGCACGGATTGTTTTAAAGGTAATGACCATTATTAAAAATACCAGTCCAATAGAAATAGCCATCGTCGTAAAGAGGTCATTAAAGTCATCCGCCTGCTGCTGGCTTGCTCCGCCTACAAAAACATTCACGTCACTTGGAAGCTTCATGCCTTTTACATCTTTTTTATTTCCAAAAATTCGTTTGTTCATTTCTTCGGTGACCTGGGATAATTTATCTGCTTTTACCATGGCTGTTATCTGGATATAGGCGTCACCGTCTTTATGGAAGGCACTAGATGGTTTTTCCTCTTTATTTAATGTTGCCACGGAAGAAACAGGTACCATTCCTGCTTGAGTCATTACTGTGATCTTGCTGAGATCATCTGGAGTTTTTGGATCAAGAATTGGGTCAAGCAAAACCATAGTCTTTTGTCCATCTAATTCCATGGAACCAATTGGAGTCCTGTTTAACATTACCCCAACCTGCTGGGCTATCTGTTGAGTATTTCCCTTAGATAATTCTACATCTAGAGAATAAACTGTCTTTTTAGATTCCTGATTAGAAGAGATTTTTTCAATGCCTTTTATGTTTCTTATCTTAGTTTCTACTGACTTCGCTGTTTTTTCTATGCTGGCAAGGTCCTCACCCATTACATCAATATTTATCTGAGGGGAACCACCACCCATCATAGAGGAAGCAGCAGCAGTCAAGGTTGCGCCAGGGTATTTATCTTTTTGGGAGTTTATCTTTTTAATAACCCCATCGGTTTCATCTTTATTTTTCAAAATGATATTTAAATTTGCAACGGTAGGAGAACCTACGTCGCCAAATTTGGCTGCATCTTCACTAATCCCCAGAGTAGTAAATTCATTTTTGACCTCATTAAGGCCAGTAATGAATTTTTCCAGCTCAAGAGTATTCTCCTTTACTTTTTCTACAGGAGTATCACTTGGGTAATTTAAAACTACCTGAACAAAATCAGCTGATGAATTGTCTGTTGCTCCTTTTGGCATGGAAAAATAAGTTCCTATGGATCCCGCAAATAACAAAAAGGATACCAAGATAACAACCCATTTATGGTTCAAGGACCATGTTATAAATCTTGTAAACTTGACTGAAGGCTTATGCTCCCGCAGTTTAGCATTCTTTAATAGTGCAGAACTCATTAGAGGAACAACTGTTAAGGCTACTACTAAAGACGAAAGAAGTGAATAAGTAATCGTTAAAGCGAAAGGAAGCACGAAGTCCTGTAAACCGCCGTTAACAAGGCCAATCGGCAGAAATACTGCAACAGTAGTTAATGTCGAAGCAGTTATCGCACTCGATACTTCTTTGGTAGCATCTAATACTAGGTGTACGGAAAACTTCTCATTTTGCATTTTTCTAAAGATATTCTCAATAACTACAATACTGTCGTCTACAAGCCGGCCGACAGCTACTGCAACCCCGCCGAGAGTCAGGATATTTAAGGTTACACCTGATTTAGACAGCAGGAATAGAGTAAAGGCCAATGAAAGTGGTATGGATACTATGGTAATAAAAGTAGAACGGATATTGCGCAGAAAAACCATAATAACAATGGTTGCGAATAAAGCCCCGATCAGAACCTCTTTCATCATAGAGTTAACCGAGGTCTTCACCATGTCTGCTGTAGCAATAAGTATTTTTGCTTCTGCCTGATCATACTTTTTGTTTAATTCTTTAATCTTTTTGCTAAGGTCTTTACTTACAGAAACCGCATTTGAGTTGCTGTCTTTTACCACGATAAGCAGCAGAGAATCATTTCCGTCAACTCGGGTCATCATTCCCTCAGGCTTCTTTACGTTTACCGAAGCCACATCCTTTAAAGAAACTCCAGGAGCAACAGTAAGGCTTTCTAATTTTGAAATGCTGTTAATATTCCCAACAACACTAATATTGCTGGCTTTTCCGTCGATGTTTTTTTCGCCAATAGCAACTGAAACATTTTGTCCTTGAAGAACGCCCATTAATGATTGCAGAGATACTTTTTTTTGTGCTAAAAGTGCATTGTCTACCTTGACGGAAACAAAGGAGTCTGAGCTGCCGTATGTTTGAATAGCTGCAACACCTTTAATACTCTTAAGCGGATCGATTATTTTTTGCTTCGCAAATTTAAGATTTTCAGTTGTAAGGCCGTCCTTGAAGTTCACTGCTACATCTGCAATTGGAATCATGGATGTGTTCCGCTGGACAATAGTAGGCTTCATAATATTTGGAGGCAGCTGCAGGCTGCTAACTGCTTCGGCTACATCTTGTTTTGCCTGTTTCATATCTGTTTTAGAATCAAAATTAATATCGATTTTTGTAAAACCGTCCCCAGTTGTTGAAAAAATGTTCTTCTTACCTTTAACACCAGCCACCGTATTTTCAATTGGTGTTGTAACCTGGGTTTCCATTGTTTTTGCATCTGTTCCCTGACCCATAGCAACCACCATTACAAGCGGTTCATCAGCTGGCGGCAGGAATTCCATCGGCAGCGTAAAATAGCTTATGAGTCCCATTAGTAAAACTAGTACTGACATTAAACCAACAGCTGCCTTATTTTTAAATGCCCATTTTGTGAACAAAGACATAGTAAATTTTATCCTCCTATGGTTAATTTATCCTAAACAACTTCAAAATCTTACCACAGAACAAATGGAGAATAAAACCTTTTTTTTATAAATTTCACAATTTTTTTAATAAGCTTCTTTTTTCCATACAGCTGTGAAGGAGGTCATGACACCAACACACAAAATGGTTATAAAAGAGTAGAAAAACTTTTCGAGTCCCACGACTTCTATTCCACTTGTAATGACTAAGCCGTCAATTAAAAAAATAATTACCCCTACATTTACAGATGTGAGCTTTGTCAGCAGTTGAGCAAGAAGATCAGTGCCTCCGGTACTAGTTTCATACCTAAGCATCAGGCCAATTCCAACTCCCACAAGCAGACCTCCTATAATCGTGCTGGGTAAAATACCCAGATGGAAACGGCCGTCTAAAAAGGAAAACAAGTCTATGGAAAACGAGGAAATAATCAATCCTTGCAGGCTGTAGTAAAAATAACGCCGCTCATACACCCATGCTAATGCATAGAGTGGGAGACTCAATATAATGATACTCAGTCCTGTCGGAAGGCCATAAAAATAGTGAAGTATGAGCCCAATCCCAATCACCCCGCCATCAAGTAAATGGTGGGGAACTAAAAAACCATTAATTCCAAAGCTTAAAAGAAGGCTTCCAGTAAGTACTGCTGCAATTTTTTGCAGGATAAGACATCACCCCAACCTGTCCTTTTTCTACTAAAATATGTTAGGAGAGAGGGAATAGAATCAAAAGTTTAATTACGAGGTGAAGGTTAAAGAAAAAATAAAAAAGCTGAACCCCTAAGTATGGGCTCAGCTTAATTTTAATGCTGTAAAAATGCCAGCTGAAAAAAGAATAAAACGGCAAATAGATAAACAAGCGGATGAACTTCACGCCATTTTCCTTTTACTACTTTCATTAACGGAAAGGAAATAAATCCAAGAGCTATTCCTGTGGAAATGCTTGAAGTCAGAGGCATGCTGAGGATAACTAAGAAGGCTGGAAAGGCCTCGTCTAATTCATCCCATTTTATATGGGCAATGCTTCCCATCATCAAGCTTCCGACGATAATCAAGGCAGGTGCTGTTATGGCAGAAAGCCCTGACACAGCTCCAACGAGTGGTCCGAAGAAGGCTGATAGAATAAACAAGATAGAAACAGTAAGAGTGGTTAACCCAGTTCTTCCTCCAGCTGCTACACCACTGGAGCTTTCGATATACGCAGAAGTTGGGCTTGTTCCAAAAAGGGAGCCAATAGTTGTTGCAATAGAATCAGACAGAAGAGCAGCCCGGGCTCTTGGCAATGTTTTTCCTTTCATTAAACCAGCTTGCTGTGCAACACCAATCATGGTTCCGGTCGTATCAAAGATGGTGACAAGAAGGAAGGAAAAGACAACAGCGTAAAGGCTGTGGCTGAATACCTGTCCAAATGCATCCACGGGATTGGTAATGATCATCCCTTTCGGCAGATGGGGAAGAGATACAAATCCTTTTTTGAAGGAAAGCTGACCTGTAAAGTAAGCAATTGCTCCAGTAATAATCATTCCGAAAAACATCGCGCCATTTACTCTTAATGACAATAGAATCAGTGTGACTGCCAGGCCGGCAATGGCAAGAGCTGCTTGTGGTGCGTGCAAATCACCCAGGCCCACAAGGTTAGTTGGGTGTTTTGTAATGATTCCTGTTAGTCTTAAACCAATAAAAGCGATAAATAACCCGATACCGGCAGTAATCCCATGCTTTAAATTGTCAGGAATTGCTTCAATTAATTTACTTCTAAATGGGGTAAGGGAAAGAATAATAAAAATCAGCCCCGCTACAAAAACTGCGGCAAAAGCAGTTAGATAATCAATATTTCCATGTGTCCCTACTACTGAATAAGCAAAATATGCGTTTAGGCCCATACCCGGTGCGATTGCAATCGGATAGTTTGCAAAAAGTGCCATCCAAAGTGTTCCGGCAACAGTTGCAATAATCGTTGCGGAGAACACTTGTTCAAAAGGAACTCCAGCATCAGATAAAATAACAGGATTAACAATAACAATATAAACCATTGTCAGGAAGGTAGTTATTCCAGCAAGTATCTCAGTTTTTGCATTAGTTTGATTTTCTTTTAATTTAAACATGATAACACTCCTAAAAACGAACATTAATAACAACAGATTATATAATATTCGTTTTTTCTACAAAAATCAACAGGTAAAAACAAAAGCTGCAGCCTAATGAGAATTACAAAATGAGTAAAAAGGTTTGTGTAAAAATTATTTTAACCATAAAGCTATGTTTACCATTCCAATATTAAATATTTAAGCCTTTTAAAAGGACTATTGGACCCTCAAATTTAATAGTGTAGTGGTTGTACAGTGAAGGAAATATAGTTTAAAAATGGAACTACTTTTTGATAGGTAATTCATGTTACCATGAAAAGATAACATACGTATTGAACTTACAGCCAAATACAGAAGAAGGGAATAGGGGGAGGAATAACAATGATTAAAGCAATAATATTTGATTTTGACGGAACTATAGTGGATACAGAGAGTGTCTGGTACGAGCTTTATAGAGAAATACTATTTGAAGAATACAGCTTGGAACTGCCACTCGAAGAATTTTCCAAATGCATTGGCACCACAGATGAAGTTCTTTATGCATACATACAGGAGGGGACAGGTAAAAAGGTTGATCGAAATAAGCTGGAGGAAGCGGTTAAGCATAGGTTTTCTGGGAAGAAAGAAATGCTGGAGGTCCGTGAAGGCGTTTTGGAAAAAATAAAGGAAGCCGAAGATCTAGGGCTTAAAATGGCTCTGGCATCAAGCTCGAGCAGGGAATGGGTAGATAGCTTTTTAGAACAATTTAACCTGAAAAGTTATTTTAGCGTAATTAAAACGAGGGAGGATGTTGAAAAAGTAAAGCCGGACCCTTCATTATACTTGAAAGCATTGGAGGAACTTGGAGTTGAGCCTTTTGAAGCACTGGCGATAGAGGATTCAGCTAATGGAGTACTCGCGGCAGTTTCAGCAGGAATGCATTGTGCAGTTATCCCAAATCAAGTGACCGCGCAGCTCAAATTCCATGAAAAGGCAGTACGTTCTGAACACTTTAGGGATTTGTCCTTTAAATTTGAGATTTATAATATTTAAAAACAAACCGGCAGGAATTTCCCTGCCGGTTTGTTCATGATTAAAAGATTTGATTCAAAATATAGTATAAAATGGCGGCAATTGCAGCAGATATAGGAAGTGTAATAATCCAGGTAATCACCATACGCTGAGCTGTATCCCATTTAACACCTTTAATACGGTGAGATGAACCTACACCTAAAATTCCAGAAGAAATTACATGCGTCGTACTTACCGGAAGGTGGACATAGGATGCTCCAAAAATAACAAGCGCGCCTGTTAAATCGGCAGCAACACCGTTGATCGGACGGATCTTCATAATTTTACCGCCGACAGTTTTAATGATTTTCCATCCGCCAATGCTTGTTCCAAGTCCCATTGCAATCGCACAGGCGGCCTGAACCCACAAAGGGATGTCTGCATTCGGATGAAGATATTTATTAGATATTAAAGCCATTGTAATAATACCCATTGATTTTTGAGCGTCGTTTGTACCATGTGAAAATGATTGCAGGGCAGCAGTTGCTACCTGAACATATCTCATATTTCGATTTGTTTTTGTTAGATGAGAATTCCTAAAAACAACTTTAAAAATGCTGTAAATTATATAGCCAATTACAAAAGCAAGAATCGGTGAAACGACGAGAGCTTCAAGGATTTTTATAAATCCACCGTAGTTCAAAGCCTTAAAACCAGCTGAAGCAATGGCAGCCCCGGCTACTGAACCGATAATGGCATGGGATGAACTGCTTGGAATCCCATAGTACCAGGTAAGAAGGTTCCAGAGGACAGCGGAAATCAAGGCTGCCAGAATAACTACCGATCCGTTATGCAAGGTAAAAGGATCTACAATATCTTTTGTAATGGTCTTAGCAACTCCAGTAAATGTCATTGCACCAACAAAATTCATTACCGCTGCCAAAAGAATGGCATGGCGCGGTTTCAGAGCTTTAGTTGAAACAGAAGTTGCAATGGCATTAGCCGTATCATGGAAACCGTTAATAAAGTCGAATACCAGGGCTCCAATAATAATTAGAATGGTAATCATAAATATACTGCTCATTAATAGGTCTCCTTAAGCATTTTTCATGATAATGGTTTCAAGTGTATTTGCTACACTTTGGCAGCTGTCAGCAATATCTTCCAGGGTTTCATAGATTTCTTTGTACTGGATAATACGGATAGGATCTTTTTCAACTGCGAATAAGTGTTTTATACTCTGCCTTAAGATATTATCACATTTAGATTCATAATCTTTTGTTTTTATGGCATGCTCTCTGATAGCGAGGAGCTTTTTGCCTGTAAGAAGGCCGATTGCTTTGTCAATTTCATTTACGCTGCCTTCAATAGCTGCCACGAATTGAAGCATAAAGTCATCAGCTTGTGTAATAGAATACATTTCGAAAAGAGCTGCACAGGATTCCAGGCCATCTAGGACATCGTCCATGCTGATTGCAAGGTGAAGGATGTCTTCACGCTCAATAGGAGTGATGAACGCATCATTTAGTTCCCTGATTACATCATGTACGAAGGTATCACCTTTTGTTTCATACTCTTTCATTTTTTCAGAGAAGATTTTCAAGTCGCTTACATTTTTTAATTTATATTCTGTAAAGAAATTGCTGCTCTCCTTTAAGTTAGTTGAAATATTGGTTAACAGCACCATAAACTTATCATTTTTTTTTAAGGCCATTTCTTTTACCCCCGTTTTTCATCCCAAAAATTAGTTCACCAAACGAGAATAATTTTATAAAAATATTGTCGAAAAGGGAATTAATTAACCTTAAATTTACAAAAACTTAACAAAAGAATATTCTGATAAATTGTTTTTTAAAAACAAAAATATTTTTAGGTCGCCTGGTTTTGGACATCTGAGAAGCGGGAACAAAACCTACACAGTTGTTTTACCCAAAATTTAGAATTAAATCCATAAAACTGGATATTTCACGGCTTATGCCGTTTATATAAATGGAGCAGCCCGGTTAAAGGCTGCTCTTTGTGTTTTTATTTTTAGCCGTCGGGGCTCGAAAAGGTGCTTCCGTTCTTATTTCTCTTCGGCGCTGTGCGCCTTTAGGGTCTCCATTGACCCGCTTTTTTGCAGGACATTGAAACTTGCATCGCGAAAACTCGTTAGCAAAGGAAAACAGCCATGTATTTAAATCGAACGAAGTTACCCGAAAGCATCATTGAGATCTTTCGAGAATTCTTACACTTCCAATCGCAATGTGCCAAACCATTTACACTTAATATAAATCTTTTTTATAAAATTTCTATTATTAGAAGAAGTTAAACAGGCTCCTGACTGGAGGATGCGAAAGCCACGTGACAGGATAAAGGCGGCCAGTCCCTGCGATAATTCTTCATGGGTGCTACCCTTCCTAGAGTGATCAATAGGCAAATTTAACGGAGTCTATATAAATGAAAGTTTTTACAGCACAATTTTTTAAAAAATAATTTAAAGGTATTATTCCTCGTTTTAAACTTCTGTATTATAGGAAGCAACTTGAATCCTATTAGTATTTTTCGTATGTCCAGAATGAAATGTGTGCATAATAAATTTGTCAGTTATTTTAAAAAACATTTTTGTCAACAGTCTTTTTAATCTTTTGGTTTAATTAAAAAGATATCGGGTATTTTATAGGTACAAGCAGTTAGCTAATAGCAAGATGGTAAAGCATCAGCGAAACCTAGAATGCAGCTACTGTTTGAGACTGCGGCAGTCGTTCATGAATGAAATGGAATTTTAAATTACTATTAAGGAGTGATAAGAATGGGTTTTCTTTGGGCATTAATTATCGGAGGTATCATCGGTTGGTTAGCTGGTATCATTATAGGTAGAGATATTCCAGGCGGTGTTATTGGAAACATTATCGCAGGTTTTGTAGGTGCATGGTTAGGTGGATTGCTTCTTGGAGATTGGGGTCCGCATGTAGCTGATTTTGCAATAATCCCAGCTATTATCGGTGCCGTAATACTTGTATTCCTTCTAAGCCTGATTATGAAAGGCTTCCGCAGGTCTCATGACTAATAAAAAGTGCCTCCCTCGGGAGGCATTTTTTTTTGGCTAATCTGAAACTATATCCATAAATTCTGAAAGCATAAGAAAAACCACGCCATTTGCCTAATGGCGTGGTTTTTCCAATTTATATTTCCTCTAAACTAATCCCCGAAAAGATTGGAGGATTATCCAGAAAAGGCGCATGACAGACAATTTTTTCTAATGTCAATGGGTGAATGAATTCGAGTTTTGCAGCATGGAGGGCCTGGCGGTCAAAGAGAGGCAATCCTCCATATAGAATATCACCTACAAGAGGATGTCCAATATGGCTGAGGTGAACTCGAATTTGGTGTGTTCTCCCCGTATCAAGCCAGCATTTAATGGCGGTAAACTTTTTGGATGAATAGCTTTTTAATACCTGATAATGAGTTATGGCATCCTGGCCAGTCGCGGAAACACGTCTCCTAACTGGATGATGGCGGTCTCTCCCAATCGGTTCGTTAATGATTCCTTTTTTTTGATGGAGCTGACCTTGAACAAGGGCAAGATAAGTTCTTTTAATTTCCCTTTTTTCAAGCATCATATCCATTAAGGAACCTGCTAAAGAATGCTTTGAAAAAATAATAGCCCCGCTTGTATCTCTGTCTAGTCTGTGTATATGCCGAATGTTTCTTATTTCACCCTTTGACAGCAAATAATATGCAGCAGCATTTGCAAGTGTCCCTGTTTCATCAGGTTCGTTGGGATGGGTACTAATAAATGGCGGTTTATTAAAAACAATCAAATGATCATCTTCATATAGAACAGGAACATCCAAGTATGATGGCTCTATTTCAAAAGGAACCTCCTCAAATAGAAGAAGCTGAAGTTTAGTTCCCGAAGAAAGGTTTGCATTCCAATTCGCTGGGTTACCGTTTATTAAGGCTTTTTTTTCTGTCCTAAAAGAATGGGTTAATTTTTTTGGTACCTTCCATTTACTGCGGAATACCTCCTCAATTGTAACTTCATTCCAAGATTCAGGAATGGTTACTTCAAACCATTTTCCTAAGCTCCTTGTTTCCAGCATATTCATGCAGATGAGGCCTCCTTTTTAATTTGTTATTTACCACTGAAACCGGGCCCCGCCTACTGTTTTAAAAGCCTCAAGTGTGGTTATAATTACCACCATTTTTACAGTTCTGATTATGTTATTCTATGGATAAGAAGCTTTAATTTTTTGAGAGGTTCACAAAGGTGGGTTTTAAGTGAAAATTGTTTTTGCATCTACGCCCAGCCAGGAGGAAGAAATCAGCGAGTTGATTCGGTACTTTTACACGAATGTATTTCCAGCTTATTTTACGGAACAGGAAATTAAGGAATACGAGCGTTTAAAAGTATTGCATGCTTCATCCCGGCACTTTGAGCATTTTGGTACATTAAGAGAAGCATTTCGGGTCATGGCATGCTTGCAGACTTTAATTTTTATTTTGGAAGCATCAGATTACGATGACTTCCATGCAGCTCTCTTTAGTAAAAATGCTGCAGTTTTAAAGGATTATGGACTTTATTTTCCTTTTGAGTATGATCAGTTTGTAACTACCCAGAACCTGAAAAACGATTTATTCGGTATGTATTCAAAACCCGCTAATCAAATGCTTGTGTAGAATTTTTAGTTCTGCTGTTCTCCAATGATAGATTCAAGTGCTGGGAAAGCCTGTTGCTGCAGGCTTTTTTTTTGTTTTCCAAAACATCATTGAGGAGTCTTGTTTGTGCCTTCCGCTTCCATCAAAATAGTGAACAAAGTCATCAATGGGTTTTAACATAGCCAAAAAGAAAACTAAGATAGAATACTTTTCTAAAATACTTTATTATCTTAAGTGATTTTGATAAAGAACTCAAATAGTCACTCCTGTTCTTAATTATTTTTTCCTTAATGTAAGTGCAAATTGGAAAAAGAATTAAATTACATATAAAATAAAAGATGAAGCTCATCATGATAATATTTCATTCTTATGAAGGAAAGAAATGTAAACAGATTAGGATGCAGGAGGAGATTAAATGTCTTGGAAAGATAAGGCGAACAGGTGGATTCAATTTGAACAATTGGATTCTGAATTAAAAGCAGAGCTCATTAAAATTGAAAAAGATGAGAAGCGTTTAGAAGAAGCCTTTTATAAGGACCTTGAATTTGGTACAGGCGGTATGCGCGGTGAAATCGGAGCGGGTACTAATAGAATGAATATTTATACAGTCCGTAAAGCTTCTGCTGGATTGGCTGCTTTTATTGAGACTCAGGGAGTGGAAGCAAAAAATCGCGGGACAGTAATAGCATTTGACTCCCGGCACAAATCTCCAGAGTTTGCCATGGAAGCAGCTAAAACTTTGGCTTCTCGTGGAATTAAAACGTACGTTTTTGATGAATTGAGACCAACCCCGGAGTTATCTTTTGCTGTTAGATATCTTAACGCATTTTCGGGGATTGTGATTACAGCAAGCCATAATCCTCCTGAATATAATGGATACAAAGTTTATGGTCCTGATGGAGGCCAGCTTCCACCGGAAAGTGCAGATCAGGTAATTGAAAAGGTTAATGAAATTGAAAATGAATTACAGGTAGATGTATTGAGCGAATCAGAACTAAGGGAAAAAGGCCTAATTCAAACAATTGGCGAGGAAATTGATACAGCCTATACGGACAAGCTCCTGACAATATCAGAGAATCCTGGACTTGCAGAGGAGACAGATTTACAGGTAGTATTTACTCCTCTTCATGGAACTGCCAATAAGCCTGTCAGAAGGGCACTTGCTGCTCTGGGATATAAAAATGTCCATATTGTAAAAGAGCAGGAACTTCCAGATGCTGAGTTTTCAACTGTTAAAAGCCCAAACCCGGAGGAGCACGCTGCATTTGAATTAGCTATCCGTGATGGAAAAGCAACCGGAGCTGATATACTCATTGCCACTGATCCTGATGCGGACCGGCTTGGAGTTGCAGTTAAGAATCCAGAAGGCGAATATGTTGTTTTAACAGGAAACCAAACAGGTGCCTTACTGCTTGATTATATTCTTGCTCAAAAAACGGGAAAGGGTACACTTCCAGCCAATGGAGTTGTCCTTAAAACTATTGTTACTTCTGAAATCGGAAGGAAAATTGCATCAGCATATAACCTGGAAACAATCGATGTATTAACCGGATTCAAATTTATTGCTGAAAAAATTAAGGAATATGAAAAATCTGGTAAATACTCCTTCCTTTTTGGATACGAAGAAAGCTATGGCTACCTTATTGGTGACTTTGCCAGAGACAAGGATGCCATCCAGGCTGCATTATTAGCAACTGAGGTTAGTGCCTACTATAAAAAGAAGGGCATGTCCCTTTATGATGGCCTGATGCAGGTTTTTGAAAAGTACGGTTACTATCTGGAGGGCCTTCGTTCTCTAACGTTAAAAGGAAAAGAAGGCGCAGAACAAATCCAAAGAATCCTTGCTTCTTTCCGATCTGAGCCGTTAACAAAACTCGGCAATCTGGAGGTTCATTCTACTGAAGATTATTTAACTAGTCTTCGTGTAACCGGATTAAAAGAAGAAGCCATTGACCTTCCAAAATCGAACGTTCTGAAATATACCTTTAAGGATGGCTCATGGGTTTGCTTAAGGCCTTCAGGAACAGAACCAAAAGTAAAATTCTATTTTGGAATAAATAGTTCCAGCCTTGAGGAAAGCCAGAGAAAATTGAAGGAAATTGAAAGGGACTTTATGGAACTTGTTGACCAAAAAGTGAAAGAGTCTGAGGGTAAATAATCAGCTGACGCTGCTTAGATTTGTCAGAAAGGAAGTTTTTATGTTAAAGGATCAAGTGGCTATTATTACAGGAGCATCAAGAGGAATAGGCAAAGAAATAGCCCGCCAGTTGGCAGAACAGGGAATGAAGCTTGTACTAGCAGGCAGCTCAGAAGAGGTTCATCAAACGGCTGAAGAACTGAAAAAGACAGGATTTGAAAATATCATTTCCATCCAATCAGATGTTTCCAGGGAAAAGGATGTTCAAAACCTTGTAGATAAAACACTGGCCGCATTTGGGCAAATTGATCTGCTGGTGAATAATGCTGGCGTTGGTTTTTTCAAATTAACGGAAGAGGTTTCTCTTGATGAGTGGAAAAAGGTTTTTGAAGTAAATGTTCAGGGAGTTTTTCTTGGGGCAAAAGCTGTTCTTCCACATATGAAAAAGAGGAAATCCGGAAACATCATTACAATTTCCTCCGATGTGGGCCGCTATACAATACCTAATGGAGCAGCTTATACAGCTACAAAATATGCAGTTCAGGGCTTCTCCGGTTCTTTAGCACAGGAAGTGCGTGAATTTGGAATCCGTGTAGGCACCATTAATCCAGGAATGGTTGATACTTATTTTGCCGGATCAACACAGGGGATTCCTGAAAAAGAGGAATGGTTAAAAGTGGAGGACATTGCGAAAGCAGTGGTCTACATGGCCTCGGCACCACAATACATGGTGGTAGATGAAATCATCCTTCACCCGCTGGTACAAAATTATCCTATAGCTTAAATACGAAGAGGCTGTCACCAAGAGTGGAGACAGCCTCTTTCTTTTTGAGTCTACGAAGCTTTTTGTTTCCGTGAAACTTCTACCTTTGCATTGCCCATAAAGAAAATGGTTACTGCAGCAATTACAACAGGGATAAGAGCAAGCATAAATGTGTGGGTAATCGAGATAGACATGGCATTAACAATTTTATCTAAAACAAATCCAGGTATTTTAGACCGTTCGCCAGCCTGGAATATTTGTCGGGGATCGCCTATTTTAAAGGATGCACCTCCGCCGCCTGCCATGCCTTTAAATGCTTCCTTTAGCTTATCGGTAAAGATATTGCCCTGGATGGTTCCAAATATGGTAACTCCAAGTGTCATACCAAAGGAGCGAAGAAAAGAGTTAGTCGAATTTGCTGTCCCTCTAAATTGCGGCTCCAAGTTGTGAAGAGAGGCGGTAGGAAGCAGAGAAAAAGAGAAACCTACTCCAAAGCCCACAAGTATCATATAAAGAGTAACCAAGGTTCTCGAAGTTTCCGGTGTCATCGTACCTAGGAAATAGATTCCAATTATATAGGAAACGATTGATATAAACATTAAATTACGGTAGGAAGTCTTTGTTAAAAAGATTCCTCCAATAGAACTGCCTGCAACAGAGCCAAGCATCATCGGTGTCAAAATAAGCCCTGCATTTTTCGCAGTCCCGCCAAAAACAGCCTGAACAAAAATAGGGATAAACACAGTCATGATAATGAAGGTAGCTCCATATAAAAATGCAAGAAGCTGTGATGCTGCAAATAATCTCCGTTTAAACAGCCAAAGAGGCAGGATTGGTTCCTTCGCCTTAACTTCAGCAATAAAGAAAGCAATAAAAAATACTAGGAAACTGCCAAATAAACCAATAATTTGGGCAGAATTCCAGTTATATTCTTTTCCGCCAAGTTCCAGGGCAAACATGAGACTTACAACTGCAATAACTAAGGTTATTGCCCCCATCCAGTCTATTTTTTGCTTCGAATGCTTCAGCGATTCTTTGTAATAGCGAGTGATCAGGAATAGCGAAACAATCCCTATCGGAACATTAACATAAAAAACCCAATGCCAGCTGATATAATCCGTAATATAAGCGCCAAGTAAAGGACCAAGTACGCTGGATGCCCCAAAAACAGCACCGAGCAGGCCTGTCATTTTTCCTCTTCTTTCGGGAGGGAAAATATCAAAAATAATCGTAAAGGCAATTGGCATCAAGGCACCGCCGCCAATACCCTGGATTGCCCTGAAAATACTAAGCTGAATAATCGTTTGGGCAATTCCGCACAGAGCAGAACCAATTAGAAAAACCGCCAGTCCAAAAATAAAGAAGCGTTTGCGGCCGTACATATCCGAAAGCTTACCGAATATCGGCATTCCAGCCATAACTGCAACCATATAGGCAGATGTCACCCAAATGAATTTATCAAACCCGCCCAGATCAGACACAATTGTACCCATTGCGGTTGCAACGATTGTATTATCCATCGCTGACATCAAAATACCCAGCAGGAGTGCCGTTGTAACCAGTTTTAAATTTTGGCTGTTTTCTGTCATAAAAATCCCCCTTTTGTAAAAAGAAAAAATCTTAGTGTAATCCCGTTCTTAAAGAAAATATTGGTAGTCAGATACCTAAGTTTATTGGACATTCAGGAAGATTGTCAAATGAATCTTTTATGAGAAAGCACATTCAAAGACCGCCTTCATACTGGCGTATATTTGGTTCGTTTAGAAGCAGGGGAGTATGAAGAAAGCGGTTGTGCATTCATAGATAAGGAGTGGGGTGATTCCTTAGCCGAAATCGTGCATTCTTTAATGGAAAGCGTGCATTCCTTAGTCGAAAGCGTGCATTCTTTAATGGAAATCGTGCATTCACGAGTCGAAAGCGTGCATTCCCGAGTCGAAAGCGTGCATTCTTTAATGGAAATCGTGCATTCTTTAATGGAAATCGTGCATTTAAGCAAATTGAGGAGGGTATTTAATAGAGAAATAGCCGGAATGGAGGATAACAAGTCGCTGTGACAGCTTGGAATCCCCCTTTTTTTATAAAAAGATAGAAAAATAGAGTTAATTTTATAAAATAAGGTTTAAAACTAGATAGGATTACATTGAAATACCTATGAGGGTACCCGAAGAAAACAAATATAGAGATTATCCCTCGCAGGATAACCTCTTTACTTTGGCTAGCTCCATGCCCAGTGACTGGAGGACTTCCCGCTTTGATAAGTCCCCGTCGCCTCGTGATCACTTGCCGTGATGTCTGTCTTCTCTGTCTAGTGGCTTGAATAATAGGTTAAAGACCAGCCTTCTAGCTGGCTGGTCTTAATGATTGCCGCCCTCTGAACAAGACCCCTAAACGATTACATTTTCATTAATCTCGGTCAAAGCGGCCCAGTTTATACGTCATTTAAAGAGCACTTCCTCTTTACCTCTGAAAGAATTCAATCCACTCGCCTTCAGGTCCGTGAAAGAAGAAGTATCTGAATCCATTTGGAAGAATAGTAATCTCCTCATCAATTAATTTAACATCCAAAGTTTTGATACGTTCAAATTCTTTTTCTATATCATCCACTGTAACTGCAAGGTGATGGACTTTCCCTTCTTCCGGAAGGCCGCCGTTATATCCCTGGATAAGTTCAAGTTCGGTTCCGCCAGCTTCATCAAAGCCAAGAAAGGCAAGCTTCATGTGTCCATCCGAATGTGTTATTTTATCAATTAATTTAAAACCGACTACATCTCTGTAAAACTTAATGGATGAATCAATATCCTTTACCATGATTCCAACATGATCTACTTTTCTTCCTGCCAATGTACTGCCTCCCAATCTAAATTTCTATTAGGACTTTAATAAGTCATGGTCAACATAGCGCTCGCCTTTTAAAGTGCTTAAAAGGTTAATAGCTACCTTTGCACCATCACCGGCAGTAACGATAGTATGTACACTCACACCTGCAACAGTACCAGCAGCCCAGATACCTTCAATATTTGTTTTTCCATCTGCATCTACGTCTAAAACAGTTTTAATTCTAGGTTCTGTTCCAGGTTTTACATTCAGCCCCACTTTTTCAGCAAGGTCAACTAATACTCCGGTAGCTAGAATAACATTTCCAGCTTCGTACTGCTGCTGGTCTGTTTCAACGACAAAATTTTCTCCGTCTTTTCTGATATCTGTAACGGTTGCCTGAACAAGCTCAGCGCCAAATTTTGCTGCTTGCTTTTTTCCCAGTTCAACTAGGCCTGCACCTGTGATTTCTTCAACACCATAATGGTTTTCTACCCAAGCTCTTTTGGTCATACTTTTTTCATTATCAACCAATAGAGTTTTCTTTCCAGCCTTAGCTGTAAATAAGGCAGCACTAGCACCCGCAGGGCCTGCGCCAATAATCACTACATCAAACATCCTAAAATACCTCCCATTTTTTAGTAAATCAACAATTATATTATTGCATATTTATTTCAAAACATTGAAATATCTTGCCTGAGGATGGGCAAAAACCATTGCTGAAACAGATGCTTCAGGTTCCATCATAAACCCATCAGTTAATTGAATCCCGATTTCTTCAGGGCGAAGCAAATTAAACAATTTCTGCTGGTCCTCCAGGTCAGGACATGCAGGATATCCAAAGGAATAGCGCTGTCCCTGGTATCTGGCTGCAAAGCGATCCTGCATACTGAAATCAGCTGGATCAGGAAATCCCCATCGGTCGCGCATCTGCCTGTGTATTAATTCAGCAAAAGCCTCAGCTGTTTCAAGCGCCAATGACTGAAGAGTATGGCTTTCCAGGAAACGTCCTGATAATTTTAACTCATCTGCTTTTTGTCTAATACCTTTTCCAGCTGTAACGGTAAAGAAACCAACATAATCCTTTTGTCCGCTGTCAACAGATTTAATAAAATCAGCAAGGCACAGGAAAGGATCCGATTCCTGGCGGGGGAATTCAAAGGTCTCTATAACCTTATTCGTTTGTTCCGGGTGATAAATATAAATTTTATTGCCATCTGATTGGGCCGGGAAGAATTGATAAACCGCAGCCGGGGATATCCAGCCTGACTTATTAGCCTCTTCTAGCAGATTATCAACTACTTCTTTTACTTTAAGAGCTTTTTCGTCCTTCGCATCCAAGAGTTTGGCGATTTTTCCTTTAACCCCAAGATGATGGCCAAGGAGCATTTGCATATTGATGTAAGGTTCAATATGTGAAAGAGAATATGTCTTTAAAACATGCCTTTTTGTATCCTGTGGAATGAAAACAGGTGCTTCCATAGTAATTGTATTTTTGGGTTTTACAGCAACCGAAACAGCTGCTTGGCTTTGGAACAAGCTGGACGTATTTAAGGAAGTAAGTTTTTCTTTCTTCTCGCTAAATAATTTTTCAACCTCTTCCTGAGATTTCAACTGATTGGCTAGAGACAAACCGTTCATAGCGTCTTTAGCATAAAGTACAAGTCCATCATACTCACGGGAAATTTTAGTATCAGTAAATTTCCTTGAAAGGGCCGCGCCTCCTACTAATATAGGTAATGAAATATCTGCTTCTCTTAAATCTTGAACTGTTAGTACCATTTGCTGAGCTGATTTTACAAGTAATCCAGAAAGACCTAATATATCGGGCTTTTCCTTACGAATAGCCTGTATAAGCTCGGTAGGAGAGACCTTTATTCCTAAATCTAGAACCTCATAGCCGTTATTGCTTAAAATGATATCCACTAAGTTTTTTCCGATGTCGTGGACATCTCCTTTAACAGTCGCCAGGATAACCTTTCCTTTGGAGGAAGAGACGTCTCCTTTTTCCATGAAAGGTTCCAAGTAAGATACAGATGCTTTCATAACCTCGGCACTTTGAAGAACCTCGGCAACAATCAGCTGATTATCGTTAAACAGCCTCCCTACCTCCTTCATTCCTTCCATTAGGGGTCCGTTAATAATATCAAGAGGGGAAGAATAGGTTTCGAGAGCAAGTGCCAGGTCAGGAATCAGGCCTTCTTTTGTACCTTCAACCACATAGTAAGCGAGTCTTTCTTCTAGACTCATATCGGGCAAAGTTTGTTTGCTTTCCTTCTTTTTATCTCTGTAAAAGTCAGTAAATGCTGCTAGGGCTTTATCTGTAGTCCTGAATAATAATTCCTCCGCCTGTTGCACCTCTTCTTTAGAAATAGAAGCAAAACGTTCAAGCTTTTCAGTGTTTACAATGGCATAATCAAGGCCAGCCTGAGTGCAGTGATACAGAAAAACCGAGTTAAGGATCTCACGGCCGACAGGAGGGAGGCCGAAGGAGATATTGCTTATCCCCAGGATGGTTTGCGTTTCCGGGAGATGTTCTTTAATCAGCCTGATGCCCTCCACTGTTGCTTTTGCTGAGCCTATATACTGCTCATCACCCGTACCAACCGGAAAAACAAGAGGATCGAAAATAAGATCCTGTGGCTGTAAATGGTATTTATGAACAAGCAGTTCATAGGACCGGCGGGCAATCGCCAATTTTTTTTCAGCTGTTACACCCATACCTTCTTCATCAATGGTACCGACTACAACCGCTGCACCATATCGGTGGATAAGAGGAACAATTGCTTCAAATCGTTCTTCACCATCTTCAAGATTAATGGAGTTGATAATTACCTTGCCCTGGGAATATTCAAGTGCTTTTTCAATGACTTTTTCATCAGTGGAATCTATTACAAGAGGAGCTTTAACTTTTTTGACAACCTCCTTAATAAAATTCTCCATGTCGATAATTTCTTCTCTATCAGGGTCTGCAAGGCAAATATCAATAACATGTGCGCCGCCTTTAACCTGGGCTCTTGCTATCTCGGATGCTTCCTCAAATTTACCTTCCGAAATTAATCTTTTAAACTTACGGGATCCAATTACGTTAGCGCGTTCCCCGACCATTATAGGGCGAATGGTTGGATCATCGTAGATCAGTGGTTCGATTCCCGCAACCATATGGGTGAAGTCAGTGCTTACTTCTCGCGGAGATAAGTCCTTCATAGCCACCGAAATGGCTTTAATATGTTCAGGCGTGGTACCGCAACAGCCTCCCACAATATTCAGCCAGCCATTAGCAGCAAAGTCAGCCAACTTCTTAGCCAAAGTTTCTGGTGTTTCATGATAGTTGCCTTCTTCATCGGGCAGGCCAGCATTGGGATAACAGCTTACTGAAGTTGAGGCAATGCTGGCAAGAGAACGGATGTGTTCCTGCATAAACTCAGGGCCGGTAGCGCAATTTAAACCAACCGCAACAGGATTCATATGCTGAACAGAAATATAAAAAGCCTCTATTGATTGACCGGCAAGTGTGGTACCCATTGGCTCAATGGTTCCTGAGATCATCAGCGGAAGAGTTCTGCCCGTTTTTTGAAATGCATTTTGAATACCAATAAAACCAGCCTTAACATTAAGCATATCCTGGCTTGTTTCCAAAAGAAGAAGATCCGCTCCTCCATCAATTAAGCCAATTGCCTGTTCTTCATACGCCTCAGATAGTTTGTTAAAGGTGGTCCCGCCGGTTACACTCAATGTTTTGGTAGTTGGCCCCATCGACCCTGCAACATACCTGGGATAATCCTTGGTTGATAACTTTGCAGCTTCCTTTTTTGCTATTTGGGCTGCAGCTTTATTAATTTCATAGGCTTTGTAGCCGAGCCCATATTCATCAAGGACAAGGCTCGTAGCACCGAAGGTATTTGTTTCGATAATATCGGCACCTGCTTCAAGGTATTCTCTATGGATTTTTGCAATTACCTCGGGTGCAGTTAAATTCAAATTTTCGTTACAGCCATCGAGCTCTTCGCCGCCAAAGTCCGCAGCCGATAGATTGGCTTGTTGAAGCATGGTTCCCATGGCGCCGTCCATAATTAGAATCCTCTTTTTTAGCTGGTCAGTGAACGGTGGTATCTGCATAGATGTTCCCCCTAATTTTGTTCGCACGCTCGCGGGCATACTTTGATAATTCAGCGGTCAATTCATACTTTAAAAATGGTGTGATTAAATAAATTCCATTAAATAAGTCTAACGCAGCATCTATAAGAGATTTAGCAATGCTAATTCCTTCGAGGGCGGATTGCTCTGGATTGCCCTCAAGTTTTGACATTCGATCCCTGATAGAGTCCGATATTTTAATACCAGGCACCTCGTTATGCAAAAATTCTGTGTTCTTACTGCTCAATAAAGGCATTAATCCAATATAAATTGGTGCATCAAGCTGTTTGGTATTTTCATAGATTTCCAATAATCTTTCCTCCGAAAAAACTGGCTGAGAGATAAAATAGTCTGCGCCAAAATGGATTTTCTTCTCCAGCCGCTTTACAGCTTTTTCGAGTGAACGTACATTAGGATTGAAAGCAGCAGCAATACTAAATGCGGCTTTTTGTCCCAGGTCTTTGCCCGAAAAAGACAAACCTTCATTTAATTGCTTGATCATTTGAATCAATTCAAAGGAAGAAACATCATATACAGAAGATGCTCCTGGGAAATCCCCAACTCTGGCAGGGTCACCAGTAATAGCCAAAACATCGTGGAGACCTAGAGTATGCAGTCCCATAAGGTGAGACTGAAGGCCAATAATATTCCTGTCGCGGCAGGCGATATGGATGAGAGGACGCATGTCGAGTTCCTGCTTTACAAGAAAGCCAAGGGATTCATTTGAAATTCTAACAGAAGCAAGGGAATTATCTGCTAATGTAATAGCATCTATTCCTGCCTGCTTTAATACCCTTGCGCCTTCAAAAAATTTGCTTGTGTCCAGCTTACGCGGCGGATCTAGTTCAACAATAACAGAAGGGCGCTCCTTCACAATTTCCTGAAGAGGGGAGTAATCCCGTTGAGTTGGCAGGGGTACAACCGTAATTTTTTCAGGCTGAAGTTTAACTTTTTTCTCCGTAATGGGAACAATATTTTTTAATTCTGATGCAAAAGCCCGTATATGCTCAGGTGTTGTTCCACAGCAGCCGCCAAGCAGACGGACACCTTCATTCCTAAAAGCCATGGCTGAGTGTCTAAAATAATCAGCATCTCCTTCGTAATGGAATTTGCCGTCTGTATATGTTGGAAGGCTGGCGTTAGGATAAGCTGATAAAAATGCCTTCAAGGGAAGCTCTATTTGCTCAAGAGTCAGCAGCATATGATGAGGGCCGAGCCGGCAATTTAATCCTACAATATCTGCACCGATTCCCTCAAGCCGTTTCAATGCCTCGTTTACCGGGATTTGATTTTGCAATATACCAGGCTCCTGAAGAGAAACCTGCGCAACAATCGGAAGTTTTGTTTCCTTCCGGGCAATGGTGAGGACGGTTTCCAGTTCTTCCAGATCATAAAAGGTTTCCAAAAGAAGTCCATCCACACCTTCTAAGAGAAGGCAGTAAAGCTGTTCTCGAAAGCTTCTCTTAATTTCTTCGATTGAGACAGAATTAGGCTTAATTCCCCGATTTCCACCGATGGTGCCAAGCACATAGGCCTTATCTTTTGCGGCTATTTTTGCATTTCTCACAGCAGCACTGTTAATTTCCTTTACGGAATCCTCCAGGCCATATCTTAACAGTTTAAGATAATTAGCGGCATAAGTATTGGTCTGAATCAAATCAGCCCCTGCATCAATATAGGCCTTATGAATACTCTGAATCTGCCCCGGATGAGACAGATTCAGTTCTTCAAAACAGCAATCAGTGCCGAACGAGTATAAAAGAGTACCCATAGCGCCATCGCCGATTAATATTTGTTTTTCCATCTTTTCTAAAAAGCTCATGATAGGTCTCCTTGCTGAAGGATTAATTCTTTCTTATTCACATTCTCCAGTGCCTGTGAAAAGTCTATAATGAGATCATCTGGATTCTCCAATCCGACAGATAAGCGAAGCAGGCTGTTAGTAATGCCGCGCTTTTCTCTTTCAGCCTGTGGCATTGCCGCATGGGACATTTTTGCCGGGTAGGATAAAATCGACTCAACGGCTCCAAGACTAACTGCAAAAACAGGGAGTTTGACAGCCTCTACAAAGTTCCGGAGCGCTTCCTCATTAGAAAGTTCAAAAGATAACACTGCTCCAGGGCCCTGAGCCTGAGATTTTTGTAATTCGTGCTGTGGATGTGAAGAAAGTGCTGGATAATATACATTTTTGATGGCAGGATGATTATTTAAAAACTCAGCTATTTTTAGAGCGGATTTCTGGGACTGTTCCAGACGGACCTGCAATGTTTTAATACCTCGCATTACCAGCCACGCGTCCTGCACACCGAGAATAGCTCCAAAAGCATTTTGAAGAAATCCTAGTTTCTTCGCCAATTCCTCATCCTTCACAACTGCCAGGCCAGCAACTACATCACTGTGCCCTGACAGGAATTTTGTAGCGCTATGCAGGACAATATCTGCATCAAGCTCAAGCGGTCTTTGCAGGGCAGGGGTTAAAAAGGTGTTATCTACATAAGTAAGGGCGCCCTGTTTCTTCGCCAGCTTGCTGATAGCCCTTATATCCGTTACCTTTAGCAAAGGGTTGGAGGGGGTTTCCACATAAAAGGCTTTAGTATTTGGTTTGATGGCTGCTTTTACTTGCTCTAAATCTGTCATATCAACAAAGGTGTGATCAATGCCAAATCTTGAAAGGACTTCTGTTACCATTCTGAAGGTTCCGCCGTATACGTCCTCGGTAATTACAATATGGTCATCAGATGACAATAGAAGAAATGCAGTAGAGATGGCAGCCATTCCAGATGCGAAGGCAAAGCCCTTTGATCCGCCTTCAAGCTCAGCGATAATTTCCTCGAGCGCTTCGCGTGTCGGGTTACCGCTCCGGCTATAATCATATTTTCCAAAACGGTCAATTTCAAATTGATGGAAGGTTGAAGCATGATGAATCGGCGTGCTGACCGCACCTGTTGAAGAATCTATTTTTTGCCGGTTATGAAGAAGCTTTGTTTCAAATGAATAATTTTCACCTGTCATCGCACGGTCACTTCCTTTTCCACTCGGGCAAAAGCCTGCTCAAGATCTTTAATTAAATCCTCATGGTCTTCAATTCCAACAGAAAAACGCAATAGCCTATTACAAACACCTGCCTGGATCCGAATTTCCTCTGGTATGTCTGCATGAGTCTGTGTTGCCGGATAGGTTATAAAACTTTCAGTTCCTCCCAGACTTTCAGCAAAGGTAATGAGGGAAAGCCCTTGAAGGAAAGGATTAACCCATGACTCGTCCTTTACCCTAAAGGAAACCATGCCGCCTCTCCCGGGATAAAGCACATCTGTAATACCCTCATGGTTTCTTAGAAATTCAACTACTTCTTTGGCATTTTTCTCATGCTGTTTCATTCTCAGTGACAGGGTTTTCATTCCCCTCATTAACAGCCAGGAGTCAAATGGACTAAGTACCGCTCCTGCTCCATTATGATAGAGAGCCAGAGCTTCACATAGTTCCTGGCCCTTAGCTACAATCAAACCCGCAAGCACATCATTGTGTCCGCCAAGGTATTTGGTTGCACTATGTATGACAATATCAGCACCAAGATTTATGGGCTGCTGTAAAATTGGAGTATAAAAAGTATTATCAACAATTAGCAGGATGCCGTGCTTTTTAGCAATTTTTGAAACGGCAGAAATGTCTGATTGCTGCATAAGAGGATTAGTTGGAGTTTCCAGAAAGATTGCTTTTGTTTGCGGGGTAATCTTTTTTTCAATCTCCTCAGGACAACAGGTATTTACATACTGGGATTTTAAGCCCCATTTTTTATACCCCTGTTCAAGAAGACGGTAGGTACCGCCATATAGATCTTCACTTACAAGCCATTCATCACCAGACTGGAATAGTGATAATACTGTAAAAATAGCTGCCATCCCAGAACTGCAGGCAAACCCCTGATCTCCGCTCTCAAGGTCTGCAATTGTTTTTTCTAGCAGCTGTCTTGTTGGATTTCCAGTGCGGACATAATCAAACCCGGATGATTGCCCAATTCCATCATGGCGGTAGGCCGTCGAAAAATAGACAGGAGGGTTAACGGTTCCTGTGGAAGCTTCACTTCTATTGCCGATTTGAGCAAGTTTTGTTTCGATTTTATACATTTTTTTCACTCCTTTAATGTTGGAAAGCTATGGTGCGTGAAAGCAGGATTTTATAGAGGGGAGGGGAAGAAAAATAAAAAAAGCCTTCTATAAGAAGAAGACTTTTAAGTGCAGATTAATCAGCCATTCTTCTTATCTCCCAAGTTACAATCCTAACTTGCTGGAATTAGCACCTTTTCAATGGCAAAGCCATTGATGGTTGCTGAGGTGTCATAGGGCCATTCCCTCAACCTCTCTTGATAAGAAACAATATTTAAATTATTTATAAAATTTACTACAATTAGAAGACTGTGTCAATTGTTTTTACAAATTTCCTACTTTTGATGGAGTCATTTCTCCGTCTATATTCTAAAGATTCTACTTCTTGAAAAAGGTATAATATTGGAAAAGAGTGAAGAAACGGGGAGGAAATGAAGTGGGGGAGGACACGCGGTATTCGGAATTAAAGATATTAAAAGAGATAGCCGAGCTATTAAATAATGGTTCAGACCTTAAGCAGGTACTTACGGAGGTTTTAAAAAAACTATTAAATGTAACTGGATTACAGACAGGCTGGATATTTTTAATTAACAATGACGGGCATTATGAAATGGCGGCCAATAAAAATTTGCCCGAAGCCTTATCGTTTAATGGGTGCGAGCCAATGTGTTCAGGTGAGTGCTGGTGTATTAACCGGTATCTCAATGGGAGACTGGATAAGGCTACCAATATAATTGAATGCAAACGGCTCGAAGATGCGATTGATTTAAACTGGGGAGAGACAAACGGACTAACACATCATGCAACTGTCCCTTTAAAAGCGGGAGATGAAAAATTCGGAATCCTTAATGTTGGTTCCCCGCAAAAGAGACATTTTGAGATAGAGGAGCTTACCATGCTTGAATCCGTTGCCTTTCAAATAGGAACGGCCATTAAACGAATAAACTTAACACAGAAAGAACAGGAGCTTGCCCTAACCGCGGAAAGAAACAGGCTCGCAAGGGATCTTCATGATTCAGTTAATCAGCTGCTATTTTCACTTAGCCTGACAGCTAGAGGAGGAATAGAAAGGTCTAATGATCAAGAAGTAAAAGAAACCTTTGCTTACATCCAGGATCTTGCACAGGAAGCTCTTAATGAAATGCGGGCCTTAATTTGGCAATTGCGTCCAAGAGGATTGGAATGCGGATTGGTCAGTGCACTAAAAAGCTACGGAGAAATGCTTGGTCTCAAAATGGACATTAAAGTAAAAGGGGTTATCTCTCTTCCTGGCCAGGTAGAGGAAGTGCTCTGGCGGATTGGCCAAGAGGCATTAGCTAACTGTAAAAAGCATTCCGGGCAGAATGAGGCAAAGTTGAAATTTACTATAAAAGAAAAAGAAGCATTTCTTGAAATCCAGGACGAAGGCTGTGGATTTTTATATGATGGAATAAAAGAGCTTCCATCGTTGGGACTGAAAAATATGAAAAACAGGACAGAAGCGCTTAATGGGCGTTTTATATTAAAGAGTGAACCGGATAAAGGAACGGAAATCAAGATTGTCATTCCGGTTTAAGGGGGATATTTTTATATGGGAATCCGGATTTTAATTGCAGATGATCATCCTGTGGTGAGAAGAGGCCTCGTTTTTTTTCTTAAAACTCAGCAGGGGATTGAAATAATTGGTGAAGCCAAAAATGGCCGGGAAGCAGTGGAGTTGACTGCACAAATGGCACCAGATATCATACTAATGGATTTGGATATGCCAGTTATGAATGGTATAGAGGCGACACGGCAAATCAAAGCTCAAAACCCTTTAATTAAGATTATGATGCTGACAAGCTTTTCTGATCAGGATCATGTTATTCCAGCAATCGAAGCAGGAGCCTCAGGCTACCAGCTTAAGGATATTGAACCCGATGAACTAGTGAGGGCTATTAAACAGCTGATGCACGGAGAAAATCAACTTCATCCAAAGGCTACTACCCATCTCCTTACACACTTTAACAGTAGGAATAAATCGGAAAAAACCCCTCTGGACGAACTGACTAAGAGAGAAATGGACGTCCTGAAGGAAATAGCCAAAGGAAAAAGCAATAAAGAAATTGCCATATCTTTGTTTATAACTGAAAAGACAGTTAAGACGCATGTATCAAATATTTTAGCAAAGCTTGATTTGGCCGATCGTACCCAGGCAGCACTTTACGCTGTTCGCAATAGAGTCGTTGAGGAATAGTGAAAAATGGCGAATAGCTAGAACTTCAGACTAAAGTTGTAGATATTCCTTTTTATTTACGACTAATATCGGAGGCAAAAATCAATCTGTTCGACGATTTGAAAGTTCATGATTCTCTCTATACTGAAAGTAACAAAAGTAACTGGCTGAAAAAAGCCTGGGACAAAGGAGAGCTTATCATGAATTTAGTTATTATAAATGGAAGTGCACGCAAAAACGGACGGACTGGAATTGCCTGCCGGCATATTCAAAAGAAATATAGGGTTGACCTAATTGATCTTAGCCTGCTCCAGCTGCCCATTTTTAATGGGGAAAAAGAACAGATTGAGCTTGCTGAATATAAGTGGCTTGAGGAAAAGGCCAGCAAGGCGGATGGAATTATACTTGCCACACCTGAATATCACAATGGAATGAGCGGGGCGCTAAAAAATGCCCTCGATTTTCTAGGTAGCCAGCATTTCTTTCAAAAGCCAGTCGCTTTGTTAGCTGCTGCCGGCGGCGGTAAAGGTGGCATTAATGCTCTTAATAATATGAGGATTGTTGCCAGAGGGCTTTATGCTAATGTCATTCCTAGACAGATTATTGTTGATCCTGATTGCTTTGATTATGAAAAGGAAGAACTTCTTCCCGAGGCAGATAGACTGGCGCGTTTGATGATGGAGGAATTGAAGCTATATGTAAAACTCCACAGTATGATGAAGGAGGGGAAATAATGGTGAATTTATATAAAGATCCCCGCTTCCACTCCATATTGGCTGCTAATATTCTTTCGTCTATTGGCTCAGGGATTACAATGACAGCTGTCCCCTGGCTTCTGATTTCAAAAGTCGAAGGGGGTACACTTTTTGGCTATATCACTATTGTGATGACAGTCATTAATTTTCTGACTACACCTATTATTGGGCATGTAATCGACCAATATCCCCGTAAAAATATTCTCCTTCTAGGAGAGATTTTGGGTTTTTTTCTCCTTTTGTTCTTCGCGCTAGAAGGAATAATGGGTGTAAATTACGAACTTTGGCATTATATTGTTTTGTACGGGAGCGCCAGCTTTTACTATAATCTTTTTTATCCAGCCATTTTTGCTTTCAATCAGGAGATTTTTGAACCAGCAGCATATCGTCCTCTAAGTGGAGCGATGGAAATTCAGGGGCAGCTATCAAGTGTTATATCAGGGGCTCTGGCAGCGGCTTTACTTTCAAGGATTGACCTTCATTGGCTTTTGTTATTTGATGCGGCTACTTATTTAAGTGCTTTCCTTTTGTTTTATAAAATTCCTTATCATCAGCAGAAACGACAAGTCACCCAAAAGGTTCTCTTTTGGATAAAGGTAACAGAAGGTTATCGGTATATGCATAAAAGGCCTGCATTATTTCTCTTTTTAACAGCATCTTTTATGCCTTTCATCGGTGTCATGGTAACGAATTATGTAAATCCGGTCTATCTTAAAAACATTCTCCATGCCGATGTAGCCGTATATGGTATGCAGGGCATGGTTTATGGAATTGGGGCAGCAGCTGCAGGTGTGATTATTCCCATCTTGGCCTTAAAAAAGGGAAATGAGTTTTCCATATTAATATCCGTTTTTGTTTATGCTGCAGGAATTTCCGTTGTCATCTTCACCAAGTCGATTTCTGTTTTCTATTTACTCACGATTCTGATGGCTTATGGGAATGCAGGGACAAGAGTGGCCCGCAACGCGTTTATGATGGAAAATGTTCCAAATGAAGTTATGGGCCGGACAGATAGCTTATTCAGGCTTATTGGCCTCGGGATAAGAATTTTACTGCTGTCAGTTTTTACAGAGCTAAGCATACAAAATAATATTACCTACAGCTTTTATATTCTATCTGCCCTGCTGATTACTTGCTTCCTTATCATTTTTATTCTTAATCGAAAAGCTAAAGTTCATAAGAATTGGGTCATTTTTAAAAACACGGCATCCCACTAGGGACACCGTGTTTTTTGGTGGAATTCTTCAGCCCGGTTTTTCTTAAAAATTTTTTAAACTTCATGCATTTACTTTTGGCTTCAGGAAAGACTATACATCGGTTCATCCTGCGGCTCATTTTCCAATGATTCGTTAGCATGGTCAATGTAACGCAGCAGAGAAAATAATGTTGTTTCTATTACTGAATAGTCATGTTCAAAATGATAAGCATGCAGAAACTGTTCAATTTTCTTAGATAAAAATTGATCTGATGTTCTTACCATCAGAATTAATAAGTTATCCCATTGGGAACGGTGCGTATAGTATAGCGCCCGATCATAATCCATCTTATTCATTTATACTTTCCTCCTTATAAGGAGTTGATATTATTTTATGAGTTTTCCCTGAGAACTTTCACAGAAAATCTTGGACATCCCTGTTCAAAGGGTTTAGCAAATTTAACCTGTATAAATATTGTGGATGTTCTTCAAATTTGAGAGGGATGATAAAAACAGGTGCCTAAGATTTTATTGTGTTTACTATATCTGTTTTTACTTTACACTCCGGAGGATGCCGCTGCTGCCGAATTGGATCGTCCTTATTCGTATCAGTCGCAGGTTCTTGATTTAATGGAACTTCGCTTGAAATATAAAAAAGAATTAACCTTTCGAGTGATCGGAACAACTCATTCAGGAAGAAAGATCTGGGCAGTCAAGCTTGGAAAAGGGGAAAAAAATATTTTGCTTGTCGGATCCCATCATGGGAGGGAGTGGATGACAAGCATGCTCCTTACAAAAATGCTAAAGACCTATACTGAGGCCTATGCCAAAGGAACACCCATAGGATCCTTCCCATCCGACTTACTTAATAAAGTTTCTATATGGTTTGTTCCGATGCTGAACCCGGATGGAGTCACCATCCAGCAGAAAGAGGATAGCGAATTTCCTTTTTGGGATAAGGATAAAATAATAAAAATGAATAATGGATCATCAGACTTTACAAGATGGAAAGCAAACGGTCTTGGGGTCGATTTAAACAGACAATATCCTGCTGGGTGGAACAAGCTCGATAGAACTACTTCAACACCGTCATACCAATTTTATAAAGGTAAAGCCCCGTTGGAAGCGCAAGAAGTAATTTGTCTTGTTAAATTTGTAAAAAAAATCAGTCCGAAAATCGCAGGAGCGTACCATTCTGCTGGAAGAGAAATTTTCTGGAATTATCACAACGGCCCTTATACAAAACGGGACAGGGCAATAGCCAAAAAAATCACAAAGATGACTGGATATAAGTTAAGCAAGCCTGTTAGAGAAGCGGTTGGAGGCGGCTTTACGGATTGGTTTATAACAGAGTATAGGAGGCCTGCTTTTACGATTGAAATCAGCTACTTAGTAGGGGAAAACCACCCGCCCTTATCCGTATTTCCCGAAGAATGGAAAAGAAATCGATTGGTTGGAATGCTTCTTGCAAATGAGGCTTATAAATTGACTTCGAGTAAATAATTTTGGAGGTATTACAATGATAAGAAAAAATATTTGGATGTTTTTTGCAGCTGTTTTTTTAGTTATGAATCTTAATCCTCAAGGAACTGAAGCCCAAAAACCTGATTATGAGAAGTACGGACGAATTGCGATTGCGGTAGTCAGAGCGGATTATCCGGAAGCAGAAGTTAGAGAATATGAATATTTAGGCAGGGTAAAGGGTGCAGAAACGAATGTTACAGATTCCTTCCGTTTTCAAATAAAAGAAAAAGGAAAAATGGGATATGTCATTATTAGGATTACGCACAATTTAACTAATAAGAAGCTGTTAAACCTAAAGGTGGAAACTACTGCTGGCTAATAGAGAGCCCAGGTTTTTCCACTGCTAAAATGGACTTAATTTTATATCTCGTTTCATCATTCCCCCTTTTTCTTCATACATTGTGGTAAGAAGCGAAAGGGGGAACATCTCTTGAATGCAGAAGAACGTAAGGCCCTAGAATATTCCATAGAAGAAATTACAGAAATAGCGAGTGGCTTTGGTTTGGATTTTTATCCGATGAGATATGAGATTTGTCCTGCTGATATCATATATACCTTTGGTGCTTATGGAATGCCAACCCGATTTTCACATTGGAGTTTTGGAAAACAATTTTACAAGATGAAGCTCCAATATGACCTTGGATTGAGCAAAATATATGAATTGGTCATTAACTCTAATCCATGCTATGCATTCTTGCTTGATTCCAACAGTTTAATCCAGAATAAATTAATTGTTGCGCATGTTCTCGCTCACTGTGACTTTTTTAAAAACAATGTTCGTTTCCAAAACACGAAAAGAGACATGGTCGAAAGTATGGCAGCAACTGCCGACAGAATAAGCCAATATGAAATCCGTTATGGGAAGAAGGAAGTAGAAACCTTTCTTGATGCTGCTCTTGCCATTGATGAACATATTGATCCTTCTTTAATGCGGCCGAAGCTTTCCTGGTCAATGGAGGACGAGGAAGAAGAGGATCAGCCAAGAGTAACTCCTTATGATGATCTATGGAACATAGGTCAAAAGGAAGTCCCAAAAAAGGATGTAAACAATAGAAAAAAATTCCCGCCTAAACCCGAAAAAGATTTGCTCTTATTTATTGAAACCTACAGCAAGGAATTGACTGACTGGCAGAGAGATATCCTGACCATGATGAGAGAGGAAATGCTTTATTTCTGGCCGCAGCTTGAAACCAAAATCATGAACGAGGGCTGGGCTTCCTATTGGCATCAGCGTATCCTTCGCGAACTGGATTTAACTAGCGGTGAGGCTATAGAGTTTGCAAAGCTCAACGCAGGAGTAGTTCAGCCATCCAAAACGGGGATTAATCCATATTATCTTGGCATAAAAATTTTTGAGGATATTGAAGAAAGATTTGATAATCCGACGGAAGAAATGAAACGCAGGGGAGTCCAGCCAGGCTCCGGAAGAGAGAAAATGTTTGAAGTAAGGGAAATCGAATCCGATATCTCTTTTTTAAGGAATTATTTAACCAAAGACCTGGTTATGCGCGAGGATATGTATCTCTTCCAAAAACAGGGCCGTGAATACAAAATTATTGATAAACAATGGGAACAGGTCCGTGACCGTCTTGTCAATATGAGGGTTAACGGCGGATTTCCATATATTACCGTTAACGACGGAGACTATTTACGGAATGGCGAATTGTATTTAAAGCACTGGTTTGAAGGAATCGAATTAGATATTAAATACCTGGAGAAGGTACTTCCTTATATCCATCAGCTATGGGGAAGGCCTGTGCATATGGAGTCTATTATTGAGGATAGGCAAATGCTTTTTTCGTATGATGGAAAAGGATTACATCGGAAATACTTATAGTGCTGGTGAGGGTGCCTTAAAGGGTGCTCTCTCTTTAATTAAGCTGTGTGCCACTTATAACTAGAGGAACACAGCTTAATTATTTTGCAAATTTAAAAGGTACCTCAAAATGCCATATTAAAAATAAAATAATAAGCATTGATATAAAATAGGCACGAAAAGGATGGTATTGGTGAAGGGCTATAACTGAAAACATGACAAGATCAAATAAAAAGGAGTACCAGAAGTGCCAGCCGTTTTGATAAGAAATTCTGCCGGTTATCAGTAAAATCCACTCAGCTGTAATGTAGATCAGCGACCATAGAAGGATGTAGAAAAACCTTATGCGCCAGGTTTTAGGAAAGTGGGAAAGGAACAAAAAAACACTTATAGGCATGGTAATAAGAGCATAGACGACGACAGTCATTCCATGGCCATATAAGAAATCAGGATGGAATTTCCATAGGGTATATTCTTTAACTATGTATTCATATAAAAGTCCACCGGCAGCAATGAATAACATACTTGCATGGTATTCTCTCCAGTTTTTCCAATCTCCCCATTTAAAAGAAGCGATAATTGTAAAAACAGTGATCGCAAGATGCATATTCTACAATCCCTTTCGCTTATGTTTTTTACATTTTCCCCATATGCTGTTTAGTTATTCCAACTTGCCATGTATATTGCCGTTTATGAAATTATGCAACTGATAAATCAGGTGTTCAAATGAGAACAGGCTCCCCAATATTTGAATGTGATCTTTTAAGCTCTTTCTTTGGATAAGAAAAATTGACTCTATTCACCTCTTATTAGATGTTCCCGGTCATCTGTCTGAGGAGGTTCCTCCATCCAGCCATGATTTATCATGATATTCGCACCATCTTCAGCATAAAGGACCACTTCCGGAATGAGTGAAGCAAATCTTAGTGCCAGATCCCGTCTGGGGCTTCCTGAAATGGCTGCTCCGTAATTTGTTACCCCTGCTGGAATCATACCGGCTACATGAAACATCATTAGATTATCAGAAAAAATAGGCTCAGTTGAGTCAGATACAGAGATATCCTATGTCATTGGAGCTGGAAGATCCTCTTTCATTAAAATATCAGTGAAAATCTCAAGATGCTATTCTGAAAGCCTTTTTCCTCGTAAAAAGTAATCCTTCACTTCTTTATGCCTGGCTATTTGGGCAGAACCCATAATTAAAGTTTTTCCGATTGAGTTGGTTTGGACGTTATTAAAAAGAATGGTGACTTCCTGGGCTGTTAAAGGACGTTTTCCACCGATAAATCCAGCAAGGAAATGCTGCCTTTTCACAAAATCTACCTTGTCTGGCATCGAAAGCATTGGCGGCCTAATATATATCCCCTGATTGAGCATCAATTCTCTTGTTAAATCCTGCAAACGCACAGCAGACTTTAATACAGATTTAAAAAAAGAAATAACGTCTTCCCTTGTAGAAAGTCCAAGGGCCCCGCTGCTTGATGCCATTCCTAAGACAGACATATTTCTTAAGTACATAAGAGCAGAAAATAATTTAGGGGCATTCGGTTTGACATCCTCTTTGGTAAAACCCAAAGGAGGCGGGAAAACCTCCGCAAAAAAAAGTTCTTCAAAAAAGAAATATTTCGTTTTGAGGAATCCAAAGCAAATTCAATAACTGGGCGGACTTGATCATCTTCCGCCTTTGAAAGGAAATGACTATTTATACATATGGAGGCGGTGTCATTTACATATTGCATCCACAATGCAGATATTTCCGCTGCCGTTAAATGAATTTTCATTTTATCCTCCAAAAACATCACATCCTAATTTACGTATATGCTTTTAGTATTTTTCACGGGGGGAGAAATTATTAAATATCTTGTAATTTATTAAAGCCAGAATAATATCTCGGAAAATTAACCAATTTAAACCAAAGATATGACAAAATAGTCCTATTAATCATAATGAGAGCTTATTTATTTTGGTGAGTGGGAATGAGTAAATAGGAAAACAAATAAAGTAATAGTTGGAGCAATTACTGCTTTCGGTGCCTTCTCGTCGATATATGGAATGGTATTAACTATATCTGATAAAAGCTTACCTTATCTTGTTGATATGTGTGTCTTAGCGGTTATTTTTCTTTTAATATCAAATTGGTCAGTTGTCTTGCCAAGCGGGGCATCCTGGCGGCCTGGAATATCCGTCATTATGTTCAATGCACTGGCGTTTCCTGCTTCGCTTGCTATTTTGGTTTCATTGCCCGGACTTTTAAGAATTACAGTTAAAAATAAAAATCCATTACGGCCGACTTTTTTAATGATCGGTTATATAAACGCAGGAATATTGGGAACAAACCTGGTTTTTTATCACTTCTCTTAATATTCTCATAGTGTTTATTATACTTTTGCGGTTCTTCTGGTATCCTTTTTCACTCACTTTATCATTAATCGTTTTCTATCTGCCTGTATAATGGCCAATAAGAAAAAAACAACGATTATTCAGCAAATCAATGAAAGCAAGAAGGACATAAACTTGGGTTTTTTTAAATATTTATCTTATCAGCTATATAATGTATCTTCATTATTACTTTATGGGGGTGTTCGGAATACTCCCGGCAATTCTCCTTTTAATCGGGATATATCAATCAGTAAAGTATTTTAATAAAGCTTATAAACTCGAAAAAAAGGCTTATACTGATGCACTTACTAGTGCGGAAAACAGAGCTTCCTGGGAAAGATTTACCTCAATCAAGACAGAGCTTATCGGAACATTTGCATTGCTTGATTTGAATGATTTTAAAAAGGTTAATGATAACTTCGACCACGACAGAGGGGACTTGGTTTTAAAGGATACGGTTAAAAAGCTGCAGGAGGATTCCTATCTTTATCACAGAGTATTCAGGTACGGGGGAGATGAGTTTGTTCTCTTTTTCCCGCATGGTGAAGATAAGAAGGATTTCGTAAAAATGTGGATTAAGAAGCGCATTCTTGAATTAGAGGAGACTTGGGGAAGGGAGGGACTCCCAGTTACCATCAGTTTTGGATCAGTGCTTTTTCAGGGAAGCCCTTTTGATTTGGCTGTAGCCATAAAAAAGGCAGACGAACAAATGTATGAATATAAAAAGAAGAAAAAAAGATTAATATAAAGATTTTTGAAAAGCTGGCTTGAGGTTATTGTGACATTTTATATAGTCAGCTTTTTTTTAGGTTTTATGTGAAAAATGAATCATAGAAGCTTTAAAATTGACACAGATTTATATACGAGTTACCATTATCTTGAATTCGAGATATTATAAATAATATTAAGTGTCCATTAACTATTAATTGTACAGGATAGCAGGGAATACTAAAGAAGATTAGTGTGAATGTTTTTTGCACTTAGTTTGCAAAGGTAAGAATTGCTATAACTATAGGAATTAAAATATTTTACGAAAGGATAATAATAATGAAACATTTATTTCAACAAGGGGCGGATGAAACACGTCCAACATTGCTTTTACTGCATGGTACTGGAGGCAATGAACATGATCTGGTTCCTATCGCAGGAATGATAGATAAACAAGCTTCTGTCCTGAGTGTAAGAGGAAATGTTCTTGAAAATGGTATGCCGCGTTTTTTTAGACGGCATGCTGAAGGGGTTTTCGATGAAGAGGATTTAATTTTTCGGACAAAGGAATTAAATGAATTCCTTGATGAAGCAGCAAAAAAGTATCACTTTGACAGAAATAATATTATGGCTGTCGGTTATTCAAATGGTGCCAATATAGCTGCAAGCTTATTGTTTCACTATCAGAATGCTCTAAAGGGTGCAATCCTGCATCACCCAATGGTGCCAAGACGAGGAATAGAGCTTCCGGATTTAACAGGAGTTCCAGTCTTTATTGGAGCAGGGACAAATGATCCTATTTGTTCTCCGCTTGAGTCATCCCTTCTTGATGAGCTGTTAAGAGGAGCAAACGCAGATGTCCATATTCATTGGGAGAATAGAGGGCACCAATTGACTGTTGAGGAAGTTGAAGCTGCTGGCCAATGGTATCATACAAAATAAAGAAGAAAACCAAAAGCGCAGGCGTCCTATCTGGAAGCTTGCGCTTTTCTAATACCCAGCCCCAGCGCCCAGTGAATGGTTAGCATCCCACTCCCTGAGATAAGTCACAAAGAATCGACTTGCATTTCATGTTTTCTTTATAGCGGTGGCCCGGAGGACAAGGAAAGCTGCGGCAGCCATTGCCTCGCACGAAGGAAAAGCTTTAGCTTCTCCAAGAATGCAGGTTAGAAAGGCGCTGCTAAGGATGTTGCGATTTTAGCCTTTCATCAGATCCCTAGTGACGTTTAATTGGAACTTCTGCTTTTCTTATATAGTGCCATTTATAAATGGCTGGTCTGAACTTAAACGAACAACCATTTCACTTAGTGCGATTGTAACAAGATCTTTTTCCGTGTATGTTTCTGCATCAAGAGGAGAAATACCGAGTGAATGACTACTTTGCGCCAGTCTTTCTCTGATTTGCTGGCACATCCAAAGGTGGTAGTCGGAAAGTTCGACTTGCTTGGCCATTAAAACCCCTCCTTTACACTTTATTTCCCCGCTTTTATTCAAACGCAAACGTATTGGATGTCCTTTAAAATGAACAAATTTGAGGTAAATTTTTCTTTATAGCGGATTTGCAGTTTCCAGACTTGAGGGTTCCAACGTTTATGAGCGTTGCTATTAAGAACAAAATACATCCTTTTTGGTGAAGTATTTCCGCATTTCTCAATGAAAGGCTCTGCTGTTTTGTATCTAGCTATGTTATTTAAACCGTCTTTCACTCAAAAAGGAAGATTCCGGACACAAAGGCCCCATTATTGCCGTTTTTAAAACGAAAAGTGATTATCTGTTTCTCCTTCTTAATAATGAACTTGGTCCATAATGGCTGTAATAGTTTGTGACATTGTTATAGTTTTTATAAGTTGTTTATTAGAGATGTCCCAATAAAATGAGGGTGCCATAATTATGTCACCCTCTGTTAGTTTATATTTAATGGTTTTGGGATTTTTTGGTTTTTTTATGTGAGACAAGACCATCAACATCTGTTATATAAAATTGGGTTTGAGGTTCTGTCTGAAGAAGGTGAGCCTGTAAGAGGTGAAAATTTACACGGCGGGATGGATCAAATTTTAACATTGGATATTGTTTGTGCTCTTTAATGTACTGGTCGACTGCTTGCTGGATAATATCCATTTCACGAGGAATATGTTTTTCTTCTTCCTCGAAAATATCATAGGTTTCCCTTGACATATAAAAATTTTTAGAAGGGATTCCGCCAAGCAAATGGCCAAGCAGTTTAAAATCAATGCTGTGATCATCTTGAATATTAAAGTGGTACAAAACTGTTCCATGATATTAATCACGAATAAAAATTTAAATGGCCTAAAATAACCAAGTATATAATGCTTAAATCCATGAAGGCGAATATCGATAAAATGAGTGTAAGCCATGATTATGATCTCAAGTGTCATAGTGACATGAGCATCAGCTGTGGGGGACTTCCACCATGAAATAGGATGCTCAATCCGGGTTACAAAGGTAAAAGGAAGACCTAGCAGTAGTATGTTGGAAATGAAGATAAACATTAGAAGTGCAATACCAGTGGATAAAATAAATAGGTTATCTGCCTTGCCTATGGCGCTTTTCATAATATCCTGCACATACTCTACAATCCACTCCATAAAATTTTGCCATTTTGCAGGTGTTTTAGAGAAAGATTTCTTACCGAAAGTAATGGTATGAGGAAAACAGCGCATGAAGCAAATGTGCTTGTGAGGATGATTGAAATGTCAAAGGTATGATTGAACCAGGTGAATAAGGGTCTTGAGTAATCCATCATATCCTTCCCCCTTCTATTAAAAGATGGGAAACAATTAATAAAGTGATTAAGCTGTAAATTGGTTTAAAAGTATTATTTGAATCCTATTTTCGTAATATAATATGTCTCTTCAATTATATTGTAACTAATTTCACAATTATTTACTATTTTTTGGAAAAAGATAGATTAGCACGATATAAACATTTAAAAGAAGCAAAAAGACTGGGCTTTTCATTTGCCTTTTGGCATATTCTTTATCGATTTTTATTTCCTCTGCATAACTATTGGAACATGATAAAATGGTAGTAAACATGGATGCAATTTAATAATGATAGCTATAATTGAGATAGATGTTAGTATAATCCGAAGGCAGGTTGCGTATATGAATATTTTAGTCATTGAGGATAATGAAAGTGTTTGTTCGATGCTGGAAATGTTTTTTATGAAAGAGGGATATAAAGGAGAGTTTGTCCATAATGGGCTCATGGGCTATGATCGATTTCGGGCAGGAAATTGGGATTTGCTGATTGTTGACTGGATGCTTCCAGGGATGGATGGGGTAAATCTTATTAAAAAGATAAGAGAGACCAGCAATGTACCAATTATTTTATTGACTGCTAAAGATAGTGAATCGGACCAGGTCCTTGGTTTAGAGATGGGAGCAGATGATTATGTAACGAAACCTTTCAGTCCCCTGACTTTGCTGGCCAGAATAAAAGCAGTTTCCCGCAGGTTTCAGCAGGATGTAAGGAATCAGGAGAACCATTATATCGAAACTGAGCATTTTAAAATCAGCAAGGAAACAAGGGAAGTTTATTTTAATGGGGAGAAAATGCCAAATCTCACTCCAAAGGAATTTGATTTGCTTTATTTTTTTATCCAGAATCCCCGCCAGGTTTTTTCGAGGGAACAGCTTCTCGATAAAGTATGGGGTTATCAATTTTACGGAGATGAAAGAACAGTAGACGTTCATGTGAAACGATTAAGAAAGAAAATTGGAAGCCCAACCCAGCCATTCATTCATACCATTTGGGGAATAGGCTATAAATTTGATGAATCGGTGATTGAAAATGAGGTTTAAATACCTGTATCAATTACTACTTAGCCATATCAGCGTATTGCTTATTGCGATTTTGCTACTGTGGCTTTTGTTTTCCAGCTTTGTCGAGCGTTTTATTTATGAAAATAAAGTGGACGAGCTAAATTCATTTGGGGTACAGATACTCCATGATCTTTCCGACCCTGCTCAGGCAAGTCCACAATTTTTAAAGCATTATAGTAATTTGCTGCAGGCAAGGAATATCAGGTTTTATTTATTTGATGCCAATAGCCGGGTAGTGAATTATAAAAATCAATCAACTCTGCTTGTAAAATTAACGGATAAAGAATGGGCACAAATTGAAAAAGGCCAGAGGATTATGGTCAAACGTGATTTGAAGAGGTTTGGACAGGAGGTCACTCTTGTAGCAATTCCTTATATGCAAGAAAAAATTTTTATAGGTGGGGTATTGCTTGTTTCTCCCATAAGTGGAACAAAGGAAACAATTGATGAAATTATTCAGTTTTTCTTCTATGCTGTTTTGGCAGCTCTGGCTGTGACTATACTGCTTAGCTGGTTTTTATCAAAGTTCCATGTAAAACGAATTGACAGGATTCGTCACGCTACATCCCTTATTGCGAGTGGGAATTACGATATTAATATTCCATCGAGTGAATTGGACGAAATAGGGGACCTTGCAAAGGACTTCAATGGAATGGCGGGCAGATTACTTTCATCTCAGGAAGAAATTGAAATGCTTGAAAATAGAAGAAGGCAGTTTATTGCAGATGTATCCCACGAGCTTAAAACACCCCTTACTACAATAGGAGGGCTTGTAACAGGCCTAAAAAATGATTTGATCCCATCGGGGGAAAAGGAAAGATGCCTCGAGCTTATTGAAAAGGAAACAAAACGTCTTTCAAGGCTGGTAAATGAAAATCTGGACTACGAAAAAATCCGTTCAAATCAGATTGTTTTAAATATTGAACCCATCCAAATTTCAGAGGTCTTTGAGATTATCAAGGAGCAGCTAGAAATGCAGGCTGATGAGAAAGGCAACAGTCTTAAAACAGAATCAGCTGAAGACTTGGTCGTTTACGCAGATTACGACAGACTTTTTCAAATTCTAATTAATATCACCAAGAATAGTATTCAGTTTACAGCAAATGGAGAAATCTATTTAAGGGCGCGTGAAGATGGTCCAAATACTATTATTGAAATAGAAGATACGGGTATTGGGATAAAACCGGAGGAAATCGAGTCGATCTGGGTGCGGTTTTATAAAGCAGATATTTCTCGAACAAGCAATCCTTACGGGGAATTTGGGCTTGGCCTTTCGATTGTCAAAAAACTAGTGGAGCTTCATAAAGGGACAATTGAAGTTTCAAGCGGAATCGGGCAGGGGACAAGATTCAAGATTAAGTTTCCACGCCATACACAGAATAATTGAAGAAGAAGGAGGCCCTTGAAGAAAGGCCCTCCTTTTATTTAAATTGATAGGAAACTATAAAGTTTTACCTTTTAAATTGTCTAGCGCCAGCGCCCAGCGGTTTTCAACCTTGAAAATCGTCTTAGAATATCTTGCATCAAGTATGACCGTAGGTGATACTTGGTGCAGCTAGTGTCCATCCCGCTTCTCCCTACGATAGGTCAACATCGAACTCAAGTGCTCCTGCGCCAAAGCTTTTTCAAAGAAGCTTATGTTCAGATCGTCGCAAAGCGGCATGATGTCTATCAGAGAAGCATTAACAGGAAGTTACTCATGGAGTTGCTTCGCTGAACGGGCGCTTGCGCTTTCCTTAATGAACTCCCTCATATTTTACTAGAAGCTCTTTTATTCTCTCATCATAGGATAAAGATGTATTGGTATCTTCAAAAAACCAGGTATCACTTCCCTCTATGTAAAAGGTAATGCCGTTCTGTTCGTGAATAAAGCATGCATTGGCAGGTACTTCAGCAGAAAAGGCCAGACTGTATCCTTTATGCTTTTCTCCAAAGCCGGCGTATTGCGGAAACATACGAATATAAAATGGTCTATTTATTCCAAACTCATCAGTAAACCAAACCAATGCCTTTTCATCAATGGAAATCAACATAGTGCGCACCAACCTTTATTAATTTTGAATTTCAAAAAAAACAATTCATCCTATAACCAAATGGTATAAGCAAACAAGTTTTTTCACTATGATTTTTTTCACACTTTCTGGTTGATTCCGAATAAGTAATAAAATGTTCAAATATAAAACGAAGTTCCTACACAAGTTGTGCTGATTTTGTAACATCTTCATAGTGTTTAAGATGTTAAAATTGGTTTAAAGAAAACACTATGCTATAAGGAGAATGCCATCATGGATCAAAAAGTTAATCAGCTGTGGGACAGCGTTCACGATATAAAAAGCTTAATAGAATCTTTTCATGCTACTTTAGAAAATATTGAAAACAGGCTTGCACGGCTTGAGAAGGTTGACAGTATCGAACACCGGGTTGCAGTAAACCAGATCGATTTATCAGATATTAAAGACTCTCTTCAAAGGATTGAAGAATTCCAGGCGAATGTTTCCAAAAGAGTTATAGAATCCGATGAGGAAGTTGGGGCAGGTGGTCCTGATGACGTTAGATATGCACACCGCCGTCTGGATTCTCATCTTGTTAAGATAGCAAAACTTGAAGAAGAAATTCTTATATTAAAATCTAAATAAAGAAAACTTGGCGATTGCCGGGCCTTTAGGTGAGAGGAGAGCCGTAATTGCGCTTATCTCTCTTAAAACGGTATATCTGTTCAAAATTTATGAATATAAATATTCTGATTAGCAAAAAAAAATCTTCCCCTTATTTAAAGGGGAAGACAGCATGCCAAGTTACTTTTTGAGCAGAGCTCTAATACCTAGATAAAGTATGGCAAATGCAAAAACTACGACAGCAACAATAGCTATAATGGAAATAAGATGGCCTAAACCGGAAACCAAACCAATGCCGCCGGCAACTTTTAATAGTGCAAGACCTGCAAGGATACAAGCCAAGTATAAATATGCCAGTTGATTCATTTTTATCCCCTCCTTGTGAATAAACTATTCATTCGTAGTGAAAAATGACTGGTCTTTTGACTATTCATAAAAAGTTCATTTATAAATAGATAAAAACCCAGACCGATTTCTTTGGTCTGGGTTTTAGTTAGAAGAGAACCTCTGATTCTGTCAGGGGAATCTTCTGGGCGGAAGGCTCGCCGCCTTCTGCCATTTTTGATACTTCCAAATATTTTATATGGTGTTCTTCCATTTCAAGAATTTTAAAGGTGTAGGATTCATGCTGAATGTTGTCGCCTTCCTTAGCCTCGTAATTCTCTGTCAGAATCCACCCGCCTATTGTATCAATATCTTCATCATTAATTTCAATCCCTAGCAAGTCATTGATTTCGGTTACTAAAACTTTTGAATCGATAATGTAATGGTTGTCTTTAATTTTCCTAATCATTGGAATCTCATCCATATCAAACTCATCGCGAATTTCTCCAACAATCTCTTCTAGGATATCCTCTACTGTTACTAGACCGGAGGTTCCGCCATATTCATCCATTAAAATAGCCATATGGACTCTGTCCTTCTGCATTTTTACAAGAAGGTCATGAATAGGAATAGTTTCAATTACCCTTATTATCGGCCGTGTATAGCTTTCAAGTGTCTGGGATGACAGATTCTCATTACCAATAAGATCTGTCATCATTTCCTTAATATTTACAAGGCCAATAATATGGTCCTTATCTCCATCAATAATTGGATAACGTGTGAATTTCTCTTCTCTCAGCACTTTGAGGAAGGTTTCGAGCGTATCATCCTTTGATAAAGAAACCATTTCAGTTCTCGGAACCATTATTTCTTTAGCTATTCTGTTATCGAATTCAAAAATTTTATTTACATACTTAAACTCTGATTGGTTAATTTCACCACTTTTATAGCTTTCAGACAAAATGATTCGAAGTTCTTCTTCACTGTGTGCCAATTCATTCTCTGATACCGGCTTTAACCCGAAAATACCTGCTGTAAGGCGGGCTGAACCGTTCAGTGCCCAAATAAATGGGTACATCACTTTGTAAAATAGAATAAGAGGCTTTGACATGTAAAGAGTAATTGATTCTGCTTTCTGGATGGCCAATGTTTTAGGAGCTAATTCCCCGACAACTACATGGAGAAAGGTAATAGCAGCAAAAGCAATTGTAAATGATAGCACCTTAGCTACACCTTCCGGAATATTCACCCCGCTAAACAGGGGGTGAAGCATATCCTCGATGGTTGGTTCTCCAAGCCAGCCGAGGCCAAGAGCAGTAAGGGTAATACCTAATTGGCATGCCGATAGATATTCATCCAAATTGGTTACTACTTTTTTCGCAGAAATAGCAGATGTCCTGCCTTCCTCAATCAGCTGATCAATTCTAGAACTTCTCACCTTAACAATCGCAAATTCGGATGCGACAAAAAAAGCTGTTAAAGCAATTAAAATGGCTATTAAAACCAAGTTAAATATGTCCAATAAGTTTCCTTATCCCGCTAAAAGTCGGGTAAGGAGTCACCTCCCAGTGTAATCAAAAGTTAACCGTGAGATTCAAAAGAGATTTTATCAGGGCAGTTCCCTGCAGGTTTATGGTTTTTTCAAAATCTTCCTTTAGCTGTTGATCCATCTTTTCGATCAATGGTAATAATACAGATAAATCTTCGTGCAGCTGTTTCATCTGCTGGCTGACAGCACTGATATGTTTTTCCACTTCGGATTCACGGATTTTCTTTGCTCTCTTTATATCTAACTTTCTCTTAATCTCGTCCAATGGATAATGCAATACCTTGCAGTCCTCAATAAACTTTAAATCGGCTAATGCCTCTTCAGAATATACACGGTAATTGGACTTGGACCGCTCTGCATTCAGCAAACCAATCGATGTATAATAATCAATTGTGCGCTTTGAAACACTTGCGATACACGCTAATTCGCCGATACGATAGAATACCCCATCATATCACCTCTATATTAAAATTAAGAATAATTATAAAGAAATAAAAGTATACAGTCAAACGTTGCAGTTAGAAACTGTGTTATTTAAAACATTTTATGGAAATGCATAAAAACTTATGTAGGCTGAATAAAAAATATTTTTAAGGAGTATGCAAAAAAAGTATATGTTAACTTTTACCAAACAACCGATAGCACAAGATAAGCATCCATGAATTTCACTGCACGAAGTTATGCCATGCCATAATTGAGGATAATGGGGCATTTCCCAGGATTCTCCTGTCTTCCGCTCCGATCAACAAATACAAAGGTTTCACACGGCTAAGCCAAAAGAAGGAGAGTATGCGGATAAAAAAGCTGATCCCAAAACCGCAAATCAATGGTTTTTAGGATCAGCTTAACGGTTAACTATTGATCTTTAATTTGCTGGTGCACTGCTGGAATTTTCTTTACTTCAACATAAAGAATATGATGGCCTTCAATTTCTTTAATTTGAAAAATAAACCCATCCCGCTCAAGCGATTCTCCTTCTTGAACATCAAATTTCTGTGTCAAAATCCAGCCGGCAATTGTATCCACTTCTTCTTCTTCAAGGGATATTCCTAATAAATCATTCACTTCGGTTATCAATACTTTTCCCTCGAGAATGTAGTGCCCTTCACCCTTTTTTTGAATTAAAGGGAGCTCATCAAGATCAAACTCATCACGAATTTCGCCTACTATTTCTTCCAGGATGTCCTCAACTGTAACTAGTCCTGCGGTACCGCCGTACTCATCAGATAGGATAGCCATATGTGACCTGCTTTTTTGCAAACGTACAAGTAATTCCTGGATGGGAATATTCTCAATAACGTGGATGACAGGTTTTATATATGGTACAAGAGGCTGATCACCTTCACACTTTTGCTGCATACAGTCTGTTAGTACCTCTTTTACATTCACAATACCGAGAATATTATCCTTGTCACCTTCAATAACTGGATATCTTGTATATCTTTCTTCCTTGATGATGTCGAAAATTTCTTCCATGGTCATGTCTTTTGTCAGAGCGATAATCTCTGTGCGCGGGACCATAATTTCCTTGGCAATCCGGTTATCGAATTCGAAGATCTTATTCACATAGCTGAATTCGGACTGGTTGATTTCTCCGCTTTTATAACTCTCAGATAAGATCATCCTTAATTCCTCTTCAGTATGGGACACATCAAGCTCTGAAGAGGGCTTTAATCCAAAAATTCCCGTTACCGCTCTCGACGAATGGTTCAGTATCCAGATAAAAGGATACATGATTCTGTAAAACCAAATAAGTGGAGGAGCAAATGAAAGAATAATCTGTTCAGCTTTCTGAATCGCAAAAGTTTTCGGAGAAAGCTCACCAATAACAACATTAAAAAAAGTAATGATCGCAAAAGCTAAGATAAAAGATATGATATGTTTTATTGATCCCTGAAGTTCAATTTTATTAAACAAGGGGTTTAGCATTTTCTGAATCGTAGGTTCACCTAGCCACCCTAAGATTAGTGATGTAATGGTTATGCCTACTTGAGTAGCAGATAAATATCCATCCAGATTCATTAGTATTTTTTTTGCTTTTGTAGCTTTTCTGTTTCCTTCCGAAATTAATTGTTCAATTCTTGTAGTCCGGACTCTAATCATTGCAAATTCTGAGGAAACAAAAAAAGCAGTCAATGCTATTAAAATTGCGATAATCATAATATTTGTTAATATCATCCAATACCTTACAAAATCCTGTAAGGACGCACCTCCATTCCCAAAACCTCGATTTCCACTATTATACCCCTAAGTTACATTTTCTACTTTTTTGGGGCTTTGAAACATTTTTAGAGAAATTTCTTCTTTTTATATCTCATATTTGTCTCCCTTTACCGGGTAAAAGGTTAGAACAAGGAAATAATAATCAAAAAAATAAAAGGATGCAGACCTCATGACTGTATTTATTTTTACTTTATTTGCCTTAATACTGGGTGCTGTATACAATTATCAAAAAAAGAACATTCCTCTTATAGGAAATTTAATTGTTTTTTTCATTGTATCTATGCTTTTGATGAACGGAAGCACGATTCTTTGGCTGAATCTAAATTTTATAAAGGTTTCGGTATCAATCGAGAAATATATTGCATTTGTTATATCCAGAAACATTGTTTTACCGTTATTGTCTTTGATATGGCTTAATTTAAATGAAATCGCTAAGACCTTTCAAAGGAAAGTCATTATATTTATTATGACTCTTTTGGTTTCGATGGGAATTGAAATTCTTCAGAAGCTCTTAGGAATGTTAATTTATAATAAATGGAATCCAATCCTTTCAGTCATGCTGTTCTGTGTAAATTTAATTATATCGTTTTATGTATGGAAAATAGTAAAAAGGCAAGAAAGGGTGAAGGGTGTTGGTTCTGTATGACCAGTCATTTGATGCAAACGAAATTTTTGTTCTGCTGGTAACAGTCATTGGCTATTTGGCCGTCTATTTGGCCAGAATACAATTCTCCTTCAATATGCTGCTATTATCCCTGCTATTCGGGATATACACAGGCTTCTTTTTTGACCATACTATCAGCTTGTATCCCATGAACTATTATGATGTAAATGAGGTCTCGAAGTTTGAGGTTTTTGATTTTATTTCGTATATAATGTATGGACCATTTTCATACTTTTTTATATATTTATGGGAAAAGCTTCAACTGCAAACACGCCACACTGTTGCATATATACTTTGTTGGTCTTTATTTGGAATTTTGACGGAAAATGGAGCCCATAGATTGGGGCTTTATCATTACAAAGGTGGGTATTCTATTCTTTATTCTTTTACTTTTTATCCAATTGTCCAGCTAATATGGCTGAATGTATATTGGAAACTAAAAAAAGAGCCGGCCGCAAATTAATGCAGCCAATCTCTTGATAACATTCCGTATATAACCAGATTATGATAGCGCCCATACAGCTGTTCTCCATCTCGAATCAGGCCTTCTGTTTTAAATCCCAGCCTTTCAGGAATGGCACGGCTTTTAATGTTATTTTCGCCGCAGCGGATTTCCACCCGGTTTAGTCCAAGATCATAAAATATATAGTTTAACACTCCATGTACAGCTCTTGTCATAATTCCATGACCCTGAAACTTTTGACCAAGGTAATAACCAATGCTGGTTTGCCGGTTATGCCAATCAATTTGGTGGAGGCCCAAAGAGCCTGCCAGTTCTCCTTTATATACAATCCCAGCGTTAAACCCATTATTTTCGGCGAATTGTTTAAGCCACATTGGGATAATTCCGTGATATTGGAATGAGGAGGTCATACCATCCACCCAAGGCAGCCAATCCCTTAGATAGGTTCTATTTTCATCTACAAGTCTATACAATTTTTGTGAATCATGAATTTGAAATAATTGAAGTTCAATGTCCTGATCAATTTTCAAGGTAAACATTACAGAATAACTCCTTTAATCAAGTATCTAGTGCTATCGGAAGGATAATAGAAAAAGCTGTATTCTTCGGCAAGGATTTGCAGTAAAGTTCACCCTTATGTTTTTCGATAATTTCTTTGCACACAAATAGTCCGAGCCCCGTCCCCAACTTTTTTGTTGTGAAGAATGGTTCAAAAATTGTTTTTTGTATTTCCTCGGGTATCATTGGACCATTATTTGAGACCGTTATTTTGACGCTTGTCTCATCAAATGATTCCGATACAATTCCAATTAAGGGATTTTCACTGCCCTGGTGGCCGAGTACATCAATGGCATTAAAGATAATATTAATGAATACTTGCCTTATTTCATCCGCATATCCATATAGCTGAGGGTCACCAGCCAACTTTTTATCAATTTTAACTTTCCCATCCAGGATACTTGGATATAGAAAATTTAAAACTTCCTCAATTAAGGTATTCAGACTGAAATAACTCTTTTCTTTGCCAATCAGTTCCTTTTTTGATAGAAGAAGAAACTGTGAAATGCGGAAATTCAATTGTCCCAATTCATTCGAAATGATATCCAGATATTTCATATCAGGAAAGTCTGATTTTAACAGCTGAATGAATCCCTGAATGGATGTAAGTGGATTACGAAATTCATGAATGAAACTGGATGTCATTTGACCAAGGAGGGTAAGCCTGTCCTGATGTGTAGAGTCAATATACTTGGTTTTTTCCTCTATTATTTTATTTTTTTCCTCGGTATAGTGGGAAACGGCAAAGTAAAGGAATTTGTCAAAGCAGAAATTGATTAAATTAATTGCTTCCTGCATGTCGCTCCAGTCCAGTTCAGCTTTGGAAAGATAGCTGTACAGTACACTTCTGCCAAGATTAACGTTATAAACAAATTCCCCGATATTGATATTAGCTTCTGCACGCTCTAAAGATACGCTTGTAGCCAGATATTCTATGTATTCCAACAGTTCTTCCTGGGTCATTTTAAAAACCATTAACACCAAATTGAAAAGGGACTCGCCATTAGCGAGTATTTTGTCCCTAAAAGGATCCTCATCCGAAACAATAATAGATTTGTCCCAATCGTATAAAAGCTGTTTTTTCTGGCTTTTAAAAAAATTGAGTAAAGCCTCTTTTTTTTGAGTTAGCATGTTGGTCCTCCTATCGGGATAAATGAAAGCGGGCTTTAGATGAAATAATTCGATAGGATGGAGCAGAATTCCTTCAAAATAAAATCGTCCAATTTGCATGTTTTGCATAATCCATGTTTTTCCTTGTCGGAGATGATAAAAAGTAGTATAGTCGAAAAAGAATTAAATTTAATATTTCCACAGGGGGAGCTGCAAAAGCGGCTGAGAGTGAATGTTCGAGTTCTGACCCTATGAACCTGTTAGTTAACGCTAGCGTAGGGATGTGGTTTGAGGATATAGGCAATGCAGGGTCCCCAACCGTCCTGGATTGCTTTTTGCATTCCACTTTTATGCGGAGCAATAGCCAATAGGGAAAGACACTCTCCAAATTAAAAGGGGGAAAAGGTTTTGAATCAAAAAAGCAAAACATTGTTTTTAGTGGAGGTTGCAGTTTTTACAGCACTTGCTTATTTACTGGACCTGGCATCAGGATTTATTTTTTCTAGAATTTGGCCGCAGGGAGGATCTGTATCAATTGCAATGGTTCCTATTTTTCTAATGGCCTACCGCTGGGGAACCAAAGGCGGGGTGTTGACTGGCTTTTTATTAGGGCTGCTTCAATTAATTTTAGGGTTTTCGACCGTTGTTCATCCTATACAGGGATTCCTTGATTATATCCTGGCTTTTGCAACAGTTGGCCTTGCTGGATTAGTTGCTGCTGGCTTAAAGCAGTCATTGGCACAGAATCGAAAAGGGCAGTGGATGACGCTTGCAGTTGTCGGTGCGTTTATCGGAAGCTTGTTAAGATTTATCTGCCATTTTATTTCAGGTATCGTGTTTTTCGGCTCCTATGCACCAAAAGGCCAGCCGGTAGCACTTTATTCATTAATATATAACGGCACCTATATGCTGGCAAGCTTTGTTATCAGCGCAATTCTAGTAATTCTTGTTATTAGCGCAGCACCAAGAACCATGCTCTATCGTTCAGCTAAGAAAGAGTTTTAATAAGCTGAAAAAAGCCCTCATTCCATATGGAAGAGGGCTTTTTTATACTTATTTAAAAGAATAATTTAAACAGCGATGTCCGCCTGATGTGGCTGTTCCTTGGATTTTAATAAGAAAACAGCTGCTGAAAGCACCATAAATAATACAAAGAAGCCGAGCAGAATCGCAATGTTTCCAAAAGCTGCCCCTGAGTCATTAAGTGAAATAATCGACTTAAATCCTTCTATTGTATAAGTAAATGGAAGGTACGAGCTCAGGTTACGGAGATTTTCAGGCAGCATATCGATTGGGAGGTTAGCCCCAGTTGTAGAAAGCTGCAACACTACGAATGCAAGAGCAATGAATCTTCCGGCATTCCCCAACGATGCAAAGAATAAAATAATTCCTGAAAATATGATACTTACAATTACAGCAAATAAAACAAAAGCCACAGGGTTATCTACATTCATTCCTAAAAAGCCAAGGACAACTAGTGATAATAGAAGGGCTTGTCCTACCGCAAGAACCGAAAGATTTAAGAATTTAGCTCCAAACCAGCTGAGTGCGGAAACTTCTTCAGGCCTTCTGAAATTAATAAATAATGATAAAACCAGAATTCCAACAAATAAAGCTAAAGATAAAACATAAGGTGCAGTTGAATCCCGGTAGTGCGGATACTTATGAACCGTGCTTCCAGCCAGTTTAACAGGTGACGCAAACATTTTTATATTTTGATCATCTGCTTTAATGGCACTAGTTTTTTGCGCACCATCCTTCAGTCCGGAGGCGAGCTGGTTTGACCCATCATCAAGCTTGGCAGCTCCATCATTTAACTGTGTAACACCTGTTGTCATGTCACCCCAGCCTTTATTAACAGAGGCATTTCCATCGCTAACCTGAACCATGCCATCATGGATTTGTATAGCCCCAGCCGACAGGTCATGCCATCCCTTATCAACAGAAGCGTTTCCAGCAGAAATCTGAGCGGCTCCAATATCAAGCTTTGTTACTCCAACAGTCATATCACCCCAGCCTGTTTGGACGGCCTTTGTTCCATCGGCGATTTGAGTAGTGCCACCGTGAAGAAGTGTAACTTGATCAATCATTGTATTCCAGCCTGTCGCAAGGTCCGCTGTGCCTTTTTGAAGGGCAGGGGCGCTTGCTACCAGTAATGTAGCTCCATCATCAATATTTTTTTGTCCTGCAGCCATAAGATTAATTCCATCGATAAGGGAATTTTTGGGATCTGGTACTTTGTTTTCTGTGAATGCAGCAGATATTAATGCTGCCCCTGTTTTTAATTCCACAAGTTTAGGGGCGTTGTTGTTTGCCTCGTTAATCATAGTATTGACCGCACCAATAATCTGAATATAGTCTGTGTCACTTTCCAATTTATTCGAGGTTTTATAAGCCTCCAACAGTTGCAAAAGTCCCTGTAATCCGCCCCTTAACTTTTCTGACTTTTCTGCTACTTCGCTTGCTCCTTTCGACACCCCTAATGTTCCAGGACCAATTTTCTTTTTAATTGAATCCTGGGCAGCTGTAAGGCCTGCCAGTATTGTTGAAGTGCCAGCTTTTAGAATTGGTGCATTTTCTGCTAGGCTCTTCCCGCCTGCAGCAAGCTGCTGAACGCCAGGCTGTCCAGCTTTTAGAGCAGCAAGCAATTTTCCTGTACCATCATTAGCAGCAGCTGATCCTTGAGCTAAACGGGTAATGTCGCCGGATTTACTGTTTAAAGAGGAAAGGAGAAGTCCAGTTCCACTTTTTAATTCTTTGGAACCGCTTGCAAGTTTGGTTATATCACTTTGCTTGGAGGATAAAGAACTCGCCATCTCCGCAGTTCCTGCCTCAAGCTCTTTTGAACCGTCTGCAAGTTTTTTAATATCAGCTGATTTTTCTGTCAGTGAATCCAGCATCTGGCCAGTTCCATCATGAAGCTGAACGGTACCGTCATGCAGTTGAGCAGAGCCATCCGCAGCTGTTTTAAACCCATTTGCTACATCACCAAGATTTGCAAAAATATTCTTTACGTATTTCTCAGTAATTTTATTAGCAAGCTGTTCGCGGATACTTTCTGTTGCACTTTTAGTTACCTGTGCAGCCATGAAATTAAGACCTTCATTTTGAGTGAATTTAAGCTCCAGGTTTTTTGGGTTTGGTTCAAGTACAGTGGTTACTCTCTTAGAAAAATCCTTTGGAATTTCAATAATCATATAATACTTAAAATTATCAAGTCCGGATCGAGCTTCGTCTGAATCAACAAATTCCCAGCGCAAATCCTTGCCTTTTTTCAGATCAGCGACCAGGTCATTTCCTACATTAATTTTCTCATCGCCTGACATAGCACCTTCATCGTTGTTTACTACTGCTACTGGCAGGTTGGAAAGATTGTCATACGGACTCCATGTGGGAGAGAGAAGAATTCCGCCGTACACAACAGGGATCAGCAGAGCAGCTATAACAGACAGTAACACCCCTTTTTTTACTGCAAGTTTAGCTAATTCACTCCAAAATAAGCTAAAAACATTCAATTCATAATACCCCCTTTGTTTTTTGTTGAGAAAAAATGAATGACTATTCATTTTTCGCTCGATTTATATAATTCTACAAAAATGGTAAAAAATCCTTTAATTTACAGAAAATAAAAAATATTATAAATATTATTTTAGAATAATACTATTTACCTATGTATTGGATTGAGAATGGAAGTAGCTTTTTCTTAAACTTAGGCTTCGTTAAAAAGCAGTTTTGATTTTTATATGTGTTGATTGTAGAGCAAGATCACGAGACTCCTGCGGGAAGCGAGTGGCTTGGAGAAAATCCACAAGTAAGATTAACAGCGACTGAATTTAAAAGCCAAAAAAAACGAGTAAGAAAGTAAATATGTCAAACTTATAAACTTTTATCCTTTCTCAGCATATTCAAAGGAATTTCCCTTAATATTGCTTTTACATTTTTTTAGTTTTAGTGTTAAAATAACTACATAGTAAAGATAATCATTCTCAATTAAAGGGTGATAAACATGTTTGGTCATTTGAAAGCTGGAGAAAAAGCAAAGATCATTAATATCTCTCATGTAGGTCACCTTGTTAAAAGGCGTTTACTTGATTTAGGTATCACAGAGGGAACAGAGGTCTGTGTAAAATGTGTCATGCCTTTTGGGGGCCCCATCATGATTGAATCCTGCGGGCAGTGTGTTGGCATACGCCGTAAAGAAGCAGATTGTATTGAAGTGGAGCGGTTATAATGGAAGTTGCTTTAATAGGAAACCCCAATACTGGTAAAACTTCATTGTTTAATAACTTAACAGGGTCCTATGAATATGTCGGCAACTGGAGCGGCGTAACTGTAGAAAAAAAAGTAGGACTTTTTAAAAATAATATTGGCAAATTAATTGATTTACCGGGAGTTTATACTTTAAATCCCCTTTCAAAGGATGAAGGTGTGGTTACATCCTTCTTTTTAAATGAAAAGTTTGATCGATTATTAAATATATTGGATGCCTCGCAGCTCGAGCGTAATTTGCATTTAACTCTGCAATTGCTTGAATATGGAAAGCCTGCTCTAATTGGGCTTAATATGGTCGATGTAGCGGCAAGCCGAGGAATTAATATAGATATAGATAAGTTTTCCCATCTGGTTGGCGTAAAAGTGGTGCCGGTTGTAGCCAGAAGCGGTAAAGGCTGTGACCAGCTGGTTAATGTCATTTCCGATGAGAAGGAGACTTTAGAACGAAAAATCCTTGTTTACTATGGAAAAGATGTGGAGGACACCATTTTATTAACAGCAGGTGAATTAGAGGGGAAAACCAATCATTCACCAAGATGGCTGGCGCTTCAATGGTTTGAAGGTAACAAATATGTAGAAGAATATCTTCGTACTATCATTAATCCGCAAAAAATGGAAGCTCTCCTTAATGATGTTACAGAAAAAGTAAAAGTTAAAGAAGGCGGAAAGTCACTGCCTCATTTTATCTATTTAAAGAGAAAAATGGTTATTGAAAATATTTTGACTGAATCGGTCAGTAAGAAAAAAGCTGGAACTCCACTAACCGAAAAGATAGATAGCCTGGTAACAAACCGTTATCTTGGAATGCCTATTTTTCTGGCCTTAATGTATGTGATGTTTATGCTCACTTTTGACTGGCTTGGAACTCCTTTGGCTGATCTGCTAGATAAATTGCTCACAGGTCCTGTAACAAATGCAATTGAAAAATCACTGTCAGTTGTGGGAGCTTCTCCTTTTATCCATGACCTAATTATCCAGGGGCTTGTTGCTGGTGTAGGAGGAGTACTAGTCTTTGTACCGCAAATATTTATCCTATTCTTCTTCATATCACTTTTAGAAGACTCAGGTTATATGGCAAGGGTTGCTCTCGTTATGGACAGGATTATGGAATCTGTCGGATTAAACGGTAAAGCCTTTATTCCAATGATGATTGGCTTTGGCTGTAATGTACCGGGGATTATGGCTGCAAGGACGATCGAGACACCAAGGGAACGGCTGTTAACCATATTGCTCACTCCGCTCATGTCCTGTTCTGCTAGACTTCCGGTTTATGCCTTATTTGTCGGAGCCTTTTTTCAGGGACAAAAAGCTCTAGTGGTTTTAAGCTTATATGTACTGGGAATTGTCGTAGCTCTTATTCTAGCTAAAGTTTTTTCTTCAACTATCTTAAAGTCAGAAACATCTTTGTTTGTGATCGAGCTTCCGCCGTACAGACTGCCACAGTTTCAGGCACTTAGAAGAAGTACTTGGGATAAAGGGAAAGGCTTTGTTAGGAAAGCCGGAACATTTATTTTTGCAGGTTCTGTTTTTATCTGGGTGTTATCGTATGCCGGTCCTGGCGGATTAAAAGTGGATATGGATCATAGCTTCCTTGCAGCTATTGGTGGAGTGCTTGCGCCTCTGCTCGCACCGCTTGGCTTTGGTACTTGGCAGGCAGGCGCGTCTCTATTAACAGGCTTTTTGGCAAAAGAATCTATTATCTCCACAATGAATATCATTTATTTTGTTCCTAAGGGTGAAAACCTTCAGGGATTATTATCAAACTACTATACACCTCTAGCGGCTTATAGCTTTATGGTATTCATTCTTCTGTATATTCCATGTTTGGCAACAACAGCGACTATATACAAAGAAACATCATCCAAGAAATGGACTGCTTTCTCCATTTTATATGCCCTGGCAATAGCCTATTTACTGGCAGGAATTGTTTATCAGGGCGGAAAAATGTTTGGACTTGTGTAAGGGTAATTTCCCAAAAGCAGTCATTGATAAGAGAAAGGTGTGGTATTTATGATAGCGAATATTATAATTGGCGGTGCCATCTTTAGTTATGCCAGCTGGGCTTTTGTCCGGTTTATCAATAAATCTAAAAAAGGCAAATGCGCGGCTTGCTCTCTTTCGAAAAATTGCTCTAGCCAGTGCAGTTCCTTTGAAAGTAAATAAATTAGTAAACAGCTGTTTCTTGTGAACAGCTGTTTTTCTTTTAAAAAAGTTTATTTTTGTGTAAAATTTCACTATACCACCATTGAAGGAAGGGTTCTTAGTGACCAGGGATGAAATTATCAAGAAGATGTCTGAAAAACTTCGCCTTATTCGTTTGGAAGCTGGATATACCCAGGATAGGATGGCGGAAATTATAGGCGTTTCAAAAAAGACTCTCGTACAAATTGAGAAAGGGAGAGTTCTGGCTGGGTGGTCTACGGTAGTCTCCGCCTGTGCCCTGTTTAGGGAGTCCGATACCGTTCAATTCCTTTTTGGAAATGAACCAATTGAGGTCCTTGAAACAGTCGCACGTGAAGGTATTGATGTAAAAAAACAAAAGACAATGGGCGGAAGAGTATGGTGGAAGGAAGTAACCAGAGAAAATGGATATGTCCTTCAGCAAAATATTTTAAGTAAACATTTTAGAATTCTTGATGAGGGTCACTACAGAATATTCAGCAGTTTTGATGAAGAATATTCTAAAGTGCGTTTGCAGGAGCTCGCTGGAAAAAACAACATGCTGTAAACGGGAAGAACATCTATCCTTTTTTTATTGGATGGAGTAGCCCTTAACATAAACCCCCACAAAACCAATGTGATTTACGAATTTTTTTCTATAGAACAGAAGGTAAAGACATTCTAACATCTAGCAGGCAGCCAGGATTTCAGCAACAAAATAAATGACTTAAGACCTTTGAATCAATGGGATGAGTTTCCGGTTCAAAGGTTTTTATTTTTGTGGCGGCGGCATAAACTATCCCGAGTGTAAAGTCCACGAAGTATGGGTAAATAGTACATCTTAGAAAAATTAGGCAGATTTTTGTTTCAGGGGGAAGAAATGAGGACATTAATGTTTGGCGGATTAATTAAGAATTGGAAAAAATGGCATATGAACCAGGTTATGATACTATTGCTTGCAACGATTATCCTAGCCTTTTTATGGTTTTTGCATGGCTTTTCTAAGGATACAGATATTACTGCATTAAAGAATGAACTATCTCAGCCTACCGTGCTGTATGATGTAAATGGAAAAAAGGCCAGTATTATCTCAGGATCAAAGCATGAAGGAGTATCAATCCGGCAGGTGCCAAAGTCCATGAAGGATGCGGTAGTAGCGATTGAGGACCACCGTTTTTATGAGCATGGCGGAGTAGACTACAAGGGGATTTTTAGAGCCTTCTTTAAAAATGCCGTGGCAGGAGAAGTGGTGGAAGGGGGAAGCACCCTTACCCAGCAGCTCGCCAAAAATACATTGCTTACGTCGAATAGAACTTATAAACGCAAACTTGAGGAATTCTTTTTAGCAAAAAAAATAGAAGGAAAATACAGCAAGGATGAGATCCTTCAAATGTACTTTAACAAAATTTATTTTGGCAAAGGTGCATGGGGGCTAAAAAATGCCTCCCTAAAATATTTTGGCAAAGAGGTTAAAGATTTATCCATTAGCGAATCTGCTTTGCTTGCAGGTATTATCAAAGCTCCATCTGCTTTAAATCCATACGACCATTTGCATCAAGCCATTGACCGAAGAAATGTTGTTCTTGCTGCAATGAAAAACCAAGGCTTTATTACTAGCGGTCAATTTAAAAAGGCGGAGGCTGAAAAGGTAGTTCTGAAGGATGGCGGAGCAGACCCTTATTGGGGAAGATATCCATATTATGTTGACCAGGTTTTTGAGGAGGCTATTAAAGAGTATGGATTATCACAAAAGAAGCTGTTAGAAGGCGGATACGAGATTTATACTGAAATGGATCCTGGGATGCAGGCTTCAGCAGAAGAAACCTATAAAAATGATTCCTTATTTCCACAAGGAAATGGCCGTCTTGTTCAAAGCGGATCGGTAATTATGGACCCTCATTCTGGAGGAGTAAGGGCTCTTGTTGGGGGGAGGGGGGAACACACCTTTAGAGGTTATAATAGGGCAACCCAGTTACAAGCGCAGCCAGGATCCTCCTTTAAACCGATTGCTGTTTACTCTCCAGCTCTGGAAGAAGGCTGGAATATTACGGATAGGCTAAAAGATGAACCTATGAAATTTGGAAACTATGAACCAAAGAATTATAACCATCAGAATCTTGGTGAGGTACCGATGTACGATGCTGTCAAAGAATCCATGAATGTACCAGCGGTCTGGCTTTTAAATGAAATTGGGATCAAAAAAGGCCTGGATTCAATTAAACGTTTCGGAATTCCCCTTGATAAAGAAGACCGTAATTTATCGATTGCACTAGGGGGACTTCATAGGGGCGTATCACCAATGATAATGGCAGAGGCTTTTTCCGTTTTTCCGAATCAGGGAGAACGAATTCCTGCGCATTTAATAAGAAAAATTGTAGATTCAAATGGTAATAAAGTAGCAGTTTGGAAAAAGAAAGAGATAAAGGTAACATCGAAATCCGTGACGGACAAAATGAATACCCTTCTTCTGGGTGTGGTTGAAGAAGGTACAGGAAAAGGTGCTCAGGTTCCGGGTTATGAAATTGCCGGCAAAACAGGTTCCACCCAAGTTCCGATCAAAGGAATCAATGGTGTAAAGGACCAATGGTTTGTGGGGTATTCTCCCAATCTAGTAGGAGCTGTTTGGGTGGGGTATGATAAAACAGACAGCACGCACTATCTTACCACAACAAGCAGTGAGGGAGCAGCAAAGGTTTTCCAGCAGGTTATGTCCGAGGCTCTAAAAAATACTAATCCAGAAAGCTTTAATGTTCAGCACATTGGAACATTAATGGAACAAAAGAGACAGGAAGAATTGTTAAAGCAGCAGCAGGTCCAGCAAAATAGCCTGCAGGAGCAGTTTAATGAGGCTGAGAAAAAGTGGGAAGATAAAATAAGGAAACAACAAGAGAAATGGCAAAAGAAAGGGAAAGGCCATGGAAAAGGTAAAGGTCATGGCCATTAAGAAAAAGGGAGTATCTTAAAGGATACTCCCTTTTTAGTGTACCTATATGGGTATTAAGAAAGGCACAGGTCCTGAATGATGTTCTATTTCTAAAAAAATCATAGTTTTATAGCTGTCTTTTGTAAATTAAGGGGTAAAACTAACTAAAAAACCTACCTCAAGCATAAATCTCCTCTTTTTTTAACTAAAGTACCCCCGCTCCCAGTATAAAACGCTTTCGTTTATCCATCTAATGCACGATTTCAAGGAAGAAATGCACGAAATTTAGAAAAGAATGCACGATTTCAAGGAAGAAATGCACGAAATTTAGATAAGAATGCACGATTATAACCAAGGAATGCACGTCTTTCATTTGCATATGCCCGGTTCTTTAGTGAAATGCCCGAATTCATCGGTATATGCCCGTCTTTATGCTGAAGTGCCTAGATAAACCATGAACTGCCAATGACCCAACAAACATAATAAAAGCCCCGGAATTCCTACCCGAGGCTTACTTTACAATCTATACCTGAAACGTTTCTGTAGTATTTAAGAATCGCTTTTGAGAAATTTTAAGAACAGAAACATGACCCATACAAATGCTGCTAATAAGATCAAGGTGTTCCTGAACATTTTCACCTTCAACGATAATTTTCAATGTAGATTTTGTTTTGCAAGTTAATAAGAACGAAACAAGCTTTGTGAGATTTGTGGCATCCACTGCTTTATGGTTACTATATAGAAAGGTAGATCCATTATATTGTTTGGAAGCTTGAAAGATTTCAAGCATTTTCTTCATAGTGAACTTGTTTCGAACGATGACATTAGTTGAAATAATTTCTTTCATCATTCTATTCTCCTTTGTCCTATTAGACTAGATATTTTGTTGTTTGATGCTATTTATTTACCCAGCAGGAGAATGATTAAACCCTTTTAAAGTAAAACGGGTATTTATCTAAAGAGTTAGGATTTTCAAATTATGTTAATTGACTTATATTAATTGTATATTGAATTGAAAAATTATTTGGTGAAAGGGTGTCTCCTCCTTGTTAACACTTATTCTGAATGGTGAAATTTACGCTCCTCATTATCTTGGGAAAAAGGATTTATTAATCGTTGATGAGAAAATAGGGTATATCTCAGACCAAATTAATTTACCTGAAAACTTTGTAGACATTAAAGTGGTTAATGCAGAAGGCAAATTAATTGTGCCCGGCTTTATTGATTCACATGTTCATATTACGGGTGGCGGCGGTGAAGGAAGCTTTCGCACACGTACACCTGAAATCCAACTGACAGATGCCACTCTTGCAGGAATTACCACATTAGTTGGAGTTCTTGGTACAGATGGTACAACCAGAACAATGACAAATCTGATTGCAAAAGCCCGAGGTCTTGAAGAAGAAGGAATTACTTGTTATGTACATACAGGCTCCTATCAGGTGCCACTAAAAACACTTACTGGAAAAATTGAAGACGATATCATCCTTGTTGATAAAATAATTGGCGCTGGTGAGGTAGCCATTGCTGATCATCGTTCTTCTCAGCCTACTGCTGAGGAAATGGCGAAGATTGCATCAGCCGCAAGGATTGGCGGACTTCTTTCTGGAAAAGCAGGGATCGTGAATGTGCATGTAGGAGATAGTTTTGATCACTTAAAGGTAATCGAAGAGGTAGTTGAGAAAACTGATATCCCTATCCGTCAATTTCATCCTACCCATATAAACCGTAATCCGCATCTTTTTGAAGAAGGGATCCGCTTTGCAAAAAAAGGGGGCTATGTTGATTTTACAACCAGTTCCATTCCCAATTTTTTTGAAGAGGGCGAAATTAAGTGCAGTATAGGACTAAGAAGAATGCTTGATATGCATATTGATATATCCCAAATAACCTTTACTTCAGACGGACAGGCAAGCCTTCCCGACTTTGATGAATTCGGAGAACTTATTGGACTGAAGGTAGGAAGTGTTGCTACTCTCTTTCAGGAGGTAAGGGACGCGGTCCTTGAAGAGTCTATTCCACTTGAAATAGCATTACGAGTTATTACACAAAATCCAGCAACTATCTTAAAGTTAAACCAAAAGGGAATGATTGTGGAAGGTAAGAATGCAGATCTTGTATTTCTAAATAAAGAAGACTACTCCATTCATTCCGTATTGGCCCGGGGAAAATTAATGGTTGAAGACGGAAAAGCAATTGTAAAGGGAACATTTGAAAAGTAAAGGGCTGCTCCATACGCAACTCTTTCTTTCTATAAGGACCTTATGTGTTAAAAAATCAGTTATGTGCTTTAAAATAGCCAGAACTCTATCGGAAGGCAAAGAATCGACGGAGCCAAGACGCGAGACTCCTCGGAAATCCTCAATTATCCTTTAGCAAATTTTCGTGCGATGTGAATTCCTGGGATGCTTTCCTAGTGATATCGCATTTCCATCGTGCATGGTCGATTTCAAGGGTGCTATTCAAGGTCCTGAGGAAAAAGCGGTTCAAGGGAGACCCCGCAGCACCTTTAGCTGAACTCAATATACCTTTTTTTAAAAAAACTGAACGAAATTAATTTTAATCCGTCTTATTAATAGAGAGAAAAAGGAAGCGGGATACAGGGGAAAGTGAGGATTTAAAATCGAATGGACGACATTATAAAAAGTGCCAAGCAGGGTGACCATATTGCTTTTGCCATCCTGTTTAAAGAGAATTATCCATTCCTGGTGAAATACTTAATGAAAATCACTATGAATCCCGATGCAGCAGAAGAACTTGCCCAGGAAACAATGACAAAATGTGTTCAAAAACTACAGCTTTATAACGGGGAATCTAAATTTTCCACCTGGCTGATATCCATTGCCACGAACACATATATAGACCATTGCCGGAAGAAAAAGAGGGAGAAGGAGTGGCATCTTCAGGAAGAATCCTTCAGGAAACTAAAGTGGCATTTTGAAAGCAGGAATGAGGAATGGAACGACACCCTGTCCGCCTTGGGAAAATTGCCGGAGGAAGTGAGAATACCTATTATTTTAAAGCACTATTACGGATATCCTTATGAGGAAATAGGGAAAATGCTTAGAATTTCTGCAGGAACAGTGAAGTCAAGAGTTCATAACGGCATTATGTCAGTCAGAAGGGAGTTAAAAATCGATGAAGAAGCAGAAAATCGTAGCAATAGAGAACGAGCATCTAAACAAGGCAGATTCTAGAACGATTGATGAAATTATACAGGCCTTGGATAAAATTGATCATATACCGGTATATTCCCCTGACCTTCATTGGTTTGAACAAATGATTCTTAATGAAAAGCAGCAATATCAGAAAAAATTGATTAGGGATTTGAGTCTCTTTTTTATCATTGCCGCTTTTATCCTTACAGGAATTATTGTGTCCTTATCTCATAAGCCCATTGTTTTTATTGTCCTTCAGGCAGCAGGAATCATTTTTACTGCATCTTACACCGGCCTTCGCTTTAGCAGGAAGGTGAATGATATATGAATAAAGAAATGACACCTGGCCTAATCGTACTAGTTGCGATTATCTTATTATCTCAAAGCATCTTTTTGTTTTTGGATGCAAGAAAACGAAGCTATAACTACTGGCTCTGGGGCATAGTAGGGCTTATCCAGGCACCAATGCCTGTCCTGTTTTATTTAATCTTTGTTAGAAAAATTTTTACGAGAAAAGATGAATAATAGGGGGACACGTAAATGATTATTGTAACCACAGAATCTATTCCGGGGCTGGAAATTAAAAAGTGTCTGGGTCTCGTCAAGGGCAGCACGGTTCAGTCAAAGCACATTGGAAATGATATTATGGCAGGGTTAAAAACGATCATTGGCGGAGAAATAAAGGAATACACAGATATGCTGAATGAGGCGAGAGAAAAGGCTATCAGAAGAATGGAAGAAGAAGCGGAAAGCCTGGGGGCGAATGCTATTGTTGCAATGAGGGTTGCAACCAGTTCGGTTATGCAGGGGGCCTCAGAAATTATTGCATACGGGACAGCAGTGGCAGCAGAACAAAAAATTTAAAAGTTTCTGAAAATGGGAATTGACTTTCATTTATTCTGGTGTTAATCTTACAAAGGAAGAAAATTAAGGAAATGGAGGGGTTGCAAAATGTTGATGATCCAGGCTTTTCACTCATTAACTGAATATGAAATTATGAATGTAACCTGTCCATATAAGCTCCTTTTTTAATTTTAAAAAAGTATTCTTATGGCACGGGCTGCGTTCTTATACGCTTCCTGTGCCATTTTTAGTTTAATTTGTAATTTTGGTTTAACAAGGCATAGCGTACGTTAATTGCGTTATGCCTTTTTTGTTTTTTTGGGGAAACTATAGATTTTAATCTTGTGGATAATCTTAACTTAGTTAGTATAATCCAGCTTCAGCGCCCAGCCCCTCGGGTCATAAGCCACTTCACTCCAGAAATCAGGATTTCCTGCGTGATTCGTCTTATGCCTGTCGGGGCTGAACAGGGCGTTTGCGCGTTTTGTTTTGGAGACAATTGGTTAATTCCAGTTCTCAATAAATTTTTAGGAGGAAACGTTATGTATAATTTTACGGAAGTTCGGCTTGCTCATCTCGAGGGAAATCTCGATGGCGGATAGTTAAGGACACCTAAGGAGGAGATATTAATATGTTTTCAGTTTTAAAGAAGTTAGGCTGGTTTTTTAAAGAAAATTGGAAAAGATACGTTTTAGCTGTTTCCTTATTAATTCTGGTTGGAATTCTGGATGTTATTCCCCCAAAATTGATCGGAGCAGCAATTGATGATATACACTTTGGCAGGATGTCCGTTGGTAAAATCATTCATTATCTTGAGTTCTTGTTTTTAATAATGGTTTTTTCGTACGGAATTACTTATGTATGGATGTATAACCTATTTGGCGGTGCTTTTCTGGTAGAAAGAAAGCTTCGATCACAATTCATGGGGCACTTATTAAAAATGACTCCCTCCTTTTATGAAAAAAACAGGACGGGAGATTTAATGGCCAGGGCAACAAACGATTTAAAAGCCATTTCTAATACAGCAGGGTTCGGGATTCTGACCTTAATTGATTCCTCCGTTTGGATGATGACATTACTGTTTACGATGGGGTTTTTTATCAGCTGGAAATTGACCATAGCTTCAATTCTTCCTTTGCCAATAATGGCGTTGCTGATGAAAGTTTATGGGAATAGAATTCACACCCGTTTTATGGAGGCACAAGATGCTTTTGGTGACCTGAACGACCGGGTGCTTGAATCAGTTGCAGGTGTGAGGGTAGTAAGGGCATATGTACAGGAAAAGGCTGAAGAACAAACGTTTCATGAACTAACAGAGGATGTTTTTAATAAAAATATTAAAGTTGCAAGAATTGACTCTTTGTTTGACCCGACCGTTAAGATACTTGTCGGCCTAAGCTATTTAATCGGACTTGGATATGGTGCGTATCTAGTTTTTCATCAGGATATAACCCTTGGGGGACTTGTGTCTTTTAATGTATATCTAGGAATGCTGATTTGGCCTATGTTTGCAATTGGTGAGTTAATCAATGTTATGCAGCGCGGTAATGCATCTCTTGACAGGGTTCAAGAAACCCTTAATTACAAAGAAGATGTGAAAAGTCCGGAGCAGCCGGTAATGGTTTCTTCACCAGATAATATTAACTTTAATGAGGTTACCTTCCGTTATCCTTCCTCAGCATGGGATAATTTGCAAAAAATTAATATTCATCTTAATAAAGGTGAAACATTAGGGATTGTCGGGAAAACGGGCAGTGGCAAAACCACTTTTATAAAACAGCTTTTGAGAGAATATCCGCATGGAAAAGGTGCGGTTTCTATTTCAGATATACCCATTCAGGACCAGGAGCTGAATCAGGTTCGCGGCTGGGTTGGATATGTACCTCAGGATCATGTTCTTTTTTCAAAAAGTGTAAAAGAGAACATCTTATTTGGCAATAAGAATGCCACAGAGGAAGAACTCCAAAGAGCCATTGATTTATCTGCCTTTCGTAAGGATTTAGAGATGCTGCCTGAAGGTCTCGAGACACTCGTAGGAGAAAAAGGAGTTGCACTTTCAGGTGGGCAAAAGCAAAGGATTTCAATCGCCAGGGCGCTAATTAAGGATCCTGAAATCCTGATTTTAGATGATTCCCTCTCAGCGGTGGATGCAAAGACCGAAAAAAGGATCATTGATAATATCAGGGAGGTTCGTCAGGAAAAGACTACTATAATTGTTACACACCGGATGTCTGCAGTACAGCATGCCAGCCAGATTATTGTGCTGGATGAGGGCAGAATAATTGAAGAGGGAACACATGAGGAACTGATAGCGAAAAATGGCTGGTATAAAGAACAATTCATGCGTCAGCAAATTGAAGCAAACCAGGAAGAGGAGGTTTCAGCATGAGTACAGGAAAACAATTATTAAGCTACGCATTAACTTTTAAAAGAATTATAATTGCGGCCTTAATCATGCTGACCATTTCTGTGGCTGCAGACCTTGCAGGGCCGTTTATTGCCAAAACGGTAATTGATCAGCATATACTTGGTCTTGAATCTGTGTGGTATGAAGCGGGAAAAGGGGATAGTACCGTAAAGTTCCACGGAAGCTATTATAAGCGTGAAAAGTATTTTTCGGATAATGAAGAAAAAGGCAAGAGTGCAAGGATACTGCAGGCGGGAAGAAGCTTTGTCTTCATTAATAGCGATTTAAAGTTTGATGGCAAACGAAGCTTTAAGGATGGAAAACTGACCGTTCGGCAGGGAAAAAAAACAGCTGTTTATCAGGCGTTCCTATTATCCCCAGGTGAGGTGCTTGCTTTCTCGAGACCTGAAATACCAATGATTATTAAGCTTTTGGCTATTTATTTTGGACTGTTAGTTGTCTCTTCCATTTTTCAATACGGGGAAAAACTCTGGCTGCAGACATCTGCCAACCGAATTATTCAAAAAATGAGGGAGGACATCTTTAGCCATATTCAGAGGCTCCCAATAAAATATTTTGATAATCTTCCGGCAGGTAAAGTTGTTTCCAGGATAACAAATGATACAGAGGCCATTCGAGAGCTATACGTTACGGTACTGGCAACCTTTTTTACAAGTGCTATTTATATAGCCGGAATCTATATTGCCCTTTTTATCCTTAATGCTAAATTGGCAGCCATTTGCCTTCTCCTTCTGCCGATTCTGTATGGCTGGATGATTGTATACAGGAAGTATGCATCTAAGTATAATCAGGTCATTCGTTCGCGTGTAAGTGATATAAACGCTACTGTAAACGAATCCATTCAGGGTATGAATATTATTCAAGCATTCGGCAGAGAGAAAGAAACGCAGCAGGAGTTTGAAAAACTTAACAAGGAGCATTTTGTGTACCAAAATAAGATGCTGAATCTAAATTCAATGACCTCACATAACCTTGTCGGTGTATTGAGGAATCTTATTTTCCTAGCGTTTATTTGGTATTTTGGTGCTCAATCGCTTCAAGCAGATGCAGCTATTTCACTAGGTATGCTGTATGCTTTTATTGACTATATCAACCGATTGTTTCAGCCCGTCCAGGGAATTGTTAATCAGCTTGCAAATCTTGAGCAGGCTATTGTAGCAGGCGAAAGGGTATTTAAGCTCATGAATGAAGCTGGAGAGGATGTAAGTGAAGAAACCATTCCTCGGTATAAAGGCAATGTTGTTTTTAACGATGTATCCTTCGGCTACAAAGCTGATGAATATGTTTTAAAGAATATTAATTTTGAAGCGAATCATGGTCAAACCGTTGCCCTTGTTGGACACACGGGCTCCGGAAAAAGCTCAATTATGAATTTACTGTTCCGCTTTTACGACAGCAATAAAGGAAAAATAACCATTGACGGAAAAGATATTACAAGTTTGCCCCGCCAAGTGATACGGAAGCATATGGGGATTGTTTTGCAGGACCCGTATTTATTCACTGGAACCATTGCTTCGAATGTGAGCCTGAACGATCCTTTTGTCACACGAGAAAAGGTAGAAAAAGCACTGAAGGACGTTGGAGCTGAAAAAGTATTCAGGAATTTGGAGAATGGGTACGATGAGCCCGTCATAGAAAAAGGCAGCACTCTTTCAAGCGGCCAGCGACAGCTCATTTCCTTTGCCAGGGCGCTTGCCTTTGATCCAGCTATTCTAATTCTGGATGAAGCAACCTCCAACATTGATACAGAAACAGAGGCTATTATTCAAAAGGCTATGGATGTTCTTAAAAAGGGCAGAACCACCTTCATTATTGCTCACCGCTTGTCGACCATAAGAAATGCTGACCTTATTCTCGTTCTTGATCGCGGAAAAATAGTGGAGCAGGGAAACCATGAACAATTGATGGAACATCGCGGCCGATATTACCAAATGTATCAATTACAGCATAAAGCAGGATAAATAGAAGCCGGCCCCGAGATCAAGGAGGCCGGCTTTTTAGCTATTGGATTTGGATCAATTAAGCACGTTTCAATACGTCAAACCCACCCTGCAATTCAAAAATTCATTAGAAAAAAGCTGGCAGTATGTAAAGTCAGCTGTATCAAAAATAGAAATGGAAGAAGGATTATCTGGCAGCATGTTTTTTTCGAAGCGGTAAGTGCCTATTCTTTCCCCCACTGGTAAATAAGTAGGGCAAACAACAGTCCATATTAATCCCGAATCCTTTAAGAGTAGATATGCAAGTAAATGGTCTTCAGCATCTCTGGTGCTTGTCCTTCTTGATTCAGAGGATTGAAAACGATAGAGAGCAGGCTCAGACCGTGCCTGTAAAATTCCTGCTGTTCCAAGGGTAATGATTCTCTTGATGCCCTGATCTTTCATTGATTTGATAATAAAAGGCATTGACTGGGACAGAGTTTGATTCCCTCCGGTATTTAGAGCACTAATTACAACATCAGTATTAGCCATAGCATCGGACAAATCTTCAGCATTTAGGACAGAACCGTGCAGTACTTTTAAATTCCTTTCCGACCCTGTGATTTTAGTTAGGTCACGTACAAGGGCTTGAACAGAATGGTTCTCTTTTAACGCATTTTCTAAAATAATCGAGCCAACCCGCCCTGTGGCTCCTAAAAGGCAAATGTTCAATTAATATTCACTTCCTTGTCACTAAATTGAAACAATCTAGGCTGAGGGGAATTTTATTTGTATGGTACGTTGGTTAGTGTGTCACTAGTTAAATAAAACAGGGGGAGAGTGCGATGACAGATTTTTCTGTTACACTTGGTATTGGAAGCATCATGATACTTGTTTATTATATCGGATATATGGTCGCGAAACACTAAACTGTAAACAATCGTTTGCAGTTTTTTTCATAATATATACATTAAAAGAGGTTGAAAAGGGAAAAGGAAAAAGTGGATATTTACAAGTCTGTACATATTAAGGAGGATTTTTATGGCAGAGTTTAGAATCGAAAGGGATACTCTTGGAGAAGTCCAGGTACCTTCTGAAAAGTTTTGGGGAGCTCAGACTCAGAGGAGCAAGGAAAACTTTAAAATTGGGATTGAAAAAATGCCAAGAGAAGTAGTTTATTCTTTGGCATATATTAAAAAGGCCGCGGCAATTGTCAATCATCGTTCAGGCAAGCTGAAAGAAGTGAAAATGAAAGTAATCAGGGAAGTTTGTGATGAGATTATTGCGGGCAGATATGACGAACATTTTCCGCTGGCTGTTTGGCAAACCGGAAGCGGAACCCAAACAAATATGAATGTAAATGAAGTGGTTGCCAATCGGGCAAATGAAATCTTAAAAGGCCAGGGAAGTTCGGAAATCATACACCCAAATGATGATGTAAATATGTCGCAAAGCTCAAATGATACATTTCCTTCTGCCATGCATATTGCAGCGTATAAACTAGTAGTTGAAGATCTTATTCCTGCATTAAATGATTTAAAGAAAACCTTCACTGTAAAAGAAAAAGCCTATGATAAAGTAATAAAAATAGGCAGAACACATCTGCAGGATGCCACTCCTTTAACACTGGGACAGGAAATCAGTGGATGGAAGGCTATGCTCGAAAAAAATGAAAAAATGATTGGGGAAGCTGTATGTCATCTTCTTGATCTGGCCCTTGGCGGTACAGCGGTTGGTACAGGAATTAATGCGAGTCCTGTTTTTGGAAATGAAGCGGCATCAGTCATTGCGGAAAACACTGGACATCCTTTCCGTACCTCCCAAAATAAATTCCAGGCACTTACCAGTCATGATGAGATCGTCCATGTCCATGGCGCGTTAAAAGCACTAGCAGCCGATCTAATGAAGATTGCAAACGATATTCGGTGGCTTTCCAGCGGCCCCCGCAGTGGAATAGGAGAGTTGAAGATTCCGTCAAATGAACCTGGAAGTTCAATAATGCCAGGAAAGGTCAATCCGACGCAGAGTGAAGCCATGACGATGATTGCCTGTCAGGTATTTGGTAATGATGCAACGATTGCTTTTGCTGCTAGCCAGGGGAATTTTGAGTTAAACGTATTTAAACCTGTGATCATTTATAATTTAATCCAATCTATTAGGCTTTTGGCAGATGGGATGAAATCATTTAATGAAAACTGCGCCGTAGGAATTGAGGCAAACGAAGAGGTTATTAAGGCACATGTTAATCGATCCCTGATGCTTGTGACAGCCTTAAATCCACATATCGGTTATGAAAAAGCTGCTGAAATTGCTAAGCTGGCCTTTAATGATAATTCAACCTTAAAGGAAGCGGCTATCAAAACCGGATACTTAACACCAGAAGAATTTGACCAATGGGTTAACCCGGAAAGAATGGTATAGAGCCTTTTTGAAAAACTGAAAGCCCCCTCCATAATAGAAGGGGGCTTAGCCATATTATTTAGTTGGTGAAAATTTTCCTAGTCTTAGCGGAATCCGCCGCCAAGCTGTTGTTCAGCCATGCTTACAAGACGCTTAGTAATTTCTCCACCTACAGAACCGTTTGCGCGAGAAGTAGTTTCAGCACCCAATTGAACTCCAAATTCTTGAGCAATTTCCATTTTCATGGATTGAAGTGCTTGTTCTGCTCCTGGTACTAGTAATTGATTAGAATTTGAGGAATTGCTTCTAGTTGATTGATTAGCCATCTTGATTCATTCCCTCGTTTCATTTTTTTTTTTATGGCTGGGTTAGCTGGAATTGAACCAGCAGGCAAGAATATTTCTTGCTTACCAAAACCTGGTTTAACCCACCGATAGTAGGGGGTGGCCCTTGAGCCATCTGTAAAATCTGTGAATGCGTTTCTTTGTTAATCCTATTTTGTTTAATTCTTCTATGGATATACAAAAATATTTTAGGTAATTAATTCCTTTTTTAAATTACCTTATGTTTATGACTGAAAGATTTACATATAGGTAAGTTTAAGATATACACTAACGGCATTAAGAAGTGAAAGGAGATCTCTTATGGATGTTTGTCATTTATGTAATGGATTGAGAGAAGTACATGTTTCTTGCGGAATTTGCGGAAATGAAATGGCCGATAAGGGGAAAGAAATGGATTACTATGATGATTATAGTCCTTACATGCCTACTGATCTTATGAAAATGGAGGATGGTTTCCCCGATACCTATTCGGCCCATAAATGTCCGCACTTATTTACCTGCAGCAAATGCGGTAAAAATGAAACGATTTTAATAAAAGAATAACCCTGCCGATTTTGGCAGGATGATATATATTTATGCTTTTTTATATCTAGCTATAGTGCCCAGCGAGTTTTCATCTCTGATAGGCGTCCGCGAGTATCTTGCATAAGTGGAGCACGCAGGATAAGGAAAGCTTTGTCAGCTTTTTTGAGGAAGCAAGTCAGAAAGGCGTTGCCACAGGAAGTGGCAACGCCTTTCATCATAAACCTTAAGCCGCTTAACGGGCACTTTTGCATTTCTTATTATTTCTCATTAGTTGGACGAAGACGAAGTTCAGATTCAGCGTCGAAGAAATGAGCTTTATTCATATCAAATGCAAGCTCCATTTTATCTCCAGGCTGGATATCTGTGCGGGAATCTACGCGAGCTACAAAGTCCTGGCCGCCAAAGTTAGAATAAATCATAGTTTCAGCACCAGTCAGTTCAGAAACATCAATGTTAGCTAGGATTTTGGAACCTGAAGAAGCATCAATGAAGATTGGCTCGTCATGGATATCTTCAGGACGTACGCCAAGAACAATTGGTTTGCCTACATAACCTTGCTCGCGAAGGTATTTCATTTTCCCTTCTGGAACAGCTACAGAATCATTGCCGATAACAAATTTGCTGTCCTGAAGAGTTCCGCTAAAGAAGTTCATTGCAGGCGAGCCGATGAATCCGCCAACGAATACGTTTTCTGGTTTCTCATAAACTTCTTTAGGTGAACCAACCTGCTGGATAATACCATCTTTCATAACAACAAGGCGAGTAGCCATTGTCATAGCTTCAGTCTGGTCGTGTGTTACATAGATAGTAGTAGTTTGAAGGCGTCTGTGTAATTTTGCAATTTCAGCACGCATTTGTACACGAAGCTTAGCATCAAGGTTGGAAAGCGGCTCGTCCATTAAGAATACTTTTGCATCACGTACGATTGCACGTCCAAGGGCAACACGCTGGCGCTGACCACCAGATAGAGCCTTAGGCTTACGGTCAAGATATGGTTCCAAACCAAGAATTTTAGCAGCATTTTTTACACGTTCGTCAATTTCAGCTTTAGGGAACTTACGAAGCTTTAAACCAAAAGCCATGTTATCATAAACGCTCATATGAGGATAGAGTGCATAGTTTTGGAATACCATTGCGATATCACGATCTTTTGGAGCTACATCGTTAACGCGTTTTCCATCAATGGAAAAATCACCTTTTGAAATTTCTTCTAAGCCAGCGATCATACGAAGAGTTGTAGATTTACCACATCCTGAAGGACCAACGAAAACGATAAATTCTTTGTCTTCGATGTGAAGATTAAAATCACTAACTGCTGTTACTTTATTATCATAAATTTTATAAATGTGATCGAGTTTTAATTCAGCCATTTATAACAGCCTCCAATATTTTTCTATATTTATAGTGTATAAAAAAAAGCCCATTAACGTAATGGACAACATGCACAAAAATGTAAGGGCTTTTTTATGCACTATGTTTTATAGGCTTTCGGAAATGGCTGAAAGCTGACAGGCTAGATAAACCGTAAAAGCACCATTAAAGTCCTTTAATTGTATCCCTGTCTTTTCAGTGAATTTCTCCAATCGGTATTGGAGGGTATTCCGGTGAATGTACAATTTTTTAGCAGTCAGACTTGCATTTGAATTATTCTCAAGAAAAACCAGAATGGTTGTGAACATTTCAGGGTCTTCATTAAAAACTCCACAAATGGTGGTGAACAATTCCTGCTTAATCTTTTCAGGTAAATGGAAAGCCACGTAGGATGGACAAATACGTTCATAGGTGAAAGTAGATAATCTGCCGGGTATATAACGTGAATAGGAAAAATATTCTTTTTCCTCTTGTAGTAAAACCCGGAGTTGGGAATCCATTTCATGGTACTTACCTAAATAGAAGGCGGTTTTCACGTAAAAATCCGTTTCAAGCGTTTCTGACATTGCCTCGAATTCTTTTTCCGTCATGCTGATTTTTCCTTTGTTTTCAATGATAATTCCTGAATGATCATTTTCCCAAAGAACAATAACATCTTCAGAACAAAATCCTTTAATTGCTGATTCCAATTCAGGCTGGTCAAATACCTCACCGCTAATTTGAAACTGGATAAAGCGGATTTTAGAACCGCTAGGAAGTGCCGGTGGCTCGCCGCCTAAAAACAAATACTCGTTCCAGCTTTTTGTTATAGGAGGAAGGGTGGCATCATCACTAAAAGTATATAGTGTTTTAAGAAGCAAAAGTTCTTTTTTTCCTATTTCCTGTCTTGGAATAGCAACCCACTCTTTATGTTCTTCATCATAGAACAAATAATGATCATTAAAGGAAACGTCAGGGGGAGCTGCTGAGAATAATGCATTGGGATATAAGGATAGGATTTTTTTTAACATGATTAGTTCCTCATTTATAGCCGTATAGTATTTCAAAAGGCATTGAAAGAGTTTATGTTATTATTGTTAAACCTTTCTTGTCTATTATAACAGTTGAAACATAGGGAAAAAAATAATAGCATAAAGCATTATGCACAGTTAAAGTTAGGAAAACGGGCCTGATAAATGTATAATTAAAAGGATAAGGAGGTCGTGTTCGTGGCAGAGATTCAGCATTTGGAATATTCACAGGAAATGAAGAACAGGTTGAAGCGCATTGAAGGACAGGTACGCGGAGTTATCAGAATGATGGAAGAAGATAAACATTGCAAGGATGTTGTAACGCAATTGTCGGCCGTCCGTTCAGCTGTTGATCGTGCTATTGGATATATTGTGGCCAAAAACCTGGAGTCTTGTATCATAGAAGCAAAAAGTGAAGGTGTTTCCGCAGAAGATGCTATTCAGGAAGCAGTAAATATGATTGTAAAAAGCCGCTAACCAGGCTTTCCATTAAACAGTTCAAAAGCTGGCCTAAGGGACCAGCTTTTTATTTTTAGGCTTTGTTAATTATGCCTGTTGATTTCCGCTCCCGGCGCTATGCACCTGTGGGGTCTCCCTTGGACCGCTTTTCCCGCAGGACATTGAATAGCTTCCTTGAAATCGCCCACGCACGAGGAAATGCGATAGCGTTTCCGAGGAGTCTAGCGCCTCTGCTTCATTCAAAATAAGGAAAAATCAACAATAAGCTTTAACAGAGCCTATTTTTAAAGAAGTACCCATGATTCTTCGAGGAACCCTGGCATATGCCCTTTGGCGATCATCTTTGGTTATCATAGACGTGGAACAGCATTAACTCATGAAGCTGTTTGATTAAATCAGTTTCGTCCTCTTTTTCTGGATTAACTCCGGCCCATTCCACACTTCCATCTTGATGATAAATACCTGAAAATTTTTGTCTTTTAAAGTAAAAAGAAAATTGCCAGCCTGGCATATTTTTGTTTTCAAATAAAGATTTAAATTGAAAATGTGACAGCATGATTATCATCTCCCTGTAACCATTTTACCTTTTCTGCCGCCACACGTGAACTTTTTTCTGCTAATTAAGACATTTCAACCATTTAGCGATTGAGAAAACAATCTGCATAAATTCTTTATTCTTTTATTCTCGATTTCCTGTTCATCAAAGCTCATCGGTTTAGAATTTATTTCAAATAAATAATATTTCCCCTTACTGCTTACTCCTGCGTCTATTGAAAACTCACCAAAAAATCCCCAATGATCTGACAGCCATTTGCCTGCTTCTTCAACCACAGTTTTTATAAAGTGGTCATGTTCCTTTGTCCTAATTTCTTCATAAGGCCTTATACTGCCTCCGTGTGGTACATGGGTGGTGATGGCCTGAATGGCCGATTGCCTGATTCCCACACCAGTTACTTCATAACCAGAAAAATTAGCATGAGCTAGTATTCTGAAGTCGTTACGATATCCACCAAGAGACAAAGGCTTGATAGCCTCCTGAGCAAAGTACTTTCGAGATTGCAGAAGAGAACCCCATTGATCCCAAAACTCTTCAATATTCAGGAAAGTTTCCCTATGGCTGCAGCTTCGGAAAAGGAGGCATTCCTTGCTGTATTCAAGTTTATAAAGTCCTTTTCCACTTGCTGATTCAGGTGACTTTAAATATATGGAATTATATTTGTTCAAAAAGGTTGCAATACTGTTTTTATTCTCTATTGGTTTAGTGTCAGGAAGGAAAGCCTTTAGAATGGGATGTTCCTGGAGAAGGAGGTAAAGCTGGAATTTATTAATAAACCCTGGATTAAAAAATGGAATGTTTTTGTCCTTTAGAAGATCGAGAAGTTGTTTATAATCACTTTCCTTTTCATTTCGGCGGAAAGGTATCCGGTTGTAGACAACGTCGGGATACGGAACAATCATCTGTTCCCATGCCTTTTGATCAGGTGAATAGATGAACCCTTTTATCTGGTTATTACTGATATCGCCTGCCGTAAATACAAAACTGCAGCCTTTTAACCGCAAAAGCTCCTCTTGTATTCTAATAAAGAGAGAGCCATTTCCCGCCAGAGTATTGTCCTTCTTTCTTCCTGTCAAAATACCAACTAAAGGACCAGCATGCTGATCCTTTACATTTAAATCAAGACAGAAGGAGCCAGGGTTTATGAAATTTCGCTGAGCCAATAACTCTCTCGTTCCCCCAAATGAAATAGCTTCCTCGTTTGTGTGGAACCAGCTAGACTCGCTATTACTATAATAAATTTTCATTTGAAAATTTCCTCAGGATAATAAATGGCTTGTTCGGTTAGATAGATAGCAAAAGCAATTGATAGCTTCCTAGTCAGCAAGTCAAATCCTTTAAGCTCTGGATGGCTAAAAATAGATCTTCCAGGTTTTGAATTTGCTTCAAAAAGCCAAACCTTTCCGTCACGGCCCACTCCCAGGTCAAAGCCAATTTCACCGATGATTCCTGCCATGTTTTTTTCAAGAGACCTGCTTAAAAGCAGAGCAGCTTCGGATAGACTTTTGCATAAATCCCGGCTTTCGGCTGGAGGGAAGATTTCCTCCGGGGTTTTAATGACTCCTCCATTTTTTAAATGAGTGGTCACACTTCCTGGCCCGGCAATTTTAGCCGCTATCGCTGTTACTTTCCAAAAGCCCTTATCATCTTTGTTTGTATGAACCCTGAAATCAATTTTTCTCTGTTCATTTTTAATAAGGCTGATTCCTTGTTGAACAAGAATGCTGTTCAGGCGTTTACTTCCAAAAACAGTATTAAAAAGGCCATCAAGAGTTGCAAACTTTCTTAGCCTGTTTACGCCGTCACTGTCACAATACCTGCAATAGTAGGCGGCATCCTGCTCATCAAAGATAATTTGATGAATGCCCAGGCCAAGGCTTCCATTTATAGGCTTCAAGTAGACGTGACTGTGCCTGGCCAGCAGTTCTCTTACTTGTGATACTGAGGAAAAAGCCTGGGTTTCAGGTAAATACTCCCTTACAGTTCGATCCTGAATAAGGCCATTGAATACATCCAGTTTATTAAAGAACCCAGGATTATACCACGGAATAAGATAGTCGTTTTGAAGTCTTTCTTTTACTTTACGGAGGATCGAGTTATTCTCCGTTTTTCGATTAGGCAAGCGGTCGTAAATAACATTTGGGAAGGGAATTTCATGGATTTCCCATCCGTTTTCGTGATAAAAGAATCCCTTTATAAGGCCGCGATCCCAATCGATATGCTGTTCTCCAAACATAAAAGGCAGTGCGCCCACCATTTGTTTTACAGAAAGAAGCTTTGAAAAGAAAAGGGATCTTTCACCAATAGGTCTAATGGAAAATGGGGTAAATCCAGCTGTAAAAATTCCAACAAGCGGGCCAATAAACAGGGTTTGGTTTTCAATAAAAACATGAAGAGGAATTTTATAGTCAGGAAAATAAATCATCTCGGCTACTTTTTTTCCAAAAACAAATTTCTCTTTCCTTTCAGGATGAGGAATAAAGTTTACTTCTATTGATTGTGATCCGAATGTCAGTTTTTTAATATTACGTCCTTCTAAAAGAGAAGGAGGACAATAGACAGTTGTCTGATTGGAATCCGAGATTTCAATGAGATAACGTTTTCGCATGATAGTGCTTCCTTTCCTTAAGGCCGCTGCCAGAAATGTAACTGCCATATAATAAAGGAGCCTGATAAAGTGTCTCCTTCAATTCCTCATGTAATTTTAAAATAACTTTCCTTCCCGGTTTTGAGTTCACATCAAGGATCCAAACAGAACCATTTTTTGCTACTCCAATATCAATGCCTAATTCAAATAGTGGCAAGAACTCTTTTTCAAGCAAATGGGGAAGGTGCTGGATAATATAATCTATTTCAGTACTAATATATTCCCAGCCATGGGCAGGAAGTGTTCCAATCCAGTGATTATAATCTACGAGCCGTCCGCCGGCACTTAAATTGGACAATAATCCTCCGGTGTTCCCTATCCTAATCCCGCGTCCCCGTTCAGACCAATTACCATTCTCATCCTTTTGCAGAAACACCCTAACATCAAAGGGCTCCAAATCTTTATTGGAAAGCTCCAAATATGGCTGAAGCAGATATTTTCGGCTTTCAAGCAGCTGATCAAGCCAATGTACGAGCTTAGTTTCGTTAGGGAATATCCGGGAAATGATCTTTTTTTGTTTTTCGGTTTTGACATGGAAGTTCCTGTCGTTTTTCTTCACATAATAAATTCCATAACCTTGAGCCCCATTTATTGGCTTTAAGATAAGCTTTTCCTGCCTTTTCAGTTTCTCCAATACCATTTCTGAATTTGTTGCCTCTATAGAAGGGGGCAGATATGGCGCTAAAAGGGTATTTGATAGAGCGCTGTTAAGTTCAAGTTTATTGGGAAGGCCATATCCCAGAAAGGTAATATCGCTTCTGCTTTTTAGCCATGCAACGATTGGAATACACTGTTTGGAATGTTCATCATCTCCGTAAAAACAGCGATCATAGAGGAGTTCAGGTAAAGGGAATTCGCACTCCTTCCAGGATTGGATTTCCGATTCATACTTAAGTCCATTTACCTGGTGTGTCACGGGATTTATTTGGGAAGGTATAAAACGGAAGCAATCGATTCCGTTTAATGCTGCCCGGCTGGCTATCTGATTAATATAGTCCGCCTCACTTACAAGATTTAATGAAATAATACCAAAGGCTGATTTTTTCATTAATTACTCCTCCTATTCGGACAAAGCTTCAAAAGCCAGCTTTGTGCAATATTTAATGATAGATCTCGCCGAGGGGCGAATCTTTTTCTCGGGTTCTTCAAAATTTTTCGAGGGCTTTGAATTGACCTCGATGAGCCACAGGTTCCCCGCCTTATCAACCCCGATATCTACACCTAATTCCCCTGTTAATCCCGCAGATTTGCTGCTTAAGATACCTGCTATTTCGATAGATAACTCCTTCATTAATGATATAATTTCCCGCGCAGTGTCCCGGGGGAAAATATGGGAAAGTGCAGCCAAAGGTTTCATTATTTCTCCGCCCCGGGCAATGTTGGAGACAAATTGCTTTTCACCGGAGATTCTGGCAACAAGAGAAGTGACCTCCCATAGTTCCTGAAAGTTCTTATGGCACAGTACCCTGAAATCCATTGTTCGTGAATGGAAAGAGGTAAGTGAAATTCCTTGCTGTACTATATAAATTTTATTATTAATAATTTGTTTTAAGTGATCATAGACAGCTTCCGGTGATTCTTTTTTAATAAACTTGTCTGTCATGGAGGTTAGAGAGCTTTGTATGTTAAAAATCTCATCTTCCTTTGAAATCTTTAGAATTCTCCTGCCCTGGCTACCATGAACTGGTTTAACGAAAACAGTATCGTGCTGGCTGATCATGTTAACCAGGTTTTCATTTGAAAATATTTTGGTTTCAGGCAGGTAAGGATGTATAAAATCTTCCTGTAAGAGGAGGTTATAAACTTCCCATTTTGGGAGAAAACGGTCATTAAAAAAAGGGATTTTCAAGGAATTTATACATTTATAAAAAGAGAGAAAGATTTTATGATATTCTAGTTTCCGGGAATGTATTCTGTTATAGATCACATCCGGAAGAGGGAAATTTCCTGCGATCCATTTTCCGTCTTTATGGTAATAACCTTGAATTCCTGTTTCTGAAAAGCCCTGAAGGGAAAAGACATAGAAAAATCCCCCTGTTTCCGCGATGCCATGATGGAGTTCTTCGCAAAAGGCGTGGATAGACCGAAAGTTAGGTTCTTTATTCTCATTAATTTCAAAATCTGTTAAAAGCCCGATTACGGGCCCAACAAGGATGGTATTATTTTTTGCTGTATATTTGGCGAGATATCTTCCGTCTGGTTCAGGCAGGGTAAAGGTTTCCAAAAGTTTTTTGGGGATTTGGATCCCCCCCGGAATCAGGTCAGCTGATTGGACCAAAACTTCACTTGAGCAGGAGCCAATCTTGAATTGGATAACAGAATTGGACTTGAGATTCCATTTTCTTAAAACCTTGCGGCATATTTTGACGTATGCTTCCTCTTCAGGGGTATGGCCAGTTTCAACAATTGTTACAGAAGTTAATGATAAAACCATAAACACTCCCCATTTGCCCGCTGCCAAGGCACAATTTTCACTTAAAAGATGTCCCGGCTAAAAATGGGCTAAAGCTGATATAGCATCCTATGAAACATATGTAAAATTCGTGAGTTAAACTTCGGAAAGGCAGATGGATAGGAGTAATTTTTTATTCATGGCGGCAATCGGAGCTCTCCTAACCACCAAGTGATAAGCCATGATTTTTGGCATTATCAGCAGTGATTTAAAAATGCTTACGCTGTTCGAAGCTTTATTGGGAGGATTAATCGGCATTTTCCGAGGGAGCTTTGCTGTTTTTTTTTAGCTGAGGTAGGCACCCGCTCGCTTTTGAGTGCATAGTTTGTTATAGTTGAAAGGAATTGCCTATAAAAAGGAGTGTTTATAATGGCAGTAAACCTATATGATGCAGCACATGAATTAGAAAACCTCATCCGTCAAAGCGATGAATATAAAAGTCTAAAAAATATGTATGATGCAGTAAATGCAGATCCACAGGCAAGGATTATGTTTGATAACTTCCGACAAATTCAAATGAATCTGCAGCAAAAACAAATGATGGGACAGGAAATCAGCCCTCAGGAAGTCGACCAGGCCCAAAAGACAGTGACGCTTGTTCAGCAAAATCCAAAAATTGCTGGTCTTATGCAGGCTGAGCAAAGGATGGGAATGGTTATTGGCGAACTGAACCAACTCATTATGAAACCCCTCGAGGAATTATACGGAGTTCAGCAAAGATAAGTTTGAATAAAGAGAAGATCTGGCCGAGAGCCAGATCTTTTTTTGTCTCTACTATAAAACTGATGATTGTAAGGGGAACTGTGAACTTCCCGAAAATGCAATCGCCTTTCCTTTGGGGGTGCTTATTCAAGGATGCTAATTCAATGATCTGTGGAAAAACGGACTGGCAAGGCACCACAGCGAGGTATGAGTGAAGGCTTGTCAGTTCGTCCGCGGAAAGAGTTAGGATTCCCTAAAAATAAGCAATATTTATTTTGTTTTAATAAGGAGTGGACTGCTGTTCTATTACAAAAGAAATCGTCATACAAGTGATATAGGGACATTTCACCATGAATAGGGGGCAGCCTAATGATTTATCGCATGCTTGCTTTAAATATTGACGGAACGCTGCTGCAAAGCAATGGAAAACTTCATAAATCAACTAAGGAAGCCATTGAATATGTGCAGCAAAAGGGTATATATGTTACCCTTGTTACCTCAAGGAGTTTTCCTTCTGCAAGAAAAGTTGCCAGGGCATTAAAGCTAAGGTCCCTGCTGGTCTCCCATCAGGGAGCCTATATTGCAAGTGCCCAGGAAAAACCTTTCTTTGTTAAAAGAATTTCTGAGGATATCACATATGATACGGTCCGCTTTCTTGAAGGCTTTCCTTGCCAGATACGTTTAGTGCATGAGCAATTTTCGCTTGCAAACAAGCAAAAGATCAATAACGATCTGCTGGTAAAAACAGTCTTTACAACAGGTGACCCTGCTTTTTATTCACAGCAATTTGTTGATTCAGTAAGCGAATCATTGACCGAAAACCCAGTATCACCACCAAAAATAGAAGTGTATTTTGAAGAGGAAGAAGACCTTCACGATTCAGTAAAAGCATTAAAAAGTATGTTTACAGAAATAGAGTTAATTGAAATTAATCCGGTTAGGCTTGATATTGTTCCCGCTGGCATTTCAAAATTAAGCGGGCTCATATTTCTTTGTGACCATCTTGGTATCAGCCAAAGTGAAATGGTTGTTATCGGAGACAGCAAGGATGATATAACCATGATTGAAGCTGCAGGTTTGGGAGTAGCCATGGGAAATGCCCCTTATGAGGTTAAGAAGGCGGCTGACTGGATAACAAGATCAGAAAATGAACATGGTGTAACCTATATGGTAAAAGAACATTTCCGAAAGCAACAGCCTATAGATTTTTTAAAGAAAATGAAGATTATAAAAAAGTGATCAAGTGGAAAGCATCCTGATTCTCTCTGGATGCTTTTTGGTATTTTATGAATTGAAATGACATTTAAGATAATTTTGATCAGGTTAATCTTTATTTCAGATTTCTTTAGAAGTATTTCCTTTTCGCAATATATTCCAGGTTATTGACCCGACATTCAGGTTTTTGTACACTAAAGAAAGTATCTTTTTAAAGGTGGTCGGCACATTGAAAATAAAGATTTTGGGTATTGAGGACGAGCGGTTCGAACGTCCGCTTCGGTTAATTGCCAATTTGTTTTTCGAAGAAACGGAAATTTATATAAATCAAAACACCGAGGCTGACCTAGTTGTTGAATTTGAATTAAAGCAGGAAGATGACATTAAGGTAAAAGCCAAAATGGAAAATGAACAAGGACAGGTCTTTGAGGCTTCTTATAAAAAGGAACAGAATTATTCGGCCTCCTCAAAAGATCAATTTAAACAGGTGAAAAATGCTGTTTCACATGCTTACCTAACAATTTTGCAGGATTATACCGGCATTGTTCAAAAGTGGGGAATTTTAACGGGTGTACGCCCCACAAAGCTTCTTCACCGACAGGTACAGCAGGGTGTTCAAATAGATATCGCCCATCAAAGGCTTAAGGAAGAATATCTTATTACAGATGAAAAGATTAATTTGATGCAGGAAATCGTAAATAGGCAGCTTGCTATTGTACCTGATTTATACGATTTAAAAAAGGAAGTAAGCATCTATATCGGTATCCCATTTTGTCCAACAAAATGTGCCTACTGCACTTTTCCTGCTTACGCTATTAATGGCAGACAGGGTTCAGTGAACTCCTTCCTTGGAGGCTTGCACTTTGAAATGCGGCATGTTGGGGAGTGGCTGAAGAAAAAAGGGATAAGAATTACCACCGTTTATTATGGAGGGGGTACTCCGACCAGCATCACAGCTGAAGAAATGGACATGCTTTATGAGGAAATGTATGAGTCCTTCCCGGATGTAAAAAACATACGAGAAGTCACAGTTGAAGCGGGCAGACCCGATACAATTACTCCTGAAAAACTGGATGTGCTTAAAAAATGGAATATTGACCGGATTAGCATTAATCCGCAATCCTACATCCAGGAAACATTGAAGGCTATCGGCAGGCACCACACGGTTGAAGAAACAATTGATAAATTCAATCTTGCACGTAAAATGCATATGAACAATATTAATATGGACCTGATTATAGGACTCCCTGGCGAAGGGGTTCCGGAATTTACGCACACACTTAATGAAACGGAAAAACTAATGCCTGAATCGGTGACAGTGCATACCCTATCATTCAAACGTGCTTCGGAAATGACAAGGAATAAAGACAAATATAAAGTGGCTGACAGAAATGAAGCAGAAAAGATGATGCTGCTTGCAGAAGATTGGACCAAAAGCCATGGCTATTCCCCTTATTACTTGTACCGCCAGAAGAATATTCTTGGAAACCTTGAAAATGTTGGCTATGCTCTTCCTAATCAGGAAAGTATTTATAATATAATGATTATGGAAGAACTCCAAACCATTATTGGTCTAGGCTGCGGTGCATCAAGCAAATTCATACATCCGGTAACAGGTGAAATCACCCATTTTGCCAATCCGAAAGACCCTAAATCTTATAACGATAGTTTTGAGGATTATACCTCTAAAAAGCTGGCGATTTTAGAAGAACTATTTAGTGAAGAAAGCTCCCCCGTTTAAACGGGGGCTTTTTAGATTGAGCCTTGGTTTTTATGGCTTCCTGAATTTCAGCCCAATTTCCTTGGGAAGTTCTGAGGCAAGGAGAGGTTATCATCATTCTTATTGTTCTCAAACCTTTCACATAGTAAACTCAATTGGTTTATAACATCTTAATAGAATAAAAGTACAGCTTTTCTTGTTTGAAAGTTTTCTATATTATAATAATTAAGAAGAAAGTAATGGGAGGCGTTGGGGTGAGCGTTAATTTTGAAACAGAAAAAGTAAATGTCACTGTGAATGGGCGAGTTGCAAATGTAGAATTGAACAGGCCGGAGACTTTAAACGCAATGGATAAAGAAATGATTAAAGGGCTGGTATGTGCTCTTAAAGAAATTAGCGACTCGGATGACATTGATATTGTTGTTTTAACAGGAAGGGGAAAGGCTTTCTCATCCGGCGGGGATATTAAGTCCATGATTACGATGAAGGATGAAAGCGATTTCTTCCCTATAATGGAATGTATTAGTGATTTAATAATTACCCTTTACAACATGCCAAAACTCACTTTAAGTGCGATTAATGGTCCTGCAGCAGGACTTGGTTTTAGTTTGGCTTTGGCAACAGACCATATTATTATGCATGGGCAGAGCAAAGTTGCAATGAATTTTATTGGCATTGGGCTTATTCCAGATGGTGGTGCCCACTTCTTTTTGGAAAAAAGATTAGGGGAAGTCAAAGCTAAACAGCTTATTTGGGAAGGTAAATCTTTAACCGCCGAAGAGGCCTTCACTCAGGGTCTTATTCAAGAGATAGCTGAAAATGATTTAAAGGAAGCGGTGGAACTGCGTATCCGGGAATGGCTAAGCAAACCTGTCCAGGCAATGATAAAAACCAAGAAGATTCTTGCGGAAAAGAATCGTCCTCAATTATTAAAAATGCTCGAGCTTGAAAAATATGGGCAGTTTAAAATGAGGCAAACACAGGATCACTTGGAAGGAATCCAGGCTTTTGCAGAGAAGAGAAAACCTAATTTTATTGGGAAATAAGAGAAGCAAAGAGTCCAACACAGATAGGATGCTGTGGGCTGTAGAAGCCAAGTACAAAAACCCGCCTGTCTGGCGGGTTTTTGTATGATTAGGTTTTAAGAGTGAAAAAGCAAAAGTTTACCTGCAGGTGAAGTGCAGCGGTGGGTTTTGTCATGGTAGCCTTTTTCATCTAAAAGACGACCGCCGATTTCTTTTGCAGAATCATCATTTTCTGCCTGGAATGATTCCTCCATAATTTTCTCTCCATCTTGTTCAAAAACAGTTAATTTGTATGTCTTCATTTAAAAACCCCCTAATTATAAGCTATGTAACTATTATTTTTGCATAATTTAAAAAAATGTGCAAAATATAAAATTAATTACCAAATTATACCTTTAAATATGCTATATTTGTATAGATGTGTAAAGGGGGAAAAAGACTTGGCGTTAAAGCTGGAACATGTTACTAAAAGATACGGAGAGTTTTCTGCAGTAAATAATTTGTCCATTTCTATACCGGAAAAGGAGATGTTTGGTTTTTTAGGAGCTAACGGTGCCGGTAAAACTACTACCTTTAGAATGATACTTGGCTTAATTGATCCGAGCGAAGGAAATATAACCTGGAAGGATAGAGTATTAGATTATTCTACCAGCCATTTAATTGGATATCTGCCCGAGGAAAGAGGTTTATATCCAAAACTGAAAGTCCGCGAACAAATTGTATACTTAGCGAGATTGAGAGGAATGGAAAAGTTTGCAGCCCAAAAGGAATTAAAATACTGGCTGGAAAGGTTTAATGTCCCTGAATACGAAAATAAAAAGGTAGAGGAGCTTTCTAAGGGCAACCAGCAGAAGATACAATTTATTGCTTCTGTTATCCATAAACCGGAATTATTAATTCTCGATGAACCATTTAGCGGGCTGGATCCTGTTAATGTGGAATTATTGAAGGAAGCAGTTTTGGGCTTAAAAGAAAGCGGTACTACGATAGTATTTTCAAGCCACCGGATGGAACATGTTGAAGAGATGTGTGAACACCTTTGTATTATGCATCACGGTAAGCCTGTTGTTCATGGCGCTTTAAGAAATATAAAACGATCTTTTGGAAAGAAAAATTTAATTGTTCATGCTGATTTTTCACTTGATTTCTTAAAAGGATTTCCTGGTGTAGCCAAAATGAAAATAACTGCTGAAGGTATCACTTTGCAGATAGAAAATGAGCAAGTTGCGGAAAGAATATTTTCAGAAGTAGCAGGAAAAGGTTTTGTTAGAAAGTTTGCTTTGGAAGAACCTTCTTTAAATGATATTTTTATAGAGAAAGTCGGTGCCTCCTATGAATAATTTCTGGATAATCCTGTCTCATACCTATCTTACAAAATTAAAGACTAAATCTTTTATCGTAACCACAATTGTCATGCTAGTTCTTATGCTTGCTATAACAAATTTAAACCGAATCATGGATTTGTTTAATAAAAATGGCGTGGCTGACAGAATTGCTGTATTGGATAAAACAGGACAGCTTTATACTCCTTTTAAAGGACAGGTAAAGTTAATTAATAAGAATTTAAAGCTGAGTGCTTTTACAGGGACAGAAAAAGAAGCTGAAAAAAAGGTCGAAAATGGTGCCCTGCGAGGATATTTGATACTAAGCCTTGATAAGGATAATCTTCCCGAAGGCTCATATAATGCGTTGACGATTGCAGATTCAGCTATATATACAGATCTCCAAAATGGGCTGCAGCAGTTAAAAACCATGCTCGCTGCAAGACAAATTCAGCTCACTGATGCACAGCTTCAAAAGCTTTATAAGCCAGTACTATTTAAAAAAGCAGCTTTGGAGAGAAATGCCAAAACGGAAGCTGAACTTAATCAAGCCAGGGGAATTGTGTATATTTTGCTTTTTATCATTTACTTTGCAGTTCTCATGTATGCTAATATGATCGCCATGGAAGTTGCCATCGAAAAGTCATCACGTGTAATGGAAATACTTATTTCAAGTGTATCACCTATCAGGCAGATGTTTGCCAAAATTTTAGGCGTAGGACTCCTGAGTATTACCCAGCTTGTTTTTTTGCTTTCAGCCGGTTATTACTCTATGCAAAAAAATATGGAGGAGTTAAAAGGAAGTTTCTCTGATTTCTTTGGATTCAGTGAATTACCTATCGGCACTATTATTTTTGCTGTTATTTTCTTCCTGCTCGGTTATTTTCTTTATGCAACACTTGCAGCTTTTTTAGGATCTCTTGTCAGCCGTATAGAGGATGTCCAGCAGATGATTTCTCCAATGTCAATGTTAGTTGTTGCAGGCTTTGTTATTGCAGCTTTTGGTCTGAGTAAGCCAGATTCCCCGTTCATTACAGTTACCTCTTTTATTCCCTTTTTTGCTCCTATGATTATGTTTCTTCGTGTTGGGATGCTGAATATTCCACTATGGGAATCGATTTTAAGTATGGCTATTTTGACGGCAACAATAATTTCCCTAGCAATTTTCGGAGCAAAAGTTTACAGAGGCGGAGTATTAATGTATGGCCGATCAAGCTCTTTTAAAGATATTAAGAAAGCCCTTCAGCTTACTAAAAATAAATAATAATCCTAAAAAGAGTTCTCTCCTTAGAGAATTCTCAGTTTGTCGACAAAAGGGGGTTCGGAATGCTTTTTTCCGAACTCCCTTTTTGATTTTATTAAGATTTCCTCCTTTTATTCTTATAAGCAGAGTCTGCTGTAGCCGCCTTAGGCTTTCCCACTTTTTTAATCACATGGTCTACCAAAGGCTCGAGAATGAGGGTGACAGGTGTATTGCAATGAGACACAATCTTCCCGAGGACAAATCCGTTATAGTACGATGCCTCATGAAGGAAGAGGCAAACGTGTTTCCGCTGCCACACCAAATTTCTAAACCCAGTTGATTGAAGTGGCGCGAGACTCCAGCGGGAAAAGCGTGTCATGGGAGACCCCACAGGAGCGAAGTGACGAGGAGAAAGAAGAACGGAAGTGCCTCGTTCAGCTCTGACAAGCGCTGGAGGGCCTGACGATGAAGTCGTTCTTTTACTTCAACGTCAGGACTGAAGCGACCTCGAGGGGCTTGGCTCTGAAGTTTGACAGGCTCCCGACCTGCCCGCGGAAAGCGAGTGCCTGGGACCGGAAATCAACTGGCCCCTCTACAAATTTGTTTGCAAGCTATTTTGTTTTATTTTTCCTCTAAAAAACAAATCGAACGTGCATTCGTTTTTTGCAAATGATAAAATGTTATTAAAAGGCCATGAAAGGGTTTGGACTATGAAACAAGTGACTTTTATACACGCGGCCGACCTGCATCTGGATAGCCCAATGACAGGTTTAAAGCATATTCCGGAAAAAATTGCAAAGAGGTTGAGGGAAAGTACCTTTCGTTCACTGAATAAAATTGTAAATGCAGCCATTCAATATAATGTGGATTTTCTTATTGTGGCCGGGGATTTATATGACGGCGAGGACAGAAGCCTTAGGGCTCAATCAATATTTCGTAAGGAAATGAAGAGGCTTGCTGATAAAGGTATTCCCGTTTATGCAGTACATGGCAATCACGATCATTTAAACGGCACATGGGTTCAAATCGAAATGCCGAAGGATTTCCATACGTTCTCAACAGAGGTAGAAGTAAAACAAATACAGGTTAAAAGCGGAGCAAAAGTAAATATATACGGATTTAGCTACCCAGTAAGGCACGTGACTGAAAAGAAAATTGATGATTATAAAAGAGAAGATAGCGCCGATTACCATATTGGAATTTTACACGGGCATGATGGAGGCAGCAGTGAGCATGGAAAATATGCCCCTTTTCTGTTAACTGATTTGATCAGCAAAAACTTTGATTACTGGGCCTTGGGCCATATACATAAAAGGTCAATATTGAATCAGGAACCGCCCATAATTTATTCAGGTAATATTCAAGGAAGAAACCGAAAAGAAACAGGCGAAAAAGGATGTTATCTAGTAACCCTTGGAGATACGGGAGCCACCTATGAATTTATGAATACGGCGGATATAATCTGGGATTCAGTAATTATAGATGGAAGTGAAGCAATTACAGTAGAGGAGATTCTTACGTTATGCTATTCGGAGATTGAAAAACATCGGGTGGATGGAAGGGGATCTATTATTTCTTTGCGATTGGTAAATATTCAGCTTGAAGAAATAGATATAGTGAATCACAATTTGTATTCCGAGATTTTAGATCTGCTTCAAGAGGGAGAAGATGATGAGGAATCCTTTGTTTGGATTACAGACATTGTGATTGATGACCAAATTCAAACAAGCCGGGAGGAACTGCGAAAAAAAGCAGGTTTTTATGGGGATTTATTTCAGACTATTGATCAGTATGATGAAATCCATCAGACTCTTTCTCCTTTGTATGAACACAACCAGGCAAGAAAATTTCTGGAGGGGCTCAGCAAGCTTGAAGAAGAGGAACTTCTCCAAAAAGCAGAAACCACTTTGCTGAGGCTGTTGTCTGCTCCTTAATCAAAAAGGCGGTGTAAGACTTGAAGATTTTAGAACTAAATATTTACGGCTATGGCCAGCTTGAAAATCTTAAGCTGTCAATAACGGATTCTCTGCAGGTCTTCTATGGTGAAAATGAGGCTGGGAAATCTACGATAATGGCATTTATACATGGAATTCTTTTTGGCTTTCCAACAAAACAGCAGAATGAGTTAAGGTACGAGCCAAAGCAGCATTCCAGGTATGGCGGAAATATTAGAGTATTCCATGAGCAATATGGATTCGCTGTTATTGAACGGGTAAAAGGTAAAGCTGTTGGGGATGTTACTGTTTCTATGGAAAACGGGGAAATTGGTGATGAAGAGCTACTAAAAAAATTGTTGTCAAGTATGGATAAGGGTTTATACCAGGCGATTTTTTCCTTTAATCTTCAAGGCCTCCAAAATATTCATCAGATGAAAAATGAGGAAATCGGAAAATTTCTCTTTTCAGCTGGAACTTTCGGAACAGAAAAACTCGCGCTTGCAGAGGCAGGAATAAAAAAAGAACTGGAACTGAGATTTAAGCCTGGTGGGAAAAATCCTGTTTTAAATATGAAATTAAAAGAACTAAATGAACTTCGGACCGAATTAAAAAAGGCTTCATCCAAAACAATGCAATATGAGTCATTAATTAATGAAGGGGAAAGCCTTCAAAAGGAAATAGCGGATTTGAAAGAAGAATTATTACTAGTTGTGAAAGAAAAATCCCACCTTCAGGAGTGGAAGCGGATTGAACCTTTAACCAGGGAAGAAAAATTGTTAGCACATGAATTGAAGGATTTAGGAGATGTATCCTTTCCTCCTAACGGTATTGAAAGGTTTGAAAGGATAAAGCAGTCCATAAAGCCTCTCATTGCTAGGATTAAAATTTTGGAGGAGCGCTTCGAGCTGCTGACTGATCAAGTAAATGAGCTTAAGCCAGATTTAAAACTGCTGGAGGATGAGCCAAATGTAAGTGCATCAATTGAAATAATCCCTCTTTATGATCAGCTAAAGCTTGAAGAGAGACAAACTCAAGAAAGGCTGTTTGAAATTAAGGAGACCCTGGAGGGATTAAAGGAAAAACTGCATCTTTCTATATCTGAGGAAGAGCTTCAAGGAATTAATACAAATATTTATATGAAAAAACAAGTAGAGAATCTCCACAAGGAACAGCAGAGGCTTCACAATGCTAAACAGGATTTGGATGTTCGTTTTCATGAGGAAAAGGAGAAGCTTGAAGAGCTTGAGGAGGAACTCAGGTTAGCCAGCAGAAAAATTCTATCAGCAGAAAGCAGATCGGAGCTTGAGGAACAATTAAGAAGCCTGGCAGATATCAGAGGTTTAGAAGCAGAATTAAGAACAGTGCAAGAACAGAAGGAATACTTTGAAGATGCTGCACAAAAAGAAAAGGTAACGTTAAAACGGCAAAGAAAAAATCTCCACATACAATATACTGCCTATAGTGTGTTTATTGTTTTAGTTTTATTTTATGCAATCATTAATAAGCAATGGACCTTTTTAATTATTGCAGCAGCTGCGGCTGCAGGACTAGGATTCACTTATTATTTCAACAGCCAGCAAAAGCCAGCAGTGCCAGCTGGACAGGCATTGGAAAGACTGGATCAAAAGAGGCAGGATTTAGAGGGGAAATTGCGTTCTTCAGATACGCTTAAGTATTCTGCTCTTCAGGAAAAGCTGGAACTTGACCAAACCAGAAGAGAACAAGTCAAGATTCTTCAATTAAGATGGGAACAGCAAAACGCTCAATACGAAAGAATTATTGGCCAATATGAGAAATGGGAAGAAAGTGCTGCCGAAAACAATAGGAACCTTCGTTTCATCAGCTCAGAGCTCAAGATTCCCCTAAAATTGGCAGAATCCTATTTAATGGATGCGTTTGACTTACTAGAGCAGCTTAAAGTTAATTTCAGGGAAAAACAAAGATTAGAAGAAAAGCGGGATACCCTGGGTAAAGAAATAGAACAATTATCGATAGCCATTAAAAAGAATGGAAAAAAATATCTGGGAATGGAAGACACGGATTTACAACGAATTGCTTTACGCTTAAAAGAGAAAATGCGGACAGAATTGGATAAGCAGATCCAGTACAGTGAAAAAATAGCCAAGCTGGCTGAAATTAAAGAGGAGATTCAACAAACATTCAATGAAAAAGTACTACTTGATAATGAAATGAATCAACTGCTTAAAACGGCAAATGCCGAGACTGGGGACCAATTTTATTTGGCAGGAAATAAGGCTAATCAGATTGAGAGTATTAGTCAAAAGATAAAAGAAATTAGAATACAGCTTGCGGGATCCTCCTTAAGCAAAGATGACAGGGATCAATGGCTTCAATTGAATCCTGGTAATGAAAGACTATTAGAGCTAACTAACAGGGAGGAAGAAGCTCATTCAGAAGTTGAGAAACTTCTCGAGAGACAGGCTGAAGTAAAATATGAAATTCAGGTTTTGGAGGATGGAGGAGTATATTCTGAATTGCTTCATCGCTACAAACAGAAAAGGTCTGAATTCGATGAAGAAGCAAAGGAATGGGCCGTTTATTCCATTGCACAGGATTTGTTAGCCAGGACGGTAGAAAAGTATAAAAACAGCCATCTTCCCCGAATGCTGGGGAAAGCGGAGGAGTATCTGCATTTCCTTACTGATGGAAGGTATAGAAGAATCCAGCTTAAGCCAACAGGTACTGGCTTTTTAATTGAACGGAACGATCATATATTGTTTGAAGCGAATGAGCTGAGCCAAGCTACTGCAGAACAAGTCTATGTTTCTTTAAGATTGGCATTAGCAATTACTTTATATGGGGATTTTCAGATGCCAATCATTATTGATGATAGCTTTGTAAACTTTGACATACACCGAACCCGAAAGGTAATAGACTTATTAAAGGCCATGAAAGGGCATCAGGTGCTTTTTTTTACCTGCCACAAGCATATGCTTGATTTTTTTAACACCGAAAGCGTTATAAGCCTTCAGGAAGGGAAAGTAATGAATATTTCATAATATCATAGACCAAATGTTATACTTGTCGTAATTTGAAAGGAGCGTAGGTATAGGTATGAGCAGAGGGATTCTTAACTTTGATGTAGGAGAAACGGTAGATTTATTTATGTTAATTAAAAATGCATCTAAAGGGATTGCAAGCAATGGGAAGCCATTTTTAACTCTCATCCTTCAGGACCAGAGCGGAGAGATAGAAGCTAAGCTTTGGGATGCCAGTGACGAAGATGAAAAAAATTATGCTCCTCAAAATATAGTTAAAATAAATGGTGACATTCAAAATTACCGGGGCAAAAGCCAGTTAAAGATTCGCCAAATCCGTCCCGCAGGCCCATTAGACGGTGTTAAGCTTGGTGATTTCCTTGAGACCGCGCCTCTGAGCCGGGAAGAAATGACCAGCAGACTGACTCAATATATTTTCGAAATGAAAAACCCAAATATACAGAGGATTACACGTCATCTTATAAAGAAGCATCAGCAGGCATTTCTAGACTACCCTGCGGCAACTAAAAATCATCACGAATTTGTATCAGGCCTCGCCTACCATGTTGTGAGTATGCTGGACCTGGCAAAGGTGATAGCAGGTCTTTATCCAAGCCTGGACAAGGACCTGCTGTATGCTGGAGTAATTCTGCATGATATGGGAAAAGTTTTGGAGCTTTCAGGCCCGGTTTCTACTGTATACACCGTACAAGGAAACCTGCTTGGCCATATCACCATTATGGTTAATGAAATTGGCAAGGCAGCAGATGAACTGGGGATTTCCGGAGAGGAAGTGCTTATTCTTCAGCATCTTGTTCTTAGCCATCATGGTAAAGCGGAGTGGGGAAGCCCGAAGCCGCCACTTATTAAAGAAGCAGAAATTCTTCATTATATTGATAACCTGGATGCAAAGATGAATATGCTCGACCGTGCGCTGGAACGGGTAAAGCCAGGAGAATTTTCAGAGCGGATTTATGCTCTGGATAACAGGTCTTTCTACAAGCCTTTTTTTCATAAGTAAAACTAGAAAAATCCTTTCATTCAATTTGAAAGGATTTTTACTTGATAAGAATAAAGTTTTACCTTTTAAATTCTCTAACTCCAGCGCCGAGCGCCTAGTGTCCATCCCGCTTCCGAAATGCATTGCATTTCGTGTATCCTTTATCTCGGTCGAAGTTGAGGCCCGCAGGACGCGGGTCAGAAAGGAGTTGCCACAGGACGTGGCGACCTTAGCCTTTCTTCAAATGGCCATACGTCGCTGAACGGGCGCTTGCGCTTTTCTTAGTAGAATTCATCAAAGTGGTATATTGCTATACTTACCTTTTGACTTTCGACTTAAGCGCTCGTTTTCCGCGGATGGTCCGGGAGCCTGCCAAACCTGAGCGCCAAGCACATCAATGTCGCTTCAGTCCTAACATTGAAGTAAAAGAATGAGGCCCTTCGACGCACAGGAAGTGCTAGTCCCGGCGTTGCCAAAGGACGTGGCGATTTTAAGCCAGCCTCCGCTTGTCGAAGCTGATGAACAAGGCTCTTCCGTTCTTCTATCTTAATGAAAACTTTACACAACCGGATATGGTGAAGAGCACTTTATTTTGGTTTTGGTGAAATGATGATGATGCAGAGTCCCTTTCTTATTAGTAAAAAACAGTCATATTAACCGGAAATTCCGAATATGCTTTTAAAAAAGCGGACAACCACTCATAACAAAGGAGCATCTAATATGATTATTCCTATTTGGGTATATGCAGTTGTAATTGGAATTATAATAAGTGCTTTTATGGCATTGAAAACAGCAAGGGAAGACAGAGAAATTGAGAAGGAAATCATTGAACGAGAAGGGGAAATCTATATAACCCGTCTTAACGAGGAGAAAGAAAAAAGAGGCTTAATAGCAGCATCTGATGCTAATTCCTAAGAAATTCAGAAGTGAAACAATAAGAAAAGCTGACTCGAATGATCATTTGATCCTTCGGGCCAGCTTTTTTTGTTTGTTAAGAATACACACTCCCTAAGAATGGGAAAGTTATGTGATCCTGCTCTAAATCCAATTCGAGGAAGCTTATGCTAAGCACAGCTTCTATTTACCTTTTATTCTTATTGCTGAGGAGCTGTATTTGTATTAAGGGCGCCTTTTAAGTCCTTGTCCTTAATTTTTACATCAGCAGCCTTTAATTCACGCTGAAGGGCTTTGTTAATTACATCGCCGCTCATTTTAGAAGATTTGATTTCATCTTCCATCTGTGGCTTCATTTGCTCAAAAGATTTTTTCTCTTTTTTATCGGTTACCTGGATAATGTGATAGCCATATTCAGACTTAACAGGTGCGCTAATTTCATTAACCTTTAAAGCAAAAGCAGCTTTATCAAATTCAGGTACCATTTTTCCAGGGCCAAAATAGCCTAGGTCGCCACCGCTCTGTGCTGACGCAGTATCAGTTGAATACTTTTTAGCAAGGTCTTCAAACTTCTCGCCTGCATCCAGCTTTTTCTTTACTTCAATAGCTGTCTTTTCATCCTTGACAAGGATATGGCGGGCTTTGATTTCTGGTTTATAGTTTGCATAGTAATCCTTTAATTCTTTATCTGTTACTTTTACATCTTTTGAAGCGGCTTTTTGAACTAAAAGCTGGCTTTTTAGGACTTTCTTCAGTTCTTTTTCATCTTTAATATTGTTTTGGGCCAATAGCATTTCAAAATTTGCACCAGCTTGTCCCTTAATTTCATCAACTTTCTTGTTCACTTCTGCATCGGAAACTTTGTATTTTTTAGAAAGTATTCTGTCATTAAGAAGCTCCTGCAGAGTCTGATTTCCGTATTTGTTCTTCATAGCTTGATAAAGCTCGTCCTTAGTAACATCTCCAGATTTAGATGTTGCAACCGTTTCCGAACCATTCCCTTGGTTGTTGCAGGCACTTAAAGCTAAAACCCCGCCGGTTAAAGTGAGGGCTAGTATCCATTTTTTCATGCTGAACCTCTCCTAAACAGTGAATTATTGTGTCATTCCACAAACCTTACTATAACACATATGGGATTTTGTGCAAAAAAAAACATAAAAAAAGGTAAAAAGGACGGAAAAAAATTGGTCATAATCACTTCCATTAAAGATAGTCAAACATATGATAAGAGGAACAAAAAGAAAGGAAAAACCAGGCGCAAATCTTAACTTAGCCCTTGTTTGAAACTCCCAAAAATTACCTTTACCTAAACCTCAAAAAAAGAAGGAGATATAGATAAAAGCCTAATCGAAATAATCTGTTTCTGAATAATATGAGGTAGAACAAAAAGGGAGTGGTGTTACTGTTGGGTTACAATTACGGAAATGGATTTGCCCTGATTGTAATCTCTTTCCTTTTGTTAATCATTATCGGTACTTCCTGGATTTAAAGGATTACCGGAAAATTAGGTATTGCCGATGATGAGAAGTAACATCAGAATTCTCTTATTCTGATATCTAAAAGTCTGGAGAAAGTATTGTTCTCCGGAGAATGAGGAAGGAGGAAAATGTATGTCTGGCGGATATGGTTTTGGCGGAGGTTTTGCGTTAATCGTAGTCCTCTTTATCCTTTTAATAATCATTGGTGCTTCCTGGGTTTACTAATTTAATCGAGAAAAAGCGATGAGATGCCTCATCGCTTCCCTTATTACCTATAGGAAAGTATCAACAGCGCAGAGGTCCTTTTGGAGCTCTGCGCTTTTTTAATGATAAATCACTCGTTTAAGTAAATAATATTTCTATATAGGAAGAAATAAGCAAAATGGTTACAAGGACATTTATTGTTCTAAAAACCTTCCGTTGGCTTTCTTCGGGGATCTCCTTCTGAAGGCAAAGCGAATTGGTCATTTTATTTACATAAAACAAAATAAAAACGGAGAACAAAATAAAAATGGAGATCATTAATGACCCTCCCTTTATGCTAGATTCATAATATTAATTTATTACGTTTTATACAATAGCAAAACTTGCAAAAAAAAGATAGTAAAAAAGCGCTCCAACTTGATTCTCGTATTTTCAAAAACGGCCATTTAAAAAGGTGTTTACCAAATCACTTTATAGGTCAATAATATAATTAAGGATTTTAGAAGAGTGGGACGGGGAATTGTAATGGACACAAAGGAACTTTTGGAGAGAATCAAGGTACTGGAGTACTATCAAAAATTAATGTTTAGTATGCTTGGCAATAATACATACCCCTTTTATAGGATGATAATAGAAAAAGGCCTTAGGGAAGAGCAGGTAACGGCATTTTTTCGAGTTTGTGATGAACTGAACAAAATATGGGAAGAACAAAAAGCGGAAGGATTTATCCATTTTCATCCGCTTTTTCAAAAGTTTGCTGAAAGCGTTCCTGGCAGCCTAAAGGCAAAAGAAGTGGTAGAGGCATGTATTCAACAGCACCTCTTTAGACCGTTTATGCAGGAAATGGAAAAGTATTTATCTTAGACCATTTCAGGATTTTTTGACTTTTGCAGTTTGCCTTCCTTTTCAACAAATTCACTCTCAATATTATGGAATGAACGTTCAAAGATTTCCATGAAATCATCGCCATAAATATTGCGGACAATAGCCATCATTTCAATAATTTCTGGAAACTTGCCATAAAGGTCTCTTAACGGCAGGGCGCCTGTATAGACAGCATTGTTGCCAGGATCATAAGATTCCATTAAAGTAAGCAGGATATGTTCACCCTCAGGAGTAAGGCAGACATATGTATTCCTTTTGTCGTTCTCTTTTTTTGAAAATTTAAGCAGGCCTCTTTCTTCTAATTTTTTCGAAAAATTAAAAGCTGTAGATACATGCATAACACCGAATTTTGCCACATCAGAAATGGAAGCGCCGTTTAAGTGGTAGGCAATCCAAAGAATATGATGTTCATTGATGTTTAAATCAAATGGTTTTATCCACTGCTGCCAATCCTTTTCAATCGACTTCCACAAGGCTTTACTTAATTGGGCTACCCGTTGGCTAAATAACATAGCTTCTTTCATTGAATATTGTTTTTCCGTCATCCCCATCTTCACCTACTTTTTTATTTCTCTATTAACATTATGCCAATAAAATAAAAATTAATAAAGATATAAATTTGCAAAATTTTTAGAAATTAACAAGAATATTTATTTAATACAATATTTTACAGTATTATACTATCTTTTAACATGAAAATCCTTCTTTTTTTAATAAAAAGAAGGATTTTATAGTGAGAAACCAATTTTTCTTAAAAAAGCAATCTTAATTTGAGATTAGCTCTTTTGTTTATTGGTATCTGCCAGACTAGCTTCTAATTGCTGAATAGTCGTTTCGATTTCTGTAATTTCCTCTTTAAGCTCCTCCTGATGAGGATAAATATCTTCTTTCCATGTGTTAATCGAATTTTTTGTTTCTTGCAGGAAAATTGAAGTTTGGGCTTTAGCTTCTCTGGAAGCAACCACGGAAACAGCCTTTAGCTCGGTAAGACTTTTCTTGAGATCAGCAAGCTGGCTTTTCCACAGATCTTTGTTTTCCTTTATAGATGATCTAACTTCTTTACCCGATTGAGGAGCAGTCAATAAGGTGCTTACACCTGCTGCAATTCCCCCTAGTACAAGGCCGTAAAAAAATTGTTTTATTTTCATAAATATCCCACCCCCACATTGAAATTTCCATATACATCTTTTCTTCATCAAGGGAAGAATACCCTTTAAACAATCAAAAAATGCATGTACTCTTTTTTATCACAAACAGTATACTCTTAAACCATACAAGCTCATACCGTGTTTTTGTATGACATATATATAATGTAAACAGTTATATAGGAGGGAGGGGAAGAGGTGAAAGGTGCAGCATTCATTTTATTCTCTCTAAGTGCAGTTTTCTTTTATGGGGCGATTCGGTTTTTCTTTCATTTTCTAAAGCGGGGAGTTTATCCACCTAAACAGATATTAAAAAAAAGAATTGCGGTCTTTTCTGGAGGAGGGCTCCTGCTTCTGCTGACAGGATGGCTGATTTATGTACTCTAAGTTAATAGGCAAGAACAAAAGGCGCAAGCGCCCTGTTCAGATGATGAAAGGCTAAATTACGACACCTCCTGTGGCAACGCCTTTCTAACCCACGTCCTTTGGGCCTCCAACAGGCATAAGTCGAATCACGTAGTCATCCTCGGAAAAGCTAAAGCTTTTCCTTAGTGCGATGCGGATGCTTCCGAAGCATTCCTTGTCCTGATTTCTGAAGTGATTTGGCTTATGACCCCGAGCTGTTCGAATCATCACCTATCGGTCATGATCCTCACAAGATATTCAAAGAAGCATATTCCCGAGGAAAACTGGCTGGGCGCTAGAGCTGGATTACAATAGCCTAGTTCGGAGTTATCAACAAGGTAAAAATTTTAATTTCCCAAACGAAAAAACAGGCCTGCACTATGCAGGCCTGTCTTTCAGCTTATTTATTAACTTGTGCTGGGCGTGAGGTCATATTGGTTCTTCTGACTACCGAGCTTGCAATTGGGTACAGGATTACCATTGCTACAGTGTTTAAAGCGGCTGCCGGAAGGACAACCCCTGCAAAAAGAGCGGCAAATGGACCAGGAAGCCCAACTATAAAGTAAGCGGATGTCAGGAAGGCAATACCGGAAATAATGGTTCCAACAGCTGTTAGAACACCAACGGCAACAAGGTTTGTCTGATATTTCTTGAATAATGTGAACAGTAATAAAAACAACGCTGCTGTAACAGGCTTATCAATGATATTTGGGATCAATCCGCCAGGAAAAGTGGATGTGATTCCGGAAACAACTCCACTAACAATGGCAAGAAGCATTACGCTTTTCTTCTCAGGAAAAAGGATAATACCCAGGAACATCATAGTTAAAAGCATGTCTGGCTTCATTCCAAGTACTATGTTTGGAATAACTGCATGCAGCACGGCACCCATTCCCACTAAAAGTGAAAGGGCCACAAGGTTTTTTGTATTCATTTCTCATCTCTCCTCTGCTCAACTAAGCATTTTGGTTCCTCCTGCAGTGCACTCTTTGCCTGCAGCGAAAAACTTATAATCATTATATAACAGAAAAGCAAATAAATGAAAGGAAATTTTTCTCTTGTTTTTTAAATATTCTATTAAATGTGTTTCTTAATGCCTGTTGCCATTTCCTGAAGATCCTGTGAAGAATAATCACTTTGATTATTTTTCCATACTGCTCCAAATCCATCGCCAGTACCGTAACGGGGGATTAAATGAAGGTGGAAGTGAAATACTGACTGGCCTGCGTGTTCTCCATTATTGTTTACTGTATTTAATCCAATGGGATTAAACGTTTCCTTCAAAGCATTAGCAATGCCAGGAACGACTTCGTAAAGATTCCTTGCCATTTCAGGTGTTAGCTCGTAAATGTTTTCTTTATGTATTTTGGGAATTATTAAGGTATGGCCCTTTGTTACCTGACTGATATCAAGGAACGCCATTACATGTTCATTTTCAAAAACCTTTGCAGCCGGAATTTCACCGCGAATTATTTTGCAAAAAATACAATCATCCATCTTTATATCACTCCTATTATAATGTTAGCTAGTCAGAATATAAATTAATGTATCCTGAACGCATTATTGGGACTTCGGTTCGTTTTTCACCGAGTTTTCTTTACCGTATTTTACCACACTTATACCCTATATAAAAAAACAAAAGCAGGATCCGCATAGGAATCCTGCCCTGTGAAGGGGGAAATGCTTCTTATTGGGACGTTCTTTCAGGATTTCTCTTTGATAAACACCTCATTTATTAAAATGATGGTTCGTGTTCATATAAAGAGTTTACTTCGTTCAAGCTGACCATCCCCTTGTATCTTTATAGGTTTCTCAACGTATAAAGCGGTTGATAGGTCTTTTGTAAACACCTCATTTTTCAGTTTTAATAACTGCCGTTAGACGGTGCGGTGCTTTCTGAACGTTAAATGGTTTATAGTTACAACGTGCATAACAACCATCCCCTTATTAAACGTATGAAGCGGTTAAATTGAATGATATATGTCTGCGACAGACACCTCATTTTCAATTCGATTGTTTTCCCCTTCAATAATTATGATGTCCCTAATTTTTTAAAAAATGCACTTAAATTTTCAAATCAGCGGATTTCTATTTTTATGAAGGATATTTTGTTAAAATGAAACATTATAGGCAACACAATTTTGTACTCAGGATAATAAAGAGGAAGGACGTTTTGCAATGTCGTTATTGGAGATTCAAAACCTGACAGGCGGCTATACAAGGAATCCTGTCCTAAAAGACGTTTCGTTTGATGTAAAGGAAAAAGAAATTATTGGCTTAATTGGATTGAACGGTGCCGGGAAAAGTACAACAATAAAGCATATTATAGGTCTAATGGAGCCTCATAGCGGTCAGATTAAATTGAATGGCCACACCTTTATGGAGGATAAAGAAGCATATCGAAAGAAATTCACCTTTATTCCTGAAACACCTATTTTATATGAAGAATTAACGCTGGAAGAACACTTAAGGCTTACAGCCATGGCATATGGGCTTAATCCATCGGACTATGAAGAGCGGACAGCCAGACTGTTAAAGGAATTCCGAATGGAAAAGCGATTAAAATGGTTTCCAGCGCATTTTTCAAAGGGAATGAAGCAAAAAGTAATGATTATGTGTGCTTTTTTGGTGCAGCCTTCCCTATACATAGTAGATGAGCCATTTGTTGGTCTCGATCCGCTTGGAATCCAATCATTATTGGATTTAATGAAGAAAATGAAAGAAAATGGGGCAGGAATTCTGATGTCCACTCATATACTTGCAACAGCGGAAAGATACTGCGACCGGTTTGTTATTTTACATGAAGGAAAGATCAGGGCAAAGGGAACACTGGAAGAATTAAGGGAGCAATTTTCCATGCATGGTGCGACCCTTGATGATTTGTATATCCAGCTGACAAAGGAAGAAAATTATGTTTGATGAAAATAAGCTATGGAAAGACCGTTCCGGACAGCGGATGAAGGACATCGGAAAATATCTTCGCTATATTTTCAATGGTCATCTTATGATCGTGCTGTTATTTCTTATTGGTTCGGCCGCCTTTTATTATCAAAAGTGGGTCAAAACTTTGCCGGAAGACTTTCCTGCTGCGTCTATTATGGCACTGGTGCTGGGATTTTTGCTGACCTACAGTCCTGTTTATAATTTTTTATTGGAAGCGGATAAAGTGTTCCTCCTGCCCCTGGAAAATAAACTGAATAAGTTTTTTTTCCGTGCTGGTATAGTCAGCCTTATTTTTCAGGGGTATATTCTCCTGATGATTCAGGCTGTACTCATGCCAATTTTTGCACAAGTAAGCGGAAAAGGGTTTGGACTTTTTATTCCATTCTTTGTTGTTTTATTGGTCATAAAAGCATGGAACCTGGCTGTTGGCTGGAAGGTTCAATACGAGGTAAATCAATCTGTTCATGTTCGGGACTTCATTGTTCGTTTTTTTGTCAATGCGGTTTTTGTATATCTCCTCTTCAAACAGGCAAATTTCCTGTTGCTCGGGATTATGGTCTTAATTATGGTTTTATATTACCTTTATTTTAAAAAGAAATCGGAACAAAAAGGATTAAAATGGGATGCCCTTATTACCCAGGAAGAAAAAAGAATGGCTTCCTTTTACAGGCTGGCTAATATGTTTACGGATGTGCCAAAATTAAAGGATTCTGTAAAGAGGCGAATATGGCTGGATATTTTCCTTCGTTCCATCTCTTTCTCATCTGAAAAAACATTTCATTATTTATTTTCCAGAACCTTTCTTCGGACGGGGGATTATTTGGGATTATTCCTACGGCTTACTGTAATTGGAGGTCTGGCGGTTTACTATTTATCCTTCGGATGGGGACAGGTGCTTCTGTCTGTTTTGTTTCTTTATTTAACAGGATTTCAGCTGCTGCCACTATGGAATCATCACCAAAATAAGCTTTGGGTTGATTTATACCCGGTTAAGGAGAAATATAAGGCAGCTGCCTTTTTCTTCATCCTTACCGTGGTCCTTTGTATACAGGCCATTCTCTTTGCTTTATTAATTCTGGTAAAGGGAGAATTTGCAGAAGCACTTGTTTCACTTGCAGCTAGTCTCCTTTTTACGTATTATTTTGTTTATATTTACAGCAACAAGAGAATAAAGAAACCAGGGTCCTCTTTCTGATGAAAGGGGATTTTTTTGAAACACTATACGATATTTAACGTACTAACTTGTATGAATAATTTGTAAAGGTTGGGAAATTATGAATGAATATGAATTAAAGCTTTGCGATGAATTACAGGAATGGACGCAGGAGGTTAAAAAACGATCAGGGATCATGAATCGTTTATCGAAAAAGGCTCAGACAAAAATAAATGGTATGATTCCCGAAAAGGTTCACTCTGTTGTTACTGAGGGGATAAAAGGGATGGTAAAAGCTACATTGGTCGGTTCTCAATATACTAATTTCAGAAAACAACCTCCTGCCAGTACATTGGAGGAGCGGGATGAGCTTGCTCGAAAAAAAATAGCTGCATATCAAAAGGCAGCCGTAATTGAGGGTGCGGGAACAGGAGCGGGAGGAATTCTTCTGGGGCTCGCTGACTTTCCATTGCTTTTAGCCATTAAAATGAAAGCACTATTTGAATTGGCGGCCGTATATGGATACGATACAAGCGAATATTCAGAACGGCTGTTTATCCTTCATGTTTTTAAGCTTGCCTTTTCAAGCGATGAAGCCAGGAGGGAAGCTTTTGAAATCATTGATAATTGGGACCAAAGGAAGGAAGAAATAATCGAAATAGACTGGAAAGAGTTTCAGCAGGAGTATCGTGATTATCTGGACCTTGCAAAATTGCTTCAGCTTGTTCCGGGAATTGGTGCCTTTGTGGGAGCCTATGCAAACAACAACCTTTTAAAGCACCTCGGAGATACAGCGATGAATGCCTACAGGCTCAGAATATTAAAAGAAAGCCCCCATGCCGATTAAATAGCAGGGGGCTGGTCTCTTATTTTAAATTTAAACTTGTACAGCTTCTTGCGCTTTTAAACTATATTGGATGGCCGCAGTGCCTAGTGTTTTTGCTGCTATAAGCATTGCCCGCTCATCTATATCAAATCTTGGATGATGGTGAGGAAAGACTGCTTCTTCATTTGCCGGGCTGGCTCCTGTAAAAAAGAAATTCCCTGGAACCTTTTGAAGATAATAGGCAAAATCCTCACCTCCCATATGAGGCTCAGTTTCTTCAATAATATTTACTTCTGGAACATTTTTTGCGCAGGAAATTAGGAATTCTGTTTCCGCAGAAGGATTTACCACTGCCGGATATCCTCTCACAAAATCATACTTATAAGTACTTTCTGTGGAATAGCAGGTGCCATAAGTAACCCTTTCTATTTCTTCCTCTATGAAAGTCCGTGTATCTTCATTAAAGGTTCTGACTGTACCAATCAGCTTTGCTTTATCCGCGATAACATTAAAAGCATTTTCAGCGGTAAAGGAACCGACAGTAACAACGGCAGAATCCACTGGATTGACCCTCCTGCTCACAATCTGCTGGAGATTGATAACAAGCTGAGAGGCTGTAACGATTGCATCTTTTGTATTATGAGGCTGGGCTCCATGACCGCCTTTTCCCTGAATATTTATTTCAAACCTGTCTGCTGCGGCCATAATAGGTCCTGTGCGGTACTGAATTTTGCCCAATGGCTCCAACGCCCAAAGATGCGTTCCAAAGATTGCGTCTACACCGTCAAGACAGCCAGCCTCTATCATAGATGCCGCGCCTCCCGGGGCATATTCCTCCGCATGCTGATGAATAAAAACGAACGTTCCTGCCAATTCGTTTCTGTTTTCATGAATCGTTTTGGCAAGTATTAAAAGAGTCGCCGTATGCCCATCATGCCCGCATGCATGCATGACACCTGGTACGAGGGAGCGGTAAGGTACATCTTTTTCGTCCTGGATCGGCAGCGCATCAAAGTCTGCACGCAATGCTACTGTTTTACCCGGTTTTCCTCCATAAACCTTTGCCACGACTCCGTTGCCGCCTACATTTCCTCTTACTTCAATTCCAAGCTCATCATAAAAGGACTTTATGTATTTTGCAGTATTTACTTCTTTAAAAGACAGTTCTGGATTCTGATGTAAATAGCGTCGGATAGAAACCATTTCATCGTACCGGCTTTCCAATGAGTCAAAGATTTCCTTTAGCAAAGTAAACTCCTCCGTTGTTTGTATTTTCTAACTATTTTAACATTCTTCTATTAAATAAAGTGGATTTTCTTTAAAAATTTTCATATACTTTTTAATGTTTGCAGATATACTCTCAGAAACAGTCAAATAAAGTCACAATAAGGGTTTATATATATAGGGAGAAACTGTAAACGGGTTAAGGGGAGAAAAATGGAGAGAAGAAATGGTTATAAGCCGTCTTTTATTATGTTTTGTTTATCTATCGTTGTATCAGTTCTAATCATCATGGAGGTCCAAAAGGATAAAAATTTATGGCTGGATGAAAAAATGACTGCGTTATTTTTAAATGTTCCAGAAGCACTTCATTCTTTTTTTATTCTGCTAACAGCAATGGGGGATAAAAAGGGAATAGGGGTAGTTGCATTACTCGTGCTTGCCTATCTTTTTAATCCGAAAAAAAGATTTTACAGGGATGGGTGCTTTTGCGCTGGCTATTGCACTGGGGAATGAAGTAAGCAAATGGATAAAGGATTCAGTAGCCCGTCCCAGACCGGACCTGGAACATCTTGTTCCTGTTAGCAGCTACAGCTTTCCAAGCGGCCATGCAATGGTTGAAATGATTTTATATTTTTTTACTGTTTATTTCATTATTAGGGATCTTAAAAGTAAAACTGCCAAATCGATTACGGCTGCAATATTTATTATATTTATTCTGTTATTAGGTGCTAGCAGAATCATACTGCAGGTCCATTTCCCAACAGATGTAATTGGAGGCTATGCCCTAGGGTATGCTTGGGTTTATTTATGGATTCTCTTATACAACTACTCTAAAAAATAGCTTTTAAAAAATAGGCTTTATAAAATGGGGAATCTGCTCCATTTCCGCGGACGAACTGGCAAGCCTCCTGAATCGTACCTCATTGCGGGGTCTTGCCAGCCCGTTTTTTCGCTGGAGTGCAGCAGATTCCCTTACTATTTAACAATATTGTTTGCCAGGGCACGAAAATAAGAAGCCGGCCCTATTACTCTTCATTTCGAAGGGGGTATGGGGGCCAGCTTTTTTTAGATAAGGAACATTGCTACAATAGTCGTTACGACGAGGCCGATTGTAACAGGAAGCAGATTTCTTCTTGCCAGTTCAAATGGATCCACGTTACAAATTGCGGCAGCCGGAATAAGCGCCCATGGGACAAGTGTTCCTCCGCCAACCCATATGGCTGCAATCTGTCCAAGCGCAGTAAGAGTGGCTGCGCCCTTTCCAATCGAAATGGCAAATAAGTGGGCAATAGATCCTGCAAGGGAAATGCCGGAGAAGCCTGATCCATCCAAACCGGTAATGGCACCGACTGCGGTTAGTGTTATAGCCCCAACCTCCTTGCTCAAAGGAACAATTGAAGCAAGTGCCACACCTAAATCATTCACAATTCCCTGAGAACCCTTAGGCAAAAAATCGCCAATAATTTTAGTAAAGCCAGCATCGCCTAAGTAGAAGAAGGCTGCAATGGGAATGACCGGTCCGAAGACTCTGAAACCAAATTGAAATCCCTCAATCAAGTATTCTGTGGTTTGTTCAAGACCTTTATTTTTATAGGCCGCAAGTGTTATAGCCAGGAGGATAAAGATGGACGTTCCGCCGATAAGAGCTGTAGCATCTCCGCCCTGTAAATGCAGAAAATACATGGCAGCTACATCTATTAGAAATAAAACAGGTACAAATATCGCAAAGAAGCGCTTTTTTCCCTCTGTTAATAACTCGGGCTGGACTTGCGAATCTTCCTTTTTTTCTTCAGAAATCACCTCGGACTGAAGCTTTCCCTTTTTCATATCTCTTTTTAAGAAATAAAAAGCGGTTACTGTTGTGACAAGTCCCATAACAAATACTAAGGGAATACTAGCCTGAACAACATCGCTGACCTTGAGGCTTGCCGCGTCAGCAGTTAGTTTCGGAGCAGCCTGGATAATGAAGTCACCGGATAGGGCTATCCCATGTCCAAATAAGTTCATTGCCATTGCTACGCCAAGTGCAGGTAAACCAGCTCTTAAGGCTACTGGCAGAAGGACAGCCCCTAATAAAGCTACAGCTGGGGATGGCCAGAAGAACCAGGAAATAACCATCATGAGAATTCCGATTATCCAATAAGCGAGTGAAGAATTTTTTATAAGTTTTGAAAAAGGAGAAATCATTACATCATTGATTCCGGTTACTGTCAGAGTTCTGCTCATTCCTACAATAATAGAGATAACGAGAATAGTGGACAACAATTCCGTAATAGCATAAATGAAGCTATTAAAGATACTGCTCACTGAGCTGCTTAAAGACCCGGTCGCGGTGAATGCAATTAAAAATATCCCTGCGATACAGACCAGGGTAGTATCTCTTCTCATTACCATAAATCCAATAATGAGTGCGATAAAAAGTACATATATCCAGTGGAGAGCGGTAAGCTCTACAACCATAAAAAGGCCTCCTTCCTTTCATCTCCGGATGGGTATGGGTGATAGCCCGGGGGATGTAATACAGGATATGAAGGACCTATCAAGTGGTGAGCAATCCCGATAAATTTTGTGAAATTCGCTAATAAAAAAGGAACAGGGAAGGCCTGTTCCTTTTAAATCTTGTATTATTCCTCGACAATGGTGTATTTAGTAACGTAGGAGCTGCCGGAAAAAATATTAGGTACAGTATCGATCCCCTTTTCGGTTCCTCTTTTTTCGTGCGCCTTGTCGTAAGACTTCGAGGACTGCCAGCTTAGAAAATCGTCAGCGGCATCCCAAACAGTCAGGATAATATAGGTATCGCTTGATAATGGCCGCAGAACCCGGATCGCCTGGAATCCTGGTACATTTTCAACCATTCTTGCCCTGTTGTTAAAACGATATTCAAATAATGGCCTGCCCTCCTCCGTTACAGGGATATTATTCATAACTACGTAAGCAGTGCTTTTAAACTCACCTGCAGAATCTACCACCTCATAGCTTCTTGGTGTACTAAAAACAGTATCGCCATTTGTCTCATGAAGAAGAAGAGCTCCTTCGGCATTTTGCATAATGGACATTTTCTCATTCGCATGTTTTTTTCGAATGCTATTAAGAAAGTCATACGTTCCTGTGGTCATGTAAATATTCAATACTATCCACCCCTGTTTTTATATAAGATTTAAGGCATTCTTTTTTCTAAAAGTACCCTATTATGTTTGTATATCCATTCTTTACAGTCAGGAAAACAAAAAAACGACTATTTTTTGACACTTATCCTTGGCGCCTATACATAAACCAGCTAAATCCTATATAGTGAAGACAGTTATGAAAAGGAAAACATGGACAATTAGTTTCTATTTTTAAGTTGGATATATTAAAATGAAAAAAGATATGCTCCAGAAAGGTGGCTCCCTTAATGACAAGGAAGATTAACGAAACATTTTTAAAAGCCGCAAGAGGTGAAAAAACAAATTATACACCAGTATGGTATATGAGGCAGGCTGGAAGGTCGCAGCCTGAGTATAGAGCCATTAAAGAGAAATATTCTTTATTTGAAATAACCCATCAGCCTGAGCTTTGTGCATATGTGACGCGCTTGCCCGTGGAACAATATAACGTAGACGCCGCAATACTTTATAAAGATATTATGACTCCACTGCCGGCTATTGGTGTGGATGTTGAAATAAAATCAGGAATTGGCCCGGTTATTGGAAATCCTGTAAAGTCACTTGAAGATGTTGAAAAGCTTGGAGAAATCAATCCAGAAGAGGATGTTCCGTATGTCCTTAATACAATTAAACTATTAACAGAGGAACAATTATCTGTACCACTAATCGGATTTTCGGGTGCTCCCTTTACATTAGCGAGTTATATGATTGAAGGCGGGCCATCAAGAAATTACAACAAAACAAAAGCGTTTATGTATGCGGAGCCGAAAGCCTGGTTTGCATTAATGGATAAGCTGGGGGATATGATTATTACATATGTTAAATCCCAGATAAAAGCAGGGGCAAAGGCTATTCAAATTTTTGACTCATGGGTCGGTGCCTTGAATACAGTAGATTACCGCTATTATATTAAACCAGTAATGCAGCGGATATTTTCTTCTTTAAAAGAAGAAAACGTACCATTAATTATGTTTGGTGTAGGAGCAAGCCACCTTGCTATGGAATGGAACGATCTGCCGCTTGATGTAGTTGGGCTGGATTGGCGATTATCAATCAGAGAAGCAAGGGAATTAGGGATTACTAAAACTGTTCAGGGAAATCTTGATCCTGCCATTTTGCTGGCACCATGGGAAGTTATTGAACAAAAAGCGAAGGAAGTGCTGGACCAGGGATTGGCAGAGCCTGGACATATATTTAACCTGGGGCATGGAGTATTTCCTGAGGTAAATCCTGAAATGCTGAAAAGATTAGCAGCCTTTATTCATGAATATTCAGCATCAAAATAAAGAAAAAAGTTCTTTATTTATGAATTTGGATGAAGCTTAAAAAGACATCGGCAGGGGAATCCTCTGCCGATGCAAGTGTTCCCGGGGATGGCGGGGAAATTTACAAACGAGGTGCAGGAATGACGAAAAAGAAAATGGGCTTATTGGTAATGGCGTATGGTACGCCTTATAAAATAGAAGATCTTGAAAGATATTACACACATATCAGACGCGGAAGAAAGCCGTCTCCCGAGATGATCGACGAGCTTCGGGGCAGATATGAAGCAATTGGCGGAATATCCCCACTTGCAAAGATCACACAGGAACAGGCTGAAAAATTAGAGAAGCATTTGAACAGTGTTCAAGACGAGATAGAATTTAAAATGTATCTGGGATTAAAGCATATTAACCCGTTCATTGAGGACGCAGTTCAGCAAATGCATGAGGATGGAATTGAAGAAGCAGTTAGTCTTGTTCTTGCTCCTCATTTTTCTACCTTTAGCGTAAAGTCCTACAATGGAAGAGCTGCTGAGGAAGCAGAAAAATTGGGAGGGCCGCGTATCACCTCCATTGAAAGCTGGTATGATGAGCCTAAATTTATAGCTTACTGGGCAGAAAAGTTGAAGAACGTATATGCGCAGATGCCTCAGGAAGAAAGAGAGCATTCTATGTTAATTGTTTCAGCACACAGCCTTCCTGAAAAGATCCTCCAATTTGGGGACCCCTACCCTGAGCAGCTGCGTGAAACGGCAGAATTAATAGCAAAAGAAGCGGGTGTAGAAAGATATACTATTGGGTGGCAGAGCGCTGGAAACACACCAGAACCTTGGCTGGGTCCTGATGTTCAGGATCTCACCCGAGAGCTGTATCAGGAAAGTCAATATAAGGCTTTTGTCTACGCTCCTGTCGGTTTTGTATGTGACCATTTGGAAGTTCTTTATGATAATGACTATGAATGTAAAGCCGTAACGCAGGAGGTAGGAGCAAGCTATTACCGCCCTGAAATGCCGAATGCAAAGGATGAATTTATAGAGGCTCTATCGAATGTAGTTATGAATAAGATCATTAATAGGTAAAAACAAAAGGCGGTGTTTTTATGACGGAAGAAAAACAGAAGATTGCCATTATAGGTGGAGGAATAGCAGGACTAACAGCTGCATTTTATCTCCAAAAAACAATACTCGAACATAATCTTCCGGCCAAGATTAAAATCATAGAAGCTTCACACCGTCTTGGAGGAAAAATGCAAACCGTTATAAGGGACGGCTTTATCATTGAGCGTGGACCGGATTCATTTCTCGCAAGGAAATCGAGTATATCAAAACTTGCAAAAGAAGTGGGAATGGAAGATGAGCTTGTTCATAATTCCACTGGAAAATCATATGTCCTGGTCAATGAAAAGCTCTATCCAATGCCGGGTGGTTCCATTATGGGCATTCCTACAGAATTAGCGCCTTTTGTAACTACTGGTTTATTTTCACTTCAAGGAAAGATTAGGGCTGCTGCTGACTTTATACTGCCAAGGTCTCAAAAGGAACAGGATAAATCTCTCGGTGAATTTTTTAGAAGAAGAATGGGAGATGAAGTGGTAGAAAATTTAATCGAACCACTTCTTTCAGGTATTTATGCAGGAGATATCGACCAATTAAGCCTGATGTCAACCTTCCCTCAATTTTATCAAGTAGAGCAAAAGTACAGAAGCCTTATTATAGGCATGAAAAAGACCACTCCTGCACCGGCAAAACAATCTGACACAACTGGCAGGAAGCAGGGGGCATTTTTAACCTTCAAATCCGGCCTGCAGTCATTTGCCGATGCTATTGCGGACAAATTGGATCCGGAATGTATTTTAACGGGACATAAAGTGACCAAAATTAACAAAACAGATAATTATTATGAAATCTACTTAAATAATGGTGAGACTCTTTATGCAGATAGTATTATTGCTGCAATTCCCCATAAAGTAACACAGTCTATGTTTTCGCAATATGAGTTTTTTGACAATTTTAAGCTTATGCCATCAACATCAGTCGCTACTGTAGCACTTGCTTTTCCTAAGGAAGCTATAAAAAGTGATATTGACGGGACTGGTTTTGTGGTTTCTCGGAACAGTGATTATACGATTACAGCCTGTACCTGGACACACAAAAAGTGGGAGCATTCCACCCCTGAGGGAAAAGTGCTGCTCCGTTGTTATGTTGGCAGAGCGGGTGAGGAAACAATCGTTGATCTTTCTGATGATCAGATTGTTAAAATTGTTTTGGATGACTTGAATAAAACAATGGATATTACAATGGAACCAGAGTTCTTCGTGGTTTCCCGATGGAAAAATGCTATGCCTCAATACACAGTTGGACACAAGCAGCGAATCGGGGAAATTAAGGAGCATATGTTAACAGAACTGCCGGGCGTTTTTCTTGCGGGAGCCTCATACGAAGGAATTGGCCTGCCTGATTGTATCGACCAGGGAGAGGCAGCTGCAGTAAAAGTGCTTGAGTATTTAAACTTAAACAAGGAAGCTGTTAAAAGGTAACGGCTTCTTTGTGTTTATTCCGATATTTAAGTGTATACTTTTATGGAACGTTGGTGTTTTTTTACTAGTAACATAAGGGCCAATCCTAGATAAACTAGCTGTCAGACAGGCGGCTGGTTTTTTTATCTGAGATATGTTTTGATTGGATTATCCAGAGTGTTTAAGGGAGGAAATAAGTTGAAATTAACTGTTATTGGACCATGGGGTGGCTACCCGAAAAAGAATGAAGCAAGTTCCGGCTATCTGCTTGAACATAAAGATTTTAGATTGTTAATCGATTGTGGAAGCGGAGTACTTTCGAAACTGCAAAATCTTATTCAGCCTGAACAGCTTGACGCCGTTCTTATTTCTCACTATCATCCCGACCATATTGCCGATATCGGAGTACTTCAGCATGCTCGTTTAATCCAGGGATTTCTTGGAGCGGAGATGTCAAGCCTGCCTGTTTATGGCCATAAATTAGACAAGCCTGAGTTTGAAAAATTAACATATAAAAATATTACATTAGGGACTCCATACGATCCGGATTCCAAAATAAAGATCGGTCCCTTTGAGGTGTCTTTCCTTCGTACTGTTCATCCAGTTCCCTGTTTTGCCATGCGCATCGAAGCAGAGGGGAAAGTAATGGTCTATACAGCTGACACCTCATTTAAAGAAGAATTTATTCCTTTTAGCCAGGATGCAGATTTATTGGTTTGCGAATGTAATTTTTATGCAAACCAGAACGGAAGCGGGGCAGGGCATATGACAAGCACCCAGGCAGGGAATCTGGCGGAAAGTGCCGGCGTTAAACAGCTGATTCTGACCCACTTGCCTCATTATGGAAGACTTTCAGATTTAATCTTAGAAGCAGGTGAAGAATATGAGGGAGATATTCATCTGGCTGAGCAATTTTTGACAGTGGAAATATAAAAGGAGGAAATAAGATGTTATTTATAGATAACAAAGGGATAACCGATCCAAGGATCAACCTGGCCATCGAGGAATATGCCCTTAAAAGCTTGGATATTAATGAAACATATTTGCTTTTTTATATAAATAAACCTTCAATTATTATTGGGAAAAATCAAAATACGATTGAGGAAATTAACACTGATTATGTAGAAAGCCAAGGAATTCAGGTTGTTCGGCGATTATCCGGAGGCGGGGCTGTTTACCATGACCTGGGTAATTTGAATTTTAGCTTTATTACAAAGGATGACGGCGATAGTTTTCATAATTTCAGGAAGTTTACAGAGCCAGTGATAGCTGCACTTCAAAAGCTTGGGGTAAATGCTGAGCTAAGTGGGCGGAATGATATTCTTGCGGAAGGGCGGAAAATTTCCGGAAACGCCCAATTCTCTACAAGAGGAAGAATGTTTAGCCATGGAACACTGTTGTTTAATTCTGAAATGGATCATGTAGTTTCCGCCTTAAAAGTCAGAAAGGATAAAATTGAATCGAAGGGCATCAAATCTATACGAAGCCGGGTTGCGAATATTTCAGAATTCCTTACCGAAAAAATTGATATTGAAACCTTTCGTTCGCTCCTTCTAAAAAATATATTTGATGGGTCGGATGAGATCCCTGAATACGTTCTTACAGAAGAAGACTGGGACAAAATCAATGAGTTATCCAAAGAAAGATATCAAAACTGGGATTGGAATTATGGACGGTCACCTAAATTCAATCTTCAGCGCTCCCACCGTTTCCCAGTTGGACAAGTGGATGTAAGACTTGAAGTGGATAAAGGAATTATAGAGAACTGTAAAATTTATGGCGACTTTTTTGGAGTCGGTGATGTTTCCGATATCGAAAAACTCCTGAAGGATACCAGGTATGAAAAATCAGATATTGAGGGAGCGCTAGCGGGCATTGATATCAAACATTATTTTGGAAATATAACAAAAGAAGAATTTGTTGATCTTGTTTACTAATATGGAGGGGGAGCGTGGCTTTGTACCACGCTTTCTTTTTTAAAGGCTTTGTTGAAGCATATTATTGAAATTTCACTATGCTGATTCGAGCGGAAATCAACAGGCAAGATTAACAAAGTCTTTTTTAAAAGACACTTATTCCTAATAAGTAACCTAAAGTGACGTAGTTTTAAAGCAAAAGTAATGAAGAATTAGCTTTCATACCATACAGAGTATCTGCTAATACTTAATTTTTCCTATTCTTAAATAATAGAAAACTTGTATACATAAATTTCTTGCAATATAATATATTTAGAAAATTGTTTATATTATTATGAATGGCTATTCATTCATATTGGGAGGGGCAGGGAGAAATGAACTTATCGTCACAGCTTCACGAAACTGCGAAACTTTTTTCGGCTAAAACAGCGTATCACTTCATGGGTCAGTCAACTACATATGCCGAACTTGACGGTGCGGTAACAAAATTTGCTTCAGGATTAGAAAAACTAGGTGTAAAGCAGGGGGACCATATTGGATTATTGCTTGGGAATTCCCCGCATTTTGTCATTGGTTTGTATGGTGCATTAAGACTAGGAGCAACCGTGATTCCCATCAATCCTATCTATACGCCTGATGAAATTGGTTATATCTTAAACAACGGTGATGTAAAAGTGGTAGTAGCATTGGATTTGCTTTTGCCTCTTGCTGAAAAAATGCACCAGTTTCTTCCTAAAGTGGAGAATTTCATTATATGTGAAACCCTGCCTGGCAGTGATAGCAGCCAATTTGAAAAAGTTTTATCGCCAATCACAAAAATGAAATCGTTTACAAGTGTTTTGCAATCTGGAGACTTAAGCTTTAAAGGACCAGAACTGCTAGAAGACGATACGGCGCTTATCCTTTATACTTCCGGAACTACAGGAAAGCCTAAAGGTGCTATGCTTAGCCACAAAAACCTTTACAGTAATGCAAAAGATTCAGGAGATTATTTACACATTAATGACAAGGACCGGATCATTACCACTCTTCCAATGTTTCATGTTTTCTGTCTGACTGTTGCCTTGAATGCCCCTCTTATGAATGGGGCAACATTGCTGATAGTCCCTAAATTCAGCCCAAAAGAAATTTTCCGACTTGGAAAAGAATATGAACCAACCGTTTTTGCCGGTGTTCCAACTATGTACAATTTCATATATCAGTACCCAGAAGGAGATCCGGATGATCTGAAATCATTACGGCTATGTATTTCAGGAGGATCAGCTATGCCAGTAGCACTCCTGAATAATTTCGAGAAGAAATTCAATGTAGTAGTTTCTGAAGGTTATGGTCTTTCGGAATCATCACCAGTAACTTGTTTTAACCCACTTGATCGTCCCCGTAAAGCAGGATCAATTGGAAAGTCAATCCTCAATGTTGAAAATAAGGTTGTAGATGAACTTGGTGAGGAAGTTCCGGTTGGCGTTGTAGGCGAACTAATTGTACGCGGCCCAAATGTAATGAAGGGCTACTACAAGATGCCGGAAGAAACTGCTGCCACTCTTCGCGATGGATGGCTATACACTGGAGATCTAGCAAAAAAGGATGAGGATGGTTATTTTTATATAGTAGATCGCAAAAAGGATATGGTTATCGTTGGCGGTTACAATGTATATCCGAGAGAAGTAGAAGAAATTCTTTATGACCACCCTGATGTTGTGGAGGCGGCGGTTCTTGGAGTGCCAGATCTGAATTTTGGCGAAGCAGTAAAATGCTATGTGGTTAGCAAAAACCCTAATTTGACTGAGAAGGATCTTCTTGATTATTGCTCTCAACACCTTGCGAAGTACAAGGTTCCATCATCAATTGAGTTTTTAGAAGAGCTTCCAAAGAACACTACAGGAAAAATTTTAAGACGTGCCTTGAAGGAACAGGTAAAGCAAACATCGAAATGATTTTAAAAGGGACAGGCGCTTAGCCTGTCTTTTTTCCAAAGCTCTGTTAAAGCAGATTATTGTTTTTATCAATATTGTTGATTGGTGTTGTAGGCATGAGACTTCTTGATATTTCTTAATTATCCTAACGCAAATTTTCGTGCAAAGTAGTTCAAGGCTGCTTTCCTTGTGCTAACGCATAATTTCGTGGATTCGCAGATGTAATTTCAATATTGCTCCTGCGCCATAGAGTATTCGAAGAGGCCAACCCTCAGCTCGTCGCAAAGCCGCAAGTAGCAGGTCACAGATGCTTCTCACGAAGTTACCTTCCGGCAGTAGCTTGACTGTTCGCGGAAAGTGAGTTCCTCGTGTCAGGCAAAAGGCAGCCTGTCCCTGCGATGATTCTTCAAGGCAGCTTCCCTTTGTGGAGCAGAAATCAACATGCTAATTTTACAAACCTTTTTAAAAAGGGGATAAGGATATGGATTCAATTTTACTGGAGATCATGAATTATATTGCGATTGTTACCATTAACCGGAAGGAAGCATTGAACGCCTTTAATTATGAGACATTGGCATCACTGCACAAAGTGGTAGAGGATATAAGGGTTAATCCGGATATCCGGGCGGTCATCTTTACTGGAGCAGGTGAGAAGGCATTCAGCGTTGGCGCTGATTTGAAAGAACGGCGCACGCTTTCTGACGAACAGGTAAAAAGAAACTTAAATAAAATTAATGATGTATTTAATGCTATCGATCAGCTGCCACAGCCGACCATCGCGGCAATGAACGGTTTTGCCTTTGGCGGCGGCATGGAGCTTGCATTAGCCTGTGATTTCCGAATTGCAGCTAAAGGAACAAAAATGGGACTTACCGAAACAAGTCTCGCTATTATTCCTGGAGCAGGTGGAACACAAAGGCTTCCAAGGCTGATAGGGCAGGCAAAGGCTTTGGAATTAATCCTGACTGCCCGAAGGCTCACTTCAGAGGAAGCGCTCGGATATGGATTGGTAACAAGAGTAACGGATAATGTGGAAGTTCTTGCAGATAGCCAGGCTTTTGCTGAAACAATCCTTCAAAACGGTCCAATTGCCCTTCAGCAAGCAAAATTTTCCGTTAAAAATGGAATGAATACAGACCTGCAAACTGGCCTTCAGATTGAGCGAAAGGCTTATGAAATTACTATTCCAACAGAAGATAGGATTGAGGCACTCCAGGCATTTGCCGAAAAGAGAAAGCCTCAATTTAAAGGAAGATAGCATGGCATTCCAGCCATGCTTTTCGCTTGTTAAGATTTATTCTAGCTTTTCCACCGAAGTTTTTTAAAAATAATAATTTATTATAAACAGAAAATTTGTTAAAATATATTCTTAATTACATAGACGAGAGGAGAAGGTGAGAAGATTGTCTGATCTGGCGATAGGGAAACAGGCATCAGAATTTAGAAAAGGGCTTCAGGCTGGCATCAGTATCGGAGTGGGATATTTTCCTATAGCTTTGACATTTGGCCTGCTGGCTAAAGGGTCAGGGTTAAGTCTATATGAGACACTACTAATGAGCCTTCTGGTATTTGCGGGGGCAGCCCAATACATATCTTTAAGTTTATTATCATTTGGAACTGGGATTTTCGAAATCATTTTAACAACTTTTATCGTTAATATTCGTCATTTTTTAATGTCGGCATCCTTAAATGAAAAGGTAGAGGAAGATCGTCTCCTTTATAAAATTTTCTATTCATTTGGCATAACAGACGAAACATTCTCTGTAGCCGCCACCAAGGAAGGGACAGTCACAACAGGATTTATGTTTGGAGTTATTTTAGTCTCCTATTCTAGCTGGGTAGTAAATTCAGGACTGGGACACCTCATTGGAGCAAGCCTTCCGCAAACCCTTCAGGACAGCATGGGTGTTGCCCTTTATGCCATGTTTATCGGGCTGTTGGTTCCTTCTATGAGGAAAAATATAAAGGTAGTAATGCTTGCGATATTAGCTGCAGCTTTCAATTCGATTTTTACATTAGAAAAATTAATGGCACCTGGCTGGGCGATCGTATCCGCAACTTTGCTGTCTGCAATTATTGTAGAGAGCGTCGTAATGCTTGCTAAGAAAAGGGGGCACTTCAATGAAGAATGAGATTTTATGGATGATTCTTGGAATGTCCATCGTTACGTATATTCCAAGGATGCTGCCATTTGTTTTGTTTAAAGGGAAGGAATTGCCCTCTTTTTTACAGGGAATTCTGAAAAATGTTCCCTTTGCTACGCTGGGTGCGCTCATTTTTCCCGGTATTTTATTAATACAAAAGGATATCTGGTATGGGCTGATTGGCGCGGTCGCTGCTTTCATTGCTGCTTTCCTGGGTGCAAATGTGATTGTTACTGTCCTGGGATCGATTGCCGTTCTTGCTCTCTATTCGTCAATTCTTTAAGGGATTACGATAAAATAGATGTATTTAAAAAAAGCCGATTAAATCTAATTGGCTTTTATTTTGTGGATTGGTTCTAAAACAGGCCGTTTTAACTAAACTAGGTAGAGAGGCTGTACAAAAAGGGGGACAATTCATGGCAAGGAAAATGGGAGTATATGCGGTACTGGCCTATGTAATATATGGGTTGTTTTTTTATTGGTATCTTTTCTATTTTGCAGATACCAGCCTCCCGTTTGAATATCAGGGAACCAAGGCGGATCCAGCGACATTTTTAAATGGCAGGGAATTAATGCTGAGCGAAGAATACTCCAAAACAAGGAATTTGCTATTTTTCTTATCTACTCCTCTTGAATGGCTTTTTTACTTTTTGGTTCTGTTACTTGGGCTTTCAAAGGCCTTTAAGCGCTGGGCTGACAAATCAGCTAAATTTAAAGCTGCCCATATGCCAATATATCTGATTTGGCTTTCATTCTTTGCTTTTCTAGCAACCTTCCCACTAAGCTATATCGGTTACTCACTTTCAAAAACCTATAATATCTCCACTCAAACCTTTGCTTCCTGGATGAAGGATGAACTAATAGACTTTTGGATTAATTACGCTACACTGCTGATCATTGTCCCAGTATTGTACTGGCTGATAAAAAGAAGCAGAAAACGCTGGTGGCTTTATGCATGGCTGCTTTCAATTCCACTCACTCTGTTTATGATGTTTTTGCAGCCGGTAGTGATTGACCCCTTATATAATGATTTTTATCCGCTTAAAAATAAAGCTTTAGAAACAAAAATCCTGACTATGGCTGACAAGGCTCACATACCCGCAGAGCATGTTTTTGAGGTAAACATGGCTGAAAAAACCAATTCACTTAATGCGTATGTTACCGGAATTGGTTCTAATTCAAGAATCGTTTTATGGGATACCACTTTAAATAGGCTGAGTGAAGATCAGATTTTGTTTATAATGGCACATGAAATGGCCCACTATGTGGAAAAACATATTTACTACGGGATTGCAGGCTATCTGCTATTATCTTTGTTTGGACTTTATCTGGCTTACAGGCTTTTAAACTGGTCAATAAGTAAATGGGGAATAGAGCTAAAAGTGGAGGATGCTGCCGATATCCGTTCGCTTCCGCTCATTTTAATGATATTATCCATATTAATGTTTATTTCTAGTCCCATATCCAATTTAGGAGCCCGCTATGAAGAAAGCAGGGCTGACAGATATGCTATTAATATGACAAAAGATCCGGAAGCAGCAATAACCTCCTTTCAGGAGCTTACTCGGTCAGGACTTAGTGAGGTAAAGCCACCGTTCCTGGTGAAAATTTTCCGTTATACCCATCCTTCCATGCTCGAGCGTATCTCCATGGTCGAGGATTACGAAGTTAAACATAGAGATCAATTGAATAAGTAAGTCTGCGACCGGGGAGCTTTCTCCGGTTATTTTTTAGAAAAGATAATTAAAGTTAATTTTAAAGTGACATACGCTAAAATAAGGGTAAAAAGAGTATAAATGAAGCAGGAGGGGGAGTTTTAATGTGCGGACGTTTTTCACTTTTATCCACGAGAGAAACATTGGAAGAAGAATTTCAATTTGAATATTCGGATGAGTTTCCATCTAGATATAATATAGCGCCAGGACAGGAGATTCTTGCTATTATTTCTCAAAATCAGCATAGAGCAGGAAAGCTTTTTCACTGGGGGCTGATTCCTTTTTGGGCTTCAGATGAAAAGATCGGCTACAAAATGATTAATGCTCGTGCTGAAACACTAAATGAAAAATCAAGTTTTAAGCACCCATTGAAAAAGAAAAGATGTATTATACCTGCAGATGGCTATTTTGAATGGAAAAGGGAAGGGAAATTAAAACAGCCATACCGATTCGTTAAAAAGGATGGAAAGCCATTAGCTTTTGCGGGATTATGGGAGGTATGGGAGAAAGAAGGAAGAAGAGTAGAGTCCTGTACAATAATAACAACAAAAGCAAATGAAATGGCAGCAGAAGTCCATGAGCGGATGCCAGTTATTTTAACACCGGAAAAACAGAATATCTGGCTAGACCAGAGAATGGAGGATTCCCTGCTATTACAATCCCTTCTTAAGCCTTATGAATCAGAGAAAATGGAAATGTATGAGGTTTCAACACTTGTTAATTCTGTTAAGAATGAGTCCGATGAAATAATTAAGCCGTTCAATAGTAAATAACTTTAGGGCCTCCAAAACGGAGGCCCTTTTGTATTTAATACATTAGTATAGTTTGTTAGCCCAATTACTGTTTTTCAAGTTCCAAATCGCTTGGTAATATCGACAAGCTGTTTTGATAATTTCATAAATTGATTCTTGTCGTTTGTATCGATTGCCTGATCAATTTTTTTCATGAGCCTCTCTTTTTCGGTTGTCAGTTGAATTTCGGCCAGCAGCATTTCTATATACAGGTCCTGAACAAAAGCTTCTTTTTCCTGCTGCCGGTTCATGGCACCAATTTTCATTAAATCTGTATACTTATCATTCATCGAAATCACCCCTGTGGCTTTTTACTATTATATGGAGTTTTATAGATAAAATCAATAAATGTTTTAAATTTTCAGAAAATTTTTTTTTAGATTATGAATAATTTCGTAACTATTTCAAAAAAACAAAATTCCGACAAGATTCCATGGTATGATAGGGTAAATATTACAATTACCGGCAAATTTAGGCAATTGTACAGGAGGCTTTTCCATAATTATAGAGGAGTGGAAATATTGGAGTCTAAATTGATTGAGATGTATGAGGTAAATCCATTTACTATGTTCATCCAGCCAGAGGAGTATGGCAGAAAAGTTTATTCGAAAATTGTAGAATTGGAAGATGAATTTATATCTCCTTACAAACCAACGGATTTAATTAAACGGAGCTGTGAATTTTTCGGGAGTACTTTGGAAGGCAGGCAAAAAGGCAGCAGCCTGTTAATGGGAATTACACATAAAGTGCCCATTGCAATAGACCCATCAAATTTTATTTACTTTTTTCCAACAACATCTCCAGTCAGAGCGGAATGTATATGGATCTCTCATGAGCATGTCATTAGTCATCGCCGCTATTCTACCGGCCAGACTCTTGTTACCTTTGAAAACAAAGAATCGTACTTGTTTCCCATCTCTTATAGTTCATTTGAAAATCAGCTGCTCCGGACTGCTCTTTTAAAGACAAAGCTGATGCAGAGGATGGAACATATGGAAAGAAAAACCTTTTATTTGCATCATCGGCCTAAGTTCATGGAGGCTTCTGAGGCAGAGCGCAAATATGGCTCAAAAACTATTTTATAATTTTATTGCAGTTTTTTAGTCTGCTTTCGGGACTGATGCCTTTTAAAAAAATAATACTCCATTATTTCCTGTACTTTGTTTCGGATCCTCGGATTGAAATAATTGTGATGTTCCTCAAATCCGTTATAGACGAACATAAACATCGTAAAGGTGTCGTCCCTTTTTGTCTCCAATACTTTTAGTTTTTTTGCGATCATATATTTTTTAGCTTTAGCCAAATCAGCATGAACATCCCTCATTGTTTCTTCAATTAACTCCAGATAAGGCTTCTTGAGCTTAAAAGGACTTTTTTCGACCACAGCTAAATCCCTGTTTAATATGGTTAAGACCATAGGCAAATATATGGCTTTCTCCATGACGTTCCGTTCTTCCTCAGGTATTCTTGTCATCGTTCTATACTCCTTCCAACTCCAAAAAAGAACATTTGTTCGTAAATTAATGATACAAAATAGTCCGCCGAAAGGCAATATTCATTTTTAGCTTATGTAAATTGGCAGATTACTATGAAAAATCCAGAAGGAATATTATTTCTGTTGTCGAAATAATAAGTTGGTTCAAAAATAATTAAGAAACTGGGGGTTGCAGAATTGAAAAGAGGAATGAGCGCTGAAGACTTGTATGAATTAAACTCGGTTTCAGATCCGCGTTTTTCTCCGGATAATAACAAATGCGTTTTTGTCCAGACAGGGATAAACAAGGAAACGGATGATTATTTTTCCCATCTTTTTATTTTGGATATGGAAAAAGAGGGAGAGGCTATCCAGTTGACCTATGGCAAGAGTAAAAATCACTCTCCACGCTGGTCATTAGATGGAAAAAGTGTTGCTTTTGTTTCAAATAGAGAAGGCGGAAAGAATCAGATTTTTGTTCTTTCGATAAACGGGGGAGAGGCACGCCAGGTAACCGAACTGGAGAATGGGGCTTCTAATCCTGTCTGGTCCCCGGATGGAAAGAGAATTGCTTTTCTATCAACAGTAAACAACCAGAAGGAACCTGGTGAGAAAGAATCAGATAAAAAACTATTGCCGCTTGAAGTAGGTAAAATGAAATACAAATCCGATGCTTCAGGTTTCTGGAAAGGAACCTTCCACCATGTATCTGTTGTTGACGTTGTTACGGGTGAGGTTTCTCAATTGACAGAGGGAGAGAACGACTTTACTCTATACAGTTGGTCGCCAGATGGAAAAAATATAGCTGTTGGGGCAGATTTGGAGACAAACAAGGATCAGTCCTTTATCCATGATATTTATTTACTTGACCCGGAATCTAAAGGCCTCTCTAAGATTACTAATGGAACAGGTTCTTTTGGGAATGTGACCTGGTCGCCAGATGGTAAGTTTCTTGCTGCTATTGGCCAGGATATGAAATATTATAATGCTACTCTTTCAAGATTGTGGATTTATGACCTGGAAGCAAAGAAGTTTACTTGTTTTACAGAGGGTCTGGATTTGCCGGTTGGAGATTTCATGGCAGGAGACTTTCAGCAGGGTGCTGTTTTGCCTGGAGCCCAATGGACCGAAGATAGTTCAAGCTTTTACTTTGTGGGCACAGACAATGGGAACACAGTTTTATATTATGGGAATTTAGATGGTGAAATTTATCCTGCCCTTCTGGACCAGCAGCATATTTTCGGATTTACTTTGGATAGTAAGAATCAGCGCGCTGTTTTGGCAATCAGCAGGCCATCCAAGCCATCTGATTTATTCCTGCTTAATATCACAGAGGGAACTACCAAGCAGCTAACGGATGTTAACAAAGAAATTTTATCGAAAGTTGAACTTTCTGAAGCAAAGTCCTTTGAATTCGAGGCTAGTGATGGATGGAAGGTTCAGGGCTGGCTTATGCTGCCAATCGGCTATGAAGAAGGAAAGCAATACCCGATGGTCCTTGAAATTCATGGTGGGCCGCATGCTATGTATGGAAATACCTATATGCATGAGTTCCAGCTGCTTGCATCCAAAGGTTATGCCGTATTGTTTATCAATCCAAGAGGCAGCCACGGTTATGGGCAGAAATTTGTTAATGCTGTAAGAGGAGATTATGGCGGAAAAGATTATCAGGATATTATGGATGCAGTCGATTATGTCCTAGATCAGCATGACTTTATAGATGATCAGCAGCTTTTTGTTACTGGAGGCAGCTATGGCGGCTTCATGACCAATTGGATTGTCGGACATACAAATAGATTTAAGGCTGCAGTTACACAAAGGTCGATATCCAACTGGATAAGCTTTTACGGGGTGAGCGACATTGGCTATTACTTTACGGAATGGCAAATCGAGTCTGACTTAAGCGACATAGAAAAGCTTTGGAAGCATTCTCCTCTTGCATATGTTAAAAATGTTGAAACACCATTATTAATTTTGCATAGTGAAAAAGATTACCGCTGCCCGATTGAACAAGGGGAGCAGCTTTTTATTGCCTTAAAGAGACTTGAGAAGCCAGCGAAAATGATCCGATTTCCAGAAGAAAACCATGAGCTTTCAAGAAGCGGCAAACCATCCTTAAGAATTTATCGTCTTAACTATATTGCAGACTGGTTTGGTGAGTATACTCATATACATTAATAATCTCTATGGGGAAAAATAAATGAGTTGCAAAAAACACGCAGGGATTAAACCTCTGCGTGTTTCTTTTGTTTTAAACCTTTTAACTCTATTGGTCTTGGGACACCCATCTGCGACTAAATAGGGACTTACATCCTATTTTAATTTTTGGTTTTCACAGATTCACTTAGACATTTTTCATATTTTTATATCTTTTATAAATTTTCTGAAAAAAATATACTAAAATAGTTGATTTCTGAAAATTCCTTTTATATAATAATTCCTAATTCAGATAATAAATTTTAATATAAATATCGTAATCTATTATTTGTTTAGGATTAATTCCTATTTAGGGAACTATAATAGAAAAATAGTTCCGAAAGGAGGAAATGCTTTGAAGTACGAAATAGATGATATGGATCGTGGGATCATTAAGCATCTCTCTATTGATGGCCGCATGTCCTTTACAGAAATAGCTTCTAATCTAAATGTTACAGAAAAAACAATTCGGCTTCGCTACAAAAACTTACTGGATAATGGAATCCTCAGTGTGGTAGGAGTGGTTAATCCGGTAGCTCTCGGGGTAAAATCGGGTGCAATCATTCAATTAAAGGTAAAACCGCAGTCCATTATAGAGGCAGTGGAGGAGTTAAAGAAGTTTCGTGAAATTCGCTATATCACCATGACCTCCGGCCCTTATTCCATCCTGGTGCAGATTGCCGTTCCCGGTCCGGACGAGATTACTGAAACACTTCTCCGGATCAATGAACTTGATTACATAACTGAAATGAACACCATTGTACAGCTGGCTGTATATAAAAATACATACGACTATTTTTAAAAAGGGATGATGAGGATGATTGAAATATTAAAAAAATTAACAAGCTTGTCAGGACCATGCGGCTATGAGCATTCCGTGTCATACTTTCTCAAAGACTATTTGGAAAGTATGGTGGATGAAGTAAGAATTGATCCAATAGGCAATGTTATTGCGACGAAAAAAGGGGAAAAGCCAGGCCCGACGGTGATTTTAACAGCCCATATTGATGAAATTGGCTTCATTGTTAAGAAAATAGAAGCAAAGGGCCTATTAAGATTTGAAAAACTGGGAGGAAATGACGATAGGATTCTTTTAGCACAACCGGTAACGGTAATGGGGAATAAGGGTGAAATTTCCGGTGTGATTGGAACAATGTCAGCTCATTATGTAAAGTTTGATGATCCCTCTAAGGTTCGCAAACATTCTCAACTTTATATTGATATTGGTGCCTCTTCGATAGAGGAAGCAGAGGAATTGGGTATTGAGGTGGGTACTCCTATTACTTGGGGGACTCCATTCCAGCAATTTGGGCCTGCTTCTTCTCCTAAAATAAGGTCAAAATCTTTGGATGACCGAGCAGGCTGCGCTGTACTGCTTCAAGCACTTGAGGAATTACAGGGGACTAATTTTTCCGGAGAGTTGATATTCCTCTTTGCAGTTCAGGAAGAAGTGGGATTAAGAGGAGCTAAAACAGCTTCAGAGCATATTGAGGCAGATGCAGCAATTGCAGTGGATACTACTGCAGTGAGCGATACGCCAGAGGAAACAATGGACCAAAGTTTGTCACTCGGTAAGGGAACTGGTATCAAGGTAATGGATTTTAGCTTAATAGTACATAAGACGATGAAGGAAATGCTAATTAAGTTGGCTAAAGAACAAAATATTCCGTACCAGCTGGAGGTTTTTCCGGGTATTGGAACTGACGGCGGGGCAGTAAATTATGCCAGTAAAGGAATCCCAACAGGAGTATTGTCGATTCCATCCCGATATGCCCATTCACCTGTTGAAGTTGTAGATGTTGGAGATCTGATTGCAACTAAGGACTTGGTTAAAGCGTTTATTCTTAACTTGAGTGAGGGGCAGAGATTCCCATTTTAATCAACAAATAGAGAGTGTTTAATCAGCTCTCTTTATAAAAAAATTATCTAAATATTTGAATAACCTTTAGGAGGAAAAAGCGATGAAGTTATTTATTTCAGCAGATATGGAAGGTATTTCAGGTGTAGCTACGAACCAGCAGCTAAAGACAAATTCAGAGTATCAGCGTTTCCGAAAACTCATGACTGCCGATGTAAATGCAGCAATTGAAGGTGCATTTACCGGTGGGGCAACCGAGATAGTAGTGGCCGATGGTCACGGAAATATGTCCAATATTCTCATAGAAGAATTGGACTCCCGAGCGAGGCTCGTATCAGGGAATAACCGTGTTATGTGCCAATTGGAGGGGCTGGATGAATCCTTTGATGGAATTATGTTTGTCGGGCATCATGGACGGGAAGGCGGGTCTGATGTTGCTGTCATTAGCCATACCTTGGCAGGGATTTGTGTAAATGAGATGAAGATAAATGGCAAGATCGTTGGAGAAACAGAGATGAACTCATTAGTTGCTGGCTCTTTTAGTGTTCCTGCCATTTTTATTAGCGGGGATGATGCTTATGTACGAGAAGTAAAAGAAACGCTTCCAGATGTCGAAGCTGCAGTAACGAAAAGAGCTGTTGATCGTTTTGCAGCAGAATTAATTCATCCAGAAGTGGCAAGGGAAGAAATCCGAGCGAAAGCAGAAGCAGCGGTTAAAAAGGCTAAAACTATTAAACCCATTACTTTTGAGGGACCAATTACTTTTGATTTAGAACTAAAAGGTTCCCAGCAGGCAAAAATGACCACAACTATTCCAACAGTAGAATTAACTGGCCCAAAAAGTATCAGGTTTACCTGTAATGACATGGTAACAGCCTATAAGCATATGTGGGGTTGTGTCATTATCGCCATTACAGCAACCAACGGTGTCCTTGGTTCCGTAAATGCATAAAAAATTAAACGGAGGTGAATGAAGGAATGTACATCGTGAAAAGGGTACTAACGATGTTTCTTACCCTATGGGTAATTATCACTTTAACGTTTGTCATTATGAAATGTATTCCGGGTGATCCATTTGCATCGGATGCTGATGTTCTTCCAAAGGAAGTGCTTCAAAACATGAGGGCTAAATATAACTTGGACAAGCCGCTTCCAGTCCAGTATGTCCTCTATATGAAAAACCTGGCCACTTTTGATATGGGACCGTCTATTAAATCAGAAACACGTTCAGTCAACAGTATTATTGCTGATGGAATTCCGGCTTCTTCAAGGCTGGGGCTGCAGGCTCTGGTGATTGCCTTGTTCTTTGGTTTATTGCTGGGCATTGTTGCGGCTCTTAATCATAATAAACCATTGGATTTTGCAGCTATGCTGTTTGCGATTATTGGAATCTCCATTCCAAGCTTTATCCTCGCGCCCTTATTAATTAAGTATTTTGCTGTAAATTGGCATTTGCTTCCGGTAGCCTCTTGGGGAACCTGGCAGCATACGGTTTTGCCTTCGATAGCTCTTGCGGCTTCACCACTTGCAGTAATCGCTCGCTTTATGAGGTCCAGTATGCTGGAGGTTATGAACCAGAACTACATTAAAACTGCAAATGCAAAAGGATTGTCTACTATGCAGCTAGTGATAAAGCATGGTATCCGAAATGCCATTTTGCCTGTTATAACCTTTATTGGCCCTTTATTTGTAGTTTTAATTACTGGAACATTTGTTATTGAAAAAATATTTGCCATACCTGGTCTGGGAAAATATTTTGTTGACAGCATTTTTAACCGTGATTATCCGGTCATTATGGGAACAACCATCTTTTTCAGTACTATCCTTGTTTTCACCTTATTTTTAATTGATATTTCCTATCGCCTGATTGATCCAAGAATTAAGCTAACAAGCGGAGGAAACTAATATGCAGACAAATACAGCGGAAACTAACTTATTTACACCCGTATCTGAAGAAAGAAAAAGGCAGGCACCCGTTGAGAGACCTTCCTTAAGTGTTTGGAAAGAAACTGTAATTAATATTTTTAAGAATAAGCTGGCTGTTTTTGGTTTGACGTTATTACTTGCCATTTTAGTTTTAGCCCTTTTTGGCCCATTACTTGTTAAGTTTAGTCCTTCCGACCAGGACTTGATGAAAGCAAATTTACAGCCTGGCGGAAAGCACTGGTTTGGTACTGATGACCTTGGCAGGGATATGTGGTCGAGAACCTGGTACGGAGCAAGGGTTTCACTAACAATCGGTTTCGCAGCTGCATTAATTGACCTTATTTTAGGGGTAACCGTTGGCGGGATTTCCGGCTATATGGCTGGAAGAAGCAAGCTTGGTGACCGTATTGATAATGCGATTATGAGGATTGTCGAAATCCTGTATGGTATCCCTTATCTTTTAGTAGTTATTTTATTAATGGTGATTATGGATCCTGGCATTACAACTATCATTATTGCCCTGTCTGTAACGGGGTGGGTCGGAATGGCAAGGATTACTCGTGGTCAGATTCTTCAATTGAAATCTCAGGAATATGTAATGGCAGCAGAGAAGCTTGGTACATCCCACAGGAAAATCATCCTTCGCCATTTACTGCCAAACACACTTGGGATAATTATTGTAAATTTAACATTTACGATTCCTCAGGCTATTTTTGCCGAATCGTTCCTAAGTTTCCTGGGTCTTGGGGTGCAGGCCCCATTTGCAAGCTGGGGAACAATGGCAAATGATGCGCTTGGAGTTATATTGAGTGGCCAGTGGTGGCGCCTATTCTTTCCTGGCTTCATGATCTCTCTTACGATGTTTGCTTTCAATGCATTTGGAGACGGACTTCAGGATGCATTAGACCCACGAAATCGTGGCTAGGAGGAACAGCAGTGACTAATTTACTTGAAGTGAAGAATTTAGAAGTGAGCTTTAAAACCTTTGGCGGCGAAGTCCAAGCAGTTCGCAATGTTTCCTTCCATGTTGATAAGGGAGAAATAGTCGCAATTGTAGGGGAAAGCGGAAGCGGAAAAAGCGTAACAGTACAAACAATAATGGGCCTTATTCCAACACCGCCTGGAAAAGTAAAAAACGGAGAAATCCTTTTTCAAAATAAAGACCTTTTAAAACTATCAAAAAGAGAAATGCAGAAAATAAAAGGTTCAAAGATAAGTATGGTTTTTCAGGATCCAATGACATCTCTTAATCCGACAATGAGGATAGGAAAGCAGATTGAAGAAGGGCTCATCGTACACCAGAAGCTCTCTAAAACGGAAGCGAGACGCAGGGCAGTGGAGATGATTCGCCTTGTTGGGATTCCAAACGCAGAGGAACGTTATAACCAATATCCACATGAATTCAGCGGAGGAATGAGACAAAGGGCAATGATAGCGATCGCTCTTTCATGCAATCCAGAATTACTAATTGCCGATGAACCTACAACAGCATTGGACGTAACCATTCAGGCCCAAGTGCTGGATTTAATGAAAGACTTAAAGGAAAAAACCAATACTGCGATTATCTTAATAACCCATGATTTGGGGGTGGTCGCGGAAACAGCCGAGCGGGTCATCGTTATGTATGCAGGAATGATGGTAGAAAGCGGACGTGTAAACGAACTTTTTGAAAATCCAAGACATCCATATACATGGGGTTTAATGGAGTCCATCCCTGATACAAATGCAGCACATAAATCCCGGCTGGTTCCAATTGAGGGATCACCGCCCGATTTATTTTCCCCGCCCAAGGGTTGTCCTTTCGCACCAAGATGCAAATATGCTATGGAAATTTGTTTAAGTGAAATGCCTCCTGCTTTTGAAATTGGTGAGGGACACCATTCAAGGTGCTGGCTTAATGATCCGCGAGCTCCAAAGGTCGAGAACGAGGTTGCAGCAGGGAGGGAAAAGCAGTGAGTGAAGCTCTTCTTCAGGTAGAAGGTATGAAGAAATATTTTAAAATCAAAAAAGACCAAACTGTTAAATCGGTTGATGATATTTCCATTGAAATTAAAAAAGGTGAAACATTTGGCCTTGTAGGAGAGAGCGGCAGCGGTAAGTCTACACTCGGCAAAACAATAGTAGGACTTCAAAGCCCAACTGCCGGCAGGATTATTTACAATGGAGTAGATGTTGAGACCCTTGATAAAAAGTCAAAAATCAATGTAAATCGTGAAATGCAAATCATTTTCCAGGATCCATACGCTTCACTAAATCCGAGGATGCGTGTAGGCGACATTATTGCAGAGGGAATTGATGCTCATAACCTTGCAAAAGGAAAGGCCAGGCAAGACCGTATATTTGAACTGCTTGACCGTGTAGGTCTTCGTCCAGAGCATGCTAGAAGATATCCTCACGAATTCAGCGGCGGGCAGCGGCAGAGGATCGGTATTGCACGTGCTCTTGCTGTAAATCCGAAATTTATCGTAGCAGACGAACCTATATCAGCACTTGACGTCTCCATTCAGGCTCAAGTCATCAACTTAATGGAAGACCTTAAAAAGCAGGAAGAACTAACCTATTTGTTTATTGCCCATGACCTTGGTATGGTCAAGCATATCAGCGATCGAATTGGAGTAATGTACCTTGGCAAGATGATGGAGCTTGCCAACAGTTACGACCTGTTCGCAGAGCCTCTTCACCCGTATACACAGGCTCTTTTATCTGCGATACCAGTTGCCAACCCAAAGGCAGCTAAAAGGGAAAGAATAGTTTTGGCTGGAGATCCGCCAAGCCCGGTAAATCCGCCAAGCGGCTGCAGGTTCCGTACAAGATGCCCGCATGCAATGTCCATATGCGCCGAGGTTGTTCCTGCCTGGAAAGAAGTGAAGCCAAATCACTGGACAGCATGCCATCTATATAATTAATAGATTAAAAGGAGGAAGTTAAATAGTGAAAAAATGGACTTGGATTTTAGCTGTAGTTCTTTTATTAAGCTCTTCGTTAGCAGGTTGCAGCAGCAGTGGGGATAAAAAAGCATCCTCAAGTTCTTCAAATGGAAACACTAAAGGGGTAAAGCAGGAAATTACAGTAAACGCGATGAGTGAACCGCCATCTCTTGATCCTGCACTCGCAACCGATACGACCTCTGGATGGATTATAGACCATACTTTTGAAGGATTATATACAAAGGATAAAGATGGCAAGCCTGTAGAAGGTGTTGCAAAGGACGTTCAAACCTCTGCAGATGGAAAAACTTATACATTTACCATTAAAGACGATGCCAAATGGTCTGATGGATCTCCAGTAACAGCAAAAGATTTTGAATTCGAATGGAAGCGCGTATTAAATCCACAAACAGGAAGCGCCTTTGCGTTTTATCTTTACTATATTAAAGGTGCAGAGGAGTATAACAAAGGAAAAGGGCCAGTTGAAAATGTGGGGATTACTGCCAAGGACGACAAAACTTTAGTTGTAGAACTTACAAATCCTCTAGGCTATTTCAAGGAACTTTTAACAATGTGGACCTTTTATCCAGTAAAAAAGGAACTGGTTGAAGGAAATAAAAACTGGGCTGCAAACACTGACGGATACGTGAGTAATGGACCTTTTAAGTTAACAGAATGGAAGCATGACAGCCAGGTTGTAGCAGAAAAGAACGAAAATTACTGGGGTAATAAAGATGTTAGTTTGAATAAAATTACCTGGAAAATGGTAAATGATGCAACAACCTATTATCAAATGTATAAAACAAACGAGCTTGATTTAATTCAAACCCTGCCATCAGATGTTGTTGCTCAGGAAAAATCAAATAAAGAATTCAAAAATACTCCTTATTTTGGAACATATATGTATATGTTCAATGTTAAAAAGGAGCCATTCACCAATGCTAAAATCCGACGTGCCTTTGCAATGGCAATCGACCGTGAAGCAATTACCAAGAATGTTACAAAAGCTGGTGAAACCCCGGCATATGCATTCGTTCCTCCTGGTGTAAAAACAAAGGATGGAGATTTCCGTAAGGATGGAGGAAAAATGATCAAGGAAGATCCAAAGGAAGCTAAAAAATTACTTGAGGAAGGTATGGCTGAAGAAGGCTGGAAAGAACTTCCACAGGTAACGCTTTTGTATAATACTTTGGAGAGTAACAAAAAGATTTCTGAAGCTGTTCAAGAAATGATAAAGAAAAATTTGGGTGTTAACATTAAGCTGGCAAACCAGGAATGGAAAACTTACCTTGATACAACCAAACAGCACAACTTCCAAATGGCTCGAATGGGATGGATTGGAGTATTACTTGATCCTGCCGTTATTCTTGACTATTATTTGGGAGATAGCCCTAACAACCGTACACAATGGGTTAATCCTAAATATGACAGTCTGATTGCACAGGCGAAAGCGGAACAGGATCCAGCCAAGCACTTCCAATTAGAGCATGAAGCAGAAAAAATATTAATGGAAGATTTGCCGTTTATGCCAGTATACCACTATACAAATACGTATCTTACTTCATCAAAATTTAATGGTGTCGTTTACCCGATGAATCGTTATCCTAACCTTAAATGGACTAAAAAGGTATCTGATTAATCGGCTTTAAAAGAATAAGGCAGGCGCTACTTATAGAGCACCTGCTTTCTTTTTAATGAATGGACTTAAACAAGGCTTATTTAAAATCGCATTTATTAAAAAATACTCCTCATTAAATCATAATTGAGGGAGGGGAATATGATTATAAAAAAGGTCGTTTGTTTTCTCCTATTACTTATTTTCTGGTTTTATATAAAAGCAGCAGGATATGTTACTCTATTGGAATGGATCAACCAATCCTTTCTGGTAGGTATTGCAGCCTTAATGGCAGGGGCTTGCATGGTTATTTTTAAAAGCGGTTTTTTAACATTGTTTTTTCAAGGCTTTAGAACAATAGGTTCTTTTATCACTCCAAAGTCAAATGCGATGGAGCGAGCCGAAGCTTTATTGAATGAAGATGAGTTAATAATCGATTTTAAAAAAAGCTTCGCCAGTAAAGCAGCCTTTTTTGCATTCTTGCTGGGAGCAAGTTCCATCACAGTCTCGATTATAGGTTTGATTTTTTATAATTAGAGGCCATAACTTGTTACGATTTTTGTTTTTCCATCATTGTGGAAGCCATTTTGCTGCATAGTAAGTCAGATTCCTTTTTTATACCTTGCTGTTGAAGCATAGGCAGTCACAAAAATTTAATAATAAAATTGCCCGCAAAGTCTTAATTGTTTGCGGGTTTTTCTTGTCAAAACAGATGCAGGTATGAGAAAGTTTTGATAGAAGGAAATTCACTGGAGAAAATACGATTAGCACAAACTTTTTTTTGCTCTTTTCTAAGAGATTGTTGCTATTTGAAGGAGCTGTGAGAAAAAATAGGCGAGACTCCTCGGAAATGCATTCGCATTTCCTTCGTGCGTAGGTTAACTCCAAGGTGCCAATTCAACATCCTGCGGGAAAAGCAAGCTAGGCGAGGAGGCGTGCTCCTGCGCCATAGTATATTCAAAGAAGCTCGCCTTCAGTTCGTCGCAAAGCTGCAAGTAGTTGCACAAAGATGTTTATCATGAAGTATTTACAGGCAGAAGCTTGATTGCCCGCGGAAAGCGAGTCTATTTTTACTATTATCAACAACAAAGTTTACGAAAAGAGCTTTTTTTTAGATAAAGGGAGTCAAAATAAGAAAAAAGATGATGGAAGGACTAAAAACATGAGATCTGAACGGCATGAGAATAAGGGAAAAAAGAAGAGAAAAGCCTGGAAAGTTATCTTACTGCTTTTGCTGCTAATTATTGGGTGTGTATTGGCTTATGCTTATTATCAATATAAACAAGGAATAAACCAATCGATGAAGAAAATTGGAGGCACCACTAAGCTGGAGACCTATAAGTTTGAAGGGCAAAAAGACCAATATGGAAATACAAATATTTTATTAATGGGGAGCGACGCCCGAGGTAAAGAAAGATCCAGGTCTGATACCATTATGATTGCTTCTTATAATCAGGACAAAGGGACATACAAATTAACCTCTATCATGAGGGATTCCTATGTCGAGATTCCTGGATATGGGAAGCATAAGATTAATTCTGCATTTGCATCAGGCGGACCAGAATTAATGAGGCAGACAATTAAAGAAAATTTTGATATAGACCTGCAATACTATGCAATCCTTGATTTTGAAGGCTTCGTACAAGTAATCGATGAAGCTTTTCCAAATGGTGTTGAAATTAACGTAGAGAAAAAAATGGCAGCATATGTGGATCCTCCGCTCGAACCGGGACTGCAAAAACTTGATGGAAGGCATTTGCTAAGTTATGTCCGCTTCCGTCATGACCGTATTGGCGACTTTGGCAGGGTACAGCGTCAGCAGGAGGTTATCCAGAAACTAGGAGAGCAAATGACTAGCTTTACAGTTATTCCAAAACTGCCAAAGTTAATTGGTATTATTTCACCATATATCAATACCAACATGCAATCGACTGATATTTTATTTATGGCAAAAAATTATTTTACTCAAGGTAAAGAAAATATCCCAACACTCCGAATTCCTGTCGATAACAGTTTCACCGAGCCAAGGATTAGTGGCGAAGGAGCTGTCTTAAAAATAGACGTTGAAAAAAATAAGGAAGCACTTCACCAATTTATATCAAATTAAAAGTATTTATAAAAATATTTTTGGCAACAATTGTAGGGGATGACAGATGGAATTTGAAGCTATTTTGAATGACTGTTTGAAATAGATCATATAATGAATTTTATTCGCAAATATCGGTCCCTCGGCCCCTTTTTTTGCATCATGCTGACATAGGCAGAAGCATTTCTGCCTTTCCTCCCATTATTCTTATTTGTGGTGGTTAATGCCATCGCCTTTGGGTTATGGGCTGGATTTTTCTATTCATGGATAGGTGCCTGCGCAGGAGCATTAATTATATTTCTGCTGGCAAGAAGGTTTGGACAAAAGAAAACGCTGTCCTTTCTTCAGAAGCAATCAAAAGTTGAAAAATAATTAATGGGTTGGCTGGATCATCATGGATTTGGTCCGATTTTTCTTCTTCTGTGCTTTCCGTTTACCCCTTCAGCTGTGGTAAACATTGTAGCCGGGCTTTCAAAGGTTAGTATAGCGAGGTATATGCTGGCTGTACTGGCAGGTAAGGTCGTTATGATTTTTTCAGTTAGTTTTATTGGGCATAATCTACATTCATTTTTTACTAAGCCTGAACGGACGGTTCTTGTTTTTTAGCTATTTTTATTCTTTGGTATGCAGGTAAAAAGGTGGAAGTACAATTGAATAAGACCAAAGTGAAGGGGACTGAAGGGAATTCTAAATAGGCGGAGGGCGGTACATGAAAGAGGTTTGGAAAAAAGAAGGCTTTGAATGGGTTAAGGCATTAGCTATTGGTGTGCTTGTTTTTGTTTTTATCAAATCTTTTTTCTTCTCCAATTATGTAGTAGAAGGCCGGTCCATGATGCCAACCCTTCAAGAAGGAAATAAACTGGTGGTCAATAAACTTGGTTTTGAAACAGGAGATTTACATAGGTTTGATGTGATAGTGTTCCATGCCAATCCAAAAGAAGACTTTGTTAAAAGAATTATTGGATTGCCGGGAGACAGAATTGAGTACAGAGATGATCATCTATATATAAATGGCCATAAGTATGCTGAACCTTTTTTGGATGTTTACCGAAAAAAAAATCCTGGGAGCCGACTGACAGGAAACTTTACTCTAAAAGAAATTACCGGAAGAGTTAAAGTTCCTAAAGGAAAGTTGTTTGTACTTGGCGACAATCGTCTAGGGAGCTGGGACAGCCGCCATTTTGGTTTTATTTCAGCCAGCAAGGTTGTGGGTAAAGTTAATTTGCGATACTGGCCTATAAATGAAGTAGCAACCTCCTTTTAATAGAACTCACTATTTGTGAGCTCTTCAGATTGTAGACAAAAGGTCTCGAGTGTACCCTTTCTCGAGACCTTTTGTCACTTTATTGATCTTAATGTAGGAAAAAAGGTTGATCTCCGCTCTAGGCGCTTGCTTTCCGGGGGGGCGTTCGCCGAGCCTCCTCGTCGCTAGCTCCTGCGGGGTCTCGCCTGTTACGCTGATCCCCCAGGAGTCAAGTGCCTTCCGCTCCAATCAACTCGTTGAATGAGGTATTGATGATTTTTGCTTTCTGTTCATTGTGATAGAAATGGACAGATTGCAAATAGAAAGTTCGTATTCCAGAAGTTTTATATGCTGCATAGGCTGTAACAGTTAGTGGCTTCTGTACTTTTGCATCATCTTCTCAATAAGTGGTTGTAAAATATGAAGATCATGTACATTTCCAGGCGTCACAATAGTACCTAAAAATGAATCCTTTTTCATCAGTCGCTGTGTCATCTTAAATAAAACCACTGATCAATAATTGTACGTACGTTTTGGAATATTTACTTTTCACCATTGGATAAATAAAAGAAAAATCATTAGCCTTCTCAAGCTTTCGTACTAAATGATCTACAGAACTAATGTATTAATGGTCTGCATTTCTAACTGTTTCCGTTCATTTCATCTTGTTTCTAGTCATCATTGTTCTACCACCTCAGAGAGTCTTACTTTGTATATTGTAAGAATTTAGTAAATTATGTAACTTGATAGGAGCGAAGGAAGCGGCTCGGCCCCGCCCGCGGAAAGCGTCGGACTGTTCAGCTTTATTATTGTAATAGAAAAAGGCTGTAGAACTCACTATTTGTAGGTTCTTTTGTTATTCTGTAATTAATAAGAAAAAGTGGGGAGGATTGTAAATGGGTGAAGCTCGAAATTTATTTTTTAGGGCAAAAGGTATATTTGGACAGGTTAGCCGAAACGTACATTCCGCTATTATTCAGGTTGCAGAAAAAGCCTGAAGTTATAGCCTAGAGGAAATAGAATCTGTATGTGAAATTTGCCCTCTGCTAAAGGCGAAATGTTCTTGTTTAACTATAGATACTTGCGCTATTCTTTCCTGAATCTGGAGGTCACTAATACAAACATTTGTGCCCCTTTTGTGGTAAAATAGATTAATAGAATTGATGATGATTTAACAGGAAGCGGGGAAAATATATGTCGCTAAGATTATTAATAGGGCGTTCCGGCAGCGGTAAAACGGCTTTATGCCTGAATGAGATAAAAGAAAGGCTTCTGGTAAATCCGGAGGGGACCCCTATTATTTATCTGGTTCCTGAACAGATGACCTTTTTATCTGAATATCGCCTCGCTACAGACAAAGATTTAGGCGGAATGATACGGGCACAGGTCTATAGCTTTTCGCGTCTTGCCTGGAGAATTCTTCAGGAAACAGGCGGCTTTAGCAGGTATCATCTGGACAGTGTGGGACTCAGTATGTTAATCCGAAAGATTATTGAGGACCAGAAGGAAAATTTAAAACTGTTCCAAAGAGCAGCTGATAAAAATGGCTTCATAGACCAGGTTGAACAAATGATAATTGAATTTAAAAGATATTGCGTCAAGCCGGAGGAATTAACCGGCATTGGGATGGGAAAATCACTTCAGGATAAATTGCATGACCTTGAAGTTATTTATAAACACTTTGAGGAAGCCACCTTTGGCAAATATATTGATTCCGAAGATTATTTTCGCCTTCTCTCGGAAAAAGCAGCGGCATCTGAATATTTAAAGGGTGCTGAAATTTATATTGACGGTTTTTACAGCTTTACTCCACAGGAGCTCAATGTAATTGCGGAACTGTTGAAAAATTGCAGCCGGATCACGGTGGCTGTTACGGCGGATGGAGAAGAAAGTCATCTTGCCGATGACCTTAACATGTTCCGAATGTCAGGAGAGACATATCGTTCTGTATATGAATTAGCTAAAGCCAACACAATTGAAATTGAGCCCAATGTTCATCTTAGAGGGCAAAAACGGTGGAACACAGATTCACTGAGGCATCTTGAGAAGCATTTTGAGTCCATGCCTGCAGTGCGATTTGAGGAAGTTAATTCTTCCGTCCATATTTGCCATGCTGCCAACAGAAGAGCTGAAGTGGAAGGGATTGCGAGGGAAATACGCCTGTTGATAAGAGAGCAGGACTACAGATATAAGGATATTGCCCTGCTAATCAGGAACGGCAAGGATTACCATGAAATCATTGAACCGGTTTTCAATGATTACTCGATCCCTTACTTTATTGATCAAAAAAGAACCATGCTTAATCATCCATTGATCGAGCTCATCCGTTCATCTATGGAGATAATTAATGGGAATTGGCGCTACGAGCCTGTTTTTCGCGCGGTAAAAACCGAGCTTCTATTTCCGCTTCAGGAAAATCCGAACAGGATTCGAAAGCAAATGGATCAGCTTGAAAACTATGTATTGGCTTATGGAATTAAAGGCGACAAATGGACTAAAAAAGAGCGCTGGATTTATAAGAGATTCCGTGGACTTGATTTAGAAACTAACATACAGACAGATGCAGAAAAACAATTCGAACAGCAGCTAAACGAGCTGCGCCTTTTGATAACAGCCCCCATTCTTCGGCTTTCAAGACGCCTAAAAAGGGCTGACAGCGGGAGAAGGTTTTGCGAGGCAGTCTACTTATTTCTAGAGGAACTCGATGTACCAGCTAAACTGGAAAAGTGGAAAGATGAAGCGGAAAGCAGCGGAAATCTTGTAAAATCCCGTGAGCATGACCAAGTGTGGAATGCGGTTATTAATCTATTGGATCAATATGTGGAAATACTGGGCGACAAACCTGTCTCATTAAAGCAGTTTGCGTCTATTATGGAGGCTGGTATTGACTCAATGGAATTTTCCCTTATACCGCCTGCCATTGACCAGGTCTTGATTGCTAATCTGGAAAAATCGAGACTTTCAGAAATTAAGGTTGCTTTTGTAATCGGTGCAAATGAAGGAGTTCTGCCTGCAAAGATTCAGGAAGGTGGGATTTTGGGTGATGAAGACCGGGAGAAGCTTGAACTATCTGGTGTGAAAATTGGCCCGGGGAGCCGTACTCGGCTGCTGGATGAAAGCTTTCTTGCGTATAAAGCATTTGTTACCCCATCTGATCTCCTTTATGTTACTTACCCAATGGCAAACACAGAAGGAAAAGCTCTTTTGCCATCATCCTATATAAATAGAATGCAAGAATTATTTCCTGGCTGTGGGGAACACTTTTTTGCACCGGATCCAACAGAACTTTCGGAAAAGGAACAGTTATCATTTGTATCGAGCACCCGTACGGCTATTTCCTATTTAACTGTTCAGCTTCAGCAGAAAAAACGTAATTATCCTATTTCTGATCTTTGGTGGGATGTTTACAATTTCTATATGAATAGCCGTTGGAAGGAAGGGGCACAAAAGGTTTTATCGAGTCTCTTTTATACCAACAGAACAGTACAGCTTTCTAAAGATTCCGCAGAAGAGCTTTACGGAGAAGATATTCATGCAAGTGTGTCAAGAATGGAACTGTTTAACAGCTGTCCATTTTCCCATTATGTACAGCATGGCTTGAAGCTTAGGGACAGGCAGGTTTATCGGCTTGAAGCTCCTGATATAGGTGAATTGTTCCATGCCGCTTTAAAACAAATCTCCGATATGGTGAATGAGCAAAATATCACTTGGGCTAGCCTGACAAGGGAACAATGTGAGAGGCTCGCCAAGCAGGCGGTCCAATCTCTGGCACCAAGACTTCAAAATGAGATTTTGTTGAGTTCTGAACGCAATCACTATATCAGAAGGAAACTGGAGCAAATCATTACCAGGGCTTCTTTTGTATTAAGCGAACATGCTAAAGCAAGCGGGTTTTCTCCAATCGGTCTGGAACTTGGTTTTGGTCCACAGGGCAAACTTCCTCCGCTTCAATTCTCTCTTCGAAATGGCCGGAAAATGGAGCTTATTGGGCGGATTGACCGTGTGGATAGAGCAGAAGATGATGGAAATGTGTTCTTGCGTGTTGTCGATTATAAGTCTAGTGAAAAAGACTTGAATTTAAATGAAGTTTATTATGGCTTGGCTTTGCAGATGCTGACATACTTGGATATTGTACTAGCTAATTCCAAGGATCTAGTTGGCATGGAAGCAACACCGGCTGGAGTTCTTTATTTCCATGTCCACAATCCAATGATCAATTCCGCGAAGATGCTGTCTGTTGATCAAATTGAACATGAAATTCTTAAGAAATTTAAAATGAACGGCCTAATGCTCGAAGATCAAACGGTTCTTCGGCTGATGGATAAAACAATTGATACCGGTGACTCGCAAATTATTGCTGCAGGTATCAAAAAGGATGGAACACTTAAAAAGTATTCAAAGGTAGCCAGCAGGCACGACTTTGATGATTTAAGACATTATGTAAGAGAAGTGTATAAAAAAACAGGAAATGAAATTATTGACGGGATAGTAGATATTGCCCCGTATAAAATGAAGGATAAAAAACCATGCAGTTTTTGTTCCTTTAAATCAGTTTGCCAATTTGATGAATCAATCACTGACAACCACTTCCGTATACTGCCTGCAAAGTCGAATGACGAAGTGCTTGAGTTAATAAGAAAGGAGGCAGATACGAATGGCTGACCTTCAGATTCCTATAAAACCCAATAATGTAACATGGACAGACGATCAATGGAAGGCAATAATGGCCAAAAACCGGGATATCCTGGTAGCAGCTGCAGCAGGATCTGGAAAAACAGCTGTCCTTGTAGAAAGAATCATTCAAAAGGTTCTGTCGGCAGATGACCCGGTCAATGTGGATGAACTGCTGGTTGTAACCTTTACAAATGCTTCTGCGGCAGAGATGCGCCACAGAATTGGAGAGGCACTGGAAAAGGCAATACAAAGTGACCCTCAATCAAGGCATCTTAGAATGCAGCTAAGTCTATTAAATAAAGCGTCTATTTCTACCCTCCATTCTTTTTGTCTGGAAGTCATCCGCAGATATTATTATTTGATCGACATAGATCCCGGATTCAGGATAGCTGATGAAACGGAGGCACAGCTTTTAAGAGATGAGGTTATGGATGAACTTTTCGAAGAGGAGTATGGAAAAAAGGACAATGATGCTTTCTTTAGGCTTGTAGATGCTTTTACAAGTGACCGCAGTGACGCTTCTCTTATGGAAATTGTCCGTTTTATATATGACTTTTCAATGTCCAATCCTCTTCCAGAAAAGTATTTGCAATCCATTGTTGAAATGTATGAGACAAGTCCGGAAGAGGGAGTAGAGGATCTGCCTTTTGTTTCTGCCTTACTTTATGATATAGAACTGCAGCTTATCAATGCCAGCGAGTTAATTGAAAAGGCTTTGGAAATGTCTAAACTTCCTGGCGGACCGGCTCCGCGTGCCCTGAATTATATGGATGATTTACAGCTGATCAATACTCTTTCTGCAGCTAAAAAGGATTCCTGGCAAACGCTGTACAATGCAATGCAGACGATTTCCTTTTCAACTGCCAAGCAATGCCGCGGCGACGATTTTAATAAGGAATTAGTTGAAGAGGCAGGAAAACTTCGGGATAAAGCCAAAAAAATTATAAATGGATTGAAGGATGAACTTTTTACCCGGAGGCCGGAAAGCTTCCTTCGCGATATGACTGAAATGCTCCCTCTTATCGAAACACTTGTCTCTCTCGTAAAGTCTTTTGCCTCACGTTTTAGTGAAGCGAAAAGGGAAAGAGGCCTTGTGGATTTCGCTGATTTGGAACACTATTGTCTTGCCATTTTAGCCGAAAATGTAACTGATAGCGGAGAGTTTCTTCCTTCGGAAGCAGCTGTCTCCTATCGGAACCATTTTAAAGAAGTCTTGGTTGATGAATATCAGGATACGAATATGGTGCAGGAAACAGTTCTCAAACTAGTGGCCAAAGGACAGGATGAACCAGGCAACCGGTTTATGGTTGGTGATGTAAAACAATCCATTTACCGCTTTAGGCTTGCTGAACCTAACTTGTTTCTCGGAAAATACAACAAGTTTGATTCTTATGGAAATACGTCCGGATTAAGAATTGACTTATCCCGGAATTTCCGAAGCAGAAAAGAAGTTTTGGATGGAACAAACTATATTTTCAAACAAATAATGGGCGTAAACGTTGGAGAAATAGAATATGATGAATCAGCAGAATTAAAGCTGGGTGCTCCGTATCCTGAAGAAAATATTCCTGTTGAATTGATGCTGATCGAGCGGAATGATGCAGGGGAAGACTTGGCTTCACAGGGGGAGGACTCTGCCTATGAATCTGAGTTTGACCGAGGAGAACTTGAACAATCCCAGCTGGAAGCAAAAGCAATGGCTCAAAAAATAAAAGAGCTGATTGAAAATAAAACACCTGTATTCAATGCAAAAACAAAAACTAACCGTCCCTTAAAGTATAAAGATGTTGTTATCCTCCTAAGATCAATGACATGGGCCCCTCAAATCATGGAGGAATTTAAGCAACAGGGTATTCCAATATATGCGAACTTATCTACCGGATACTTTGAAGCGACTGAAATTGCCATCATGATGTCCTTGTTAAGAGTTATTGATAACCCGTACCAGGATATTCCTCTTGCCTCAGTTTTAAGGTCCCCCATTGTAGGGCTTAACGAGGAAGAATTGGCTCAGCTCCGGATTTACAATAAAAGAGGGAGCTATTGGGAAGCTGTTGAAGCTTATACGAGAAGCAGTTCACCTGATATAAATTCTGATCTTCAGGACAGGTTAGCCCTATTTTCTCAAATGCTTGGGAATTGGAGAGCAATGGCAAGACAAGGTTCACTCTCCGAGTTAGTTTGGCAGTTATATAGAGATACACAGTTTTATGATTTCGCTGGTGGTCTGCCAGGAGGGAAACAGCGGCAGGCGAACCTTCGTGCATTATATGACAGGGCACGCCAATATGAAGAAACATCCTTCAGAGGCTTATTCCGCTTTTTAAGATTCATAGAAAGAATGATGGAGCGCGGTGATGATCTTGGTGCTGCCAGAGCATTGGGTGAACAGGAAGATGTTGTCCGGCTAATGACCATTCATAGCAGCAAAGGCCTGGAGTTTCCGGTTGTCTTTATAGCCGGTTTATCCCGTCAATTTAATCAAATGGATATTCGAAAGTCATATTTAATAGATAAAGATTTTGGGTTTGCTGCGAAGTATGTTGACCCTATCAAACGAATTTCCTATCCATCGCTTCCTCAGATAGCTTTTAAAAGGAAAAAGAGAATGGAAATGCTGGCAGAGGAAATGCGTGTTCTTTATGTTGCCCTGACACGTGCAAAAGAGAGGTTATATATGATTGCCTCTATAAAGGATACAGAAAAGAAGCTGGAACAATGGAAGACAGTGAGCTCTCATCCTGATTGGCTATTAAAGGATTATGAAAGGGCATCTGCAAACAGTTATCTTGATTGGGTAGGACCAACACTCTTCCGTCATCAGGACTGTGTGGAAGATTTGACTAATTTAATTCCGGAGGAAATCTCGGCTCATCCATCTCTTTGGAAAATCAACAGGTTAAATGCTGAAGAGTTAGTTTCAAGAGAAGATCTTGAAGAAGAGGAACAGGATACATTTCTTGAGTTGGTGGAGCAAGGAAAAGTTGTACCGATAGAATCAACGGAAGCGCAGCAGGTTTTTAACATGCTATCCTGGGAGTATAGCTTTCAGGACGCTGCTACACACCGTTCGAAGCAATCAGTTTCAGAAATGAAACGGCATCGGGAAATTGCAGACGAAAACAGTGGAACTGATTTACTAAGGAAGTTTAAAAAGACTAACTTAAATAGGCCGAGGTTTATGCAGGAGAAGACTATTACTCCGGCTGAGCGGGGAACGGCACTCCATATGGTCATGCAGCATGTGGACTTCAGCAAGCCTGTTACGGTTCCCGTCCTTCAGGAACTGCTCTCCTCTATGGTTAAGGATGAACTTCTTACAGATGAACAGCTGCAGGTAATCGAACCGGAATTAATCGTTCAATTTTTTAATTCTGAGCTTGGCCACCGCCTGCATAAGGCAAAATATATTAAACGGGAAATTCCATTTACTATGTCCTTGCCGGCCAAAGAAGTATACATGGACTGGAAAGAAGAAAATGAGTCTATTTTTGTACAAGGTGTTATAGATTGTGTATTCGAGGATGAACTGGGACTTGTACTACTGGATTATAAATCTGATACGATACATGGGCGCTACAAGGGAGGATTTGAACAGGCAAGGCCTCTCATTGAAAATCGTTATAAAATGCAAATAGATTTATATACAAAAGCGCTTGAACAAATCTGGAAAAGAAAAGTGGACGAAAGATATCTATTCCTATTTGACGGTGCACATATCATGAATATTTAAAAGTTAAAAAGCGGAGACTCCTGTTCAGGCGTCTCCGCTTTATTATGCTTATCAGAATGTATTGTATAAATTTCTCAACGCGCGACTGACAGGACAAGGAAAGTTCCATCAGCTTTACCCCGTACGGAGAAAATGCAAAGCTTTTCCGAGAATGTCTTAGGCCGGTGAGAGGCAAAGGACAAGGAAAGTGTCATCAACTTTGCGCCGCACGAAGAAAAAGCAAAGCTTTTTCGAGGAAGAACCGTTTGTTTTGAGAATGATAAGCGCAAATACGGCTCTGCCCTTGCCTAATGGCTCGGCTAGCGCCGGGTTTTCTAATTATTCCCGGCAATAGGCTGGTCAATCAAGTTTGTATCGAGAACACCGGTTGAGCTTAAGCCGTTATTTGCAATGATAAACGCGCCGGTATTTAACGAACCTGAACCGGCAAACGTTTTTCCGGTACTTTTTGGGGAAATAAAAGCAGCATCGCCAAATTGAACAACTCCCCCGCTAACAGTAACGATTTGCACTGGACCAATTATAGCAGGCATCAGAATCCCCCTTTTCTTTAAGTTTGTGTGTTTTCTCTTTCCCTAAGCTGACGGATATGTTTAATTCTTGACTCAAGATGTATATGGCACGTGCTTCCAATATGAATTACCGATGCTGCTGCATTACCGATAACCCGAATGCAGGAAACATTGATGACAGGATTGATATTTTGGCGGTTAATCCTTACATTTTCTATTAATGGGGGAATGCGAATCGGTTCTTTAAACACAGGATAGTTATAGTTACCCTCCGACCCATAAAAAAATTCTTCCTCCCTTTGAACGGCAAGAGCTCTGGAAAAACTATTAACAAAGGTTGAATCCCCAATCTCTATAACGGAAGAAAAGGAATTAATATTAACCCGAAGATGCTGGACGGAAGATAATCGGCTCAGCATTGCTTTATCCCTGAGGAGTAATAGGAACAAAAGGACCTATGATTAACGATTCAGCAGGGGTATCAAAAGTGGAAGACAATTGGATGGTTTCCGTATCCCCTACCAGGATCATGGAGGAGCTTGCAACCCCGGTAACCTTAATGGTTCCTACACACAACTCTCTATTATAAACATGGTATTCCATTTTTATATCATCCCTTTCTTGTATCAGGAAGATTGCGGACGAAGGCAGTAATCCCTTTTTCGATGTCAATTTTTAGCTGCTGGATAATTTTATCTTTATTTTCAACCTCATATTCGGGCTGGCGTTTTTGCATCGGGATTTGATTTAAATAATGTTCAATACGGCCTGGGAGCTGTTTTTTTATATCCTCCTTGATAAAACTATAATAGGAGGAATCAACTGTCTTGGAAAATTCCTTTTCGCAGGCAGAAATAATATTTTCAGAATCAGAATCAACATAGTTTAATATTTCATCCTCAACATCAATTGTCTGTCTCATTTGTTCTGCAGGTGAGAAAGGGGTTGATAGGGTTTGATTTCCTACTGCAAAATCTTCAATTCCCTGCATATCGGATGGATTCAGCCCTATGTTTAAGGTACCCTCCAGTGTTTCGACCTTCAGCTGGTCGAATTTATACTCAATCCGACCAACACTGATTGGCGGTTTGGCCTTTAATTCCTGTATTTCCTTCTGCATTTCATTTAAGCTGTATTCCAGTTGGCGGATACGCTGTTCCTGTGATTCAACAAAGAGGTGAAGCTTACGAATATATTCATAAAAATCCTGATACATTCCATTCACCTCCGTATCAAACTAGGTATTTTCTCGTGATCCTGCATGCAAGGGAACAGATGGAGCCAGGATTAGCTGACCTTGACCTATCGCTTGCTGCTTGGCAGGCTGGGGGGCGGGCCCTGTGAAGCCGCCTGTATTGAATAAGTTGGAAGCGGGTTTAATGATACCTGCACTTCCAATTTGGAAGACACTCGAATTCGTTATCCCACCGATTTTGATAAAATTTATATGAATCGACTGTTGAATATAATAATTCAAAGGTATCACCTGCGCTTTTTAGTCTTATACGTTCAGCACAATCCCTGCATCCATACCGTCCTGGTCCGATGTATTGGTTGAACTCAGTTCGTTTCTTATCCTTAAGGAATCCCCAGTATTAAACGAGCCAGCCCCAGAGAAAGTCTTTGCATTGGAAAGAGGCATAATTTTGTAAACATCCCCAATATTAAATACGGCGCTGCTTCCGATTGAGATAACTTGTGCAACTCCCACAATTGCTGGCATAAAGTACACCCTTTTTTCAAATTTAAATCAATACCCAAACACAGAAATTTCCTCCAAAAAGTAGGCAAATGCCCTTTTCTTAAATATGCTATGTGATATTTTCTAGAAGGTGATTCAAATGCCTATAAGTACGCCTGAATGTTCCAGTTATTAAGAATTTCTTCCTGAGTTTTTTAAGTTGTAATTCATATTAAGCTATAATGTATAAAGGAAGGGAGGACATATAATGCCGAAAAATAGGATACTTTATTTGGATGTTTTGCGGGGATTTTCTCTTCTGGGTATACTTTTGGTTAATATGCTTTCCTTTCATTCTCCATATTTATATATAGATCCCTATAAATATTGGTCCCGGCCGGCCGACCGTTTCCAGTATGCTGTAATCGATATATTTTTTCAGGCAAGCTTTTATCCTTTATTTTCATTCCTATTTGGATATAGCTTAGCCACAATGAGGGAAAAAACGGTTGATCTTGGAAAAAGCTTTGCAGGGATTGCTGTCCGCAGGCTTCTTTTTCTAATGGTGCTAGGAGCACTGCATGTGATGCTGATTTGGCATGGGGATATCCTTTTAATTTACTCGATTGTTGGTTTTCTTTCACTTTCAGTTCTTACACTGCCAAAAAATGCCCTGTTTACAGCAGGTGTATTCCTTTATCTTATTCCTAATGCTTTCTTGTCAATTTTTGGCCTGTTTATACATACTTCAGGTATAAGTTCCAATTCCAGGCAAGCGTCCTATTCCCTTAGCAACTATTCTAGAGGGGATTTCCTGGATATTTTCTGGCAGAGATTTCACGACTGGGGAGCTGCCAACAGCGGACTTTCTCTCCTTTTAATTTTTACATCCATTTTTCCATTTTTCCTGATCGGTGCATCCATTGCAAAGGGAAGAAAACTGCCAAACAAAAAACATTTGCCTCGGTTATTTTGGGCTTTCTTTATCCCTGGCCTTGTCATTAAATGCCTTCCTTATATTACGAAGAGGGGTTTTGAGGCATTATTTGTTCAAGATGTTTTTGGAGGACCGCTTCTTTCTGTTTCCTATGCTATTGCTATATTTATGTTACTGAAAAACAAAAATACGAAAAAAATATTTTCCATTTTTTCTCACGCAGGCCGTATGTCACTGACTAACTATCTAATGCAGTCCATTTTAGGTACTTTCCTCTTTTACAGCTATGGTCTGGGCCTTTACGGTAAAGTATCTATATGGGTAGGAACTATACAGGCTGCAGCCATTTTTCTTTTTCAGATACTTTTCAGCCGATACTTGTTAAAAAAGTTTGATGCAGGTCCTGTTGAATTCGTTTGGAGAAAGTTTACTTATTCGAAAAATCGTTATATTAAATAATGTTTTATAAGGAATCTCCGATTTCTTCAAAGAAGTTCCAGCCTTATTGACATAAGTTTTTGAAAAGTAATACTGTTTCTTTTTCAACATTCTATATAAATTGATAAAATAAAAGGCAGCAGCCATGTATAAGGTTGCTGCCTTTATATGACATTCTAATCAATGGAGGGAAAAGGATGAAATTTGTTACAGCTGAGATAAAAGGAATTACAACAGTCGGGGTTCTGGACTCAACCGGTGAAAATGTTTTACCTTTAAATGCCGCAGAACAATGCAGATCAGGGGAGAAAATATTTCCTGATACATTGCTGGAGTGTATTCAGATGGGAGATTCCTTTTTGGAAAAAGTAAATAGTCTCATTGATTGGGAGGATGTTAATTCTTTCTATATTCCAATGAGTGATGTCAGGCTTCTTGCACCTATTCCACGGCCAGCTAAGAATATTTTCTGTGTTGGAAAAAACTATGCTGACCATGCAATTGAATTGGGCAGCGCTGCGGATATACCTGAACATGTGATGGTTTTTACAAAGGCACCTACTACGGTTACTGGACCAGATACAGAGGTACAAAATCACAGCGGAATTACCAATCAGCTTGATTATGAAGGTGAACTTGCTGTTGTCATTGGAAAAGAGGGCCAGGGGATTAGCCGGGAAAATGCATTGGAGTATGTCTTCGGCTATACCATTATTAATGATATTACTGCACGTGATCTGCAGGAAAGACACAAGCAATACTTTATAGGGAAAAGCCTTGATACAAGCTGTCCAATGGGCCCATGGCTGGTACATAAAAATGAACTTGAGAATCCTGGAAACCTTAAAATTCAGACCCGGGTTAATGGAGAAATCAGACAGGAATCAAGCACCAATAAATTTATTTTTCCTATTGAAGAGATTATTTCTGTCCTTTCCAAGGGAATGACGCTTGAGCCCGGTGATATTATAGCTACTGGGACACCGGCCGGAGTAGGAAAAGGCTTTAAACCGCCAAAATACCTTTCTGGTGGAGATGTAATCGAAATTACTGTGGAAGGTGTAGGGATTTTAAGAAATACAATCTCGAAATAATCCTAAAAGCCGCTCTTTAAGCCGCCTTAAATTTCGTTTTTTGAGATATGCTGTGATATGATAGGAACATCAAAAAAAGAATTGGCATAGGAGGAAAGTGGATGACACACGTCCATATTACGACTTGGGCTTTAGGAATAATTTTATTCTTCGTTGCTTTGTCGCTTCATAAAAGCGGCAAGCGAAAAGGCTCCAGAATCGTTCAAATGATTTTAAGGGTTTTCTATTTACTTATAATTGGTACAGGCATAGAGCTGATAATGAGGTACCATATACCTGTTACCATGCTTTATATTCTCAAAATGGCTGTAGGTCTATGGATCATTGTGATTATGGAATTCATCCTAATGAGGACAACCAAAGACCGCAGGACTTCCGTACTCTGGATTCAGTTTGTAATTGCTATTCTGCTCGTTTTATATCTTGGTTTAAAATTGCCGCTTGGATTCCATCCGTTTGCATAAGTAAAGAGGGCCGTTTTCTTATTGGTCATCTCTTCCTGGTGGTTCGCTCTAGATATAATATAACAGTAAAAAACCTGCAATCTCATGCAAGACCCAAAAGCAAAAATATTGTCTAAAAGCTGCCAGAAATGGCGGCTTTTTGTATTTATTGCATATCCTTGCTGAAATAAATATGTTATTTTTATAGTAAGAATAGTTTCGTAATTTGAAGGTGAATGGTGATATTTTGATCAAAACTCTTAACTATACATATGAAAATCATCAGAAACTTCAGCTCTTTATCCACCGTAATCAGCTGGATACATTTCCTGCTTTACTGGTTCAAATATTTTCAGGAGAGCAGGAAAATAAATTAAAAACAATCCAGCAGCAGCTAAAACTTTTAGTACCTGAGGCCACAATTATAGGATGTACGACAGCTGGTGAAATAATTGGGAGCAGCCTTCAGGAAAAGTCCATCGTTATTTCCTTTACAGGGTTTGATAAAACCTCCATTGATTCCTGTATTGTAGAGCAAAGAGATTTTCCTGATTGCTTTATGATGGGGAAAAGAGTCTCGGAAATGCTAATAGACCCTCAAACCAAAGCAATGATTATCATGATAGGAAGTGTGGACATAGATACACAGCAGTTCCTGGATGGGATTTTTTCATCAAAGCCAGACATTTTGATAACTGGAGGCATTGCTGGAAACAATGGGAGCCTGGAGGGAACTTATGTTTTTAATGGTGATACTTCTGTTTCACAGGGGGCTGTTGCAATTGCCTTAAAAAGCGATAGTTTGATAGCAGAAGCGGGAGCAGATTTTAAATGGCGGGAAATAGGAAGAAAGCTGACTGTAACTAAAGCTGAAGGCCGCGTAATATATACGATTGAAAACAAGAAGCCAATCCAAATATTAAAGCATTACCTTGGAGCAGACTTTGTAAGAAGTCTCCCTCGTTCAGGTGCAGAATTTCCTTTTATTTCAGAGAAAAAGGGAGAAAAGTTCCCTCTGTACATCACCAAATTATATGATAGCGGAGCAGTGGAAATGAATAGGCCTCTTTTAACAGGTGACCTCCTGACCATTGCATATCCTGATATTGCATTAGTTATTGAAGAATCGCTGGTTAACATGAAACGCCTATCAAAAAAACCGATCGAAACATTATTTGTTTTTCACAGTACTGCACGTAAATATTTTCTGAATGACTATGTTAAGGCTGAATTGAGAATGCTTCAGCAGATTGCTCCGGTTGCGGGATTTTGCTCGTACGGGGAAATTAGCTCTCAAAAAAAGAAAACTGCTCAGCTGACGGGATATTCCTTTTCATACCTTGCGCTTAGTGAATCTGCAGAGCTGCCTCAAAAAGAAAACAGTCTTTTTGAATACCAGCCTCCTCAGCATTTGAATTCAATTATGATCCTTACTCATTTAATGCAGGCAGCTGAGAATGATACTCGAAAACTTAATGAGCATTTGTCGGTATCAAGCCAATATTATCGTTCTCTATTTAATAACAATGCGGACTTTGTATATTCAACAGATTTGAAGGGCAATTTTACTAGCGTGAACAGATCTTTTGAAAAGACGTTTGGTTATATGGAAAATGAGGTGGTCGGAAAATCTGCTTTGAAGTTTATTAAAAAAGAGGATGCTGCCAGGGCAGCTGCCCACTTTTTAAAAGCCCTCCAAGGGAAAGAACAATTTTACAATTTGAGAATTCCAGATGTAAATGGCGATGTTCAGCTTTTCCAAATGAAAAATATCCCAATTAAAGTAGATGGGGCTGCGATTGGAATTTATGGCATAGGAAGGAATATATCTGACATCGTTAAAAGTGAAGAAAAAATTGCCAAGCTTGCCTATGTCGATCCTCAGACTGGATTGCCCAACAGGCAAAAAATCACCGAGCAGCTCGGAGATTTAATTAAAAGAGCAAGCAAGAAAAAACGGAAGCTTGCTGTTTTGTTTATAGATATAGACAGGTTCAAAATTATTAATGACAGTCTTGGCCATTATGCAGGAGATTTGATTTTAAAAGATTTAGCGGAGAGAGTGCAGGAGGAATTTCCAGCCGGGGCTTATTTGGGAAGATTTAGCGGGGATAAGTTTACTCTGATTTTAACGAAGAATGTTAATAGCGATGAGGTTATGAATACTGCTAAAAAGATTACCAGATGTATATCAGAACCCATTCACTTTGATCAAAAAGAATTTTTTGTAACAGCAAGTATAGGTGCGAGCCTGTTTCCCGAAGACGGATCAGATGAGAAGGAATTACTCAAAAATGCTGATATCGCTATTAATATCTCTAAAAAATCTGGCGGAAACCGGATTACCTTCTTCTCCACAGAGATGAATGAGCAAGCTTTAAAGCGACTTGAACTGGAAAGCTATTTAAGGAAAGCGCTTCAAAAGGAAGAGTTTTACTTATGCTATCAGCCTCTGATTGATCTGGCATCAGGAAAGGTTTATGGAAGCGAAGCGCTTCTGCGCTGGAACCATCCGAAATTGGGGCTTGTATCACCTGGAGAATTTATTCCTCTTGCAGAAGAAACAGGATTGATAGATGATATAGGGAACTGGGTATTAAGGACTGCTTGTATACAAAATAAAAAGTGGCAGGAATTAGGCATCGAGAAGCTAACCATTTCCATTAATGTTTCTGCCTATCAATTTCAAAAAGACAGTTTTTTAATGGATGTTAAACTGGCATTAGAGGAAGCTGGCCTTGAACCAAAGTATCTAAATTTGGAATTGACCGAAAGTGCGACGCTGCAAAATATTGATTACAGCATTTTAACAATGAAAGCCCTCCAGGATTTAGGCGTAAAGGTATCTATTGATGATTTTGGAACCGGCTATTCGTCATTAAGCTATTTACGAAATCTTCCGATTAATACACTTAAAATTGACCGATCCTTTATTAACAATCTAATGATGGATACTTCCGACATTGCTATTGTTAAAGCCATTATTACAATGGGACAGGGACTATCGGTTAAAGTGGTTGCAGAAGGGGTAGAAACGAAGGAACAAATTGATTTGCTAAAAGAATTAGATTGCCACTTTGCCCAGGGATTTTATCTATATAAACCCTTAATGGCCAGTGACTTTGAAAAATATTTTTCACCTAAAGAAATTCATATGTAAAAAGGGATTCAGACAAAATCTGAGTCCCTTTTTTTACTTCAAACTAAGAAATCAATTTTTCTATCACGAGTCTTTTCCCGGTATTAACTGTAAATTCAAAGCGGTCGTTCACTTTTTCAAAATAACAGAAATGATGCTGGACATTACAAATTTGCTCCTGGTTGTCAAAGACCATGAAATTTACGCCGGCCTTCCTGTCTTCCTCCGCCAGGAACGATAAATGGTTATAACAATACAAACAGTCATATATCGAAAAATCCATGGAATTAAGTGTGGTAACAAACTGAATAAAGGCTTCGTCATTCAGCTCTTCCAGCAGCCGGTCAAGTGAGTAAATCAGATGTTTTCTGATCCTGACCATATCCTGATCACGTAAAACAATGGATTCATCCTGAAGGCAGACTTTTCCCGCCTCTATTAAAATCCCTCTATTCCAGCGATTATAGCGGAAAATCTCAATCTCTTGATGAAGGGATTCGTCGAGGAGAGCTGCTTCCTCGGTTTCTTTGTCAAAAAAAATCCATTGGTCATTAATTAATTCTACTGTACCTTCATTGTATGCCCTTGATTGGAATTCAAAAAGTTTATTTCGCTGCTGTCGATTCATCACTTATCCTCCGTGAGTGTTGCTTACACTTACCTTTGTAGACATCTTATAATAAAAATATAACTTTTTTAACTAAGTATATTGGACAATTAACCAGAATTCACCGCCGGCATAGTATAGGAACACGTCTTTTAATCATATTTTTGGGCGCCCGATGTGGAGGAGGTATTGCTATGTGCGGAATTACAGGTTGGATTAATTATAAAAAACAGATGAAGAAGGAACGGGATATTCTAGAAAAAATGACAGAAACCCTTGAAAAAAGAGGTCCGGATGATACAAATATATGGACAGAGGGATTCGTCGGCCTTGGGCACAAAAGGCTAATTGTAGTAGATCCTGAAGGCGGACGCCAGCCAATGCAGAAAGCTGGAAAGGGAGCCACCTATACCATTTGTTATAATGGTGAATTATATAATACCGAAGATATTCGGAAAGAACTCCTATCAAAAGGATATTCGTTCAGGGGCCATTCTGATACTGAAGTACTGTTAACAGCCTATATAGAATGGGCTGAGGAATGTGTAACACACTTTAATGGGATCTATGCATTTGCTGTCTGGGATGAAAAAAAGGACCATCTATTCATAGCACGTGATCGGCTGGGAGTTAAACCATTATTTTTCTCGGAGGTTTCTGGAGGACTCATTTTTGGATCGGAATTGAAAGCTGTTCTTGCCCATCCTGAAATAAGGCCTGCATTAAACCGAGAAGGTATTGCTGATGTATTAGGTCTTGGACCTTCGAGGCCGCCTGGTTCAGGTGTATTTCAGGGAGTCCGTGAGCTTAAGCCTGGCCACGCCCTAACTTTTTCAAGAAACGGATTGAAGATATGGCGTTACTGGAATGTTGAGAGCAGGAAGCATACAGACAGCCTGGAGGATACGATAGAAAATGTCAGATACCTTGTGACCGACGCTGTGAAAAGACAGCTTGTTTCGGATGTTCCTCTGTGTACCTTCCTTTCAGGCGGAGTCGATTCAAGCATAATAACAGCAATTGCGGCAAGGGATTTTCAAAAAGAGGGAAAAGGGCCGCTCAATACTTATTCGATTGACTACGAAGGAAACCAGCACTTTTTTAAAAAGAATGACTTTCAGCCTGATGCTGATTCCTATTGGATTAACTTAATGTCAGATGAATTCGAAACCAAGCATCATACCTGTATTATCAGTCAGGAAGAACTTGCGGAGAATTTGAAAGAAGCAGTAATTGTAAGAGATTTACCGGGAATGGCTGATGTAGACTCCTCTCTTCTCTGGTTTTGCCGAAAAATAAAAGAGAACTTTACTGTAAGTCTTTCAGGAGAATGTGCAGATGAGATATTTGGCGGCTATCCATGGTTCCACAGGCAGGATGATTTGACACGTGAAGGCTTCCCATGGATGCGGTCTGTAGCAGAGCGGCAAGAATTGCTCAAGCCACATTGGGGAAATAAACTGAAATTAAATGACTATGTCATCGATAACTATAATCTTTATGTTGCGGAAACTCCTGTAATGGAAGGGGAAACCAGGGAGGAAGTAAGGAGAAGGGAAATATTTTATCTAAATATGAATTGGTTTATGACTACCCTTTTAGATCGAAAGGACAGAATGAGCATGGGTGCAGGACTTGAAGTGCGTGTGCCGTTTGCAGACCACAGGCTTGTAGAGTATGCCTGGAATATTCCATGGGAAATGAAAATGCATGGGGCAAGGGAAAAAGGCATCCTTCGCAAGGCTTTTGAAGGACTGTTGCCAGAGGAAGTATTATATCGGAAAAAAAGCCCTTATCCAAAGACGCATAATCCTCATTACACAAAACTAGTGCAGGATTTGCTCAGTAATGCACTTAAAAATAAATCTTCCGTGCTCCATGAGTTATTTGATTATAAGAAATTAACGGAGATTGCTGAATCTGGCGGGGCGTCTTTCACTCAGCCATGGTTTGGCCAATTGATGACAGGCCCTCAGCTTCTTGCACACCTATACCAAATTCATGTTTGGTTTGAGGAATATGGAATTAACTTAGCTGAGTAAGAATCTAAAAAGCTCCCCTCGCAGTGAACTATACCCCATATTTCGGACAGTGATAAAAAAGAGCCTATACTGCTAATAGGTGGCCCCGGTATTGCACCGGGGTCATTTTATTTAATCCCCATTGATAACGATGATTGTTATATTCATA
>NZ_JAAOEO010000097.1 GCF_011393025.1 Neobacillus terrae | reverse complement strand
ACCCAATAACTTATATTATAATCTTCTACATCCTAAATCTTCCCATTCCATCATCTAACTTATATTCTTCATATAACATTCAAACCAAATAACTCTATAAAATTACATCAATACTTCCACATATTATAAATAACATAAAAAACATCTCTATTTTTCCCCAAAAAAATCTTTAAAATTACCACTACTTAACTTTCAATTCACCTCTAACCATCAAATAAAATATAAGAACCCATCCTCCTCTCTTTAACACAATGAACACATCTTATACTATCCATACTTAAAACAATTTTATCTTCTCCATATTACTATATCTCTAAAATCAATAATTTTATATAAAAAACTACTAAACTCAATCACTTACTACCATTACTCTTCAATTTTCTATTAAAATCTATCCTATAAAAATACTCAAATTAAATCACTAATCAATTCCTAAATTTCATCCTAAACCTACTTAATTACTTCCAATTACATAAATCAAATAATACAAACCACACTCAAAAATAAAACATTTCCCCTTTTCGTAATGTTA
>NZ_JAAOEO010000096.1 GCF_011393025.1 Neobacillus terrae | reverse complement strand
TTGGTTGTTATTTGTATTTGATGAAAAACCTAGGGTTATTTTTTATGGATCTGTTGAGCATGTTGTGGAGCTCGTTTATGGTTTATTAGAAGTGTAAGGTGTTTTGGTGGGATTTTTATGGATAGAAAAAGATTGTAGTTAGTTTGATAATGATTGAGTGATATTGTTTTTTTGTTTTGAATTAAGGGATTTTTTATATATGATGTAAGATGGATTTTGTTTTATTGTTGATTAGAGATTTTTTTATGAAAAATATGAATTGGAGTTTGAAGAAGGGGAAGGAGAAGGAGTTTTTGATTTGTAATAGATAGAGGAGGATTTATTTAATTATATAGTGTGGGTTTTTAGAATATGGTGTTTAGGGAGTTTGTTGTGTTGGTTGTATTGTTGGGTGTTAATGTGTTGTTGATGGTGAGGGTGGTTGTGGGATTGGTATTGTTGTTTTATGTGTTTTCGCAATCGTATAGAATAATTATAAGAGCAGTCTATGGATAAGATTAAAGAATTGTATTTAGTTTTTAGTTGTGTGAAGTAG
>NZ_JAAOEO010000095.1 GCF_011393025.1 Neobacillus terrae | reverse complement strand
TTCTAAGCTGAGAATATGGCTTTGATACAAGTTTGTTTGGAATGGATTTTTCATTGCCGCAGCTATTAATTGTTTTGCCTTTGTCTTAGCCCAGCTGCTTGAACGGCTTTTACATAACTCATCAATTTTATCGGCTAGAGTCTGTTCTTCAACACCCAGTACTTCGTGAGAAGTGGGAAACTCCAATAGGGTTAATAAAGAAACAACCGAATATAAGTCACCAAAAACCCCCTGATATTCTGGGAATACTTGATCTAGTACTGCTTGAAATTGAAGTTTTGTCTGGACATACATGCCTGTTATATTTTCGTGCTGCCTAGTAAGGCTGCGTAAGTTTAACAGTTGTATTCCACGCTTTTTATAAGGTTCCAATTCCTCTTTATAGTACAGTTCGCAGAGATGTCTCGCATCGACTACATCTGTTTTTACTTTTCGTAAAGAGGAGCTTTTGGCTCGATAAGAAACCAGGGGATTTATAACAATAAGCAAATATCCTCTTTCCTCGAAAAACTGAACAACTGGCGTATGATAATGCCCGGTTGCCTCCAAAACAATCG
>NZ_JAAOEO010000094.1 GCF_011393025.1 Neobacillus terrae | reverse complement strand
CTATAAAGAAAACTTGGAAATCCAAGTTTAGTTACTCCTTATTTACTGCCATAAATATTTGTTATTTCCATGCGGACATATATTTCTTACGATATTTGCTATCTTCTTCGGAATCAACTAATTCCATTGCTATTTTCTTGATGTTCTCATCCTTTACTTTATCATATAGTTTTTTTAAACCTACAATCATATCGTATCGAATAAGAGTATAATTTTTTTCGTCCATTCCATTTTTAAAGCGGTCAATAATATGATTGAGCAACATTTCTTTTTGTTCTTGACCTGCTAAGCCGACTTTCCAAATTGATTGTATAGTATGCCGAGCTGTTACAAATTTCGAATCCTTTGTTACTTCCCATAACACTGGAAAATCATGTAGCATCCGTTTTTCAGGGTCACTGATTGCTAAACCAGCAAGAAACTGTCCTGCTCTGGCTCTTCGGTGATTATCGGGGTCAGTAAGCCAATCTATCATTTGGTCCCATACTTCATAAGCCCAATCTACTTTTCCTTTTGTAGCATGCATTATATTCTGAAATGCTTCATATTGTAAATTTTTGTCTTTTGCTTC
>NZ_JAAOEO010000093.1 GCF_011393025.1 Neobacillus terrae | reverse complement strand
AACCCCAATTATTTTAAAATCATATCTAATATTCAAAAGATACCTCAATTTAATCCCACCCTCACAACCCGCACCAAAACAATACTTTACCCCTAAATATCCAATCAACTACTACACCTCAACACATTTCAAAAAAAACCAACTAACTCTAAATTCAAATAACATTTCACCCCTAACCACAACTCATCCACTAATTTTTCAACATCAATCAATTCAAACCTCCACTTAATTTCACCCAAACGTCATCCGAATCATAAATAAATCACCCAAATTCAAATCCATAAACAATAACAATTACCCTATAAAAACTCACCTTTCACTACAACTCAAATAAATTCACTTAACCAAACCACTACCTATAAATCACCCAAACTTCATCCTAATCATAAATAAATCCCCCAAATTCAAATCCATAAACAGTAACCATTACCCTATAAAAACTCACTTTCACTACCACTCCAATAAATTCCCTTAACCAAACCACTACCTATAAATCACCAACTCATTCTTCAACAAACACACAATCAAAACCCAAAACTCCTCCCACTACTTAAAAACTCACAATTTCATATTCTATTTCACTCCCCAATAAAATATAAAG
>NZ_JAAOEO010000092.1 GCF_011393025.1 Neobacillus terrae | reverse complement strand
GGTTGCGTACTTCTAGCGTAACCAGAATAGTAAGTGCATTGGGTGAAGACTAGCTGATTTGTAAATTCTCTATTAAATTTACATTTAATCAGCACTTGTCCAATCAGTTTTATTCTAAGTGAATATATTATTACTCCACCAGCCAAAAGAAGCACATATACTTCACCTCCGAAGAGCGTTTTGCATTTATTGTAGACGCTCTTTTCCTTTTTAATAATTTTTTATCAAATCGATGAATTGTCAAAATACTATGACGATTGTCCAAACCATTCTTGTATTAAGAAAATATATATATAGTGAAGATGCTTTTCTTCAGAATATCCCGATAGGAGGTGAAAAATATGGGCTTTGGATATGGCGGCTACGGAGGCGGTTATGGATACGGAGGCGGTTACGGCGGTGGTAGCTTTGTTTTAATCGTAGTATTGTTCATTCTCCTGATCATTGTAGGTACAAGTATGGTTTATTAATCCAAACATTATGATTAAGTCAAGTTAAGTCCTTTCTAATCAAGTGCTGGAGGTGTTATACATGAGTGATGGACTTGGAACGTCGTTTGCGTTAATCGTGGTACTGTTTATTCTCCTTATCATTGTAGGAAC
>NZ_JAAOEO010000091.1 GCF_011393025.1 Neobacillus terrae | reverse complement strand
AACACTGCTCCCTACCCTTTCCATTAATAAAAAATAAAAATCCATTAAAAAATCAAAAATACACATATCAAATTAAATTATTATTACTATCTATTCCAATAACAAATCAACTAAATAACTAAATAAAATAAATAAACCTTTCTCTTCCTCTCAAATCAATAAGTCTTCTCAATTAAAAAATCCCCTATATAAATAAAACACATTCCAATTAACCAAACCTAATTCTAATTATTTTATTCCAAAATAAAAATATCCACAAAATAATTCACCCTATTCAAATATTCACAACCAAAAAATACTAAATTCTCTTTAAAATAAATCCTAAAAAAAAAAAAAAAACTAAAATACCACCAAACATCTATTATTAAATTCACCCAACCCAATAATACCAATTCTAATAACATCCATCCAATACCAAAATCACTAAATAAATAAATCACCAATCCCTAAAACAAACTATATAATATACTTAAATCTACCAAATTACAAAAAACTTTTTACTAACAATATTATTAATCTTAAAAAAAAACAGTACACTTACAAAAAATATAATAAACTGAAAATACCATATAATCATACTTTTGTAGCTGCCAATAGCATTAACCTCTCGTACC
>NZ_JAAOEO010000090.1 GCF_011393025.1 Neobacillus terrae | reverse complement strand
TAACAACAAAACCACTCTACCACTTACAATACCCCATCGCATATTTAAATCATCTACAAAAAATTCTACCCACCACTCAATAATAATTATAATTCAAAACAATCCAAACAACACTTCCACCGAACAAACTTAACCAACAACACATACCTTCAAAACCCTACACTCCTACTAAAAATCAACAATCAAGCAACAAACACATACATCACTTCTAACCCAAATTCTAACTTAAAAACATTCAATCATAATCCAACACACAATAACTTCACACCACTAACTTTTCAACCAAACACAATAACCAATTGTGCATTTCAACACTTCCTCTCATACTAAATTAAATTACTATCACAACACAAACATCAGTAGAATAAAACTAACCTATCTCACAACGATCTAAACCCAACTCACGTTCCCTATTAATGAATAAACAATCCAACACTTAATAAATTCTACTTCACAATAATAAAAAAAACCGACATCAAAAAATCAAAAAACAACATCACTATAAACACTTAACTACCACAAACCAATTATCCCTATAATAACTTTTCTGACACCTCTAACTTCAAATTCCAAAAATCTAAAAAATCGATAAACCACGCTTTCACGATCCGGATACGTACTGAAGATCA
>NZ_JAAOEO010000089.1 GCF_011393025.1 Neobacillus terrae | reverse complement strand
AATGATAACCTCCACCCAAATCAAACCACCAAAACAAACCTTAAAACCAAAAACAAAAATTATACCCCACCTCCAATTCACAAAATAAATAAAATAACATTAAAAATAATAATATTTCACTTACACCAAAACTCCCACTTATCCTACACCTCTCAAATCATTTCACAAATCAAACTAGAATCAAACTCAACAGAATCTTCTTTCCCCACTAATTCTACCAAACCCATTCCCTTAACTATAATTTCACTAAATAATAAACAGAAACACTGAACAAAAATCACATTACATTAACATCCACAAAAACCATCACAATACTTTATTTTAATTAAACAATCAAATTCCCCTTATCCATACCAATTCTAAACTAACTATTCAACACCCAAAAAAAACTCCCAAAAAAACCATTCCCAATCCATCCCCCAACCAACACACAACAACCCACTCTCACCACAAAAACAACTCGAACAATCCACTAACAACCAACAAATTCTCATTTAAATATTTACTACTACCACCAAAATCTACACCAACAACCACTCCACCCAAACTCACACCCTAAATTTTACAACAACCACCACACCCTCCTACTCATCAAAACCTAACTCTTACCCCAACAACCAAATATAAATCACACACTTAAACACCATCCATTTTCAAAACTAATTAATTCAACA
>NZ_JAAOEO010000088.1 GCF_011393025.1 Neobacillus terrae | reverse complement strand
TCCACATATATGAAACTCCTTAATCCATATTTCAAAACAAATCAAATAAAAAACCCACAAACCAACACCCAAAACACACTAATACCAAAACACACCATTGAACACATGCGACAACCCACAATCACAACAACAGCATCTACACAAACATATCAACAACCCAAACTTAAACCACCACCATAATCCACATCAATCCACACCCCAAATCAAACAACAAACCAAATTACTCCATTCCACATCCAACCAACACATCACCAACCCCCATCCACTTCCCTCCCAACAATTTCAAACACTCTTTAACTCTCTTTTCAAAATCCTTTTCATCTTTACCTCACAATACTTGTTCACTATCGATCTCTCACCCATATTTAACCTTAAACAAAATTTACCACCCAATTAAAACTACATTCCCAAACAACCCAACTCATAGACAACACCTCATAATGCAACAAAATCCAAACACAACAAAACTCTCACCCTCTCTAACACCCCTTTCCAAAAAACTTAAACCCAATCCATCACTAAAAACACTTCTCCAAACTACAATTCAAACACCAAAAACATCCAATTTTCAAACTGAACTCTTCCCAATTCACTCACCATTACTAAAAAAATCCTTATTAATTTCTTTTCCTCCACTTATTGATATACTTAAACTCAACAAATAATCCCACCTGACCTAAAATCACTATA
>NZ_JAAOEO010000008.1 GCF_011393025.1 Neobacillus terrae | reverse complement strand
TTTAAAAACGAATGAGCTGCGTCTTATTTTAGTATTGCCTTTTTTCCTTTTAATAGAAGTTAATTTTCATGGTAGTTGAATAAGCACCTTCTCTTTGATTACTACTTATGGTCGTACTGTTCATCACTACTTCTTTTTCTTGAAATCTAAATAAGGACCATTCGTGGTGTGTTTGTCCTCCTTCCCTTGGGTTTCTTCGTTCGATTTTATTATAAGCTTCACAGAATGTATGTTCTATTTTTCTTGTTCATTAACGATTAATAGACTATACTTAAATCATTCCATATATTGGGGGTAAATATAATGCTGTCTAACAACTTAAAATCTTCAGTTGTACTGGTCGAGTACACCAATTCATACGATGAACATCTATCCAACTACCATTTACCTGAAGAGCAACTTCAATTTACCAGTATGCCTTTGGATAAAATTAATAATCCTAATGTTTCTAACAGTGCTAAACATGTATTAATTCTTGAAAACAGTGTTCCTGTAGGCTATTTTGCTTTAGAAGATGGTGAAAAGCTTTTAAAGTACAGCAATAATACTAATGCTCGTTTACTGACAGCTTTCTCAATTGATTCAAGAAATCAAGGAAAGGGATTTGCAAAGAAAGGGCTTCAGCTATTGTCTGATTTTGTTAAAAATAATCTTTCTGGAACTGACGAAATTGTCCTCGGTGTCAATAAGAGAAATACGCCTGCTTATAAACTTTATTTAAAAACAGGATTTGTAGACGAGAACGAATTTTATGAAGGTCCAAAAGGTCCACAACACATTTTGCATTTGACAGTCTAATAGGAGAGCTATAAAGCTCTTCTTTTGTTTAATAAGACGCATTATTGGTCAAATGCTCTTATTGAACTAAACTGCCCGAATAAGAATTTCAACAAGAAAGAACAACAGTCCTTCAATACAGCTGCCTGTTGAATAATAAATTTATATTGTTTCTCCAGGACAAGAACAAGTGATCACTGTCGCACCCGTGGTTGTTGATTGCTAATACAGATGTTTATAACGTTGCCATGGGAGGGTGCTGTTGGTCTCATCTCGTCGTAGTTTAAAATTTCGTACCAGTGTATGTAGGTCTGCAGGCTATATTTATATACTTTAGGTTATGCGGGCTACTGACTACGAAATAGTACCCTCCCCTGTCCACGGTTCGGAGACACGTGAACAGAGGAAGTGGTACTCAAATATATACTTTAGTATAAAGCAGGGAACTTGATGACGCTGCTGTTTAGTACCTGAATCTCTTCACCTTGCCACTAGCTATTAATAAGCATATGCAGTTTCGCCCGCATATATCGTGACAAGTACCATTGGCCATAACCAATCGAAACTCCACCGAACCGTTACTGCAAGAAGCCGTTCCCGCTTCTCTAAGTCTCGCAATCCGGTCATAAACAGCAGAAAGACCTTGCCTAATGATTGCTACGCTGATTTTCTGCATCGGCTCAGCTCACCAACCTCTTATTTATCGTGACTTAAGGGCTCTCCCACGGTTAATTATTCTTTTCTCCGATTTTTATTGTCGAACCCGGATAACGACAGCGTTTAGACAGAGGTAGCGTCTCTGACCCTTTTGAGGATTTACTCTGTCGTTAATAAAACCTTTTAAAAAATAAAGTGCAAGGTTTTATTAAGGCTTTTTAATAAGTAATGGGAATATTTTGTAATATATAGTAAAATATTGGAGAAGGAGGGGATGTTTATGAAACTAACAAAGCTGACTATCAGAAATTTTAAAGGCATTAAAGAACTAACTATAGACATAGAAAACATATCTATAATTATTGGCCCTAATAACTGCAGTAAGAGTACAGTATTAGAAGCATTGTGTAAGTTTGGATCCAGCGACACAATGCTGGAAAAAAACCTTTATCATAGACACAACACTTCTAATCCAATTAGTTTTCATGCTACTTTTTCAGATTTAACAGATGAAGAAATTAATCTCCATGGTATTAGAGCGTCGCTTCATGGCCCAACCGGAAAGTTTATCGTAAGGGCAGTATATCGTTTGGGAGAAAAGGTAGAACGTGCATCAAAACTCTCGGGAAATGAGGAACACGATCTCGGAAGCGATGGCTGGGATGGAAAAATGGGAGGGGGAAAAAATGGAACCCATTTTTTAAGCGCGTTTCCCGAGGTAATCTACATACCAGCGGTTAAAAATGCCAATGATGATATAAAAGATTCTTCTCCTTATATGAAAACCTTGTACGCTTTGTATAAAGATGTTATTCGAGGACTAGATGAATATAAAGAAGCTAAAGAGAAAACACAGCTATTACAAGATAAAATCAATTCACATGATAACGAAAAAATCAAATTCTTTGAGGAAGAAGTGCAAGGTTTCTTAAAAGAAGTTACTTCAACCAAAATTAGATTTAATGTGGACGTCAACCCGCTGGACGAAATAGTGAGTACTTCCTTAAAACCTAATTTTGACTTTAATGGGCTAGAAACTATGCTGTCGCACCAGGGTAATGGAGTGCAACGGACATTTATGCTTTCGATACTTAAAGGGTTTAAGATGTACATGAAAAAATACCAAGGAGAGGATAAAGGAGTAAATCGCCCTTTAATAATTGCTATAGAAGAACCCGAGTTATATCTCCATCCTCATCTTGCAAGAGTTTTTAAGGAAACACTCTATAGCCTGGCAGATGAAGGTTTCTTTCAAGTTTTGGCAACATCCCATTCACCAAATTTCATTGATTTAGCTAAGCCGCACAGGACATTAGCTAAGCTTTCGTTGAATGAGGATAAAAATGTTGTAGTTAGTCAGGTAAACTCGGACATTTATGGCTTACCGAGTCATGAAAAAGATAAATTTCAAGCATTATTAAGATTTAACCCGTATGTTAATGAAATATTTTTTGCCAATAACGTAATTTTAGTTGAAGGCGATACTGAGGTTGTTGCATTAAAAATAATCGGTGAAAAGCTAGTTAGTAGTGGAGGCTTGGACAGTGAAATTTACAATAGAACATCTGTAGTAAACTGTGCAGGCAAAGGCACAATGTATGTGGTATTGAACGTCCTCAATAACTTTGGAGTTCAATATACCTGCATACACGATTTCGATATGACTGAACATAATAAAAAAGGAGAAATAAAGACAGTAGCGGCGCTTAAAAAGGTACTAACTTTAAATCACAAAATTGAACGGTTATGTGATATAAAAGGTAACAAAAAATTTGTTTTTCAATATACATTTGAAGAAGAAATGCCTCCGGATTATGAAAAAGGAAGTTCCAAGTCGTTTGCTGCTTATGAATACCTACAGGGGAAGGAACTCCAAGATATGCCTCCAAGGCTATTGAACATCGTAAAATCTTCTTATGGAATTCGGCTACAACAGGAACTTGATCACAGTAACTCGACCGTATTAGATTACTATAATTGGGATAACCTGAATCAAGCAAGATCCGAATGGGTACCTCCAGATGATTCGGAATTTATTATTGCTGTTTGGAAAGAGCTAGAAGGGCAAGAGCAACCTGAACCAGTTAAATAAAGATTTACGCCGTCAACTTACTACGGTCTAAAATAGATTGAAGTTAGCAGAAACCAAGTATGGTTTCTGTTATTTTTTTGAACTTAGGATTCTATTTGCATGCTATGCTGTTCTTTGAAAAAACTTTAACTTTTTGAAACTTTTTTAGAGTATAGATTCCACTAATTAGTAAAGGGGGTCATAGAAGATGGAAACGGAAAGCCATCGGCTAGTAAAAAAAGCAATCAAGGGTAATAAGGGCGCCTTTGAAAAGTTAGTTCAAGAGCATTATGAAAGAATCTATCGGACTGCATATCTTTATGTACATAACGAAGCAGATGCGTTGGATGTTGTCCAGGAGGCAACCTATCAGGCCTTTACATCTATTCATTCGTTAAAAAATCCGGAGTATTTTTCGACCTGGTTTACCAGGATTGTCATTCGTTGTTCAGGCAGGGTTCTAAAGAGAAAGAACAATGTTGTTCCGCTGAGTGATGAAATATTGTCGAATCTGCCGGGCCAAGCAAATGTATACATTGAAGAATCCTTACAACTGCTAAATGCAATTAAGCAGCTGAAAGAGAATTACCGTACAGCGATTATACTTTTTTACTATTACGATTACTCGATTAAAACGATTAGCAGTGTCATGGAGATTCCTGAAAGCACCGTAAAAACATATTTAAGCAGAGGGAAAGCCGAATTAAAAAAGTCTTATAACGAGGAGGAGGGCAAGTGCCATGGATAATAAGGAAATGAAGGCAGCAATTGAACAAATACCTGTGCCAAAAGAAAAAGTGTTTGAAGCAATTGAAAAGGGCCTCACAAAAGCAAGCCAGGGTGGACATTCGAAGAAAAAGAAGGTTCTGGCAGGTTCGGCCACTGCGGCTGCGCTTCTTGGGATTACGCTTGCTTCAGGCTTTATCAACCCAACTATGAACAAAGTATTAGCAAATGCACCTTTAATAGGCGCCCTCTTTCAAGAATTTGATGATTCAACGGGTGTAAATCTAGCAAACCAGGATGCTGTGACTGTATTAAATCAATCCCAAACGAAAAACGGAGTAACCGTGAAGCTGACCAGTTCTTATTTTGACGGCAACATTATTTCCATTACCGGATTTGTCGATGAGGATGTTGAAAAGGGGCATAACGAAAAAGGGGAAGTGAGCTTTGATTTAAACTTTGAGGGGAATAAAGGAGATCATGATCCTTGGCTTGGAATATCGCATGATATCAGAAAAGTGAAAAACGGATACAACTTTCAGTGGAAAACAGAATACCCATATGAAAAAATTCCAGACCAGTTCACTCTCCCCGTTACCATACATAGTATTAACGGCATTAAGGGTGAATGGAACTTTGATATTCCATTTCAGCAGGACAAAAACACTACCCTGGCAATCGAACAGGAACAGGCCTACCCTGATGATGGGGTGAAAATCAAGTTGGAAAAAATTCTTACTGCAAAAGCGTCCTCGACTCTTACTTATGAAATAGTAGAGAAATACAAGGGCGATGACATTTATATTGATAAAGCCGTGGATGATAAAGGAAAGGTGTATCGGTTTGACAATGGAACTGACCTTTCCGAATCTACACAGAAGGATGGGTTCCATAGCACTGTCCGGAGGGCAATGACAATCGTAGATAAGGATATTTCTTCGCTTACGTTTTATCCGACACTCTCGTTCGCTGACCCTAAAGTCCACCAGCTTTTGGACAAAAAAACCTTTACATTAAACAGCAAACGGTTTGATTTAGGCGTGCAGGTAAATGATGTTACCCAAAAAGGCGAGGAATTGGTAATAGATTATCAACTTACAGGGCTTCCGAAGAACCTGAGTCAACGTAAACTCGAAACGATTAATCAGAATTTGGAGTATCTTATCTGGTTGGTTGATAAGGATTATCTAGCCAAAATCGACCCGGAAAATCCTTGGCCACCTAAAAACCACGGTGTTCCGTTTAATAAAGTAAAATTGATTGATAAGGCCACAGCACACTTCCAATCTACTTTCGACTTAAACGGACAAGAAAGGATTGAGAATTTTAAGCTGGGAAATACAATGTTTTTATTTGATTTTTCAAGCTTTGTCGCATCTAAGGAATTAAAACCATTTACTGTTGAACTCCCTAAGAAAGAATAAACTCATCAGACATCTCATGTATTGCCACATACACTCAACACATGTAGAAGCAGTCGCGCAAATAATATTAAAAGAAGGCAACTGACCCATTCGGGAGTTGTCTTTTTGTTTGTTGAATGGAATTTTGACTAAGAAATTTCCGTTTTTAGATCTTAGGCTTTGAAAGCTGGAAAAAACTCGCCCCTTTTTAAGAGCCGAGTTAACAAGAAAATTACAATATTGATTCAAACTGTTTGGAGTAGAGGTTTGAATAAGCTCCATGCTTTGCAAGCAGCGTATCATGTGTTCCTTCTTCCACAATACCCTCTTCAGTCAAAACGATGATCCGCTGTGCGTTCCGAATTGTTGAAAGGCGGTGGGCTATGACGAGGGTTGTTCGCCCTTTTGCGAGCAACTCTAGTGAGTCCTTAATGATGCTTTCGCTTTCGTTATCGAGTGCACTCGTTGCTTCATCCAAAATAAGGACTGGCGGATTCTTAAGGAAAACGCGGGCGATGCTAAGCCGCTGCTTTTGTCCGCCCGAAAGCCTGACCCCCCGCTGACCAATTTCGGATTGGTAACCGTCTGGCAGCTTCATGATAAAGTCATGTGCATTGGCGCACTTGGCTGCAGCCATAATTTCCTCATCACATGCATGGGGATTCCCGTAGCTGATATTTTCCATTACCGTTCCTGCAAACAGATAAACATCCTGCTGAACGATCCCGATGTTTTTTCTTAATGAATAAAGATCGATATCACGGACATCGATTCCGTCCAGCATTACCTTGCCGTCTGTCACATCATAAAAGCGCGGGATGAGCGAGCAGAAAGTGGTTTTGCCTGCACCCGAGGGGCCAACCAAGGCAACATATTCTCCTGGCTGTATTTTCAGTGACATATTATCAAGGACATGGTCCAAATGGTCTTCGTACCGGAATTGAACGTGCTTAAACTCAATTTCGCCACGGACTTCCCTTAGTGTAACTGCATTCGGTTTGTTTTCGATTGCGGGCTGTAGATTCATGATTTCCGTAAAGCGTTGGAAGCCGGTGATTCCTTCCTGGAATAGCATGCTCATTTGAGCCATTTTTTGAATTGGTTCAAGCATAAAGTTTATATACAGCATAAAAGTGATCAAATCTGCTAAATCGAGTGTATTTTTCACGATGCTTGAACTTCCGAAGATGATTACTGCAATCGTTATCAGCTGGATGAGCGTTTGTAATCCATTGTAAAAGTTAGCCTCTGTCTTATAGAAGCTGATCCTGCTTTCAAGGAAACGGTTATTTTCGCGGTTAAACTTCCCTATTTCTACCTGCTCATTGGCAAATGATTTAACAACCCGGATGCCAGCCAGACTATCCTCCACCTGGGCATTTACGTCTCCAATTCTTTCTTTGTTTCTTATTAATGCCTTGTTTTCCATCTTGTTGAAATATAAAGTAAAGAACCCCAGAATCGGTAAAAAGCAGAATATCACAATCGTCAATGGCGCGTTAATAAAGAACAAGATGACAAACGCTCCGATAAAGCGGACGAGATATTTAAGGTAATCTTCAGGGCCGTGATGGTAAAGCTCGGATAGCCAAAGCAGGTCGTTCGTAATCCTGGACATAAGCTGACCGGTCTTTTCCTTATCATAAAAGCTAAACGAAAGCTTTTGCATGTGTTCAAACAGCTCGGTACGGAGGTTGCTTTCTATTCTGGCACCCAATTCATGGCCCTTATAGTCCACAAAGTAGTTTCCAATATTCTGGATTGCGGTAAGAACAAGCATCAGCCCACCAATCCAATACACTTTATTTAATACGATTGACAGGTCCCCCTCAAGGACATCCTTCGTAATATACCGGACGAGCAACGGAAACAACAAGGACAATGCAGATATCAAAAAGGCACATGTCAAAATGGACATAAACAATTTAAGATACAGCTTATAATATGAAAAAAATTTTTTGACTGGAAAATCCATGAGTTACCCCTTTATGTGTTATTTAAATAAACACATATAAGGGAGTACACCGTTACAATTAAAGAAGTGTTTCCCCCTTATATGTTTGTACGGTTTTGTTCATGATGTTTCTCATTGAAATTCCTCCTTAATGGTTGATAAGAGAATTATAATCTAATTATTTGAAATAAGTACAGAATATTCGTAAAATGGAAAGGTGAAGCGTCCCTATGTCACCTAATCTTCTTTAAGATACTATCGAAATTCAATTATTCTGTCAGATCTTTGACTGTAGTAAAAACGCTACACTTTTTCTTAATATAAAAAGCTGGAAGGGATAACGTAATAGTCCCTTTCCTTATGAAAACAACAAATCTATTTATCTTTTTCTCTTGACTCTTGCTGCACCCTTATATAAACCTTAGGATACAGCATGCAGTTCCATACCTATAACGATAAAGGGTTTTAAAAGTGACCGATTGGGTCAGTTTGGCTCTTGTACCAGGCAAAACTGTTTTAATAGAGTCCGCAGCCACATTTTAAAAGTCAGAAGAACTCAAGGTCAGACACATACAAAGAGGAGGAGTTGAGTTGTGAAATTTCTGCTTACATCTGCAGGCATCAATAACAAAAGCATACATGACGCGTTGGTTGACATGCTGGACAAGTCGATCGCCGACTCCAACGCCCTGTGCATCCCCACCGCGATGTACGGACACCCCTGGGTTGGCCCCGGCGTCAAAGCTTGGGAGTTCATCAGCGGAAAAGAAGATAATCCTATGGTCGACCTGGGCTGGAAATCCGTCGGCATACTGGAGCTCACAGCGCTACCAAGTATTAGTGAAGACCGCTGGGTGCCGCTGGTACGGGAGACGGACGTCCTGCTGGTGGCGGGAGGCGACGCCCTCTACCTGGGTTACTGGATGAAGCAGTCCGGATTGGCGGACCTCTTGCCGTCGCTCGGCGCAGTCTATGTGGGAATGAGCGCCGGTAGCATGGTGATGGCACCTAAAATTGGGGACTTCTTCGTTAGCTGGAATCCGCCGAGTGGTGGCGATGAAACGCTGAGTATGGTCGATTTTGCAATGTTCCCGCATCTGGATCACGAGATGCTGCCGTATAACACGATGGCTGCTGCAGAGAGATGGGCCGCCGGGATGCAGGGGCCGGCGTATGCAATTGATGATCAAACCGCCATCAAAGTGATTGACGGAGAGGTCGAAGTTGTCACTGAAGGGAATTGGAAACTTTTTACGCCATGATCTTACTATGCTACTAGCTTCTTGGGTGCACCCCCAAATGCACCGAGTACTGCAGTTCAATTTTGAGGTATTCATCGGGATTCCGTGCAAGTACAATTGCGGAGAATAGACGGTTTTTGTTGATGCTTGATCGACTTGTACGGTGACAACCTAGTAGTGATGTATTCCAAGATCATATTCGTAAAATTTTTAAAAACTCACCAGCACCTCATGTGTTGCCACATACAATCCACACATGTTGAGTGTGTAACGCAGTTGATATTAAAATAGACAAAAGAATAATCATAAAAAAGTGCCTGTTACTACCCCATTTTGTTGTGTTTTTTTCGGCAGAATTCGTGGAGTGACAGGCACTTTCTTTTAGATGCAACGTAGTTTAGTGATCCGCCAACCAGAATAAAAGTTGGTGTAAAGGGTAGTATACCTCTGTAAACTCTAATGAGGTGGTGGAATGTCTAACATGATGAAACAAGAAGAAATGGAAACATTAAGAGAGTTAATCAAAGATGTAGACACGGCCATGTTGACTACGGTAACTGAAGAAGGTCTAGTTTCCCGTCCTATGAAAACCCAAGAAGTGGAGTTTGATGGTGACTTATGGTTTTTCACAAAAAAAGAGACTAATAAATTTGAGGAAATTTTAAATGATCAGGATGTCAATGTGGCTTATGCCGGTAAATCATATGTTTCCGTCCGTGGAAGAGCGGAAATTGTAGAAGATTTAAACAAAAAAAAGGATTTGTGGAGCAAAGCTTATGAGAAAATTACGCAAACTTCCTATGATGACCCTAATGTTATTTTGATAAAGGTAAAAGCAGAAGCAGCCGAATATTGGGAAACCGGTAATTTTGTAAAGAAAGTCGCCTTTATGTACAAACGCATGACAGGGCAAGATTCCGAATCGGCAGATGTTAATAAAACGGTTGAATTGGATGAATAACAGTAATGCTCTGTTAACCATCCATTTAAATTGCTCCTTTTTAAGGAGTCTTAGTTAATAAACCCACCAACATTCCCTTGTGTTGTCAATTGCAGTGAAAATAGACTTCAACATAACGTCAAAATAAATTCTGATGATTAGCATAGAAGAGATGCAAGAAGAAACGGAATAATAAGAAGGGTGGGAGCAGGAGTCCCATCCTTTTTTGTCCGATCAAATTTAAGTGGCATTGAAAACGAGTTGGAGAAGATAGTTTACCAGTTAAAGAGTGATTCATTGCTAAAGGTAGAAATCCTAATAATTTGTGATAATAGCCTCAGGAACTGTTCCTTTTCTTTATTAAAATTTCAGGGGGCTAAAGTAAACCCACCAACATCCCTTGTGTTGTCAATGACAGTCCATGCATTGCGAAGCAGTCGCGGAAATAGTATTAAAATAAGCAGAAACCGAACCAGGTTTCTGTTTATTATTTGGGAATTTGGATTTTATTTGGTTGAACAGAGTTTTTGAAGTTAATGGAAACATACCGATCCGTTTGATAAAAAGTGCTTAAACATGGTATAAGTGTAAAAGAAGCACGGACATCTTGCTTTTTAATTTTGGGATAAGGGGTTGGACTGGTATCCCATAATGAGAGGATTTGAATTTTGAAAATGAAAGATAATTTTTGGCGTGATTTACCACGACCTTTTTTTATATTGGCACCAATGGAAGAAGTAACGGATGTTATTTTTCGCCATGTAGTAAGTGAAGCAGCCAGACCTGATGTGTTTTTTACAGAGTTTACAAACAGTGAGAGTTACTGCCACCCGGAGGGGAATCGCAGTGTGCGCGGGCGTTTGACTTTTACAGAAGATGAACAGCCTATTGTAGCACATATATGGGGAGATAAGCCCGAAAACTTTCGGCAAATGAGTATTGGCATGGCTGAGCTAGGCTATCGGGGTCTTGATATCAATATGGGCTGTCCTGTACCTAATGTCGCGCAGCATGGGAAGGGAAGCGGCCTTATCCGTCGTCCAGAAGTTGCAGCAGATTTAATACAAGCAGCAAAAGCAGGAGGATTGCCCGTAAGTGTAAAGACAAGGCTTGGTTTTACAGAGATAGACGAATGGCGCGGATGGCTGACACACATATTGAAACAAGACATTGCTAATCTTTCAATTCATCTGCGTACAAGAGAGGAAATGAGCAAAGTAGATGCTCATTGGGAACTAATCCCGGAGATTATGAAACTTCGTGACCAGGTGGCACCGGATACACTGTTGACCATCAATGGGGATATTCTTGACCGTCAAACTGGCTTGAAGCTCGCTGATCAATATGGTGTTGATGGGGTTATGATTGGGCGGGGGATTTTTAAAAATCCATTTGCCTTTGAAAAAGAGCCGAAAGATCATAGCAGTGAGGAATTGCTCGGTCTCTTAAGATTGCATATGGATCTGCATGATAAATATTCAAATTTGGAGCTGCGACCGTTCAAGGCGCTTCATCGCTTTTTTAAGATATATGTCAAAGGGTTCCGAGGAGCAAGTGAATTAAGAAATCAATTAATGAGCACATCGTCAACAGATGAAGTGCGAGCACTGCTCGATAGTTTTGGCTCAAAGAGTCTTGATGGAATGGGTGAGCAGTAGAAGTGTCACAATTCAAGATTAAAATGAAGTAAGACATTAAACTGGTGTGTCCCCACTTCGTTGGTTTTTTTGTGCGGATTCACCAGCATCCCTTGTGTTGTCAATTGCAGTCCACCATATAGATTGTGTATCGCAACTTATTTTAAAAATGTAACCCGAAAAAAACATTTCCGATTTCAGCCCTGATTTTATGAAAAAAACTTTTCTGAAATCGGGGCTGTTCCTTTAAAACCCAATTTTTGCACACCTTAATATTAGGACGGCAGTGGGTTTCTCGACAATCAAAAAACCCCCGATTGCCGGGGGTTGTAATTTTTTTTATTCAGCAGTGATGCCGAGTTTATCGAGTATGAATGCATAGCTGGCGGCGGCTTCCTTTAAGTGGTTGAAACGGCCCGATGCGCCGAAGTGGCCGGCACCCATGTTCGTTTTGAGCACAAGGACGTTGTCATCAGTTTTTAAGGTTCTTAGGCGTGCAACCCACTTGGCCGGTTCCCAATAAGCAACTCGCGGATCGTTCAGGCCGGTTGTGACATATATATGCGGATAGTCCTTCGCTTCTACATTGTCGTATGGGCTATATGACTTCATATAGAAATAGTCCTCTTGATTTTGAGGATTGCCCCATTCGTCCCATTCGAGGGTGGTAAGGGGAATCGTGGCATCGAGCATCGTCGTGACTACATCGACGAACGGTACTGCCGGAACGATGACCTGAAATAGCTCACCGGCCATATTGGCCACTGCGCCTACGAGCAAACCTCCCGCACTGCCCCCGCGGGCCGCCATTTTACTTGGAGTTGTGTATTCCTGCTCAATAAGATATTTCGCTGTAGCTAGAAAATCTGTAAACGTGTTTCGTTTATTCCGCATTTTTCCGTCTTTATACCAAATCCGTCCCATTTCGGAACCGCCACGCACTTGCGCCGTGACAAATATAATTCCTTTCTCCAGCAACGGCAGACGATACGGATCAAAATGCGGATCGCTGTTTGCTCCATAAGATCCATACCCATGCAAAATCAAGGGCGCAGGCCCAGACCTAAGCGCTCCTTCCCGATAGACGACGGTCATTGGCACTTTGACTCCATCCTCGGCTTCTGCCCACAATTGCTCTTGGCGGAAGTGGGAAGGATCATATTCACCGCTGACATGAGCAGTTTGCAAATGATGCTTCTCTCCGGTTAACAAATTTAGCCCGTAAGTCGTTTTTGGCGTGAGCAAGGACTCATACTGGATTAAAACTTCCGCTGTTTCATAACTTTGACCGGATAAAATCGAAACTGTATAGAGGGGCTCATCCCATTCAATTTGTTCCAACTCACTGCCTTTCAGTACCCAGATTTGCGTCAGCCCGTTCTCCCGGCCAAAGACAAGCAGCGTGTCCCGGAACGGGTACATGGCTTGAAGATAGCGATCCTCCCTGTATTCAACGACTTTTACCCGTGAGTGAAGGTCATTGAGAGGACACCGGAATAACTCAAAGTTTAGCTCCCTTCGTTTGTCAGTATAAGCAGGTCATCTCCCCAATGCTCAACATCATATTCTATTCCTTCACGCCTTCCATCTAATAGCTGCAAAGGGGTTAACGGGGAATCCGCATCTAACAGGCGAGTCTCGCTCGTCGTTTTCGATCGTGAATGCACAAAAATAAATTTTCCGCTTTGCGACTTAGTCACGAGTAATGTAAATGTCATGTCTTTTTCTTCAAAGATCAGTTCATCACTTTCTACGTCACTTCCCAAACGATGCCGCCACAGGCGGTAGGGACGTTGACCCTCATCAACCGTTATGTAAAAAATATATTCTCCGCACCGGCTCCATTCCATGCTGCCGTATAAAAAGACATCCGGAATCCGGTCGGGCAGTAGCTCTCCTGTCCCCAAATCCTTTATATAGATGGTATATCGGTCAGTGCCATCTCGATTTTCCAAATAAGCAAGGCGGGTATGCTCGGTATTTATACGCTGCATCGTTACGCTTAAATACTCACCTTTTGCGGCCAGTTCATTCAGATCGAGCACTACTTCCTCTGTCGCTTTTGTCAGAAGCTCGCGGTTTGTGGCCTGCTTACGTGCATAGATTGGATATTGCTTGTTTTTGTCCAAAAGGGAATAGTAGAAGAATTGTCCATGCTGCACCGGCACTTTCACTTCTGAATCGGGAACACGGTCCACCATGCTTTGATAAATTTGTTCGGTTTGTTCCTTAAGTGGGTGCATGATTTCATCGTAATAACGATTCTCTTCCTCTAAATAATGGATGACCTCCGCATTGGTGCGATCCTTCAGCCAATAAAAGTCGTCTTCACGTACATCGCCATGCAATTCATGAGGATGGGGTATACGTTTTGCTTTAGGTGGTTTCATAAGATCCTCCTTTGGTTAATAGGATTAGTTTCGTGATATGGTCAGTGAATTCCTCTTTTATTTAGACTACTAGTTCTATATATTTGGGAAGGGCAATTACAATAGTAAAGTACTACATTTATAGCAAACTGCCATCACTACTTAAGCCAAGCTGCATCAAAGTTAATTTTAAAAGAAGCAGGCTCGTGATAAGGGATTGCCTGATTCTTTTCAATTTAGGGAAACGGTTCATAAAATCCAGAAAGGCCGTATTTATATGTATTGTCAATAATTGGATTAGTTTATATGATTAGGTATAAAGAGAAATGTTTAAGGGGGGACCTTTATGATCCCAGCAAAAATAGAGCCCATTTCGATCGCTCCGATAAGAGAAAAAGCCATGGAATCTATCATTGATTGGTTCGATCAGCATAAACAATCCTTTTATATTCTAGGTTGGGTCTACCTTCGGAGCCAGCAGCAAATGGAAGAGCTTTTTTACCGTTCCATCATAAAAGTACACAAGGAGTTTCCACGATATAATCGAGAAACATCGTTCGAAACGCGGGTTACATCCATTTTTGTACAAACCTGCCAGGAGCTTTCTAAGGATGGAAGCTTACAAGCACCAGATGAACCACGCCAGGATTTATTTAAGGCGATTGATAGGTTGAATGAGGAAGAGAAAGGAGCGATGGCCCTTACATATATAAAAGGAATTCCTCGAGAGGAAGCAGCACATCTTGTTAATGTTTCCGAGGAAAAACTAAAGGAGCATTTGTTCTCCGGAATCCAGTCACTTAAAAAAGGACTGGGATATGGGCAAAGCTTAAATGGCTGTAAAGAGTATCATAAGGATTACATGGATTACTTGGAAAGAAACCTGGACCGGCCGGAAAAGGTAGATTTCGAGATACATATTTATCATTGTCAAAATTGTCAGGAGGATTTGGGTGCCTTTCAGGAAGTCCTGTTAACCATGGTGAATTTTACGGAAAGGATTGGAGATATCTATTTGCCATCCGATTTCATGCAGAAGATTAAAGCAAGGCTGGCAGAAAGGGAAAAGCATAGGCAGCTGAAGAACAAGAAGCAAATAAGAATTGGAATTGCTTTTGCAAGTATTTTCGCATTATTAATAAGTATAGAAGTTTTGACGGGTTATTTTACTAATTTCTACTATTCATATACAGAAGAAGATCAGCAATTGCGTGGCTTTCTGCGTCAGGGCATGGGGGAAGTGCTGAACCTTGAAGCAGAAAGCGATGGCGTGAAAATTACAATCAAGAGCGCGATTGCAGATGATGTTCAGACGCTTGTTTTTTATGAAATAGAAGATACGGCTGAAGATAGTCAATATATGATAGATGTTAATGATGGAGTATCTGTGGAGAACAGACTTGAATTTTTGAGTAATGACTCTTATCAAAGGAACTATCCTCCTGATCTGGAATCGGATGCAAATAACCAAAAAAAGAACATATATCGGGGAAAAATTAGTCTATTGCCACTACGGGAGAATAAAGGAACAATCAAACTTAAAATCTCAAAGCTTCAGAAATTAATGCGGGATTCCTCTTTACTGAATACTATTAACCCTTCTATGAACATGGAAAAAGCGGGGGAGTGGAAATTCAACTTTCCTGTAACCAAGCAGCCCTCTGCCGAATACGCATTGGATAAAGAAATAAAAGTGGAGGGAATTCCGGTTCGATTTGATAAATTAACCATCGCTCCGACAGCAACGATCCTGCAATTCAATATTACTAATGATCAGCCGAAGAAGCGAATTGAAGCTCTTAATATAGATCATCTTGAAGTGAACAATAAAAAAGTAAAAGCTGATACGTATGGCAGCATTTTTTCAAGCGGAAATATGGATTCAACTACTTTTCAAGCCCAATATGACCCGCTTTTTGGAAAAAAACCAAAAGAGGTCATTGTTCAATTAGAATCAGCCATTTTAACGGTTGAGGACAGGAAAACCATCGAACTCGATGCTTCCCATAAATATCCTCAAACCTTTGAATATGCAGGCAGTACAATCTCTATAGACAAGTATGAAACCGGACAACCTACCAGAATTGTGATAAGCAATCATGAAATCAAGAACAGGGCATATGAGTCGCTTCAATTCGATATTATGGGAGAAGATACAATGGAGATAGTTAATGATGGAGTACTGGTAGATAAAAACGGAAAAGAATACAATCCGAATGAAATCATTGGCTATGAACAAAAGGACCATCCCCGTTACTTCGATACAGTTCAAAAGATAGAGTTAAACAGTAACAGCGCTGAAGAGAATGTGACACCAAAAATGCTTGAAATACATGGTTATAATACAACAAAATATCTGGATGATATTGTGAAGATATCGTTGGAATAACCATTCTCGCTTACATGCAATTCCTGGATATTATTTAATGCTTAAAACTTGAAAGCACCCGATGTGTTGTCACAAACTCTGCTCACGCTAAAAGCTGTTGCGAAAATAATACTTAAAGAAGGCAGCTGCCCCTATTGGGGAGTTGCCTTTTAAAAAGGTAGGAAAGTATAAAATTTTTGTCCCTTGTAACTGTCTAGCTCCAGCGCCCAGCGCCTAGTGTCCATCCCTCTTCTCCCTACGATAAGTCAACATCGAAATGCTTTGCATTTCGTGTATCCTTTATCTCAGTCGAAGCGGGCCCCAGTCCATACGTCGCTGAACGGGCGCTTGCGCTTTTCTTAATAAGATGATAAGAACATAATTTATTTCATTTCAGTTATACTCGAAAAACTGTACAGAAAATCTAGTATGGATGGCGGTATAATGAAATCTCATGGCACCTAAACAAGGAAGTTCCCTCATTATTTCCATTTGCAGAATTTTTATCACATATACTTCTGAGTAATTTTAGACTGCCTTCTAATAAGAAGAAGGCAGTCTTTTTTAGCTAATCAGAATTTATATCCATAAATTCTGAACGCATAAGAAAAACTAGGGCATCCGCCAAAAAGGACTTGGCGAATGCCAAGTTTTTCTAAAGGGCTAAATAGAGGAATGAAAGAAGTGGTTCTAATAAATTGAATATCACGCCTAAAGCCCACTCCAAAACCGTTGCTTTCGCATATGAGATAAAGCAGAGAAAGTAATGAATAGAAGGAGGTAGGCTGTATGTATCCTTATCGGAACCCATATTATGCAAATGATCAAAGGTTTGGCTTTTTTGGATCGTTTGCAGGGGCATTATTGGGAGGCTTGATCGGTGGAGGTATAGGAGGAGCTTTAGGAAGCCGTCCTTGGGGTGGCTTTGGTTACCCTGGCTATGGCTTTGGCTACGGAGGATTCGGATATCCAGGTTTCGGGTATTCAGGCATCGGCTATCAAGGTGCTCCCCCATATTTTTATTAACCAAGATAACTAACTGTTCCGCTTTAAATTCTATTTCTTTTAATAATCCAGTTAAATTATCATATTTTTGGTAAAACGCGATAAAATTATCTGTTTGTCTGGCCCTAGCCATGCCGAGGCAGTTGTAAAGTTCCGAACATTTCACTAAGATGGATATGATAAGTGCCTGTTGCTCCTGATTCTTATTAATTATTATTGATAAATCGGGTGGTAACAGGCGCTAGTTTTAATAATAGGAGGTCCATTGATGGATAATAACGATATTTTAATTCGATTGAGATACGCTATAGAAATAAAAAATAAAGAAATGGCAGAGATATTTAAGCTTGGCGGCATGGATGTAACGGTGCCGGAAGTGATAAAGATCCTCACAAGATCAGATGATGAGGAAGAAAATGACTTTCAAATAAAGTGTAATAACAGTATGTTCGATTCTTTTTTAAACGGCTTGATTATTTTTAAAAGAGGAAAACAAGAGCCAAAACCAGGACAATCGGATGCACCAGAACCTGCTTTAAAGAAAAGTGCAAACGTGAATAATCTCCTGTTAAAGAAAGTGAAAATAGCACTATCACTAACTACTGAGGATATGCTGGATATATTCGAAAAGGCAGGAATCACAGTAACAAAAGGAGAGCTCGGTGCTTTATTGAGAAAAGAAGGGCACAAGAATTATAAGGAGTGCGGAGATAAATTCGCGAGGAACTTCTTAAAAGGACTGGCTATCAAATACAGGGGATAACAGTATAAAGGATCCATAGGTGAAGATATGATACATACCTACTTAGGTGAGACAATACGTTTTGAGATCAAGTACAAAAATCGAACATCCTTCGGGATTACGATTGATTCATATGGAAATGTTGAAGTACAGGCCCCAAAAGGGACAACTGAAGACAAAGTGATTCAATTAATAGAGGACAAATGGGAACAGATTCAGCAGAAATTAAAAGAGATGAAGGATAGATTGAACGGGCCGCAGGAAAAGGTCTATGAGCATGGCGAGAGCTTTCTCTATTTAGGGAAAATCTTTCCAATACGGATCTTTCAAGAAACGAGTATTGAACAAGATTATGTAGTTTTTGACGGAGAGCAGTTAACCATTAATCTAAAGCAGCTTGATGATGAAAAAATAAAACAAGCTCTAAAACGTTTTTATTATCAACAGTGTAAGGCTCTTGTGGAAAAAAGTATCCAGTTTCATCAAAGCCACTTTAAAACAAAACCTCGTTCTATCCGTATTTCTGACAGTAAAACTACTTGGGGAACCTGTGATTCAAAACTCCAATTAACATTTAATTGGAGGCTGGCGATGGCACCACAGAAGGTGATCGACTACGTAGTCGTCCACGAAATGTGTCATATGGTCCATCTCAATCATGACAGATCCTTTTGGCGCCTTGTTGGGAGTATAATGCCGGACTATAAGGAACTGGAGAAATGGCTGGCGATATCAAATTGGAAAATGACTGTTTAGGATACACATTTACTTTCTAATACTATGAAAAAAACCTTTTAGTAATGATAACATTAAAAAAATTGGCATCCTCGCAAAAGTGTGGGTGCTTTTTTTAATTCACTTTATAATAGGAGAAAGGATTTTGAACTAGTATTAAGTAATATTTAAAGGAAAGTGATACTTGAACCTACTAATCGGGGAGGCCGGAGATGAATATTTATAATTTTTCTCAAGAGATAAATAAGACCATCTTAGACAGGGGTTACACGTATTTTGAAGAGGGATATATTAAAGAAACATATAAAAAAGGACATAATGAGTACTATTTTAATATTGAAGGAACTGAAGACTACGAGGTTGTAGTTCAAATCGGCGATAACGGAGAAATACTATATTCATATTGTGATTGCCCTTTTGATTCTGGACCAATATGTAAACATCAGGTTGCTGCATATTTTGAACTTTTAACCCTTCTGGATGCATCTCATAATAGTAAGCCAAAAGTAAAGTCCATAAAGAGGCCAACTATAGATGAAGTCTTAAACAATCTTTCCAAAGAGGAACTGGTTAGTATTATATTAGAAATTACTGATGATAATGATACATTAAAAAGCAGCCTTATCGTTAGATACTCAAAAGGTGATGCAAAGGATGAATTTGAGAATCGTAAAAAACTAATCGATTCTATTGTGCGGAAATATTATCGTAAGGAACGTTTTATTCATTATAGAGAAGTGTCTTCTTTTGTACGTGAAATGGAAACAATTTTAGAAAAAATCGAAAATACGGAAGACGTATTTTTAGCATTGGATATTGCTTTTTTATTTTTGGAAAAATCAATAGGTGCTTTTCAATTTGCAGATGATTCTGGTGGCGATATTGGTTTTTTAGTAAGAGAAACGATAGCGGTAATAGAAGAGACAGTAAATAGAAGTAAAGAAAAAGATTTTCATCAGCAAGAACTAGTTTTCAATACACTATTAAAGCAAATTGATAAAAAATATTTTGAAGGGTGGGAAGATTACGAAATTCAACTGTTAGGAATTTGTGCTGAATTTGCTCATGTTCCAGTACTAAGGAATGAGTTGAGAACGAAAATAGATTCCTTAATCGATCAGAAATCCAGTAATCAATATTCTAAATACGGAATTGAGGAGCTGCTTCAAATATTATTCAATATCATTGAAAAATATGGTGCGGAGGAAGAAGCAGAACAATTTATTAATGAACATCTAAATTTTACATCCTTTAGAGAACGATTAATTAACAAGTTCATTCAAGAAAAGAATTTTAGTAAGGTCATTGAATTGGCTGAAGAAGGAGAGAAAAAGGATACCCAATTGGCGGGCTTAGTATCGAAGTGGAAAAAACTAAGATATTTAGCGTATAAAGGGCTATCACTAAAAGCAGAGCAAGAAAAGCTGGCAAAGGAACTCTTTTTTAAAGGGGATTTTGAATATTATAAAGAGCTTAAGGAATTAGCGGAAGGAGACAAATCAGTTTTTTATAGCAGCTTAAAAAATGAAATGAGAAAAGAAAGGGACTGGCGAATAAGCGATATGTTCCGTCGCTTAATAGAGGAAGAAAATGATTTGGATGAAATCATGGAGTTTGTCAGAAGGAATCCAGAAAGAATAGAGACTTATGCGGAGATGTTACTGGATCAACGTAAAGAAGAGGTCATAGAGATATATAAGGATAACGTCAAATCCTCAGCAAAGTCCTCATCGAATCGGAAAGAGTATAAAGTTGTTTGTAGAAAAATAAAGGAATATAAAAAAATTGCAGGTAAGCAAAATCAAACGGATCTGATAAATGAACTAAGAACCATGTATTTAAAAAGGCCTGCCTTTATAGATGAGTTAGGCAAAATTTAATCTCTTCGCAGCGGAAGGTAAATCAATGGTTGATTTAGAGAGAATGCTGGAGTGCTCAAGTTAAGAAGATTAGTTTAAAAATTTATAGTGAATATTTACAAATAAATGAAATCATGGGATAATAAAGAAAATTTTGGAGGGGGAAAGTAAGTTTATGGAACCAACTAATTGCTAATTATTAATTTTTAAAAAATTAATATGGATTTTATATTGAGTGTTAATTCACCTATAAAAGCTAGGTTTATTTGTTATGCGCTCTTATGGAATCAGGCAATTTAGAGGGTAACTTACTTTACTGAAAACGAGATAATAATTTATTGGCCCCTGCTATGTCACAAGGGTTTATTAAGCATAGTAATGTGATGATTTAGACTCACATTTGTTGCTTAAGGTCTTTAATAAATTATATTCATTGAGTATTCATGACTGTAAGAAGAAACCATCTTCTTATGGTCTTTTTTTATTCTAAAAAATAAATAGTATTGAAGGTCCTCTACACCCTGTCCATAAATGCGTAAATTATGGATGAAAGCAGGAATTTGTATGTTAGAAATGAAACTAAATGGCATTAAAAAATTTATGGAAGCCACACTTGTGGTTAATAATATAACCTTTGAAGCTTATGAGGGAGAGAAAGTCGGAATTGTAGGGGCAAACGGAAGCGGCAAGAGTACAATTCTTAAATTAATTGCGGGAATTGAGCCGATGAATTATTATCCAGGATACCCGCAAACCTCAAGCCCTGGATATGATGAGGGTCTTATTCACTTGCCAAGAGGAGCCACTAAGGCTTATTTGGAGCAATCACCTGTGTATCCCGAGGGCTTAAAAGTGATCGATGTTTTGAATTTAGCCTTTGAGGAGATTGACTGCATCGAGCGACAAATGCGTGAACTAGAAGAGCAAATGAAGACTCTGGAAGATGCTGTACTCGAAAAAGCCCTAAACAAATATAGTGACTTGGTTCAATTATTTGAAGTAAGGGGCGGATACCAACGGGAGGAAAAACTAAGCAAAGTGTGCACAGGTCTTCATTTTTCGGAAAGCTTTTTAAACAAGGATTTTGATTTATTAAGCGGTGGGGAAAAAACCACAGTCGTGCTTGGGAAGCTCTTAATTCATAATCCGGATATATTGCTGCTGGATGAGCCAACAAATCATTTAGATATGGAATCTATCGAGTGGCTTGAGAGCTATCTTAAAAACTATAAAGGAATTGTCCTTATCGTGTCCCATGACCGTTATTTTCTCGACAATGTAGTTTCTAAGATTGTGGAAATTGAAGATATGGAGTCCATCTCCTATAAAGGGAACTACTCCTCTTTCGTGAGCCAAAAAGAAGAAAATATGCGAATTCAATATGAGCATTTCAGAGAGCAGCAAAAAAAGATTAATAATATGGAAAGGCAGGTAACGAGCCTGCGAGATTGGGCAATGAGGGCTGATAATAACAAGTTTTTTAGAAGAGCTTCCAGTATTCAAAAGAAGCTCGATAAAATGGACCGTATTGATAAACCCATTTTTGAGAGAAGAAATATGAGGCTCGACCTTAAAGCCGCAGAACGGTCAGGAAATGAAACCATTAAGGCAATTGGGCTCTTTAAAAGCTATGAGGACAAAGTAATTCTAGAGAACGCAGATGTTATGATTCATTATAGTGAAAGAGTAGGACTGATTGGGCCTAATGGCAGTGGGAAGACCACCTTTTTAAAAATGCTTTTAGGTGAGGAGGAGCCTGATGCAGGTGTAGTAGAATTGGGAGCTAATGTGATGGCAGCCTATTTGCCGCAGAAGATTATTTTTAACGATGAAGAGCTCACAGTGCTTGAGGCTTTTCGGGAAGGTATCTCTATAATGGAGGGAAAAGCACGTGAGTATCTTGCGAAATTCATGTTTTATAAAAAGAGTCCATTCAAAAAAGTAAAGCATTTGTCAGGTGGAGAAAGAATCAGGCTGAAGCTGGCCATGCTGCTTTACCAGGACATTAATTTATTAATACTTGATGAACCTACAAACCATCTAGATATCGATTCTATTGAAACCTTGGAAGAAGCACTAGAAGACTTCAAAGGTACGATATTCTTTATCTCCCACGACAGATATTTTATCAATAAAATTGGTGAAAGAGTCATTGCTGTAGAAGACCGTTCCTTTAAGAGTTATCCTGGAAATTACGATTATTATAAAAGTGAAAAAGAGAAATTAATCAAGGAAGAGCTAGTTGTAAAAGCTGAAAAAGTGAACAAACCAAGAAATAAACCTGATGATTCAAAGAAGGAATCAGCAGAGGCAGCTAAGGCTCTCAAAAGAATTGAAGTCCTTGAAAATGAAATAAGAGAAATAGATTTAGCCATCGCTGCTGAACAGATAGATTATGAGAAGCTTAATAAGCTGTATGGGAGGAAACAAGACTTAAGTAAAGAACTGGATACACAGATAGATTTTTGGCTAACACAAGATTAATTAGGCTATGTGACAGTTAAATAGCAATGATAAGCGATCCCTTTGTAGCAGACCGGAAAAAAGTAATTGTCTGCTATGAGGGATTTTTTACATGGAACAAGAGATACTATTTGGTTTTATATCGAGTTGAGAACCAACTTATTTCCTAACAGTTGTTAGGTATACCTACAATTAAGGAATGGAAACATAAGAATATAATTCCGTACTTGACCATCTGTTGGCCTTCATGTTACCATAAGGTCACACATTATATGTTACCTTATGGTAACACGTAACGTGTGGAGTCATAAATCCCATTACGAAAGGATAGATGTAATGGAAGACGAGCTTTCCACATTATTTAAAGCGTTGGGCCACCCAATTCGCAGGAGAATTCTTGATATTCTAAAGCAATCTCCAAAAACGACTGGCGAACTAAACGATTATTTTTCAGAAGTCACAAGGTATGCAATTATGAAGCATTTGACGATCTTGGAAGAAGGAAATTTGGTTGTGGTCAGGCGCGAAGGGAAATATAGACGTAATTTTCTTAATGCGGTTCCACTGCAGGAGATGCACAACCGATGGGTCGGAAAATATATGCAAACAACGGCCAATTCACTATTGAATTTGCAATCATTGGTTGAAAAAAAAGGAGGAGATTTTGCTATGACAGCAACAGAACAAGAACAAAGCCGAGTTTTTCGTATCGAGCAAGAAGTGTTAATCGACGCGCCGCGTGAACAAGTTTTTAAAGCATTAACAGAGCGGGCAGGGGATTGGTGGGAATTCCGCCTGGCTCCAAAAGGAGTTCAATCTCAATTTACGTTTGATCCCGTCCCAGGAGGGCAATTCATTGAAAAATGGAGTGGAAATGATGGGGCAGTCTGGGGCAATGTATACTATGTGAACGCACCAGAGGAAATCCGTCTTCATGGTCATTTAGGAATGCAAGGGGCTGTCAACAGTTCCTATACGTATCGTCTTCTAGAGAAGGAAGGGGCAACTTTGCTCCAGCTTTCCCATACCGCATCCGGTATCATCGAAGAGAACTGGGAACAAGAGCACTCTGAAGGATGGAAATATCTGCTTGGCACATTGCTTAAAAATTATGTTGAACAAAAGAATTTATAAAAATTGTGTTGAATTTTAGGGGGAAACAGAAATGAAAGAATTAACATGCAACTGCGGTTTTACCGTGAAAAATGAAGATTCGAATGTTGTTGAAGCAAAAATGTGGCATCATGCCATTCATGATCATACCGAAATGTTAAAGTCAATGGCAGAAGAGCAGCTTATTGGTTGGCTTACCGAAACACATCAAAAAGTAGGATTACATTCTTAATCTATTTCTTAAAACAGAAGCAATGCCACGTATTGCTTCTGTTTTTCATGATATTCCGGGAGGTGTACCTCTCAAGGATTGCTGCAGTGACTGTTTTAGAGTTATATATCCATTATTGGGAGGCAATCATTTATGGTAGATGTTTTTACAGAAATCAAGATTCGGAATTCAGTTGAAAAAGTTTCAGAATATGCAGCGAACCCGGACAATGCTCCTGAATGGTATGTAAATATTGATTCTGCCGAATGGCAAACACCAAAGCCACTGTCAGTAGGCAGCCAAATTGCGTTTAAAGCTCAATTTCTCGGACGGGAGCTTGCGTATATTTATGAAATTGTAGAATTTATCCCAGGGCAGAAACTTATTATGAGAACGGCTAACGGACCTTTTCCAATGGAAACGACCTATACTTGGGAAGCTCTTGACGACAATAGTACTATTATGACATTAAGAAACAAAGGTAACCCGACTGGTTTTTCAAAGATATTTGCTCCTTTTATGTCCTCAATGATGAAAAGAGCAAACAAAAAAGACTTGAAAAAAATTAAGTGTTTGCTCGAATAATAATGATTTTTTGCAAGAGGCTAGTTACTTAGGCATCTCTTATAAAACTATTATCAAAGTATTAACAATACCACACCTTTTCATTAAACACTGACCCTAGGAATAAGCGGAAAAAATGAGTCTCATTATGGTAATTGAATATTCAAAAAACAAAATGCTTAAACCCTTATTTATTTAAGGTATGGTGACCTGTATCAAAAGTAAATGAGGATTTATTTTAGTAAATAATAATAGAGTCCAAAACCGTTTTTACAATCAAAAATCTTCCTGATCAATGATACACTCAGGAAGATTTTTATGTTTTAATTCCATTTATAAATGTTGCACGTTTCTTTTATTGCCTCTTTGTACTTCTACTTCATTTTTTAACCCTCTCAGTAATGAAAAGCACATGACGACCATGATGATCGCAAATGGCAGAGCGGCTGCAATGGAAGCTGTTTGCAATACGTTCAAACCGCCTGCAAAAAGCAATACAGCAGCTAAAGCAGATTGTATGACACCCCATGTCATTTTAATTTTGTTCGAAGGATTAAGCGTTCCGCCTTCACTTAACATTCCCAGTACAAAGGTTGCGGTATCAGCAACAGTTATATAATAAATTGCTACCACGGCAAACCCTAAAATGCTCAATAGGGAACTTAATGGAAGATAGTCAAAGAATGTAAAAATCGACAAGTTTACGTTTTCGGCGATATTTTTTGCCAAGTCACGGTTTCCGGGTTTTTGAACTAGTTCAAGAGCAGAGCCGCCAAATACGGACATCCAAAGACATGTTCCGAGGGTGGGAACAATCAATACCCCAATAACAAACTCCCGAACGGTCCTTCCTTTTGAAACCCGGGCAATAAACATACCGACGAACGGTGCCCAGGCAATCCACCATGCCCAGTAAAATAATGTCCATGATGCAATCCATTTTCCTTCACCAAAGGGATTTAACCTTAAACTCATATGCAAAAAGTCGCTAATATAAAGGCCGGTCGTATTAAAGAAGACTTTAATAACAGTCAAGGTAGGACCGACAAACAAAATCAGCAGCATAATTGCAACTGATAGGATGATTGCTGCGTTGGATAAGTGCTTTATTCCCTTTTCCAAACCTGTATTAATTGAGATGATAAAAAGGAATGTAGCAACGACAATGACGACCAGCTGGATCACTAACGTATTAGGAATGCGAAAAATGGCATGCATTCCTGCTGTAACCTGCATTGCCCCTAGTCCTAAAGAGGTTGCAATGCCGAAGACTGTTGCGAAAATAGACAAAATATCAATCGTTTTGCCTATCGGTCCGTAGATTCTATCGCCTAAAATCGGATGGAACGCTGAACTGATGGCCGCGGGAAGCCTTTTGTTATATTGAAAAAAAGCAAGGGCTAAGCCGATAACCGTATATATTGCCCATGGATCCAGGCCCCAATGAAAAAAGGTATATTTCATAGCAGTGTTCGCTGCGTCAACAGTATAAGCTTTTCCATAGGGAGGCGCTGTATAGTGGGTCACAGGTTCAGCGACACTCCAGTACACAATTCCAATTCCCATACCCGCACCGAACAGCATTGAGAGCCAAGAGCCGGTAGTGAAATCGGGCTTGTCTGTTTTCCTGCCGAGCCGTATATCGCCATACTTTGAAAACAGTAAATAGATGGAGAAGACCACAAAGAATAAGGTAGCGCCAAGATATACCCAGCCAAGGTAATCAATTGAACTTTTATAAACGGAGTTGGTAAGTTTGGTTAGATTTTCTGTAAAAAAAACTCCCCATATGATAAAAATGAGGGTAAGCAGTAAGGAAATAATAAAAACACTATTTTGTTTAAATTTATCCATAGAAACCTCCTGGCAAAGTGGAAGAATATTGTGTTTGGTTTAATTAGGAATTGGTTGTTAAGAAAAGGAAATTCATTTATCAAAGGGATTATATTGAAATTCCCACTTATCAGTATCCATTAACTCTTCCTGGGACAGTTCTAAACCCCCTCCAAGGAAAATGGTCTGGCCTTTGATTGCGACCACCATAACTTCAACTAAAAATTCACTGTCCTTCTTTTTATAGATGTCCCCGAGCTTTGACGATAGTTCACCGGAAGGATTATTGATTAGGCGGCCTTTGTCATCTAAGTCTTCTACTTCAATATTTGCCACTTCTTGATAATCGATAGGATGGCTGTCGGGAGCACGGCCAGGTGCCATCAATAAATACTCATTATGCCTGATTCCGTTCAAATCACTTGTTATTACCCCTTTGTTATCAACAGTTTCAACTACTTCAATTTCATTTAAGGAATAGTGATCTAGGGTATCGGGGGCAGGATTGTTAATCAGAATAAAATCGCCTGCTTCGGCTTTTCGATTATTTTTGAGCGTGTATATCTTATGTTCAAAAATAAAACTATCATTTTCCCTTGGAATGTATCTTTCCACACTCGCTGCATTAGTTATATGCTGTGTTAAATCCCTCAGCTTAATAAGATGAACGGATAGTTTATACATTGGTTTTACTCCATATACCTTGTGCAGCTCATTGTTATAGTATACAAATTGCCCTTTTCTTACTTGATACAGTTTCACAACTAAATCTCCCTTCACACATAGGAATGGTTTCTAATAACATTCTGAATTTGAATGGATTTATTCTTCCTTAGGATGTCACTTTTCAGAAAAAACATGAGGTTATAGGTGGAAAAGTTTTCAACAGCATTATAGCTATATTAAAGCGCTTGAGATTCAGAGATCGGAAATTAAATTAGAGAGACAAAAGAATAGATGTTTAATAAAAAGGAAATTATCGTTACAAGTAATGGGGAAAAGGATAAAGAAAATTATAAGAACTAAGGAAAGTAATGGCCGGATAAATGGATGATAATGCAGATTTAATTATTTTTTTAAAAATTCATTTGGTAAATTATTTTTTAAAGTCTTATTTAGACACACCACGGCGAACCGTATCATAAGTAAATGAGGATTTTAAATAAAATATTAAAGAAAAGATAAATACCTAGTAAATTAAAAAATAAAAGGAGGTATCGCAAAACTACTTTAAAAAGTTAGAGATACCCTTTTTTTGTTTAGGAAAGTATACACTAGTTGTTTTTATGGATAATTCTTTTCGATTATTTAATTAGATGTTATTGAATTAGCGCCACAAAACAAGGAATTTGGACAACCATACAATCCTTTTATATCCCTTAAACATAAAAATGTATGGAGTATATTATTTTGAGAGATTTACCAACAGAAATTCTCAAAATATAACTCTTTATAAAATCGAAAGGACTGATGTAAATGGGAATACGACCACCAGTCGTTCCTTGTGGTACACAAACTAATTCTGGAGGTGAAGGAACTACAACTACTACCCACAACCTTGGCTCAACCCCGGGGGTAGTGAATATAGACTTTGATATGTTCGCTATACCGGATTCTTTAGATGTTTTTTACCGAGGTGTTTTAGTAGCTAGTACAAACGGTCCTGTAAGTGGTGCAGGTACATTAACATTTAATTACAACTCCACAAATAACATTTTTGACATTACAGTTGTTGTAACAGGTCCTGCAGGCACGCAGTGGACCTATACAGTTAATTGTCCAGTCCCGCCTAGTAGCTAAATAAAAAAGGGGTGTCGTAAAACTACTTTAAAAGTAATTAGCGATACCCCTTTTTTGTTCGCAAATTGTAAAGTAACCATGTTTTAATGATTGATTCATTAGACTTATGGGTTGCTGCTTTATTAAGGAAATAAAAAAATCGCTTAGTTTGACCTCGATTTTAGCAAGGGATGATATTGTTTTAGAACAATAACACCAAAATAAGTATTAAACAAAAAAACCTCATTTAGATATATTATGGTGAACCGTATCATAAGTAATTGAAAAAAGACCATTCGTCATTTTCGAATTTCAAAGCCAAAACAAAAACAAAGTGTAGGCATCTCAAGTAGAAATGGTCCACTTGACTGCCTGACACTTAATTTTTTTCCTCAAAAACATATAAAAACTTAAGCCGAAATTGCCTCCAAAGAATTAGGCTCTTTTGATATCTAAATCGAAATCGATATGGTTGTATTAAGTGATTCTTTGGGTTTGATCATTCTCAACTCTTCCTTACTGTTTAAAGCGTCATTCTTTGCTATCCAGGGTTCAACACAAACAAAGTCCTGCCCTTCTTCAGACCAGAGTACAACATAAGGGAAATCCGAACCATAAGTTATGGTAATTGGATCTTCAAAAAATTGAACTGCTCCTGAACTTGTTTTCAGTGTAAAGAATTCTTCAGAATATGCAGCGAACCCGGACAATGCTCCTGAATGGTATGTAAATATTGATTCAGCCGAATGGCAAACACCTAAACCACTGCAAGTAGGCAGCCGAATTGCTTTTAAAGCACATTTCCTCAGGCGGGAGCTTGCGTATATTTATGAAATTGCAGAATTTATCCCAGGGCAGAAACTGATTATGAGAACGGCAGACGGACCTTTTCCAATGGAAACAATCTATACTTGGGAAGCTATTGACGACAATAGTACTCGAATGACGTTAAGAAACAAAGGTAATCCGACTGGTTTTTCAAAGATATTTGCTCCTTTAATCTCCTCAATGATGAAAAGAGCAAACAAAAAAGACCTGAAAAAAATTAAGGCCATACTTGAATAATAATGATTTTAAGCAAGAAGCTAGTTTTTTAGGGATCTCTTATAAAACTATTCAGTTCCACTTCTTTTCATAAATGACTTAATTCTGAAAGATTGCTGGGAGAGTAGGCAATTTAACAGTTGTAAAGAACACGGGTATTCAGTATGCCTTGTCTGGAATTTTTTCACCATCGGATTTTGAGTTTGCAAGGGATGGGATTGTTAGGGGATGCGAACACTGATACAGTTATTGTGGGTGACGTTGATCATGAGAAGCGGGGGCGTTCCGGAATTCGTGGTTCGCAGAGGCAATTGCGCGACCGTCGAAGGATTTGTATCGCGTTGAATGGGAAAATACAACTACAAAGCTTGGATGTCAGAAACATTTGACTGCGGTCTTTATGTGGTATCGGCATCCTTATTTTTTTCATTAAAGTTGGGATTGAAACAGGTCCTGCGGCTTGCACAGGCACTTTATCTGAACAGATATGATATAATAAACTCAACAAATTTGCGCAGATATGATGATAGGGGGCACACCGTAATGTATAGAGAATTATTCAAACCAACTGAAATATCCATAAAAGACAAAAAGAATACTGTAAAAGGTAAGGTTAATAGGGCTGCCCTTTTGGCAAGAACCAAAGTGATCGAGGCTACGACAGAGGATAACGAAAGATTTTATCTTATTTACTATAAAAATTTCCTTGTATATGGCGATAAACTTGCTAAAGTGGAAGATGAATCATTTATAAATAAAGCATTTCATGAAGGTATAGTCCTTGAATTTCCCCATCCAATATTAACCGCACTAATCCCCAATCTATCTGTTTCCATTCCGAATAAACGCAAGACCTTTTCACAGCTTCAAACCCATTATTCCTTAGATGAAATTGCCTATATTGCCACAACCCTGGATTCCTTTTTTGAAAAGGAACAGCTTGTGAACATCATTGACAAAGTCTACTTTCACTATAGAAGAAACGGAAGTTTTATTAAGTCCTTTCAGGTCGCCCGTATTTTAAATCATTTTGCACCTGCCCTGCCTTCTGCAATTCAACATTTAAATTCACAGGAATACAATTCATACCACGATATTTACAAATCCTCAAGTTTGCCTGCTATCCTAAAAAAGGATCCTCTATTTGTCGAACTGCATTGCTTCCAAAATAGATCTACTCCAGATAAGCGAATATTTTTAGAAGATATCTTAAGAAAGCAAAATTGCCAAAAAGAGTTACTATTGTTATGGCTGGAAGAAATAAAGGAAAGACAAAATACGGAATCAATTGATAAGTATACAGATCTTGCATTAAAGTTCATCAAAATGCATGAATTGATCTTTATTTTAGGACAGATGAAAATCAATCCGTATCGAGTGTTACCTCAGGCCAAGGCCATTATAGAAAAAATGATCCAAGAAGGTAAATATGAAACAGCAGCCTTATATTTATTGAAGTTTACACATGATCTGCCTGCTTCTTATGATTCATTACTGAATAAAATATGGGAGAATTTGAGTGCTGGATTTATTGTTACCCACTTAGATGACTTTATCTATATGTTTCAGCAGCTCGTCCATGAGGACAATTCTAAAAAGTTGGAACAAAAAATGCTGCAGCTTGTGGTTATCCTGCTTGAAGAGCATGATCTCAAAACCGTTACAGAAAAACTTATGCCTATTGAAAAACTGCTTCCGCATTCTCTCGTGATTCGGAAAGTAAATAAAATGATGGCAATAGAAGAGGATCCCGATCAGATGATGGAGTTGGGGGATTACTATGCTGAGTTTAAACAATATGATAAAGCCATAGATTGCTTCTCATGGGAAATGGAATTTCATCCATCAGATCCTTCTCCTGTAAAAAAAATCAGTCAAATGTATCAGAATAAGGGAATGGTTAAAGAAGCATCTACTTATCAAAAAGTATACGATCAATTAAAAAATAATCAAAGGATAGGATAAAAGAGTGGGTTTGAAAATACCTTCTCCTTCTATATCCAATTTTCAGGCAGACAACAAATTTTTGTTCAGATAGGTACGGACTAGATTCCCCGTGCCTTTTTGTAATTGAGTTTGGATCCAATTTATGAACCTTATCACAAGTAATGGTAAAAAGGAAAAATCCACAGTATCTTAAACGTTCAAAGCCACAACCAAAATTAAGTGTCGGTACCTCTCGTGAAAATGATCCGTTTTGGTGCCCGACACTTAATTATTTCCCTCATATAAAATATTGAGATCTTTAGCGAATATTAGCCTGATTTCCTGGGATGTGCTCTTTTTTGCAAAATAACATTCTGTGGAAAAGCCATAGTACCTAGATCAAAATGGATATCGCTGTATGCAGTGACTCATTAGGCCTGGCCATGGTCAATTCTTCTTTTCTGTTCAACTCATCTGTTTTTGCCATCCAGGGTTCAACACAAACAAAGTCCTGTCCTTCTTCAGACCAAAGTACAACATAAGGGAAATCCGAACCATATGTTATGGTGACTGGATCTTCAAAGAATTGAACAGTTCCCGAATTGGTTTTTAATGTAAAGGATTCTTTTTGATTAATTGGAATAACCTTATCAAATTTTTTATATTCCATATCATTGTAATCAAGGTATTCAGTTGCATCCGTTTCAATTTTAAGCTCTTTAGTTGCTGATTTAAAATAGGGATGGAAACCGGCATAAATTGGCATGTCTTCATTCGATTCGTTTTGATAATCCTGTTCAATTGTGAGTTTGTTTTCTTGCAGGATATATTTAAAAATTAATGAAAATTCAAAAGGGTAAGAGGTATACGTTTCCTTAGTACTTTCTAATTTCAATGTTATAGATGCTTCGTTTGATCCGGTGTTAATATCAACTACTTCCCAAGGAAGGTCACGGGCGAATCCATGGTTTTTCATCTTATAGACAGTTCCATTCCATTCATACTGGCCATCTGTTAGCTGGCCAGAGATAGGGAACAGAATAGGAATCCCGCCTCTGATGTTTTTTTGCTTATCAAATAATGTTGCTTCATTTAAGAAAAGCAGCTCTTTACCCTTAAGACCCAGACTTGTAATGATTCCGCCTCGTTCCGGAACAACCCTTAACCAAGATGTATTGTCTTCATTTCGCATTTCGATAAAGGTAAGGTTTCCTTCTTTAAATTCCCTTTGAATATACAACTCGTTTCACTCCTTTAATTGTGATTACTCATAACCATTCTCTTACAGTGAAATTGTTAAAGAAATTGTTTTCTGTTGTTATATAAAGATTTATAACCCATATTAAGGGATAAAAACACGCTTAAACAAACGGACGTACAAATGGCAATCATAATGGCGATTTGGTACATAATTGCGGTTGTAGGCAGTGTGCCGGATAATATTTGACCTGTCATCATGCCTGGCAGGAAAATAATACCCATTCCGACCATGGAATTTAGTGTAGGTATTAAGGCTGTTTCTAATGCATTATTGGCAAAAGGCTTCAAAATATCTTTAGGATCTATGCCTAAATTGATTAAAGTGGTAATTTTACTTTTTTCTTTTTTAATTGAAGCCATGAAAGTCTTTATGCCAATGTTTATTCCAGTCATGGCATTGCCAATGATCATACCAGCTAAAGGGATAGTATATTGGGGGTTAAATATTGATTTACTGACCACTATCGTTACAAAGAAAATCAGAACAAATAAGCCGGAAAGGGCCAAAGAGGTTCCTATTGCAACTTTAAAATACTTGTTTAAATCTTTTCTTCCTCTTATTGCTCGGTCAATAGAAAAGGCAATCATGATCGCCAGAAAAATCATTGTTAAAATAGGATTTGGATTTTTAAATATATACTGAAGAATATAGCCTACAATGACCAACTGGACGGTCATTCTCAGGCTTGCTATTAAGAGAAGCCTTGTTTGATTAATTTTTGATTTTTTCATTACCAGTAAAACGATAATAAGCAGTAAATAAATAAGTAAAAACTGAAAAATACCGAGAGTGGCAATTCCTCTCATTTTTTTAACCCTTCTTTACAATTTCAATTTTATTTTCACTGAATTCATCAACGATATCTTTGTCATGGCTTACGATAATCATCTCAATGTCGTTTTCTTTGCAAAAGTCGGTTATATTCTTCATAACTTTAAAGCTGGTTTTCTCATCCAATGCCGAAGTCGGTTCGTCTAACAGTAAAACCTTTGGGCTGAATGATAAAAAAATGGATATGTAAACCCTTTGGCGTTCTCCACCGGAAAGCGTAGAGGCATTTTGATCCAATGGCACATTTACCAAGCAAAGGTCAGTAATATGATTGATATATTCTATATCAGGTAAAGGTATCTGCCTTAGAGAATAAAAAGTTTTAAAATTTCCTAATACACTTTCATCGAAGAGGAACGGTTCCTGAGAGACCAGGCTTACTTCACGTCTTAGAGTAATGGGGTCATAGTCTTCTATGGGTTTTCCGTTATATAACAATTCTCCGGATGCTGGGCTAATGGAATGATTTATTAATTTTAAAAGAGTACTTTTGCCACTTCCGCTCTCCCCGACAATAAAATTTATTTTACCCTTTTCAATTCTCAGCCTATCATAAGTTAAATTAGCTTGATAAATAAGATTGCTTGCCTGAAATAATGGTTCATTCATTCTATTTCACTTCCTGTATTTATCTTCTGATTGCTGTTAATACAGCTTAATCTAAATATTATAGCAATGTCTGTAAAAAAGATATTTATCCAATACTGCTCGTTTCGAACTGCATATGAAAAAAGTTATTAAGAGCGTCAACCTCTATGGAAAGGGTATACTAAATTAACAGGCAAAAAAGCTTCTAATAAAAGCAGAAACCATAAAGGGAAAAAGCCAATAAAGGAAAGGAGATACGATGATAAAAGAACAAGGATGGAACTTTGACAATAGTTATGCTCGACTGCCGAAATCATTTTTTACAAGTCAAAACCCGACTCCAGTAAGCTCACCAAAGGTAGTCATTCTAAATGATTCACTGGCAGAGTCTTTAGGACTGAATGCTGAAGAGCTTAAAAGTGAGAAGGGAGCAGCTGTATTTGCGGGAAACATTATTCCAGATGGTGCTTCACCTCTTGCCCAAGCTTATGCTGGGCACCAATTTGGCCATTTTTCCATGTTAGGAGATGGCCGGGCTGTACTGCTTGGAGAGCATATTACACCAGAAGGGGAACGGTTTGATATTCAGCTTAAAGGTTCAGGAAGAACGCGATACTCCCGTGGTGGTGATGGCCGTGCGGCTCTAGGACCGATGCTGCGTGAATATATCATTAGTGAAGCCATGCACGGTCTTGGTATTCCTACAACCAGAAGTCTGGCAGTAGTGACATCGGGTGAAACCATTATCCGTGAAACTAAACTGCCCGGTGCTATTCTCACCCGGGTGGCGGCAAGTCATATCCGAGTAGGTACTTTTCAATACGTTTCAACCTGGGGAAGTGTTGAGGAACTCAGGGCATTAGCGGACTATACTATTAAGCGCCATTATTCGGAAGTTGAAAAGGATGATAATCCATATCTTTCGCTGCTTAAGGAAGTAATTAAGGGCCAAGCAGAGCTTATTGCCAAATGGCAGCTGGTTGGTTTTATTCACGGGGTAATGAACACCGATAACATGGCCATAAGTGGTGAAACCATTGATTATGGCCCTTGTGCCTTTATGGATACCTTTGACCCGGCAACAGTATTCAGTTCGATTGACCGGGAAGGACGTTATGCATTTGGAAATCAGCCGTATATTGGCGTCTGGAACCTTTCGCGTTTTGCGGAAGCCATATTGTCGCTTCTGCATGAAAATGAAGAGAAGGCTGTTGAATTGGCAGAGGCTGCGCTTTCTAGTTTTTCTGATTTGTTTCAAAAGTATTGGCTGGATGGAATGAGAGCTAAACTTGGACTCTTTAATGAAGAAGAAAACGACCAGGCCCTTTTTGCTGATCTTCTGAAAATGATGGAGAAGTATAACGCGGATTATACCAATACCTTCATAGCATTAACATTTGATAAGCTGGAAGATACAGTGCTTAACGGAACACCTGAATTAGCTGAGTGGTATGAAAGGTGGCAGACAAGATTAGGGAAGCAGGAGGAATCTAAGGACGCCTCAGTTCAACTCATGCGGAACAGTAATCCCGCAGTGATTCCTCGAAATCACCGGGTGGAAGAGGCACTTGAGGCAGCCGAGAAAAAGGGAGACTACAGTGTCTTGGAACGGCTGCTTAATGCCCTCTCTGATCCTTACGCCCACTCTCCTGAACAGGTTGATTATTGTACACTGCCACCTGACTCGGATTATCCTTACCGAACCTTTTGTGGTACATGATAAACGTCTTGCAGATGTTGTAAAATATATGAAATATAATATTTCTAAAAAAACATGCCTAATCCCTTAGCAGATTAGGTTTTTTTTATGCAATAGAGGAATTTTTTAAAAAGAATGTTTGTAATAATATTTAAAAATTAATTTTCAATAACGTAACGTTATTTTAATACCGCCTTTACATAAATCTATTAAATTATAGATGATAGAGAGGAAAATCTTTAGGAGGCGTTTTTATGGATCGGAAGAAATTGGCTAAAGTTATTAACGTTCTGAGTGCTGCAGCTTTAGGTACTATCTTGGCGGTATCTCCTGCAGTGAATAAACAAGTTAATGCCCAGGACAATAAAAAAGAAAGCGTACATTCTAAGGAAGCAAAGGTGCAAACAAAGACACCGATTAAACATGTGGTGGTTATTTTCGGTGAGAACGTATCATTTGATCATTACTTTGGTACATATCCCTACGCCTTGAACATTAAAGGTGAACCGAAATTTACCGCTAAAGATAATACCCCAGAGGTTAATAATTTAATAACTCCAAAGGATTATAACGGGACCCAGCCAAATATTTCAAAAACCAATCTGATTACCAATAATCCCAATGCCGCAAACCCTGTACGCTTAGATCGTTCCCAAGCCATGACTGCCGATATGGACCACGCGTATCATGATGAAATAGCTGCTGCAGATGGCGGAAAAATGGACAAGTTTGTTGAGACCGTCGGAAAAGGCAGTGATCCCAAAATCGTTATGAACTATTATGATGGGAACACGGTCACTGCTCTTTGGAATTATGCCCAAAACTTTGCAATGAGTGATAATTCCTTTGGAACTGTATTTGGTCCATCGACACCTGGCGCCATAAACCTCATTTCAGGTGAAACAAACGGGTCAACCTTATATGACAAGAACGGCCAAAAAGAAACCGGCGATGTTAAAAATGAATATGAAAATAGAACAGTCACAGGGGATCCGAATCCATATTTTGATAAGGCTTCAACTGGCGTAACTGCTGCAATGGATGATACAAACAAAAATGTTGGCGATTTGCTTAATGTAAAAGGTATTACTTGGGGCTGGTTCCAGGGTGGCTTTGCTGATCCAACTCACAAGAGTACAAATATAGGCGGAGCGCAAGTGACTGATTACAGCCCGCATCACCAGCCATTCGAATATTACAAGTCCACCGCCAACCCGGACCATAAGGCTCCAAGTTCGTCAGAAATGATAGGGAAGCAGGATCAGGCCAACCACCAATATGATATGAAGGATTTCTGGACTGCTGTTGATAATGGGAATATGCCAAGTGTGAGCTATCTTAAAGCTCCTATGTATCAGGATGGCCATGCAGGTTATTCAGACCCATTAGATGAGCAGCAATTTATTGTCAATACGATTAACCATCTGCAAAAAACACCTGAGTGGAAAGATACTGCCGTAGTGATAGCATATGATGATTCAGATGGCTGGTATGATCATGTTTATGGTCCAAACAACGGTCAAACGGTTGAGTCGGGGAAAGCAGGGTATGGTCCAAGATTGCCGCTGTTAGTAGTCTCACCATATGCAAAGAGCAATTTTGTAGACCATACAGCAACGGATCAAACTTCTATTCTTAAATTTATTGAGGATAACTGGAATCTGGAGCGTATTGGCGGAGGATCCCTTGATGCGAAAGCTGACAGCATTGAAAATATGTTTGATTTCAAAAAGGGACCACATACTCAAAGACTTTTCCTTGATGAAAAAACCGGTGAGCCTATTAAAGGAAGTATAGATCGGGATAAAAAATAACAAAACGATCAGCAATAAAAATAAGCAACCGAAAATATAAAAGGGCCTTCAGGTTATAGGGAAGGCCTTTTCAGGTTATTTTCATAACGGATAAAAAGGAGGTCCATTTAAGCGGGCTGAGAAAAATCTATATATTGATCAACATAAGGGATTTTTCTTAGCTCTTTCGGAAGTGTCCCATCACTTCAAGTGTCTGCGTTATGTTTACAAAGGCCTTGGGGTCGGTCATTTTAATTGTATGTTTGGTTTCATTTAATTCGTATTTAGTAATAACAGTTGTGAGAATTTTTTTTGGTTTATGGGTATAGGCACCTTCCGCGTCAGTAATGGTAACTCCTCTAGCGTGTAAATGAATTAGGGCGTCACTAAGCTCCTGATATTTTTCCGTAACTATCGTTAAGGTTAATTTGTTTTGAGTTGTATAAACCATATCCACTGCACGGCCAGATACATAAATAGCGATAATCGTATACAACGTAATATTCCAGCCAAATACCAGCCCCGATATACCCACAACGATTAGATTCATACAAATATTCATTAACCCAACCTGCAGGTTTTTTTTTCTGGCAAGAATGAGACTGACAATATCCGTCCCCCCAGTAGAACCACCAATCCGAATAATGATACCAACGGCAATTCCATAAAGTGCACCGCCAATAATCGATGACAGCAGAATATCATTGCTAATCGCATGTATAGGAATGTATTTCATACTAAAGGACATCACCAGGACGGAATAAATGGTAAGCACGATAAATCTTTTTCCTAAGTATTTAATGCCAAGAAGCAAAAGGGGAATATTGATGATTAAAATGACCAATCCAGTATTAATATGTAAAAAATGATGAACAAAGAAAGCAATCCCGCTGACACCGCCGGATGCTAATTTATGTGGGATGAAAAATGTATTATAAACAAACCCAAAAAGAGCAGAGCATAACCCAATCAATATGATATGGAAGGTTAATCGGAACAAAACAAACACCTCATTCTAATCCTCTTCAAGATAGTATGAGACAAATTGGTTCATTTTAGTGATAAAAGAACCTCTTGCGGGTATTTATGTAAGGAAAATATGGATGGAATATAAACTGAGCTTGGGAATAAACTATCCTAAATTGTCATCCGGGAGGGTAGAGGCCATGAAAAAATGGGGTTTCTTACTTGCTGCCTTAAATTTATTCGATTGTCTAAGCACATATATAGGGATGAAACTGCACCTCTTCAATGAAAGTAATCCACTTTTAGCAGGAATGCCTCCTGAGGGGATTGTCTTCCTGAAAACCTGCCTAAGCCTCGTATTGTTGTATTCTTTATTTAAAATTGACCTTAATAAGCAGGTCTTTAAATTTTCATTAATAGCCGTATGCAGTGTGTATTCTGTGGTAGCTGTTATTCATCTTTATTGGATGAGTATTGTTTGGCCTATTTAATAAAAAAAGTCGATACTAAAATAATGAAAATAGTAAATCCAGTACTCATTCGTTTAATAACTGACCAGCGTCTTTTCAGCCCTATATTGTAAAACCAGTGGAAGAAAAAATAGCAGACAAACAATCAAGCCTCCAAAGACGCCTGATGCAATAATTTGTGATGATAGGATTTTAGTTCTTAGAGCAGATAATAACCAGTGATTCTTTAATACATGAAAATCTTGGAATGGCAAGTGCCGAATATGTGGTTTACTCGAAAAATTAAAAACACAAAAATTGTTGGGTACTTAAAATAAACTGGATACTTTTCTTTTTTTAGTTTTTAAAATGTTGAATAAAGCAAATTAGGAGTATAATCAAAATTAATGATTTTACTAACAGGAGATTTCGATAGTGGAAAAGCAGAATAGCAAGTATAGATGGATTGTTTTTTCGTCCGTATTGTTGGCTTACTGTTTGATTGTAAGTCAAAGGACGGCGCCAGGATTAATTTCGGATCAATTAATGAAGGATTTTAATGTTTCAGCTTCTGTAATTGGATTGCTGACGAGTGTACAGTTTTTTGCATATGCAGGTTTGCAGATTCCCATTGGGATTTTATCTGATCGTTTTGGACCAAATATCTTTCTTATTGCAGGAACTCTTATTAACGGTTTAGGTACCCTGGTTTACAGTATTGCCCCTAATGAGCATGTTCTTCTTATCGCCAGACTGATGGTGGGGATAGGGGATGCGACTATTTGGGTCAATTTAGTGCTAATTTTAAGCCAATGGTTCAAAGTAAAGGAATTCGTTGGATTGCTGGGTATTGCCGGTATGAGCGGCAGCCTTGGATTTTTACTCGCGACCTTTCCATTTTCCGCGTGGATTGCGTCTGCAGGCTGGAGACAGCCATTTCTAATTTCAGGAATTGTTCTATGTCTAGTGGCTTTGCTTCTATTTGTAGTGCTTGTTAAAAAACCCAAACAAATGAACTTTATTGTACCAGCTAAAAAAGAGCGTAAACGTGAAAACTTACTAGGACTCTTAAGCCGTGTTTTTTCTACTAAACAAGCTTGGGCCACCTTCTTTTGCCACTTTGGTGCTGTAGGTACATATGTAGGATTTATTGGTTCTTGGGCGGTGCCTTATGGAATGCATATATACGGAATGACCAGATCCCATGCCAGCCAGCTGATAATGCTTGGTCTGATTGGAGCAATGATTGGCGGTCCGCTATCTAGCTGGATTACAAACCGGTTAGACTCGATTAAACGTCCATATATGGCCGTCCATATCCTGATTGTCTTAAGCTGGGCCGTGTTCCTATTATTTAATGGGAAGCCTCCATTCTTCCTGTTAGTGACCCTGTTTTTTATTATTGGTTTCGGTAATGGAGCCAGTGCGCTTACCTTTGTTGTAGTCCGTCAGTCATTTAATATAAAAGAGGTCGGAGTAATCTCGGGATTTGCCAATACAGGAGGATTTTTGAGCGCTGTCCTTCTGCCTGTGATTTTCGGGAAAGTGCTGGATCATTTCCATTCCAGTTCTGTCATTACAGGCTATCACTTTGGATTTATCATTCCCGTTGCCTTTGCTATTATGGGCTTAATCGGAAGTATCTTAATTAAAGAGGAACAGAAAGCGAAACAGACAAGAGAACAGTTGGTTTAAAGCAGAGTAGACACTACTCTGCTATTTTTTTTCGAATCTTTTTCTCCTATTGAGTAAAGAATAATTTAGACATCAATTTTCAAAAACAGGTATGGGAGAGAAAGGTAATGGAAAATACACGTAAAGGACTTTCTTCATGGCATCTCACAATGATGGCTTTGGGAAGTGTGATTGGGGGCTCCTTTTTCCTCGGATCTTCAGTTGCCATTCATGCTGCTGGGCCATCTACTATTTTGTCATATATATTGGGTGGAGTACTGGTTTATCTAATCCTCTACGCTTTGTCGGAGATGACTGTAGCAAGTCCGTCTGTCGGATCCTTTAGCAGCTTTGCAGCTCAGCAGCTTGGGCCGGGAACAGGTTTCGTTGTAGGCTGGCTATATTGGACAGGCACCATTATTTCCATGTCCAGTGAAGGGACGGCAATATCAATTCTAGTTAGAAATTGGTACCCTCATGTATCCATCGGAATATTGGGAAGCATTATTATTATTGGTGTAACTCTGCTTAATCTCTTGGGCGCTCATTTGGTAGGAAGGCTTGCAAGCGGGCTCTCCTTCGTTAAAATATTTGCGATTATCTTTTTTATCATTACGGCGATCGTCTTAATTCTTGGATTGCTGCCTGGAGCGAAAGCAATTGGTGCTGGTGAAATATTAAGAGAACCAATAGCGCCAGGAGGTATAAAGGGTATAGCCGGAAGTATGCTTCTTGTTGTTTTCGCATATGCAGGTTTTGAGATTATTGCATTGGCCGCTACTGAGACAGAAAACCCAACAGAAACAATACCTAAAGCGATTCGTAATACCGTTATTGGCCTTGTTGGCTTATATCTGCTTTATGCACTGGTATTAATGCCACTGATTCCAACAGCGTCACTATATGAAGGAAAGAGTCCGATGGTACAATCCTTAAATAGATGGGGCATTACCTGGGCTGGTTCAGCAATAAATGTGGTTTTGATTTCCGCGAGTCTCTCGGCCATGCTTGCAGCTATTTTCGGCCTAGGAAGAATGATCAGGTCTCTAGAGCTTGAAGGCCATGCGCCGAGATTCCTTAGAGATGAAACAGACGTGCCTTATAAAGGAATCATCTTTTCAGGGGTTGCCATGCTGTTAGGATTAGGATTCGGACTATTGTTTCCAAGGGTTTATTTAGTTTTAATAACGACAAGCGGTTTCACATTAATTTTTACCTATGCAGTGATAATGGCAAGCCACATTAAATTCCGGAAAAAGCATGGATGCCCTCCCGGGGGAGTTTGTCAAATGCCGGGATTCCCATATACATCCTGGATTGCTTTAATCAGCTTGGTCATTGTTTTGTTAAGCATGCCGTTAATAAAAGGACAAACAACAGGACTTATTGCTGGAATCGTATTGGTCATTTTCTTTGGATTAATTTATTTAGCCATGAAAACACGCTTCCATGCCCGTTCTAAAAGAGAGGAAGGGTATATTGTCAAAAGGTATCAGCCTGAATTACTGACCGAATACTCGGAGGAGCTTAACGGAAAAGTGGATATAAAACAGAACGATAAAGATTGAAAAAGCTGCCAGGAATCATCCAGGCAGCTTTTTTATCGTTTTGGAAATTACAGATTTTTACCTTGTGGATAGCTCCGAACTCGGTTATTGTAATCTAGCTTCAGCGCCTAGCCCCTCGGGGTCATAAGCCAAATCACTTCAGAAATCAGGACAAGGAACCCTTCGGAAGCATCCGCCTCGCACGAAGGAAAAGCTTTAGCTTTTCCGAGGATGACTACGTGATTCGTCTTATGCCTGTTGGGGCTAACCAGGGCGCTTGCACCTTTTTATACTTCTAATGAAAAAAACCTAATGCGTATTTTACACTTTCCTGTATGTCCTTTGTTTCATATGCTTCCATATCCTCAAAGGTAATTTTCATCTTTACATCTTCAAGTTCATAACCGCTGTTTAAATCAATATTAAGCAGTACCTCAAAGCCATCTGCCACTTCATTGGTTTTAATAATGCTAAATGTCTGAATAGATGTACCAATCTGGTCCTGATCAAACATATCTGACAACAATTTTCATACCTCCTTTTCCTTTCTGCTTCAAATTTAGGTTACACCATATTACCGGGAGCAATGCAGTTTTATTTTAAAGCATACCTGTCAGGTTGGAATAATAATTTTTCACTATTCATATGTTGTTAAAAAGGAGGGGTGAAGAATGAATATCTTTTTGATCATTGTTAATCTCGCTGTTTTTCTGCTGCTATTAGCCGGTTTGTTTAAGCTGCAAAAAAAGCATGTATCCTTTTCTAAACGTGTTTTCACTGCTTTGGGGTTAGGTATTATCTTCGGTTTTATTATTCATTATATTTACGGAACAACGGACGAGGTAACAGTAAAATCTGTTGACTGGTTTAATGTGGTAGGTATCGGTTATGTAAAGCTTCTTCAAATGATTATCATGCCTCTTGTATTTATCTCAATCGTCAGTGCCTTTACAAAGCTTCAATTAACGAAGAATATTGGGAAAATTAGCTTCCTGGTTCTCGGTATTTTGCTTGGAACGACCGCCATTTCTGGAGCAATTGGAATTGGTTCTGCATTGGGATTTGGCCTTGATGGTGTACATTTAAATTCCGGAGATGCCGAAGCTTCCCGGAATGAGCAATTACAGCAAACCTTTGCGACAGTAAAAGATGCAACTCTTCCTCAGCAAATAGTCCAGCTCCTGCCGGCCAATCCATTTCAGGATTTAACCGGTGCCCGTCCGACCTCAACGATTGCAGTTGTTATTTTCGCAGCCTTTGTTGGTTTTGCTTACCTGGGAGTAAATCGAAAGGAGTCTGAAACGGCTGTCCTTTTTTCAAAGGCTATTGATATGGGTTATTCAATTGTAATGAGGATTGTCAGGCTGATTCTCCGCCTTTCACCGTACGGGATTTTTGCTATAATCACCAGAGTAGCTGCAACGAGTGATTATGCTGCTATAGCCAAATTAGGCACATTTGTTATTGCATCCTATGTGGCGCTTATTATTATGTTCCTTGTCCATTTATTGCTGCTGTCATTAGCAAAATTAAGTCCTATATCTTATGTAAAAAGGCATTACCTACACTGACCTTTGCTTTTACTTCACGTACCAGTGCCGGAACTTTGCCTATGACTATTAAAACGCAGACAAAGGATTTGGGTGTGTCAGAAGGGATTGCCAACTTTGCCGGATCGTTTGGTCTGTCAATTGGGCAGAATGGCTGTGCAGGGATATATCCAGCCATGCTTGCTGTAATGGTCGCCCCTGCTGCAGGAGTAGACCCAACCAGCTTCTCCTTTATCATCACCTTGATCTTAGTAGTCATGATAAGTTCTTTTGGAATAGCGGGTGTAGGGGGAGGAGCTACCTTCGCGGCTCTTATCGTATTATCGGTGATGAACCTTCCGATTGCTATTGTTGGTCTGTTAATTTCGGTTGAGCCACTAATAGACATGGGGCGTACAGCATTAAATGTTAGTGGGGCAATCACTGCCGGAGTCCTGACAAGTAAAGCAACCGATGAATTTAATCATGAAGTTTATAAACAGCCTGATATAGTTGAAGCATAAGCTAAAGGTAAAACCGGGGATACTCTGCCCCGGTTTATTTGTCGAATTTTTTTATAAAAATCCCTATAATAACTAATTTACTAATATGGAAAAAGATGTATAATTAACGTTGTTAAATAAATTTAACAGTGTTAAATAAATGCATCAGGAGTGAATTTTTTAAATGGGCAGAAGAGAAAAGAGGCAGCAGGAAGTAGAAGAAATGAAACTGGATATTATCAACGCGGCAGTACAGCTATTTACATCAGAAGGTTATAAAAATGTATCGATGAGAAAGATTGCTCAGAAAATCGAATACTCACCTACTGCCATCTATAACTATTTTGCAAATAAGGAAGAAATACTGCAGCATCTTTTAAGTTATAGCTATCGGATTTTTCTTAATAGCCTGGAGGAGGCGGTTGCTAAAAGTGAAGGAAGCAGTGAGGAAGAAAGGTTAAATGCAGCTTTATATGGTTATATTGGTTTCGGATTAAGCAATCCAGATTATTATCAATTCATTTTTATAGGCAATATCGATCAGCAGCACCAGATGGATTTACCAAATAATGACCGCTACAAAGGATTTCTTTTGCTAATGGAATCTGTAAAAAGGGCTATGGATTCCAAAGTTATTAAAACGGCCGATGTCCAGCTTGTGTCACAGTCTATCTGGGCTTCATTGCACGGGATTACATCTTTATTAATAAAGTTTCCAGGCTTTCAATGGAATAATGAAAATTCATTAATCCGGTTCCATGTAGAGGCCATCCTAAAAGGTATCAAATAGAAAACAAGGTTGGGGGAGATATGATTGGCTAAACGAAGAGTAAATGTTTGGGTCTTATTATGTTATCTGGTAATAGCACTATTTATGGCATATATCGTTATAGCATATGTAGTAATGGATCCAAAAAAAACGGGGATTATAAGCGGAAAGTTTGAAAGCATAAAGAACTTTCCCTATGATGTCTGGAAGTATTTTTTATTTTTCCATGTAACCACAGGTTCCATTGCGTTGATTTTAGGGCCTTTTCAATTCTTAAAATCGAGCAGAAAGAACAAAAAGATCCACCATACTATTGGAAAAACCTATATGACTTCAATTTTTCTAAGTGTTCCAGCAGGTATTTATCTAGCATTTTATGCAACAGGGGGACTAGGCTCTGGAATTGGATTTGCTTTTCTGGATATCCTCTGGTTTGCTTCGACCTTTATGGGCTATAAAAGAATACGGCAGCGCAATATTCAAAGTCACCAGGAATGGATGCTGCGAAGCTATGCCATTACACTAGTATTTGTGACGTTCAGAATTTCAATGCCGATCTCTGTGTTTATGCTGGGATTAGGATTCTCAATTGGATTTCCTCTTGCAATTTTCATATCAATTGGATTTAACTTAGCCCTGGCAGAAAGGTTCCTTCGCACGAGGAATAAGAAAACGATTCGAAATACCAACCCTATACAAGTTAACAGTTAAACTAAGAGGCAGCAGTCCGATGACTGGCTGCCTCTTTTGACTTTAAAAAGAATCCATGATAAAATTACTTCGAATTAAAGATATTGGAATTAAAGATAATTTTCAAAATAAGATTAGAATACCTGGTAAAGGAAATATTAAAGTGTATATTCCTGATCCAGTTAATAATGGAGGTTCTAAAATGAACGGATTAAAGGGGATCCACCACGTGACTGCGATTACAAGCAGTGCGGAAAAGAACTATGAATTTTTCACCTATGTTTTAGGAATGCGTTTGGTTAAAAAAACGGTTAACCAGGATGATATCCAGACCTACCATTTATTTTTTGCAGATGACGCTGGCAGCCCGGGTACTGATATGACTTTCTTTGATTTTCCGGGAATTCCAAAAGGTATTCACGGTACAAATGAGATTTCAAAAACAAGCTTCCGTGTGCCAAGTGACGAAGCACTTGAATATTGGGTTAGTCGTTTTGACCGTCTGGAAGTAAAGCATACAGGTATTAAAGAACAGTTTGGTACCAAGACTCTTTCCTTTGTAGACTTTGATGACCAGCAATATCAATTAATTTCCGATGAGAACAACGAAGGGGTTAAATCAGGAACTCCATGGCAGAAGGGACCAATTCCTTTAGAATATGCGATTACTGGCCTGGGCCCTATTTTTGTGCGAATCGCTAACTTTGATTATTTTAAAGAGATGATGGAAAAGGTTCTCCTATTCAAAGAGATCGCAAAAGAAGGAGCCTTCCACTTATTTGAGGTAGGTGAGGGAGGAAACGGAGCGCAGGTAGTAGTAGAATACAACGCTATTTTACCTCCTGCTCAGCAGGGATTCGGTACAGTACACCATGCTGCCTTCAGGGTTGAAGACCGTTCTGTACTGGATGAATGGACTAATCGTATGGAAAGCTTCGGCTTCCAGACCTCAGGTTTTGTAGATCGCTACTTCTTTAAATCATTGTACTCAAGAGTGGCTCCGCAAATTTTATTCGAGTTTGCGACTGATGGACCAGGATTTATGGGTGATGAGCCCTATGAAACACTTGGAGAGAAATTATCGCTTCCTCCATTCCTGGAACCAAAACGCGAGCAGATTGAAAGAATGGTTCGCCCTATTGATACGGTCAGAAGTACTATTGAATTCGCTAAAGAATAATTTTTTGGAGAGAGGCTTCCCAAAGTGGGAAGGCCTCTTTTTAAATCCATTTTTTACATATAGGTGAACAGTGAAAAATGACCCATTTTTATGTTGTATTTTAGTATGTTAAAGTGTTATAATGTGCTAGTCTGATAATATGGTAACGTACTAAAGTGTTATTAATTAATTAAAGGTGGTCTTTTATAATGAAACGTATAGCTACATTTCTTCTTATAATTGCAGCAGTTTTCTCCGTTGTAACTGGCTGTTCTTCTAAAACAGATACCGGTAAGGACAAAGAGATTGTCATTGGTATTGATGACAAATTTGCTCCAATGGGTTTCCGCGATAAAGATAATAAACTAGTTGGTTTCGATATCGACTATGCAAAAGCAGCAGCTAAGGAAATGGGAACAAAAGTGAAATTCCAGCCAATCGACTGGAGCACAAAGGAATCTGAGCTTAGCAGTGGCCGTATCGACCTTATATGGAACGGATATACCATTACTGATGAACGCAAAAAGAAAGTATTATTTACAAAGCCTTATTTGAAAAATGCACAGGTAGTCGTTACTCTTGCTGATTCAAAAATTGCAAAGTTAAATAATCTGGCAGGCAAGAATGTAGGTATTCAATCTATGTCTTCCGCAGCAGATGCCTTGGATGCTAATCCAATCAAATCTAAGATCAAAAATGTTACAGAGTATAAAGACAATGTTACCGCACTTAGTGACTTAAAGTCAGGCCGACTGGATGCAGTAGTAATTGACGAAGTTGTTATTAAGTACTATATGTCACAGGAAAAAGATAACTACAAACTCCTTAATGAATCACTTGCTCCGGAAGAATACGGCGTAGGTGTTAAAAAGGGTAATGAAGAATTATTAAACAAGCTTCAAAAAGCTTTGGATAAAATGAATAAAAACGGCACAGCCGCAAAGATTTCAACTAAGTGGTTTGGCGAAAATAAAGTTCTAAAGTAAAATAGAGTTAAAGAAAAATGAAACAAAACAGGATTTCCTTCGGAAACCCTGTTTTGTTTGTGGAGGAACAATTTATGTCCGCAGATTATTTTAAGACGATTATTGTGCCCATGCTGCAAGGGGCCGAGACGACAATCCTGCTGTTTTTGATTGCCATTGCTGTTTCAATTCCGCTGGGCTTTCTGTTAACGCTGGCAGTAAGGAGTAAATTTAAACCATTGTCCTTACTTTGTCAGGGTTATATTCATTTGATGCGCGGTACGCCATTACTGCTGCAGCTATTATTTATATGTTTTGGTCTTCCGCTGATTCCGGGAATTGGCCAATACCTTGTTTTGGACAGGTTTGTCGCTGCAGCACTTGGTTTTACTTTAAACTATGCGGCTTACTTTGCTGAAATCTTCCGTGGCGGGCTTTTGGCCATTGATAAGGGTCAATATGAAGCATCAAAAGTTCTGGGTTTGAGCAGATGGCAAACCACCAGAAAAATCATCCTTCCGCAAATGTTCCGGATTGCCCTGCCGGCTGTTGCCAATGAATCCGTGACATTGGTCAAGGATACAGCTTTACTATATGCCGTTGCCGTGCCAGAGTTATTGCACTTTGCAGAGACGGCAGTTAACCGTGATTTTACCATCATGCCTTTTTTCTATGCAGGTGTGATTTATCTAATCATTACGTTCGTATTAAGCATGTTCTTTAGATGGCTCGAACGCAGATTTAAATTTGAATAGGAAGGAGTGGTGAAGTTGGCTATTATTGAAGTGTCCAATCTTAAAAAGTCTTACGGGAATCTGGATGTACTTAAGCAGATTACCTTTGAAGTAAATAAAAAGGATGTGGTTGCTGTCATCGGCCCTTCCGGCTCCGGAAAAAGCACCATGCTCCGCAGTCTTGTCCATCTCGAGGAAATAGATGGGGGCAGCATCCGTGTTGCTGATGATTATCTAGTGAAGGATGGGGTTTACTCGAAGCCTCAGGATTTAAAGAAAATCACTTCTCGTATGGGAATGGTTTTTCAGCATTTTAATCTGTTTCCGCACCTTACTGTAACAGAAAATCTGGAAGTTGCCCCAAGAATGTTAAAAAGGGAGTCACCAGTCGCAATTAGGCACCGAAGCACTGAGCTTTTGAAAAAAATCGGGCTCACTAATCGGGCTGATGCTTATCCAGCCAATCTGTCAGGCGGACAAAAACAGCGTGTCGCTATTGCCCGGGCGCTAATGCTAAACCCAGAAATTTTACTATTTGATGAACCTACTTCAGCACTTGACCCAGAATTAACTGGAGAAGTGTTAAAAGTAATGAAGGATCTCGCTGAAGAGCATATGACGATGGTAATTGTAACGCATGAAATGGGCTTTGCTAAGGATGTTGCAAACCGGGTTCTTTTCATGGATAATGGCCAAATAATCGAATCTGGACATCCTGACGATCTGCTGACAAATCCTCAGCATGACCGGACCAGAGCGTTTCTTAATAGGAGTTTTAATTAAGCGAGGGGACCGGCTGATGCCGGTCCTTTTTATGTGAAAATAGAAGTTTAGGAAAAAGTAGTAGAAGTTTAGGGAAAAGTAGTAGAAGTTTGAGGGAAATAGGTAGAAGTTCTCCTTGGAAAGGTAGAACATGTAAGCGTGGCCTTCGTTCCTTTTTTGTCGTTTAGAAAATTTCGTCGTGCAGTGAAACTTCGGATAAGTGCACATACATCTGATAATGGGATCCGTACCCGGAATGTGCGGCATCGGAGTTTTTGGCCCGGCCGGCCCTTGATCAAAAAGGAAACAGCATTGCGGGCATCAATCCGCTCGAACGCTTATCAACAAAGTACAATTTAAGCATGTTTTAAAATTGACCTTAATGGCTGTTTTTTTATCCAGGGTGTTACAATGGCTTAAAAGCACTTTCTACTGGCTCTTAGAGTTCTAAATGGGCAAGAGCGGGCAAAGGTATATTCAAGAAGAAAGCTCATCCATTTTTCGGATGAGCTTTACTTTTAAAACGATATAATCATTCCGCCTTTTCCCGCGTAGGTGCCCATGGTTGCACCCATATAATTCAGGATCACTTTTTTTGGCTGGAACTGGCGGATGATCTCCTGCTTTACTTCTTCGGCTTCTTCAAAATTTCCGGTATGGGTAATGCCAAAGGTAATATTGGAAAAGTCCGTTTCTCTTTCTCCGATAATCTCGTAAACCCGTTTAAGGAATTTCTTTCTGCCGCGAATTTTTTCCTTCATCACTACCTCTCCCTTAACACCTTCAAGGATAACCTTTATGTTAAGGATTTTTGCCAGAGAACCCTGGAATTTACTCAAACGTCCGCCTTTTACAATATTCTCTAAAGTATCCAAAAGAACAAGAATATTCATTCTTTCCCGGAACTTTTTCAGTTCTGCAAGGATTTCATCCATAGTATGGTCTTTTTCTGCAAGTTCAGCTGCCAAAAGGATTTGGATTCCATGGGCCAGCGATCCGGCCAATGTATCCCAAACCGTAACTCTTGCATTGGAAAGTTCCCCGCCAAGACAGGCAGATTGATATGTTCCGCTCAAACCGGAAGAGATAGTGAAGCAGAGTAATTCCGTATCGCTGTCAAATTTTGAGAAAACCTCTGAAAAGGATGCCGGCGATGGCTGCGAGGTTTTGGGCAGATCGTCTGAAAGGAACATTTTTTCAAAAAATTCCTTTGGTCTCAAATCAATCCCTTCCCTATAATCCTTTCCTTCCATTGTGACAGTTAAGGGAACAACGGTAATATCATGTTTTTCAAGCAATTCCTTAGGTAAATCTGCTGAACTGTCCGTTATAATTTTTATCATTTCTTTATCCACCTTAGCCTAATCATTTCTAAACTGTTATAGTTTAATTATATCAATTAGTATTATTTAACATAAAGATTTAACTCTGATAGGAGTCACCATGAAGGAACATGACTATGATAAATTACTCAATATCAAAACTGAGGGAGGGTTAAGGCTGGTAAATGGTTCAGTCCACTACCATCCGTATGAACCAACACCTTATAGCGCTCTTGAGAAATTGTTTGAGACCTACGAGATAAAAGCCGATGGACAAGTCGTTGACTTTGGCTGCGGAAAAGGAAGGTTAAACTTCTATATCAATCATTTTTTCGATGCTGCCGTAACGGGTATTGAAATGAATAAGGATTACTTTGAGGATGCCATTAAAAATAGAAAGTCTTATCTTCAAAAACACAAAAACAGGGAGAATAAAATCCACTTCCTCCAGCTTTTTGCGGAGGAATATGATATTGATTCCCGCGATAATCAGTTTTACTTTTTTAATCCGTTTTCGGTGCAGGTATTTATAAAAGTTTTAAACAATATCCTCTTATCGATAGAAAAAGTTGCGAGGGATATTGATTTGGTATTCTACTATCCATCCGAGGATTATATTTTTTATCTGGAAAACCATACAGCCTTTAAGCTAATAGAGGAAGTTAAGCTTCCGGATTTGTACGAGCATAATCCAAATGAAAGATTCTTAATTTATCGTTTATCATTTTAAAAATAGACAGGGGTACATAGCATGGGAGAGGAACTGTTAAAAGCCTTTAAACAGACAAAACACCAATTACCCGGTAATGGGTTTAGAGAGGCTGGAATCCTGAAAGAGGCATTCAAGGATGTGGACGGGCACCTTGAAAGTGATATGTATGGAGATGGGCAGATTATAGAGGACTTCCAGAACAAAATGGGCGAGTATTTGGGGAAGGACACGGCTGTATTTTTTCCAAGCGGAACAATGGCACAACAGATTGCATTAAGAATCTGGTGTGACAGAAAGGGAACAAAGAAGGTAGCTTATCACCCGTTATGCCATCTCGAAATCCATGAACAAGATGGACTAAAGGAATTACATCATATTGAGCCCGTTTTGCTTGCAGATAAACATAGAGTAATCTGTCTGGAAGACGTGACATCCATGGATGAGGATATTGCATGCCTGCTGCTGGAGCTGCCCCAGCGTGAAATCGGTGGACAATTGCCTGACTACCAGACTCTTGAAAACATCTCCGTTTATTGCCGTGAAAAAGGGATTAAACTTCATCTGGATGGAGCTAGATTATTTGAAGTTCTTCCATACTATGAAAAAACAGCAGCTGAAGTTTGCAGCCTTTTTGATAGTGTCTATGTTTCTTTTTATAAAGGAATTGGCGGAATTGCTGGTGCCATCCTTGCAGGAGAAAAGGATTTTACTGAGGAATCAAAGATATGGAAAAGGCGCCATGGCGGGGATTTAATCAGCCTTTATCCTTATATTATTAGCTCAGACTATTACTTTGACAAAAGAGTTAATAAAATGGGGCAGTATTATGAGGAATCAAAGGAACTGGCTGAGTACTTTAATAACTGCGAGAATGTATCCACATTGCCTCAAACGCCCGTTTCAAATATGTTTCATGTTCATTTTAGTGTGGCTAAGGAAAGGCTAGTGCCGATCCTGGCAGATATTTATAAAGAAACAGGCATCGGCATTACCGGGAACCTGAGAGAAACAGGAGAAAACTCCTGCTACTTCGAACTAAGCATCGGGGACAACTACGGTAATATTCCAAAAGAGCAGATTGAAAAAGTATTCGGCTTGCTTGATGAAAGAATCAAGGCTTTATCGTGATTTAATAAGAGGATGCCCAGGGGCTTTTTTCCTCTAAATAATAGAATGGGCGTGGCAGCAACGAAATGTACTTTTCGGTGGAAAGACTGAAGAGCTATTCTCTTATCAGTTTCTCCACCGCAGGGACATCGGCCGGAGCCCAAACCAGCGAGCCGAGATTTTCTCTCTTTAGCCATATAGGCTTGGAATGTTCAGAAGGCTTTGGTATGTGTTTAACCACTTTGCTTTTAATCGTAATCAAATGAATAGTAAAGAATTCGTAGTTATGAATGTTTTCATGAAAGACATCAATGGGATTGATTTCACAGCCCAGTTCTTCAAAAAATCTCTCTACTCAGGGCGGTAAAAGGATCTTCTCCTGGTTCTGAATTTCCGCCCGGGAATTCCCACAAGTTCGGCATAGACATTTTGGGGGCCCTAAGTGCACATAATTTTTCCCCCTCCTTATTCTCTATTAGGGCTGCAACCACTTTAACTGCCTTTTTCAAAGAAATGCCTCCGTTCACCATATTGTCCCTACATCATATCAAGACAGGAAAATACAAACAAATAGGCTTGGACTGATTAATAAATTCTAATGAAAATTTTGGTAATCTAATGCCTTCTACCCTATTGAAATGTCTATTTTTATATATTAGAATAAATACATAGGACTAAATACCCAATAATAAAAGAAATGGCAAACTTATCGAAAGGTAAGGACGCAAAGCTATAGGGGCTAAAGTTAAACGACAAAGCCAGCCAGTTGCCGATCATAGGATGTTTATTTTCGGCTAATCTTTTTGGATTAGCTTTTTTATTTTAACTGATCAGAATCTATATCTATAAATTCTGAACGTATATGCAAAAACCTGGCATTCCAAAATGGCTTGGCGGATTCCAGGTTTTTCTAATCAAAAGGTGGGAATAACGATGGAGTCACTAGATAACTTAAAAAGAAAAATTTATCTCTGGATCATCCCATTTATTATTTTAGCTTTAATTATCTTTAGTATTGTCCATCCTAATCCTGCAGCCAGCGGTCAGTTTAACGAAATGGTAACACCTATTCTTTTCTGGATTATGCTAGTAAGCTGGTATATGATTTTCCAAAACATTTTCTTTCGTGCAATAGAATATATGAATCTGGCAATCATCAGTTTGGCTCATATAGCTTCTGTTTATGATTCTATTTATCACTTAATGGCAATGGGGAAACCGGGTGCACTGGGGATTTCGGTAATCTGGACTCCTCTAGTATTTATTCTGTTTTTCCTTACCCTGCAATCGAAATTGGGATTAATTTATTCGCTTATTATCTTTGCGGTAACTCTTGGTTTCAGCATGTTTAATCTTAATCATATTCCAGCTTATTATTTGTTGCCGTTAGTACAATACTATATAGCCAATATTGTTTATATCGTTATACTCTTCTTTTTTCAAAAGGTATTTAAAATGCATGGAGAGATGGAGCTTTTAAAAAGAAATGCGTCAGTGGATGCCTTAACCGGAATTGCAAACCGCAGCCAGATTGATCTTTGGCTTGATGAACACGCGGAAAAAGCAACCAGACTAGGAACCTCTTTTTCTATTATCTTTTTTGATATCGACCATTTTAAAATGGTAAATGATGAATTTGGCCACAAAGCGGGGGATAATGTATTAAAAGAGTTTGCCCAGCTTATTAAGGAATTTCTCCCGAACACAGGCTTTTTTGGGCGTTGGGGCGGAGAAGAGTTTCTTATCATTTTTAATGGTCCCTTGGAAAAGGCTGCCGAATGGGCTGAGGGCTTGAGGAAAGAAATCAGCCGGTATCAATTTACTGTTGGCGGCATTCAAACGGCCAGTTTTGGAGTTACCGATTTTCATCCTGGGGAAACAACGGATTCTATGCTGGGAAGGGCCGATATGGGACTATACGAATCAAAAAACCACGGGAGAAATCAAATAACACTCGTTTAAGTTTACATCTTAACTTTCTTTAAAGCGTCCTTGGGTACATACGGACGCTTTTTTGTTTTGGCTCTGGTATTAAAGCTCTATATTGATTTTTCCCTAATGGGCGATTTCAAGGGACCTATTCAATGACCTGCGGGAAAAGCGGTCCAAGGGAGACCCCGCAGGTGCATAGCGCCGAGGAGGCTCTCGGACAGCCCGCGGAAAGCGAGCGCCGGGAGCGGAAATCAACAGGCAAGATTAACAAAGCCTTGTTTTTTTAGTAAGTCCTTATTAACAGTGATAACTTGCATTGTCGTAAATAAGATTTTCTGATATGTTAGAGTAAAGGGTCGAAATAGACTGAAAATTGACGTTACCTGCTGCTGGGGGACATTTTAGATGAAAGTAAAAAATCAAATTCAAAAATATAATGTGACAATCATATTAGGATTTATCGTTATAGCTGAAATTTTTGATGAATTGGTATCCACCTTTTTTAATTTGAAAAGGCCATCTGCATTTATAATCGATATTTTCGTACTTGTTCTTTCAACAACATTGGTTTATTTGATGCTGAAGGGAATTAACAAAACTTCATCAGAGCTCCAGAGAAACAGAAGAAGGCTTAAGAATATATTTGATACACTGGATGTTGCCATTTGGTCGCATGATCAAACAAATAACCTATTAATTTCACCAGGTATTGAAAAATTATATGGGTACTCCATGAGCGATTTTTCTCAGGACCATTTGCTTTGGAAAAAGGTTATCCATCCTGATGACCTGCCCGTATTAACTGAACGGGAAAAAGTACTTGCTGAAGGAAAAGCGGTGACAAGTATATATAGAATCATCCGGCCTGATGGCGAAGTGCGCTGGATTCAGGACAGAGGGATTCCGCTCCTGGACGAGAAAGGTACACTAATTGATTTTAACAGTGTTCTATTTGATATTACAGACAAGAGAGAAAGCGAGGAAAGGTATCGCAGTATCGTAGAAATGTCGCCTGATATTATAGCTGTATATAGCAGAGGAAAGATTGATTACATAAATGAAGCGGGCTGCCGGCTATTTGGTGCAGCCGACCAGGAAGAATTGCTTGGAAAACCTATCTCATATTTGATTCCTCCGGATATTTTAGAGGAAATTAAAAGCAGGGAATTAACCATAGAAGATAACTTTGAAGATAAGATGCAGTTTGAATTTAACATGGTACGCCCTGATGGAAAGGGTGTAGAAGTTGAGATGACTGCGATGCCAATTCTTTTTGAAGGAAGAGTGGCAAGGCAAATTGTTGGAAGAGATATTTCAGAGCGTAAAAAGGCGGAAAAAACGATTGAGTATATGGCTTATTATGATGTGCTTACTGGACTTCCAAACCGAAATATGTTCAGGAAACACCTAACCGATGCATTAAATAGGGGGGAAGGTACCAAACTGGCTGTCCTGTTTCTAGATTTAGATCGCTTTAAAATTATTAATGATACAAAAGGGCACACCATTGGTGATCTTATTTTACAAATAGTCGCAAAGAGGCTTAAAAATGCGGTGCGGCAAGATGGAATCGTATCTCGGCAAGGCGGGGATGAGTTTTTAATCCTGGTTGAAAATGCGGACAGGCAGGATGTCTTAAAAGTGGCAGAACGTATTCTCGCAGAATTTTCATTTCCACTGGATATAGAAGATCAGGAATTCTTTGTAACACCTAGTATTGGAATCAGCTTGTTCCCGGGTGATGGAAATGATGAAGAGGCACTAATTAAAAATGCTGATACCGCCATGTATTTGGCAAAAGATCGCGGGAAAAATACTTATCAATTTTACACCTCGCTGCTTCATGGGGTATCATCTCATAAGATGGAAATGGAGCACGGTATAAGAAAAGCGCTTGAGCGAAATCAGTTCGTCTTATTCTACCAGCCTCAGATTGAACTGGAGACTGGGGATATTATAGGAATGGAAGCACTGGTACGCTGGGAGCACCCGAAGCAGGGCTTTATTTCTCCTGGTCAATTTATTCCCCTTGCGGAGGAAACAGGGCTTATTGTGCCGCTGGGAAAATGGGTGCTGAAAAAAGCATGCGAGCAGATGAAGGAATGGCATGAAAAGGGAATTAGCAAAATTCCGGTTGCTGTAAATATATCAGTCCGCCAGTTCCAGGAGGATGACTTTGTAGACTCAGTGACAAGGATCCTTTTTGAAACCGGGCTGGACCCACATTACCTAGAATTAGAAATTACGGAAAGCATCATGCAAAATATTGAAAGATCAACCGTCATTCTCGATCAATTAAAGAAAATTGGCGTAAAAATTTCAATTGACGACTTTGGAACTGGGTATTCTTCGCTTAGCTATTTAAAACATCTTCCTATCGATAGTATCAAAATTGATAAATCTTTTGTGGATGACATTATCCAGCATTCTAACCAGGGTGCCATGGTAAAAACCATAATAGATATGGGTCTTAATTTGCAATTCTTGGTCATTGCTGAGGGGATAGAGACTGAGAAACAAGTCCTGTTTTTAAAGGCAAATGGGTGCAGAATAGGGCAGGGTTATTTTTACAGCAAGCCATTACCGCCTGATCAGGTGGAAGGGAAGTTCACACCGGCTGTTTCTTCCAAATAAGGAAAAGGGAAGCATCACTGATGTTTCCCTTTTTATATTCGGACAGGAATAGTGATTTTTTTGTAAATATAAGTTAAATTAATTATGAAGCTTAGAATTACAAAGGGGGCAAGCTTTGTGGCCAATTTTCAAAGAGACATAAAAACGAAGTGGAACGTACAATACGAAGAAAGAGGCTATCCGCATATTCAGGCAGGATTAGTATTAAATCCGGAGCGGTGGAGAGAGCTGGATCCGTTTATCTTAATGGCAGAGGATTGGTTTAAGCGGGGAACCTTTGGCGACCATCCGCACCGAGGCTTTCAAACGATTACTTATATTATAGATGGAAGGCTCGAGCATATTGATAATCATGGCGGCCATGATGTTCTTGAATCTGGAGATGTTCAGTATATGAACGCCGGTTCTGGCGCAAGGCATGCGGAAGAGGCAGTCGAAAATGATATTGTCCATAGTCTGCAGCTATGGCTTAATCTTCCGAAAGAATTGAAATCAACGAATACCTCCTACCAAAATATATACTACGATGAGACTCCTTCTGTATCATTTGAAGGAGGACAAATGAAACTCTATGCAGGAGAAGCAGGGGGAGTGAAAGGGCCGCTTGAACCGCTTGTTCCTTTTTCACTCGCTGAGATATCGCTTCAAAAAGGTGCAAGCTTCACTCATCAACTTCCTGAAAACCACAACGCTTTTATATACGTTTTGAGTGGGGAAGTGAAAGTTGGAAGTGAGGGTGAAACCATTAGAAAAACTGGAGCAGCAACACTTACCTTTAATGAAGATGGACAGGGGACAAGTGAGCTTCTCTTAAAAGGGAATGAGCGTTCTAAAGTCCTCGTTTATTCTGGAAAGCCAATTAGGGAAGAGGTTGTGGCATACGGTCCATTCGTTATGAATTCAATGGATGAAATCCGCCAGGCCTACCGTGAGTATCAGGAAGGCAAATTTGGCAGCAAGGTAGAGTCATAAGGAAAAAGAGGTTGACCGGCGGGCCAACCTCTTTTCGTATGTGATTTTGATAAATAGGCATTTTAAGTTAAATAAGCGTTTTAAAAACAGGTATGTCCAACTTCCCAATCCGAAATTAGCTAAAGGATGTCCGATTTTACCCAATGAGGGCTAGAGCTAAAAATGCACGACACTAGTAATTAAATGCCCAACCTGCAGAATCGATTGAATCTTACAATCGACCTTTGTCTACTTATTTAACAGAAGCTGAAAATAATCTACATCCTGCCACTGGTCAAATTTATAACCTACTTCTTGAAGGCGTCCGATAAAAGTGAAGCCAAATTTCTCATGCAGCTTTACACTGCTTTCGTTGCCGGAAGTTATTATGGCAATAATACTGTGGAATCCAAGCTGTTTCGCTCTTTCCAGTATTTCAGTTAAAAGAGTACGGCCAATTCCTTTTCCCTGATTCTCCTCTGAAATGTAAATGGAAACCTCTGCCGTTTTTGAATAAGCCTCTTTAGGACTAAACGGAGAAAGGCTGCAGTATCCGGCCACTTCTCCGGCAGATTCGGCAACTATAAGGGGATGGGAACCGCCATATTTATTAAACCAGGCCTTACGCTGATCGAGTGTCTGCTCCTCCAAATCAAAGGTTGCATTAAGGTTAACAATTGCATAATTGTAGATGTCTAACATAGCTGGCAAATCTTGAATAACCGCGTCCCGGATAAGTACCATTCAAACTTCCCCTTTAAATAAAATTGCTTTTACCCAATAATAATACACCCAGCTTACATAAAAAAGAGGTGTTTTTCGTAAATTCCTCTGTGAATAGTTTATGCTGTTTATTTAGGCACATATTTCGTGTGCCGTAATGATATACTCTATTTATTAAATTTCACCGGAGAGAGGCATTGTCTTGAAAAATTTAAAGATATACATAATGATAATGTGCGTCATGATTTCCTGGGGTTTTAATGTAGCCGTGCTTAAAATTCTTGTAAGCCATGCCAAGCCTGTAACAATTACATCTCTTCGAATATTTACGGCAGGAGTCACCGTGTTTATTATCCTGTCCTTCTTGAAAATTGTAAGGAAACCAACCAGAGCGGAATTAAAGTACATTATATTGGGCGGACTCCTTAATGTTGTGAGTCACCATTATTTTTTATCGACTGGTTTAAGCTATACTTCGGCAACCAACGGGGGACTGATTTTAGGCGCAGGCCCGCTGTTGACCGCTATTTTATCGACTGTAATTTTACGCAGAATGCCTACCTTTATCCGTTCAATGGGCTTTCTCTTCGGCAGTGTTGGTGTACTGTTAACGGTTCTCTCAGGCGGGAAGGGTTTTTCAGATTTGTCGATTGGGGACTTATTTGTGTTCATCTCAATTATGTCTCAGGCATTAAGTTTTATTTTGATTAGTAAAGCGGCTAAAACACTCGATCCTAGATTGTTAACAGGGTATATGCTTGTATTCGGCTCCGTTATATTATTTATGATAAGTTTGGTACAGGAGCCAGGCGCACTAAAAGAAATACCAAATCTGAGTTTTAATATTTGGCTTGCATTTTTGGGCTCAGCTATTATTGCTACAGCATTGGGACACATGCTTTATAATTATTCGATAGGAAAAATAGGACCTACGGAAGCATCGATCTTTTTAAACTTCAATACCTTTTTCTCTTTAGTGGGATCTGCTGTCCTTTTAGGTGAAAAGATAACACCTCATCACCTATGGGGCTTACTCTTTATTGTATCGGGAGTCCTTTTTGGATCAGGAACAATTGAGGAATTTCTTCAAAGGAAAAGGCATGCCCAATATCGCAATCTATAGTTAAAATATTTCTAATTTGGAAATTGAATTGTCTTCCAATGCTAGATTAAGATAATAGTCAGATAGATTAATATGGGGGGTGCCGGTTATTCAGCCAAGAATATTAATCGCAGAGGACGAAGAAGTTCTGCGTAGTTTATTATGCATGTACTTTCGGCGCGAAAATTATTTGATTGAAGAAACGGATAATGGTGATGATACATTAAAAAAAGTATTATCTTCCGACTATGATTTAATTATTTTAGATGTCTTAATGCCTGGAAAAGATGGGATTTCTGTTCTGCAGGAATTAAGGGCGGTAAAGGATACGCCTGTTTTTATTCTTTCCGTAAAGGGCGGGGGCCAGGAAAAACAGGAAGCCATCCGGATAGGGGTAAACGACTATATCCAAAAGCCCTTCAGTCCAGGTGTTTTTGTAAGTAAAGTTAAAGAGTTTATTGAAGCAAGGTCCCGTGAAAACCAGAAGGCTTTGAGTATCCAGATATAAAGTAAAAAACGCTTCGGCTGCTAGCCGGGGCGTTTTTTTGTGGGTGTTTAGTGCTGTTTGTTCGGTAACTTCTCGCTTTGGTGTCCTTTGCTTTGGCGCTTTTTGTTTTGCTCATCCTTCTTTTGGCGTTCATGCAATTTTTCTACAAACTCGTTTGTATTATCCACGGAAACACCTCCATAAAATAATTGACCTTGATAATTTAACCAATGTAAATAAAACCATGCATGCAGAAGTTTTGTTAAAAAAAGTAAATATATTTTGGAAAGGACTTTACATTTTGGAAATGGATGGAATATAATCAAACTGTACTAACAATAATAGTACACTTAGTACAGATTGGGGGTTACTATGTTTGAGCTTGATATGAGGAGCCGTAAGCCCATTTATGAACAGCTGGTCGATAAATTAAAGGAACTGATTATTAACGACATACTTAAACCAGACGAACAGCTTCCATCCGTCCGGACATTGGCACAGGAGCTCACGATCAATCCGAACACGATTCAAAAAGCGTACAGGGAACTTGAGATTCAGGGATTTATTTATTCAGTTAAAGGGAAAGGCAGCTTTGTTAATCCAATTGATATGAAAAAAGATACCGAAAAAATGGACTCCGTCAAAAAGGAGCTTGAGAAGTTAATCCTTGAAGCTCTCTATCTCGGCATTCCGGCTGATGATCTAATTAAATTGATAAAAGACTTGAACGCTTCAAAAGGGGGAGGCGAAAGCAATGATTGAGATGAAAAATATTAGCAAGGCGTTTGACCGGTTTGAGGCAGTTAAAAATGCCAGCCTGACGATACAAAAAGGCTCCATTTACGGACTGATTGGCTCTAATGGGGCAGGAAAAACAACGTTAATCAAGCTTCTTGCAGGGATATACCAGGCGGATAACGGAGTGGTGAGAATTGACGGAGAAGCGGTTTATGAAAATGAGGTTATTAAACAAAAGCTTTTTTATATACCAGACCAGCCTTATTTCTTGAATCATTACACAGCTAAACAAATGGCACGCTTTTATAAAAGCATTTATCCCAGCTGGAGTGACCAGCGTTTTCTGACACTTGCCGATCATCTGGGACTGGATATAAATAAAAAAATCCATACTTTTTCCAAAGGGTGGCAGCGACAGGCCGCATTTATCCTGGCTCTCTCAGCCAAGCCTGAATTCTTGATCCTGGATGAACCGCTAGATGGACTGGACCCGGTAGCCCGAAAAAAGGTAAAAAACTTGCTGATACAGGATGTGGCGGACAGAGAGATGACCATTCTGATTTCATCACATAATCTCAGGGAGCTGGAGGATATTTGTGACCATATCGGAATTATCCATAACGGTGAAGTGCTGATAGAGAAAGAGCTGGATGAATTGAAGTCGGATGTTCATAAAATCCAGGTAGCCTTTAGAAACGGTTTGCCGGATCCATTTTTAAAGGGACAAAAAGTGCTTCATACAGAAAAAAGAGGCAGCATTTATTTATACATTGTAAAAGGACATGAAGATGAGATTGTTAAGCAGATCCGCCAGGCTGAGCCGGTTATCTTTGATTTGCTTCCGCTCACTTTAGAAGAGATTTTCATTTATGAAATGGGGGATTACGGCTATGCCATCCAAAATGTCATTGTGGAATAAGGAGATAAGCACACAGATTGTCCGGAGCACTGGATGGGTATCCCTCGTTTACTTTATCGGCCTCTTTATCGCATTGCCACTTGGTATTATGCAAAGGTATTCAGATGAAATGAGGATGCCTTTTCAAAGGGTAGATAACCTTTATCAATTTACATTTCAAATCCAGATGAGTTTGACTCTTGCTGTTCCGGTTTTGCTCGCTGTTTTTCTGTTTCGTTATCTACATGTCAAACAGGCATCTGATCTGATGCACAGTCTTCCTCTAAAGCGGGATAAACTATTTCATACCTATGCTTTAAACGGTATTTTATATTTAATCATTCCAGTAGTACTTATTGCTATTCTAACCAGCATCATTCATTCGGCAATGGGATTATCAATGGTGTTTAACATTAAGGATGTATTTTATTGGGCAGGAACAACTATCCTCGTTGATCTTGTTTTATTTACAGCCGCAATATTTATTGCGATGCTTACTGGAATATCGGCTGTCCAGGCAGTATTGACATATATCTTACTCTTTTTCCCGGTAGGCATTATGCTTCTTGCATTTTACAATTTTAAGGTCTTTTTATTTGGATATCCAAGTGATTACTTTTTAACAAAACAGGTTGAAAAAATGTCTCCGCTTACTTACGCGGCGGAACTTGAAAGCGGGAAATTCACCTGGGCGATGGCAGCTGTATACGGTGTGTTAATCATTCTTCTATATGTTTTTTCTTTGGTCCTTTATAAAAAAAGGAAGCTGGAGTCAGCCTCAGAGGCAATTGCATTTAAAGGCTTACGGGGAGTATTTAAATATGGCGCCACCTTTTGTTCCATGCTTACAGGAGGAACGTACTTCAGCCAAACCTCTAACAGCGATATTTGGTGGACAATAATCGGCTATGCAATCGGTGCAATAATCGGCTACTTTGCTGCTGAAATGGTTTTGCAGAAAACATGGAGAGTTCTCAGGAATGTCAAGGGCCTTGCTGTGTATTCAGGTGTGATTGCGATTTTGATTTTAGCTATACATTCTCTGGGTTTCTATGAAAACAGGATTCCGGACTCCAGTGAAATTCAAAGTGTCCTAATGACGGACAGTTTAAATATTGCAAGGCCAAATGGAGATGTATACACAAATGCTTATGGTTCTCCATATACTCCGATTCCAATGAAGGAAAAGGCAAATATTGAAGCTGTACGCAGGCTTCACAAGCAGATTTTAGCAGACCGTAAGCAGGAATCTAATGATATTAGAGAAGAAAGGCAATTAGTCTTCTTGGTTTATAACCTGAAAGACGGCGGAAAAGTGATCCGTGAATACCGAATGTACGAAAAGTATTATGCGGATCTTTATAAGCCAATCTATGAATCTGCTGAATTTAAGCAGAACACCTACGATATTTTTAGAGTGAAAGAAAACAAGGTAAAAAGCATCATTTTTAATTCTAATGGACCGAGTGGCAGCAGTGCTGCCATATCTTCACCTGAGGATGTTAAAAAAGCTATTGCCCTGCTTAGAAAAGACATTCTGGAAGAATCTTATGATGATCGAACCTATTTTCAGTCAAGAGGCTCCAATATCGAAATTCGCGTTGGAAAGCATCAATTTATAAACCTTCAGTTAAGCCCCACTTATAAAAATACCAACGAGTGGCTTGAGGGAAAGGGTTTGCTTGAACAGGCTAAAATAACAGCTAAAAACCTGGATGCTATTTTTGTGGCAAAAAATACTTTAGAGCCAGGGACCGATCCTGAACGGGAAGCCGAGAGAATCCAAAAGGATCCACAGACTTTAAAAATAACGGATCCAGATCAAATGAATGAAGCTATAAACAGCGCAAGTGTCGGTAGGAAGGAATACCTTTGTGTATTTACTTATAAGGGCGGAAACTTCCATGAGATTTTCTACTTTGATGACAAACACGTCCCTGGTTTTATAAAAGAACATTTTGAATAAAAGGGGGTGGAGGCATGGTGCGATGCGATTTTGAACAATTGCACTCTATGTATTCCAAACGGCTTTTCTATATTGCCTTTTCAGTCACAAAGGACCGGTTCCTTGCCGAAGATGTCGTACAGGAAACCTTTCTTAAAGCTTTTAAAAAGATGGATACAGTAGATAACGTTGAAAAAGTAGGGGCATGGCTGTCATCGATTGCTGCCAGGACTGCCATAGACTTTATTCGAACCGAAAGAAGAAAAAGGTGGGTTCCTGCAGACCAAACTGTGATGGAAAAGCTTAATTGGGAGGTTCCATCTGAAATGGATACGGAAGAAGAAGTAGAAGCACGTATGCTTGAGGCAGACTTGAATAAAAGAATTAATTACCTTGCTGCCGAATACAGGGACATTCTCCTATTAAAGGTGAAATTCGGGCTAAAGGAGCAGGAAATTGCAGGACTCCTTCAGTTGAAAACGGCAACTGTAAAAACAAGGCTTTACCGGGCAAGAAAACAGTTAAAACAATCATTCCTGGAAAAATACTCAGCATAGCTCAGAAAAAAGTCGGATTCCCAATATTGGGGTCCGTCTTTTTGCAGGATTTCTCCTGGGAATTCTTTAATTTAATATATAGGAATTTTAAGAAAGGATGAATTTTATGAATTCATTTGTTTTTGCTTGTATTGCACCGCACGGTACGGAAATTATTCCAGAATTAGCGGGAAAGGATCCCGGAAGAATGTCTGAAACACGCGAGAGCATGTTTAAGCTGGGAACGGAAATGGAAAAAGCGAAGCCTGATGTTATCGTGGTTTTAACCCCTCATGGAACAAGGATCAATGGACAGTTCTCTATAACTGACTCTGAAAGAATGATGGGCACTGTCGATGAAGAAGGCATTTTTTTCGAAATGGAAAAAAGGGTGGATAGAGAGTTTGCAAGAAGCATAGCTGAAAAGGCTGCCGGAAAAGATGTGCCGGTTGGAACCATTAATTTCGGAACCTCTGCCGGGCCGATATCCTGTCTGCCAATCGATTGGGGAGCTATGGTCCCGCTTCGTTTCATGCCGGAGGTACCCATCGTCGTCATCAATCCATCAAGAGAACTTTCTTTTGAAAAGCATGTGGAGTTTGGCCAGGCCTTAAGGGAAGCGGCAGAAGCATCATCAAAACGCGTTGGATTGATAGCGAGCTGCGATTGGGCCCATGCGCATGACGAAAATGGACCGTACGGATTCGACCCAGCTGCTAAAAAGCTTGATGAGGAAGTTGTTTCTTTTATCAAACAAAATGATCTTGAGGGCATGGCAAGATTTGATGAAGATTTCATTGAAGCAGCTAAGCCTGACGGAATCTGGCAGACCCTCATTCTGGCCGGAGCCATACCACCAGGTGAAAGAGAAATTGATTTCCTTTCATACGAAGCACCAACCTATTTTGGATTAATCTGTGCTGCAGTAAAATAGAGAAATGAACTCCCATTGGATTAAAGGCGAACTTTAGAGTAAAATCAAGAAACAAAAGAAATAAAAATAATTAGGTGGTACAGCAATGAACGAATATAAAGTTGTTGTAAGAAATGACAGTGATATTATCTTCTCAGAAGTGATAAAAGCATATGATGAAAGAGAAGCACTAGGTGAACTATTAATTAAAAGTGAGCTATTTGGCCAGTCCTTTACAGATATAAGAATAACTGAAATATAATATGGGAAAAGAACTAGTTTTTTTATGCTGGTTCTTTTTGTTTTCTATCGGGCTAAATAAGTTGAAATAATAAAAAACTTCAATCCAGGAGACCAAAGCCAAAAGCAGTGATTTCATAAAATTGGGGGGCATGTTTGCTTGCCTTAATTCCAAATTTCCTAAAATCCCGAGTTATAATCTCAGGTTCCCAATAATTCTCCACTTAATAAAATCCATTCATTTCTATTTTTCAAGATGTATTGGCCCCTTATGTCTAAACTTTGGTGTTATTTATCTAACTATATTGCTTCCAAGTACAAAATAACTAACATTATTAAGGTAGTACTTTTATGGAATAAGGTAAATAATAGTAGAAATAAAAATGCCTGGAAGGGGTAATGTTTTATGAAGAAACATATTATATTGCTGCTGGGAGCTATTATCTTTCTCTCGGTGGCCACCGCATTTTTTATAAGGGGGGGAGAAACCATCGCCACTCAGCCCAAGGATCCAATGTCGTTTCAGCTAGTTGATGAAAGCAGCCTATCCAATTTGGAAAAAGCTTTTGTATCAATTGCAAAAGAGTATCCAGGTGTTCATAAGTTCGGCTCACTTTACGTGATTTCCCTGGGGCAAAAACCACATCCAGGTTACCGCATTGAATTAACAGGACAGAAACAAATTTTGGAGCAAGTGAAGCTATATATTCGGCAGCGACTGCCTGAAAAGGGCAAGATGTATGCCCAGGTAATTGTCTATCCGCATCTAGTTGGAAGAATTGAGCTGCCAAAATACACTACTCTGTCTGTTTTAGATGCAGAAACCAAAAAGCCAGTTTTGGATCAAACCGGTTTTAAGCTAGAGTTTCATGATGAGCAGGCAACAGCCGATACAAGAAAAGCTTGGACTATTCCCCTGGATCAGCCAATCTCTCAATCAGAACTTGGTTCGTATAAAATCACACTTAAAAAAATGGACGGAATGGAACTGCCGGTCACCACAATTTTAGAAAGAGATAATCAAATTAAAGTTATTCCAAATGAACCTTATGAAAAAGGAGCAACATATTTGCTGCAGATCGTCCATCCCAAGGGGAAGGAAACGAACATGGCGGTATGGCCTTTTAAAATTACCCAATGAAAAAGGGGCGCTAAAAATAGTGCCCTTTTTTCGTTTTAAAAGGAATTTTTAAACAAATAATGAATAGAATTTTAGAATGTGAGAGGAATCCATTTAGTTTTGCGGGAATATTATAAAAAAAGATAAATGTGGGGGAAATATGGTAAAGGTTAAATTCACTTTTTTAATCGTTCTGGCGTTATGTTTAATGGGATTGGCAGGCTGTGCCGGTAAAACGGCGAAGGAAGCCGCACTGGAGAAGAAGGTAGCAGAACTCGAAAAGCAGGTCTCACCTCCGAAAAAGATGGCTCCTAGACTAGAAGAACCAAAACAGGAGGAAAAACCGGTTGTGATTCAAGTTATCGATCCAATCACCAAAAAGGAACTTAAAACTTTTACACCCAGAGATCTCGGATATGGAACCGATAATGAAAAGTACAAGACGGAAATGGGAAATTGGGCAAAGGAATTAGCCCGGGGAACTCAAACCACACCAGGATACGACCAGCGTATGGTACCTGACCATATTGATGCAAGCGGAAATATTGTTAAAGGGAAACCAAAAATAATTCTAGAGGAAAAAGAACTGGTTGATAAAATAATGAATGCCTCTCAAGCTGGAGGAACAGTTGAACTGCCATTGTATGTTACGAATAGCAGCTATAAGCCGGAGGAAGTAACTTCTTTAGGAGAAGTAGTCGTAGCTTCCTATACAACTAGATTCAATAGTTCCGTAGTGGGGCGATCTAAAAATATCGAGCTATCTGCTCAGGCAATTAATAATACAATTCTTGGTGTTCAGGATACCTTTTCATTTAATTACACCGTTGGTCCGAGTGATCAGGCACATGGATATCAGCATGCACCTGAAGCAGTGGACGGAAAACTGGTGGATGGTGTAGGCGGAGGAATCTGTCAGACCTCATCCACTCTCTACAATGCAGTAGATAAGCTGGGTGTAGCGTATGTGGAAAAGCACCACCACTCCCTGCATGTCGGATATGTTCCAACTGGAAGAGATGCAACTGTATCTTACGGCGGTTTGGATTTCCGATTCCAAAATACAACAGGCGTTCCTCTTCTTTTAAAGGCTTATGTGAAAAGTGGTACGCTGACCATTGAAGTTAGGACTTCAAAAAACTATCAAACAGCTTTAAAAACCGGAGGACATGCGAACTCTTAGTCTTGGATTAGGCAAGTCCTATCCAAACTGGGCATTTAAAGTTTAAGAGAGTCAATGTAAATTGGTACTCGGGTATTTATTCCACGGATTTGAGCATCCTGAAGCCGCGGTCAGGCATTTAAATAGGAAGACGTGCATTCCAAACTGAGGTTGTGCGTTCCGAGGTGAAGACGTGCATTCCAAAGTCGAAATCGTGCATTCCGGAGTCGAAATCGTGCATTTTGAAGCTGAATTCGTGCATTCTGAAGCGAAATTCGTGCATTCTGAAACGAAAGTCGTGCATTTCAAAGCCAAACTCTATCATTCCTTAACCGAAAACTCATTTTTTTTAAAAAAACTTGCCTTCTTTCACCAAATGAGATGAAAAGTATGATTATTTTAATAGAAAACGAACCTTATTAAAAAAAAAAGGTTCCAAATGAAAATAGAGGACGTCCCACATCGGGAACCTCTATTTTTTATTGTCTTGATAATGTAAAATATAGTTAATATTACCAAATCTAGAGGAGGCAGCAATGGATAAAAGTCTTCAGCCGCATATAAGAGTAGGAAAAGATATTGGGATCCAATATGCCCTGCTGCCGGGTGATCCTGGAAGGGTTAAAACCGTCGCGGAGTTTTTAGATCAGCCTAAGGAAATTGCGTATAACCGTGAGTATCGGAGTATTTCAGGTTCATATAGAGGGATTCCTATTTTAGTAACATCAACAGGAATCGGGGGAGCCTCCGCAGGAATCGCAGTAGAAGAATTAAAAAATATTGGTGTTAAAGCGATGATTCGAATAGGAAGCTGCGGGGCTAACCAGCCTGGAATTAGGGTGGGAGACTTGATAATAGCATCAGGTGCTGTAAGGAATGACGGAGCATCAGCGGCCTATATCGATCAAGCATACCCTGCTGTTCCTGATACAGATTTACTGTTTCATATAGCAAGTGCTGCAAAAAGATTATCTTACTCCCACTTCAAAGGTCTTGTCAGGAGTCATGACAGCTTTTATACTGATGAAGAACAGTTGATTGACGAATATTGGGCGGGAAAAGGAATACTTGCTTCTGATATGGAAACGGCAGCTTTATTTGTAATTGGCGGCTTGCGCGGTGTAAAGACCGCATCCATATTAAATGTAGTAGTAGAAAAAGATGAGAATCTTGAAGGGGGAATCAATAACTACATTGATGGTGACAATGCCGCAAAGCTCGGAGAAGAGAGAGAAATCCGAACCGTACTTGAAGCTATCGTATCATTTCACAATTCATTCCATTCCTGACAAGCAGCATACAGCATGAATCCAGCTCGTTCATTTAATAGCTTGATATTTATTAAGAAAACAAATGGGAGGGTTCACTCATGCAAAAACAAAGCATGTGGTCTTTGAAATTTTCAACAGCAGCTCTTGTATTAATACCAACTGCAGTAGGAATAAATTATATCGGAAAGCTTTTTGCAGGGCTTTTGAAATTGCCGTTATGGCTGGATTCAATTGGAACTGTTTTGGCAAGTATTCTGGCAGGTCCCATCATTGGTGCTCTGGCGGGGGCAGTAAACAACGTTATTTATGGACTTACAGTCGATCCGATTTCGTTTGTTTATGGAATAACGAGTGTTGCCATTGGCCTTGCTGTTGGAATTTTATGTTATAAAGGGTGGCTGTCCAGCTGGTCGAAGGCAGCTCTAGCCGGACTTATAGTGGGACTTGTAGCAACGATCGTTTCAACACCAATCAATATCGGATTTTGGGGAGGGCAGACAGGTAATGTTTGGGGAGACGCTTTATATGCGATCGTCCTAGCCAAGACAGACTCTGTGTGGCTAGCTTCATTCCTTGATGAAATCGTAGTTGATGTTCCTGATAAGCTGCTTGTTGTGTTAATAAGCTTTGCTATATATAGAGGACTTCCTGGCAGCGTCTCTCAAATGTACAATAACAGTAATAAATTTGAGAGCCTGGATTAAGACAGTACAGAAAGAATCCCAGCGGGAGTACCGAAAAATGCGTGCTTCCGCTATATTTTTAGAGGGTGATTCCAATTGAAGCAGATCAGTTTATACGCAGACAGAAATTCCTTTGTACATGATCTCGATCCAATCAGCAAGCTTTATTATATACTTTTTTCTATACTGGTTCCGGTCATTCTTCCCTCCATCAGCGTTACTTTAATTTGTTCATTCCTTAGTATTATCCTTCTCCTTTTGGCAAAGGTTTTCAAAAAGGCACTGCCTGTTTTTTTATTGGTTTTCATTGTCCTTATTACAGTTGTAATCATTCAGGGCCTGTTTCGCCCGGGTAATGAAACCATTTTTTTAAAAATTGGACCTGCAGTATTTTATAAGGAAGGTCTCCTGTATGCACTTAAAGTAACTTTAAGGGTTACCGATATTGTTGGTGCCTTTCTGATTCTCGTACTGACAACAAAACCATCAGATTTAGTTGAGTCGCTTGTGAGGAGAGGATTGTCACCAAGAATCGGTTACGTGGTTATCTCAGTTTTTCAAATTATCCCTGAGATGACATCAACAATGAGCACTATTATGGATGCCCAGAGGGCTAGAGGCCTTGAAACGGAGGGCAATTTAATTACCAGAATAAAAGCATTTATACCGCTTCTCGGACCGGTAGTTCTTGGGTCTCTTGTTAATACAAAGGAAAGGGCAATGGCCTTGGAGGTAAGAGGTTTTAATGCTCAGGGGAATAAGACATTTTTAAATGAGGAAAAAACCTCCGTTTTAAGTAAACCTATTCAATTGGGGCTTCTGCTTATTGTAGTGATGGCATTCGTTTGGAGGCTGCTAACATGACCAAAATCATAGCTGATAACCTAAAATATAAGTATCCCTTATCCGATAAATTGGCCCTTGATAATATTTCCTTTAAGGTAGAAAAAGGAGAGTTTATTGGAATTATTGGTGCAAATAAGGCAGGGAAGTCCACGCTGTGCCAGGCACTTACAGGACTTGTACCTCATTTTTACAAAGGGGCCTATGGCGGTAAGGTTTTTGTGGACGGATTGGAAGTGAAGGAGCATTCCATAGCGGAAATATCTTTGAAGGCTGGTATTGTTTTTCAAAATCCTTTTACCCAAATGACTGGCTCAAAGATGACAGTTTATGAGGAAATTGCCTTTGGGCTTGAGAACCTTGGTATAGCGCGCGAAGAAATGCAGAAGCAGATTGACCATGCTATGGAGTTAATGGATATTGCTTCTCTAAAGGAGAGAAATCCCTTTGATTTATCAGGGGGGCAAATGCAAAGGCTGGCTATTGCCAGTATTATCGCCATGAATCCGGAGATTATCGTCCTGGATGAACCAACCTCACAGCTTGACCCTGAAGGATCGGAAGAGGTATTTCTGGCCGTTCAATTGTTGTCCAGGCAAGGAGTAACGGTCATTATGGCAGAGCACAAAATGGAGAAGGTTGCGAAGTATTGTGACAGAATTTTGCTCCTTTATAATGGGGAAATAATTGATTTTGATACACCTGGAAAAATCTTTTCAAGAGATGATCTAAAACAGTATGGCGTTGTTCCGCCTATCTTTACTTCGGTATGCAGAGAGCTTGGAGTGAAAAAGTCAGGGACAGACGAGTATCCAGTTACCCTTGAGGAAGCAAGAGCAGCATTGGGGAGGAAGGTTAAATGATAAGAGTTGAAAATTTAACATTCTCCTATCCGGATGGGCCTGAAGTGTTATCTGATATTAACCTCGATTTTGATATGCGATCTACCGCTATCATTGGCCAGAATGGGGCAGGGAAAACTACCTTTGCCAAATTGCTAAAGGGCCTTTTAAAACCTTTTATTGGCGATATATATATAGGGGATACGAATGTTAGGGATACCTCAGCTGCTATGCTTGCTGGTAAAATTGGCCTTGTTTTTCAAAATCCAAATGACCAGATTTTTAAAAGCAGGGTCCTGGACGAAGTGATGTTCGGTCCCCTTAATATAAAACTGGATAAACAAACAGCCAGGAAAAAAGCCATTGAAGCATTAAAGATAACCGGCCTTGCTGATAAATTGGAAGTAAATCCTCATGATTTAAGCCTTTCGGAAAAGAAGCTGCTTTGTATGGCTTCCGTTTTAGCTATGGATACAGATATTTTTATCCTTGATGAGCCAACCATTGCCCAGGATCATACTGGGAAGGAAACCATCCGAAAAATCATCCAAAGCTTAAAGGAAAGAAACAAGCTTGTTATGACGATCATCCATGACATGGATTTTGCTGCTGAAAATTTTGAAAGAATCATTGTTTTTAATGGTGGCAAGGCAATTCTAGACGGAGATGCCAGTTTTGTTTTTGGGCAAAAGGACATTCTGCAGCAGGCCAGAGTCGAAGCTCCTGCTGCTGCAAGGCTTGCTGAGGAACTGGGACTCGCCGGCACTTTCTTAACAGAAGAAGAGTTGATTAAAGATCTCCGGCAATGCGGGGAAAGAGCACAACTTTAACTTGGGACAGACTTGTATTGACACATTTCCTGGAAGTTGGTATAATATTAGTAATTAGTTGAATAGTAATCTCCTAAAGGGGAGTAGCTTTTACAACAAAGTCGTCATTACGGAGTAGATCTCCCGGCTTTGTTGGCAACATAACGTTGTTAGCAAGACCTTTACCCATGGGTAAAGGCCTTTATTTATTTTTAAGCCTTTACCGCGCGACGGTAAAGGCTTTTTCTATGTCCTTTTATCCATGGTGCGGGGATAACAAGATAAAAGGAGAGATGGAGATTGAAAATGTTCAAAAGAAAAGTCAAAGTTAAACGGGAGGTGGGGAGCCGATGATTTTAAGAAAATACATGTCTCTTATTGGTATTGGATCTGCAGAAGTCGATCTGGTCCTTAATAAAGATGTTTATAGGCCGGGGGAAGCTGTTCATGGCTGTTTCTATATTAAGGGAGGCACAATTGAACAGCAAATTAAACGGATCGATTGCGATTTAGTGGTGGAGGACAGTTCCATTCAAAAGGAGGAAACTGTTGATTCAATATCCATATTGTCTGCTTCACAAATTGAATCAGAGAAAACAGTCCAGTTTCCATTTTCTTTTCAGCTTCCGGAATCCCTGTCAGCTTCAACAGAGCAGATATCCTACAAGTTTAAAACATTACTTACCTTTACAGTAGGTCTTGAAAGTAAGGATTCCGATCATATAAAAATCATTTCAAAAAGAGATCAATCATAAAAGGAGGATACGACAAATGGATCTTTCATTATTGCTTGAATACGGATGGGTATTGCTTATTTTAATTCTTCTGGAAGGACTCCTAGCAGCAGATAATGCAGTTGTTTTGGCAATAATGGTTAAACATCTGCCAGAGGAGGAAAGAAAGAGGGCCTTGTTCTACGGGCTTGCAGGTGCTTTTGTTCTTCGTTTTGGTTCGCTGTTTGCCATTTCTTATCTTGCTGATGTTTGGCAGGTGCAGGCCGTTGGGGCAGCGTACTTATTGTTCATTGCACTGAATCATATTTTCAGAAAACTTTTGGTTCATAAAAATAATCATGTAGAAAACGAAGATAGCCAAAAGAAAGTGTCTGGCTTTTGGTTAACAGTACTTAAGGTAGAACTGGCGGACCTCGCCTTCGCGATCGATTCTATTCTTGCCGGGGTCGCACTGGCAGTGGCTCTCCCGGAATCGGGCTTACCGCAAATCGGCGGACTTGATGGCGGAAAATTCCTGGTTATCTTTGCTGGTGGGCTTATTGGAGTCATTATCATGCGCTTTGCTGCGAATGTCTTTGTAAATCTCTTAAATTCAAGGCCTGGCCTGGAAATTGCTGCATTTATGATTGTAGGCTGGGTGGGAGTGAAGCTTTCTGTTTACTCGCTTTCTCATCCTGCACTGGCGATTTTGCCGGAAGGATTTGCTGAGTCTTCAGCATGGAAAATATCTTTTTACGCTGTCCTTGTTTTAGTTGCCATGGGCGGATGGTTTTTATCGAAGGAAAAGAAAGAACTGCCGCAATAAATCAACTGGTTTCTAGGTGTAATCGATTATATTGGACTATTAATCAAGCAATTTCAGGGACTTATCAATTAAGTTGAGGGGGTTATCAACCATTCCAGGGGATTTTTCCTTTAAATCCGATAACTCGTTAAGTTTAAAAGCCAGGCGAATGCCTGGCTCTGTTAATTGGGTCTTCTCTTTTTTTAAAATAAATCAAACTGGTCCAGGGTTAATCAATCAAATATAGGACTTTATCAATCAATTTCAAAGGTTAATCGATTAAAATGTGCATCTAATCAATCATTTTGACAACTATATCACTTAAAGTGATATAGAAAAAAGCGCCCTCGGGCGCTTTTTTAATGGATAAGAAGATATAAAGTTTTACCTACTATATTGTCTAGCTCCAGCGCCTAGCGCCTAGTGTCCATCCCGCTTCTCCCTACGATAAGTCAACATCGAAATGCTTTGCATTTTCGTGTATCCTTTATCTCAGTCGAAGTGGGCCCCAGTCCATACGTCGCTGAACGGGCGCTTGCGCCTTTCTTATTCGGCAACCGTCAGTTTAATTTCGTTCCAGTCTCTGCGGTAGAATCTCATGAGCAGAACGAGGCCGAAGATTGATAGATAAGTATATAAAGCAGTCCAGGCACCATAGCTTGATAGACTTAGAACAAATACCATCAGATACGTTAAAGGCACAAAGAAACCCCAGGCAAGAATGAGGGAGGATCGGAGTAAAAAGGTTGTATCTCCTATACCCCTTAAGCCGCCGCCATAGAAATTGAAGAAGCCATCAAAAATCTGTAAAAAAGCAGAGACTATAATTAGCTTTGCAGTCAGCAAATAAACATGAGGGTCATCGGTATAAATTCTGGCGACTGATTCAGAAAAAAAGAATTCAAAGCTTCCCAGAACGAATAGGAAAAGGCCGCCCATAATAGCAGTTTCCGTCCCCATTTTTCTTGCTTTATCAGGATTGTTTCTGCCAATTTCCTGACCTACCAGAATTGTGGCTGTAGAACCAAATGCCCCCGCGGGCATAAATCCGAAGCTCATAATGCTGAGAGCAATTTCATTTGCTGCAAGAGCGTTCGTACCTAGTCGGCCAACAAAAGCGGTGAAAACAAACATGGCCATACTTTTTGAGAATTCCTGAGTCCCCAGCTTAAGGCTTTCTTTAAAAATTAATTTTGACTCATTTATGCTTATTGACTTTATAGGAATAAATCCAATTTTTTTATTTACAATCACAAAAAACGCAAAGGCACTGATTAGCATTGCTGTAACTTCACCAAGAAATACTGCCCAGCCTGCACCGATTAATCCCATGCGCGGAAAACCTAGGTGTCCGTAGGTAAGGGAGTATGTAAAAAGAATCATAATAGCATTTCCTGCCAGAGAGGCAATCATTGGGGTTTTGGTATTTCCAACACCTCTAAAGAAACCGTGGAGAGTAAAAGTAAGGATGGAGAAAAACATCGCAAAAAAGCGGATTCGCAGATAGCCGGTTCCCGCATGTGCTATTTTTTCAGATCCCCCAAGAATATTCAAAATTCCTCCCGCAGCCACAAAGCCAATAATCAGGATGGCGATACCCGCTAAAATACTTAAAATCAAACTGATATAGGTTCGTTCCATTCCTTTTTTCATATCATTTGAGCCGTAGTTTTGAGCCACAAGATAGTTAACTGTATTACCGATTCCGGAAAAGGCAGCCCAGGCATTGTACATAATAATGTTGGACACCCCAACAATGGCAATTGAAAGAGCACCCAATTTTCCAATCATAATTAAGTTAATCATCCCGGTTACCGTCATAGAGGCAAAGGAAGCAATTGAGGGGATAGCAAGACCTAAAATTTGTTTCCAGTTTGTTAGCATTGCTGTCTCCTGTTCGTTCTCTAGTTATGCTTATCCAAAACCTTCGAAATGCGAAGGAATATGGAAGGCTTTATCCATATTACCATGAAAACACTCTTTTGGCTCACAATAAATAAAGCAGATTCAAAAAGAATCTGCCCCGGAAAAGTTCACTGTTCATTTGGATGAAAACCAATTAATTGAGCCTTTTTATCGACTCCCAATGTTGTTTCATTAGGAAAGGTAATAATGGAACTGATATATTCCCAGCGAAGTAAAAGATTAGTTGTGCAAGTTTCCTCTATCTGGTCTTCGCTTGGAATGGTTGTACCATCTTCGTCTGCTACCTTTGTTCGTTTGTAGCACGGATTTTCTACCCAAATGCCCATATTCTCCGTGTTAATGAGTTTTACTAAATACCATTCATCCGGCTGGAATATCCCTGTGATCGGTCCAGTTAATCCCTCGGGAAAACTCTTCAGTTTAATTTGGATTTTTTGATTAATAAAGCTGTCTAGGTACATCTTCCGCGCCTCCAATCATGAAATAAATCCATAACACTTTACTAATTCCTTATTAAGAAACATCTAAACTTGAAATTGAAGGAAAAGCGGTGATGCTTGCAGAATCATAGAGAAGAAATTCTAGAAAAATGAGGGTAATGAAATGTTAATTTATATATATTTGCTTGCGGCTTACTTTTTAGGGAATTTTTTAACAGGTTTCTTTATCGTTAGGCTTTTGGGAAAAAAAGATATCCGCCAGGAGGGCAGCGGGAATCCAGGAGCACGGAATGCCGGGAGGACGCATGGAAAGCTCGCTTTTGTACTAACTTTTCTAGGAGATGCCCTTAAAGGTGCCCTCGTTGTTTTAGCTGGAGAATATGCTGGTCTTGGCCAGGAGATTCTCCTGCTGGGTCTTGGCGCTGCTCTTGTCGGGCATATTAAGCCGATTTTATTCAGGTTCCGGGGAGGAATGGGGATCTCTGCTTTTATTGGTGGAATGCTTGCATTCGAACCACTATCTACTTTAGTCATTGTTGCAGGATTCCTTATTTTTTATCCACTTACTAAAAGTTTCACCATTGCGGGGCTCATCTCTTTTATTTTGATTCCCATATCCTTTTTCTTTTTGGGGTACAAATTGCTGCCTATCTTTATTACAGTACTGCTGGTCATCCTAATTTTGTTTGTCCATGCTGAGGATATCAGGGAAAGATTCGATAAAATGTTTTCAAAATCATAGACCTGAATTTCAGTCCCTCCCTAATGAGAGGGGCTGAAATTGTTAAAAGAATCATCAAAACTAAGAGTATGAGATAGCATTTCCGAGGAGTCTCGCGCCTTTTGCTTCAATCAAATAAAGGGAAAATCAACAATGAGCTTTTACAGATCCTTTTAAAAAGAAAAACCTAACCTCTTTCAACTCTTTTGGTTGCCCATATAGCGAGCTGAAGTGTTAATGCATCCATAAACACTTTTGGGTCATATCCTGTCTCTTTTTCTATTTTAGTCAATCTATAAATTAATGTGTTTCTGTGGATGAAAAGTGCCTGAGCCGTGCTTTGGATGTTTAAATTGTTTTCAAAAAAAGCTTCCAGGGTATCTGAATATTTTTCCAAAGTTTTATTCATGATACGTTGTGAAAATTTAGCTGCTTCAGGAAAATCGGTTTTATAAATTAGTGCCTTTGATTCTACTTTGGAGAAAGGAACTATATCAATCGTATTATCTGTAATGTCCAGTGCAAGGTCACAGTCTAAATAGGATTGATAAAACTTATCTAAGCTGTTGAAGGGAGTGCTGAAAGAAAGACGGAAGTTGATTTTATGCCTTTTTAACTCGGCTGCTATCTTATCAAAAACTTTTTCTGTCCCATGGAAATTGCATTCGGATAGAGCTATAAAAATTCTATTTATATTGATAAAACCAATAATCCCTTGTTGTTCACCCAGGATTAATTCCAGGTTTTTGATAAGAGTATTGTTGGAGATTTTCCGTTCATTCATTTGCAGTACACAAGAAATAAAGGGGGGCTCAAGCCGTTGTTCCAGCAAACCCAGCCTGCGTTTAATTTGATCATAGGAAGGCGTGGCCTTAAGCATTTCTTCAATTATTAGTTCCTTTGTTCTCTGCTGCCATTCCATTTGTGTTGATAGATAATTTTGATTGATCATCAGTTCTGTAGCCATTTTTACTAATCCTCCTAAAATCTGAATCTCAGAAGGATGGCCAGTAATCCCGATTACGCCTACAATGGAATCCTGAAAGACAATGGGAAGATTGATCCCAGGCTGAGAGCCTTTTAATTTCTCAGCTTGCTCAGCGGAAATACTCAAGGTTTGTCCAGTTTTTAATACAGTTAAGGCTCCCTCATGAATATCTCCTATTCTTTTGGTATCTCCCGATGCAATAATTACACCTTTTTCATTCATTATATTTATATTTCGATTTAGGCGAAGAGAGGTCTCATTAACAATAGTGGAAGCAATTTCCTTTGTTAGCATATTTCCTCCGTTAAATTAGTTATGGAATACAAAAAAATGAAAAAATTCTTATTTCTTTTCGTTTATTATACACGATGTAATGAGTAATTAAAAAAAGTATAATGAAGGTACGTTATATGAAAGCGTTTACTAAGGAGGTTGCCATGAAAATCGTAATCGCCCCTGACTCATTCAAAGGCAGCATGAGTTCAGTAGAGGCAGCTAACTCAATAGAAAAAGGGATATTGCGGGCTTTTCCTGAAGCAGAGACGATTCTGCTGCCTGTTGGAGATGGCGGAGAAGGAACGTTAGATACACTTGTAACAGCTACAAAAGGATATACTGTTCCAGTTTGTGTGAAAGGTCCTCTTGGAGATATGGTCAAGGCTGAATACGGCATTTTGGGAGATGGAGAAACCTGTGTAATCGAGATGGCTAAGGCCTCCGGGCTTGCACTAGTTCCAGCCTCTCAGTTGAATCCTTTAAAAGCGACCACATTTGGAACTGGAGAATTAATTAAGAAAGCGCTGAATGATGGCTTCAAATCTTTCATTCTAGCTTTAGGCGGATCTGCCACTAATGATGGCGGTGCGGGGATGCTACAGGCGCTTGGATTGAAGATTCTGGATGAAAGTGGAGAGGAAATTGGTGTTGGTGGGGCAGAGTTAATAAGAGCGGCTACTATAGACACTGCGGCTTTTGATGCTAGGATTTCAGAATGTAAGTTTCTTATAGCTTCAGATGTCCAAAATCCTTTCATAGGCCCAGAAGGTGCATCTCACGTTTTTGGCCCTCAAAAGGGTGCTTCGCCTAAGGATGTAGAATTCCTGGATACATGTTTAAGCAACTTTGCGGCTGTAACAGAAAGGGCTACGGGAGTTCATTTACATGACCTGCCAGGTGCCGGGGCAGCAGGCGGAATTGGTGGTGCTTTTCAAGCCTTTTTCCCTTCTGAAATGAGGCGCGGCATTGATGTGGTAATTGAATACACCAGGCTGAACCAGTTGGTTGAAGGAGCAGACCTTGTTATTACAGGAGAAGGAAAGGTAGACTTCCAAACTGCTTCAGGGAAGACACCAATGGGGGTTGCACAGGCAGCACAATTCAAAAATATTCCTACTATCATCATTGCAGGATCGGTAGGAAAGGGTATCGAGTCGCTTTATCAGCATGGTGTTGTAAGCGTTCACAGTATTATTAACAAGCCGATGGAGTTGGCGGAAGCCATGGAACAGGCTTGCGAATTAGCAGAATCAACTGCCGAACAAGTGGTTCGTTCGTTTTTTTATCAAAAAGAGTTACTAGTAAGCGAAGTTGGAAGTAACTAAATTTTTTCTAGTCGCTAGGTATTTGAAAAAGGTCTTAACATAACAGTCGTGTACAACGAGCGTTTTAGGTAATTAATTTGATTGAAAAAATCGTAATCCTAGAGAGGAGCTACACTTTATGAAAATCAAAGCTACACTTGATAAGATTCCAGGCTCGATGATGCTTTTCCCACTACTTCTCGGCGCAGCATTAAACACTTTATTTCCAAGCACGCCTACATTTTTCGGTTCCTTTACCGGTGCACTTTGGACAGGCGCGCTACCAATTTTGGCGGTATTCTTTTTCTGCATGGGTACTACTTTAAGTTTTAAAGCTACACCTTATATTTTGAAAAAAGGCGGCGCATTATTATTCTCTAAGATTGGTGTTGCGGCTATTGTTGGTATTATTACTGCTCATTTTATTGGTAATGGCACCATTCTTGGCGGTTTGTCAGTATTGGCAATTGTTGCTGCTATGAATGATACAAACGGTGGCATGTATATGGCCTTAATGGGCCAGTTTGGAAAAGCTGAAGATGCAGGTGCATACTCCATTATGTCCCTAGAATCAGGTCCGTTCCTGACAATGGTTACATTAGGAGCAGCAGGTCTAGCAGGTTTCCCTTGGCAGACTATGGTTGGTGCGATTCTTCCATTAGTTTTAGGTATGGTTATTGGTAACCTGGACAAAGATTTCAAAGAATTTTTTGGAAAAGCAGCCCCTGTTCTGATTCCATTCTTTGCCTTTGGACTAGGTGCAGGACTTGATTTCAAAAAAGTAGCAACGGCTGGTTTAACAGGGATTCTATTAGGAGTTGGTGTTGTCGTTATCACTGGTACTGTTTTATTCCTTGTAGATCGTTTAACAGGCGGAAATGGTATCGCTGGATTAGCTGCCGCTACTACTGCTGGTAATGCGGCCGGTGTTCCTGCTGCTGTTGCTGCAGCAAACCCTGCGTATGCTTCTGTAGCTGGTTCTGCAACAATAATGGTTGCAGCCAGTGTTATCATAAGTGCTATCCTATGTCCGATTGTAGTTGCCTGGTATGCAAATAGGCTCAAGAAAAAAGAGGCATATAAGCTGGAAACCCAAAAAGTCAGTGCTTGATAATTCATAAAAGTCTGGCAAAATGGTATGCTTTATGATATCAACGAAAAAAGAGAGCTATTGCCCATCGGTAAAAAGAAATGTGCCCCTGAGAGCAATCTCAGGGGTTTATCTTTCATTACTAATTGAAAGTATAAACGAGAATAATAATTTGATTATTTATCAGAATGACCCTTGGAATTTTTGAAAAAATAGAAAGAGAGTGATTGATATGAAGACAAACCTGCTGTATGGCCAAAACGGACTTGAGGTTGAGATACCAGATCAGGCATATATTGTTGAACCTAAAAACCTTCCGGGCTTAGAGAATGACCGTGAAGCTATAAAACAGGCATTAAGAAATCCGATTGGCACATCCCCACTTAAAGAAATGGTTAAATCAACAGATACTGTAGCCATTGTCATTAGCGATATTACAAGGCCAACCCCGAATCATATACTTGTTCCTTTGTTAATTGAAGAGCTTAGTCATGTGCCACTCGAGAATTTTGTTGTAATAAATGGTACAGGAACTCACCGTGACCAGACTAGGGAAGAGTTCGTACAAATGCTGGGCGAGTGGGTAGTTAATAATATCCGAATTATTAATAATAACTGCCATGATAAGGATACTTTATCAAATGTCGGCCATAGCAAATTCGGCTGTGATGTTTACTTAAATAAGGAATATGTTGAAGCGGATTTCCGAATTGTAACAGGATTCATTGAACCGCACTTTTTTGCTGGATTCTCAGGAGGGCCAAAAGGGATTATGCCTGGAATCGCAGGGCTCGAGACAATCATGACCTTCCATAATGCCAGAATGATCGGCGATCCACTTTCCACATGGGGAAATATGGTTAATAACCCTGTTCAGGATATGACGAGGGAAATAAACGGACTTTGCAAACCACATTTTATGCTGAATGTTACGCTTAACAAAGAGAAAGAAATAACATCTGTATTTGCTGGAGAGCTCTATGAAGCCCATGACAGAGGATGCGAATTTGTTAAAGAACATGCTATGATCCGTTGCGAAGACCGGTTTGATGTGGTAATCACTTCAAATTCCGGTTATCCTCTTGACCAGAATCTTTACCAGGCAGTAAAAGGAATGAGTGCTGCGCAGAAGATTGTCAAAAGAGGGGGCGCTATTATTGTGGCATCCGAATGTTCAGATGGATTGCCAAGCCATGGCAATTACTCTAAGATTTTTGAGCTTGCTGATAGCCCTCAAGGATTGCTGGATCTTATTAATAATCCGGAATTTAAAATGTTTGACCAATGGCAGGTCCAAAAACAGGCGGTTATCCAGGTATGGTCAGATGTTTACGTTTATTCAAAGCTTACCGATGATCAGGTAAAAGGAGCCATGCTCAAGCCAACTCATAATATCGAGCAAACTCTTCAGGAACTAAAACAGGTTTATGGTGGAAACATGTCAGTTGCAGTCCTGCCACTTGGCCCACTCACCATACCATATGTTGAGGAATAATAGAGGAACTGGAATTAGTAATTGCATAAGATATAACACCACATTGAAAAACGGCAGTGATAAATCTGCCGTTTTTTGTTATGTCTTAAAAATAATAATTTTAATCAAACGTTTGATTAAAAATGATCTCAGGCTTTGAGAAAATTGAATCTTTATCAATAATACCATTAGCCGATTATGTTATTTTCATTATCTCAAAAAAATGTATACAGGAAGATTTCCTTTTTAAAGAGTAAATAAAAAAGTAGGTGGTATATGATACTAATACTAGTTGATTAGAGGTGAAGCTGTGGATTTTCAGGGAGTGTTTATCGAAATTCTTATTTTGCTGGCAGTTTCTATATTCGTTATTGCCGGAGCAAAATTAATAAAGCAGCAATATTCTATTGCACTTGTTCTAGTAGGGCTTGTATTAGGTCTTACGGATATTCCTTTTTTTGAAGCGTCGGAGAATTTTATAACAAAGTCAGAGGTTTTTCATGCCATTATCGTTTCGCTTTTTTTACCGATATTGCTTGGTGATGCATCCTTAAAGATGAATGTTAACCACTTTTTTGATTACCGCCGTTCCTCCATGTCTCTTGCTTTTCTGGGAACTCTGTTAACGTTTTTTATTATTGGCTTCGCGGGTTATTATTTTCTTCACCTGCCCCTGGTTACTGCATTTACGTTTGCTTCTCTTATGAGCGCTACTGACCCTATCAGCGTCGTTTCGATTTTTAAATCAATGGGTGTTTCGAAGAAGCTTTTAACCGTAATGGAAACGGAATCCCTTTTCAATGACGGTGTGGCCGTCGTGCTTTTTAAAATATCTACGGTTTACCTATTAACTTATATTGAATCAGGAATAGCCGGAATTGGAAGCGGAATCCTACTATTCCTTCAATTTTCTATTGGAGGGTTAATTGTAGGAGGGATAATGGGTTATATTTTTTCTCAAGTTATCAGGCTGTTTGATGACTATCCCTTAGAGATTGCCTTTACGCTGCTTCTGTTTTTTGGCAGCTACTTTATTTCGGAACACTTCCAAGTATCTGGCGTTATTGCAGTTGTTGTTACTGGACTTATTTATGGCAGCTATGGAAAAAGGATTGGTATGAGCCAGACGACAAGCCACAATATTAATGCGTTTATGGATACCATTACAGAGCTGGCCAATAGTTTGATTTTCTTAATGATCGGTCTGGAAATTAAAAATATCGAATTTGCGCATCAATGGTATGTTATTTCTGTTGCAATTGTTATTGTCCTGATAGCCCGAACCATTGCTGTTTATATTAGCACGGCATTTAGCAAAAAAATACCTGGCAGCTGGAAAGCTATCCTTAACTGGGGCGGTTTAAAAGGGAGCCTTTCTATCGCTTTGGTTCTGAGCTTGCCTGCATCGTTTGAAGGCAGAAATATCATTCTGATCTTAACCTTTAGCATAGTCGTATTTTCTCTAATTGTACAAGGATTGACAGTAAAGCCACTTATCTTAAAATTAGGGCTTACAAAAGAAGACTCAAAATCATAAAAAGAGCCGTAAAATCTTTAAATGATTTTACGGCTTTATTTAAGTAAATCAGATTTTATAATCCTAAATGCATAAGAAAAACAAGGGCATCGGCCTAAAGGACTTTTTCTATTTAATTTTCTCTTTAATATCCTTTTTGACCTTTTCAACTAATTCCTCGAAATGCCTTGCATCCTTTTTTAAGAGTATGCCCTTTCCATAGCGAATATGGTCATACGCGTTAAAGAAGTCCTCCTGAGAAGGGAAACCTGTACGCTCAAACCATTCCCGAAGCGTTTCGTATTCTTTACGTCCTTTTCCGTGTTTGTCGGCAAAAATTTGCAGATCATAAACCAGCTTCCTTAGATATTCCTGAGGAGAACTGGTTCCAAAGAAACGACGGCTTCTCTTAGTCCCACCTGAAGGGGAAAGGAATTCCACATTCAGAATCCCGGATGCTTCGACCGTATCTATATTGTCTGTTCGAAATTTCTTTACGAGGAGCCATACAGCAAGGATTGCAAGGATTCCCACTATAATCCAGACCCAAGAGGAAATATGAAGATAGAGAGTATCGATTTCTTTTTTGGGGGCATTACTTTTTCCAATAACACTATTCGGTATTGCATTTTGGAAAGAGTGAGATTGTATAATTCTTGCCAGCTTAAATAAAGGAGCAGCAAGTACGCTCGCTATAAGAACCAGTCCCGCGACTGTTTTGAAGAAAAGCCATTTAATGGCAGGCATAAAAATCCCGGCGATGCCAGCGGCAAGCAGGAGTGCCAGTCCAAAAAACAAACCAAAGCTTTTCGTATCATGTACTCCGTTTTGTTTTTCTGTGCTCTTTATTAGCTTTCCTGCACTAAACAGTGCTGTAAATAGAATGATAATAGCAAAGAGCCAGTTAATATAAGGGTATTTTAGCATCCAGCACATCATAAAAAGAGGGATACTGCTGCAATACATAATGAAAGGCAGTTTGGTCCGTTCCGAGGACCATAATGTTGAGTCCTTTGAAAAAGCATCCAGCCGGATAATAAGAAAAATGGTACAAACGAAAGCAGACATAATACCAAATCCCAAAAGAAAACCAGCACCACCGCCCAGGATGCCGCCAGCCAATGAAATCGCAGGGGCAGCCTGTTTAAATTTCAGAGAGGTGGCTAAGCATAAAATACCTGCTGCTATAATAGCGATAAATGCAGGAACGGAAGGGACTTTGCCTTCCCCTATATAAAACACAAACAATAGAAAGTATAAACAAAGTCCTTCTAAAAACAAATAATAAGCCGGAAGTACGTAATTTTTCACTTTTACCACCTTCCTGCTGATTGCGCGCGCCCCAGAGGGATAATCGAGGCGTTCTCGAGTCCGTCCTGGAGAAGAAATATCTGCTGGCTATTTTTTTGCATCTTTGAAAAACAAGGCTCATCCAAATTTTCAAAGGATCCGCCAATAATCACGACTGGTGAATTTTGCTGCTGCTTTTCCACACTATGAAGAAAGTTGCTAATAGGAAGGGTAATTCCAATACGCCCAATCCTGGCAAGAAGATCAAGCATCTTTGCCAGCTGGCGAGGTCCTTCTCCCTTCGGCAAATGATATACCGATGACTGGCTCCCTACTCTCAGGTTCAGAAACACTTCATATGGTATAGATTGTTTTGCTGCATATTGTGCTAAAAATGCTATATTTGCAGCAATTGATTCTATATTTTTAATAATCCCCAATCCATGCCTAACATCTGGATCTCTAAGATTTACTATAAAAGTCCATGAATAATCGGCTTTGTGTTCAAATACCTTTGTTTGAAGGGCCTGAACTTTAGCACTGGCCTTCCAATGGATTTGTTTGAAAGAGTCGGTGTAAACATAGTCCCTTGTACCAACGGGAGCCAGGATCTCTTCATGGATACTGTTTTGAATCGTATAGTCCCCAATAGATTTAGCGGAAGCCAGCCGCCTCATAGAAACAGGTATTGGAGTAGGATAAATGAGCACTTCCTTATGGATATAAGGTTTGTAATTGAGTTCAACGGAACCGATCCCGAAAAAGTTTTCTACCGTTAATTCCAGTGACTTAATTCTTGTTGCCCCGCGTGTCAGCCCCTTAATTGGTATCGAAACAAGGATGGCTTCTTTACCTTTTAAATGAAGGGGAACCGTAAATTCCACTTCGTCTCCCTTCAATTTTGAGGGAAAACCCGCCCCAGTTACACAAGCCTGTAGCCTGACCCTTAAGGAAGCTTGAAAGACAGGCAGACGGCTGAGCTGGGAAATCTTCAGTGCAAAAAGGGTTTCTTCGCCTATGGAAATTCGTAGGGTTTTCTTTTCATTATCAAAAACGAGTTGGTCAGAGACATGTTTAAGATAATAGATGCTCATTCTGCTGAGGATGAGCAAAAGGGCCCCAAGAAAGATGAACCAGAAAGAGGGCTGATAAAGGCTGAAGAACAGGATTAAAGCAGAAATGGCTGTAATAGCTTCAAGTGCCTGGATTCCCTGTATTTCCTTGTTCCATATCATCTGCTGGCCCGGCCTGTTTCTACAGGAACTTCTACCTGTGTTAAAATTGATTCCACTACCTGGCTGTTCGTCTTTTTCAAGGAAGCATCAAGCGTTAATACAAGACGGTGGGCGAGCATGCATACCGCAACATCCTTAATATCCTTAGGAGTGACAAAGCTGCGGCCCTGTAAATACGCTTTCCCCTGAGCTCCTCTCATTAACGCCAGAGTTCCACGCGGGCTGACCCCCATCTCAATTTCATCGTGATTTCGAGTCAGTTCTGTAATTTTTAAAATATAGTCCTCAACATCTTCAGAGAGTGTAACATGCTTGACCTCTTGTTTCATTCCTGCAATTTCTTCAAGGGAAAGAATTGCTTCCAGTTTGCTGAAGGGAGTGCCATTTCGATAAGCGCGCATAATCTGCTTTTCTTCGTCCATAGTTGGATAACTTAATGGAATTTGCATAAAGAAACGGTCCATCTGTGCTTCTGGAAGGGCAAAGGTTCCCTGCTGTGACTCAACAGGGTTCTGTGTCGCAATGACCATAAAAGGATTAGGGAGAGAGATGGTTTCCCCATCAATTGTTACCTGCCGCTCCTCCATAACCTCAAGAAGGCTGGCCTGAGTTCTTGGTGTGGCCCGGTTAATTTCATCGGCGAGGAGTATATTGGTCATTACGGGGCCGATTCTAAGCTGGAAATCCTGCTCTTTAGGATGAAAAAATTGAATCCCGGTTACATCGCTCGGCAATAAATCGGGTGTGAATTGTATCCGTTTGAATGAACCTGTAATGGATTTAGCAAAGCTTTTTGCTAATTGTGTTTTTCCTGTTCCCGGAACACTTTCGAGCAGTACATGTCCATCATTCAGCAGGGCGATAATCAGCATTTCCACGGTATCTTCTTTTCCGATAATAACCTTGCCAATTTCTGCTTTAAGCTGTGAAACTTTATCTATTATTTTCATTGAGTAACTCCTTGTCTATATTAGGAAACGAATAGTTTAAAATTGAGATACTATTATTTTATATTTTAATTATCAGGACGTCTATTTGGGAATGGAAAACAAATCTATAGAAATAGCAAAAGGCTGCTTTCGGTTGAGCAGCCTGGGATTACTTTTCAATAGTCCTCCTATACGTTTCATATAGTATGGGAATCTGCTACACTCCAGCGGAAATACGGGCTGGCAAGACCTCACAGCGAGGCACGAGTGAGGAGGCTTGCCGGTTCGTCCGCGGAAAGGGAGCGAAATCCCGCTATTTATAAAAAAACCGGAATAATAGATAGGCAATTTTGAAGATGATAAATCCAATAATTCCGCCTATGGTATTAAGGATAATATCATCAACATCGAGACTGCCAACTTTTAGCTGAAATTGCAAAAGTTCTACAAGGATGGTTGAGCTAATAACCAAAAGAAGAGTACGCCAAAATGAGAAATACTTTGGAAAAAGCAGGGGAAGAAAGAAACCAAGAGGCATAAATACCAGAACATTGCCCGCCAAATTAGAGAACCAGGCGTTGAAGTTAATGTGGTCGGATGCTTTAATATAATTTCGTATCGTCCAGAAAGGGACAAGGTTATAGGCAGCCCCGCTATCCTCAAATCGTGAATGGGCAGACTGGCGATAAGGGCTAAAAAATAATAGAAATATACTATAAAAGATATATAGAGTAAAAATGAAATAGGAAATAGCAGCGAATAGGCTTTTTCCTTTAAAGTGGAATTTAGGCAGCATGCTTGTCTCCTGTAAACGCTTATTTTGTTTAATAGTTTACCAGAAATATATGAGTGAATGTTAATTATATGCAAGGAAAAACACTCACTATACTATAGAATTAAAAGGTTTTTGGAATGAGGTAAATCAGTATATACTGTTAATCAGAATCGATTGGCTATTTTTAAAAGGAAGTGGAGAGTATGTATATCGCTTTAATAGTAATTTTAATCCTCGCGGCATTGATTCTTTTCAGTATTATTTTTATGCAGGCAGCCCCGGTTTTTGGAGGGACAATCTCTAAAAAGAGAAGGGGCGAACTTAATCGTTCAAAAAACTTCGCTGACGGAAAGTTCGTTAATCAAATACCCACTTTTATGAATATGGGCTTAAAAGAAAATATTAGTACCTTAAGAGATTTTATGAAAAAAGGCGGACATAGAGAACCTGATGCTCCTATTCCGGTGGAAACTTACGTATTGGGGAATGGAGAAGGCGGCACTAGAATTACTTGGTTTGGGCACTCAGCATTTTTGATGGAACTGGACGGAAAGGTTATTCTGATTGACCCTATGTTTGGCAATGTTCCTTCTCCTTTTCCTATGATTGGGGGTAGGCGGTACAGCAGCAGACTTCCAATTGAAATCAAAGACCTGCCGAAAATCGATATCGTCCTTCTTTCTCATAATCACTATGATCATCTTGATTACGGAACCATTTTAAAAATTAAAAACAAAGTTGACCAATTTATTACACCTCTTGGAGTCGGGACCAATTTGGAAAAATGGGGAGTAACAAAAGAAAAGATTTCAGAGCATGACTGGTGGGATGAAGTCAAGGTTGATAACCTAAAGTTTGTTTGTACACCGGCAAGGCATTTCTCCGGAAGAAGTCTTCTTGACCGGAATAGCTCTCTTTGGTGTTCCTGGGTAATAAATGGGCAGAATTCCAAAATCTTTTTTAGCGGGGACAGCGGATATGCGCCCCATTTTAAAGAAGTAGGCGAAAAATATGGCCCGTTTGACGTAACGCTAATGGAATGCGGACAATACGACAAACGCTGGGCGGCCATCCATATGGTGCCTGAGGAAAGTGTACAAGCACATCTCGATGTAAAAGGAAAGGTTATGATTCCTATTCACTGGGGTGCATTCACCCTGGCTCTGCACAGCTGGACGGACCCCGTTGAACGAGCCTCCAAAGCCGCAAAGGAACGTGGCGTTGTCTTGGCCACTCCGAGGATTGGGGAAACAGTTGAACTTGACTCTTTTGAATATCCTTCATCTTTTTGGTGGAGAGTACTATAGACCGAAGGCTGCCTTGGCAGCCTTTTGGCATTTACATTAATGTAATAGTAAATTTACAAAACCTAACAATTCCGGAAACATACCCTTTACATTTTTATTGTTTAATGAAGTAGGTAAGAAAAAATTAAAATTGTGGAGGCAATCATGGCTATAAAAGTAAGCAGCAAAACAACTGCATCACTAGCTTTAGCACTTGGACTAATGATTCCAGCAGCAATCCCTGCAGTGCATGCACAAGACAATGATCTAAAAATTGATTCTGTTAAATTTAACAGCATGAAGGCTCCTGCAACCATCGATGAAATGGTAAAAACATATACGAACGCCTCAGTTGATGTGAAGTATAGTGATGGCTCGGTCAAAAATTTTCCTCTCACATATAAATATTTATTTAAATCAGAAGACAAAATCGCAGATGTAAAGGGCGAAAAGATTGCAGCGGGTACTCCTATCGATTTACATGGAAATCCGATCGTGGATGTAAGTGTTCCTGAAAAAACATACTTCGTTTCAGATGCCCCTGACAGCAACAGCTTCCTAAAGCCAATTAAAGGGCAAAACTTTATGGTTACCCATTATGAATACGACACGATTGATGCTGCAGGAAAATCTGCGTATGGACTAGTACCGGCATCTATGTCATTGACACGTTTGGACCAGGATCAAAAGACAGGTGAATTAAAAGCAGCGGAAGTAAAGAAAATTGATTTTTCAGAAGTTAATGGTCTTTGGATTCCTTGTAATGGTTCTGTTTCTCCCTGGAACACACATTTAGGTTCTGAAGAATATGAGCCGGATGCACGCCAATTTGAAACCAATCCAAATTCTCAGGCAGCTACTTGGACTAAGAGCTTTGCCAAGTTATATTTCGGGGACGAGAAAAAGGCAAATCCTTATTTTTATGGTTATGTTCCGGAAATAAAAGTTAATGCTGACGGTTCACCCAAAGTGGTTAAACACTACAGCATGGGCCGTAAATCCCACGAACTTTCCAAAGTTATGGCTGATAACCGTACTGTATTCTTTGGAGATGACGGACAGAACACGATGATGTTCATGTATGTTGCAGATAAAGCCCGCAATCTATCAGCTGGAACTTTGTATGCTGCCAAATTCATTCAAACTAGTACTGAAAATGGCGGATCCGGAAAGCTTCAGTGGATTAATCTGGGACATGCAGCCGATTCTGAAATTAAGCAAATCATTGATAAAGGTACCAAGTTCAGTGATATTTTTGAAACATCGGAAAAGCCGGCAGAAGGCTTTAAGGCAATCAAACAATATTCTTATGGAAAAACAGAATATCTAAAGGTAAAGCCTGGCATGGAAAAAGCTGCTGCATTTATGGAATCACGCCGTTATGCAGCAATGCTCGGCGCCACTTCTGAATTTAATAAAATGGAAGGCATTACTGCCAACAATAAAGACAAAAAGGCCTATGTTGCCATTTCCGACTTAAGCAAATCAATGGAAAAGGATACAACAGGAACTGAACCCTCAGATGACATTCGTCTTCCTAAACGGAAATCTGGGGCTGTATTCCAATTAAATCTATCTGGAGGTATGAAGGATCAGCAGGGACATCCAATTAAAAGCGGATATGCAGCATCATCTATGAATGCAATTGTTATCGGGGAGGATCTTCCAGCGGCTGACGCTTATGGTAACACGGCAGCTGTTGATAAAATTGCAAGCCCGGATAATTTAAGTTTTTCCGAAGATATGAGAACCCTGTTTATCGGTGAGGACAGCAGCCAGCATACAAACAACTTTGTCTGGGCCTATAATGTTGACACAAAAGAACTTTCCCGAGTACTGTCTGCACCAGCTGGAGCGGAATCCACAGGACTTATGGCCGCAGATAATCGCAATGGTTTCTCTTATGTAATGAGCAACTTCCAGCATCCAGGAGATGAAGTGGAGGGCAAAACGATTACTGCAGTTGATAAAGAGGAACTGCTTAAAGAGATTGACAAGCAAATCGGAATCAACAAAACCGGTGGAGTAGGATATATCTCCGGTCTTCCTTCTTTGGAAGGTTTACAAAAGGAAGACTAAAAAAGATAAATTATAAGGAAAATGGCCGTCCCTATGGGATGGCCATTTTCTTATAACACATAAAGATAAACGCTTAGAAAATGGGCAAGGGTGCCGAGCAGAATAAAAATGTGGAATATTTCATGGAAGCCCATAAGCTTAAATTTTAAAAAGTTTGGCTTGCTTCCGTAAATGACAGCGCCAATGGTATAAAAAATTCCGCCCAGCAGCAGAAGGAACAATCCTGTTGCATTTATAACATGCGAGAGTGGAGAAGAAACAAACACAATCATCCATCCCATGGCAACATAAATGATGGTTGAAATCCAGCGGGGACAGTTAAACCAAATCATTTTGAAGAGTACGCCAGAAATAGCCGCAATCGAGATAGTAGAAAATAAAACCCAGCCAATAAGCCCATTTAAACTAATAATGCAAAAAGGGGCGTAGGTTCCCGCAATCAGAATAAAAATCATGGAGTGGTCAAGACGCCGTAGGAATGCAATAACCTTATCCCTTGCCATAACCATATGATAGGTTGCAGACGCAGAGTACAGAAGTATCATGCTTATTCCGAAGATAATCACGGCTGCAATGGCAAGCGGAGAGGATTTTTCAATTGAAGCTTTAATTACCATTGCCAGAAGGGCAGCAAAAGATAAGAAAGCACCTGCAAGATGGGTAAATCCATTAATTGGTTCGCGAATATAAGTATTCAAACTTTATCCCTCCACTACGTTATGTAGTTTTTGATACTACATATAATGATACGACCATTATAATATATAGTCAATCCATATTGAGAAAAAAAGAATTTCATGTATGATGGAAGTAGAAGAACATGGATGGCGAGGTATCCAAATGAAAAAAGTAAACGAAACAATTTCACAGCTTGTACAGGCCAATCAGCTTCCTATAGACGAAATACCCCAAATTGATTTATATATGGACCAGGTGATCCAGCTTTTTGAAAAAAGGTTCGGCGGGTCTAAACGAAATGACCAGGAAAAGGTCTTAACCAAAACCATGATAAATAATTACGCAAAAGGTAAGCTTTTCTTTCCTATAAAAAATAAGAAATATTCGAAAGAACATCTAATCTTGATTAGTCTTATCTATCAAATGAAGGGCGCTCTTTCGATTAATGATATTAAATCTGCGCTTGAAGGGCTGAATGAAAAGGCGGCAGAGGAAGGTGTCGACTTTTTTTACGAAAGTTTTCTCCATCTTTCCGCCAAAAATGCCGAGCGTTTCCGGGAAGATGTTTTTATCAGGGGAAAGGAAGCGGAGGAAGAAGCTTTAGGATGGCCGGAACCCTCTAGTGATCTTGAAAGAGCCTTATTAATTACTTCATTAACGGATATGAGCAATCTTTACCGCCGGGCAGCTGAAAGACTAGTAGACGGACTTGCTGAAGAACGCAGCCAGAAGATAGAGAATCAGCAGTCTGAAAATAAAAAGAAACAAAAAAATCGGAAATAACATTTATTAAGGGGGTTTTTAAATGGCAGAGCTTCGAAGACTGGGACAGTCAGATATTAATATTTCAGCACTCGGACTTGGAACATGGCAGTTTAGTAAGGGTAATGGCCTTGTTGGCCGCTACTGGCCGGTGATTGAGAAAGAGGATGTCAGAGACATCGTAAGAATGAGCCTTGAAGGCGGGATTAATTGGTATGATACAGCGGAAGTCTATGGAAAAGGAAAATCAGAAGAAGCTCTGGCAGATGCCTTGAATGCACTTGGAGACAAAGCCGCGGAGGCTTTAATAGCGACCAAATGGTGGCCTGCCTTCCGTACAGCGGGTTCCATTACCGCAACGATTGACCAGAGGATCGAGGTATTAAAGGGAAGAACAATTGACCTATACCAAATCCACCAGCCGTTTTCCTTTTCGAGTATAAAAGCAGAAATGGAAGCTATGGCGGCTTTATTAAGAAATCAGAAAATTCGTTCAGCTGGAGTTAGTAATTTTAACGAAACCAAAATGAGACAGGCACATGCTGTATTGAAGGACCATGGTTTTCCACTGGTATCTAATCAGGTAAAATACAGTCTTCTTGATAGAAGAATTGAGCATAACGGGGTTTTGTCAGCCGCAAAAGAACTGGGAATAACCATTATTGCTTATTCACCACTTGAACAAGGTATCCTTTCCGGAAAGTACCACAAAAATCCAGAGCTTTTGAAAAATGTATCGGGTCCCCGAAAGTATATATCTCATTTTAAGCCATCCGGTCTTGTCAAAACACAGCCTTTAATTGATGTGCTTGAACGATTGGCAAAGGAGTACAACGCTTCGGCAAGCCAAATTGCTTTAAACTGGCTGATTCATTTTCATGGTGAAACCGTTGTTGCCATCCCCGGTGCATCTAAGAAGCATCATGCTGAAGAAAATATTGGTGCACTAACTTTTAAACTCACACAATCTCAAATGGACGAGATTGATAGGATTTCAAGGGAAGTATCCAAATAGAATATTAGATAAATCATAAGGGTCACCAAGCCTTGGAACCCTTTTCTATTCGAGAGTGGCATACGTGTCCGCTTCAGGTTTATAGAGGAAAAACGATAACAAATGCCTGGCGGCTCCCATATCTGAGCCATCAATTTTAATTAGTATTTCAACCCGAATTACTCTTTTTAAAAGAGAAGAAATGAACTATAATTGATTTATAAAAGTTCACAAATTTGTCGAAAATAAATAGTGACACTGCACGGTTTTTGGTATATTTTGGTGAGTTTAGGAGGATAGAAATGATTAGAGCGGCAATCGCAGGAGTACTAGGGTTTATCTTGATTTTTATCGAATCTCTAATTGTTATGTGGCTTAAAGGATTACAAACAATCGAGTTCGATGGAATGTCTCCGTTTATCAGTATATGGGCAATGAATTTTTTCCTCGTTTTCACAATAGCTACACATATTCAAACCTGGTTTGTTAACCGTCCAAATTTCAATAAAGCAGAAGAAGATAACTTCTATTAAATAGAAAAAACGCCTCAGGCATCGGCAATCCGGACCGAGGCGTTTTTTTATCGTTTAAAAATTATGATTTTTATCTAGTGGATAACTCCAATAGGTTAATGTAATCTAGCTCCAGCGCCCAGCCAGTTTTCCTCGAGAATAAGCTTCTTTGAATATCTTGTGAGGATTATGACCGATAGGTGATGATTCGAACGCTCGGGGTCATAAGCCAAATCACTTCAGAAATCAGGACAAGGAACGCTTCGGAAGCATCCGCATCGCACGAAGGAAAAGCTTTCGCTTTTCCGAGGATGACTGCGTGATTCGTCTTATGCCTGTTGGAGGCCCACAGGACGTGGGTCAGAAAGGCGTTGCCACAGGAGGTGGACGTGGCGTATTTAGCCTTTCATCATCTGAACAGGGCGCTTGCGCCTTTTGTTCTTTAAACATTTTGTTCGATGGCATTATTTCGTTTGAAAACAGTTTTGCGGATGAAGGGAACAATCCAGCGATCTAAGCCGAATTTTCCTGCGTTTAAGCCAGCGAACAGGATGATGGCTCCAATGAAAAGGTCAGTTGGTATATGAGATACTGTTCCAGCAAGGAAGAAAGAAAAATTCATTAGAAGTCCGAAGAACATTGCGGCAGTAGTCATGCATCCAAGAATTAAGCCAAGACCTACCAGGAATTCACCGAGAGGAACGATTGTATTGAAAATATCAACGTTTGGAAGTGCAAAGCCTTTTAAGAAAGATACATACCAGCCATATACGAGCGCGCCGTCGGGACCTTTGGCTGGATTGGCAATGGCTCCTTTCAAGTAACCAGAAGCATCAAACCCGCCAGTCAGTTTATGCAAACCTGCAGTCAGCCAAGAGTAGCCTAAATATATACGTAAAACTGCTAAAATACCAGAAGCAACAACATTTTCCCTTAACCACTTAACCATGATAAATCTCCCCTTTTTTTGTTAATAAGTTTGATATGGTGTTTACACTGTTAATATATCAAATAGCTGCTAAAAAAAATCGCCGTTTTCTAACTATTCACGTTTCTGTAAAAAAGATTTGAACACTTTTCAAACAATTGATTTTTTTGAAAAAGTAGTTGAAATAATTGTCTATTTGCATTTTCCTTACATCAACGGCAATAATAGGGGAAGTGGAATAGAGGCATTAAAAGAAAGCAGGGGTTTTATTGACTGATTTTTTATCATTGGGAATATCGCAGGCTTATGCGAATCTATTAAAAGCAAACGGGATAGCAGTACCGACGCCTATTCAGGAAAGGGCTATCCCTCCTATTATGGAAGGAAAGGATGTTATCGCCCAGGCTCAGACAGGAACCGGAAAGACTTTTGCTTTTGTTCTGCCAATCTTGGAAAAGCTCATCCCGGAAGCGCATCATGTTCAGGCATTAATCGTCACGCCTACAAGGGAATTGGCGCTTCAAATAACAAGTGAAATCAATAAATTTATTGAAGAGAGAGAAGATATTCGCGTTTTGGCGGTTTATGGAGGCCAGGATGTAGAGAAGCAATTGAAAAAGCTTAAAAAAGGTCCGCAAATTGTAGTTGGAACTCCGGGACGGATGCTTGACCATATTCGCCGGGGAACAGTTCAATTATCAAGAGTATCGTTTTTGGTATTGGATGAAGCAGATCAAATGCTGCATATTGGCTTTCTAAATGAAGTGGAGGAAATTATTAAGGAGACGCCGCGAAGCCGGCAGTCCATGCTTTTCTCTGCTACCATGCCAGATGAAATTAAAAATTTGGCTGGACGGCATATGCGCAGCCCGGAAAACATTCAGATCCAAAAAAAACAAGCACCGGCCTTAAGCGTAAACCAGCTTGCAATACATTCTACAGACCGTGCAAAGCAGGCTGTACTGATGAAATTAATTGAAACACATCGCCCATTTTTAGCCGTTATTTTTTGCAGAACGAAGCGGCGAGTAAGCAAGCTTTATGAGGTACTGAGAGCAAACGGTTATCAATGTGATGAATTACATGGAGACCTGTCCCAGGCAAAAAGGGAACAAGTTATGGAAAGATTCCGGAAGGCAGAAATCCAGCTTTTGATCGCTACAGATGTGGCAGCAAGAGGACTGGATGTCGAAGGAGTGACCCACGTATTCAATTACGATATCCCTCAGGATACGGAAAGCTATATTCACCGGATCGGCAGAACAGGGCGCGCAGGACAAAAAGGGCTTGCCATTACTCTATACAGTGCGAAGGATAAAGAGGCTCTTTATTCCATTGAAAAAGATTTAAATATCACCATTAAAAAAGAAAATAGTGAACAATCCGTCTCCCCGGAAGATAAAAACGGTGATGAAAGAGTGGATCGTGGGAGGAAAGAGAGCAGGCCAAGACCATCTGGAAAGAGCCGTGGGGACAGAAGCCATAAACCACAGCGTGAAGGTGGAAGAGGGGCGGCTCCAAATCGGGGAACTGGAAACAGCAGGAGAAATGAAGAAAGCAGAACATCTAAGGAACGCCCTTTTTCTAAAGAGAGGGACTCCTTTAGAAGCAATGAGGGCAGAAACAGGCCCTCTGGAAGAGGGGCTTCCACGTCATCAGGTTTTGGATCAGGGCGTGAAAGAATGGATGAAAGAGGGTCTAAGCCAGCCCGGAGAACTGATGACCGAGTGCGGAAAGATGAAGAAAACAAACCTTCACGGTTTAAAACGGAACGTCCATTTTCAAGAAGCAATGAAGGAAGAAACCAGCGCCCAGGGAAACGGGATTCAGAAGGTATTGGTACAGGGCGTGAACGTTTGGAAGATAGAGATGTAAAACGAGGAAGAAAGCCTGAGCCGGATAAAAAGTTCGGAACAAGACCGGGTAAGCCAGGCAGGCCAGCTGCAAAAAAAACGAGAAACAGTATAAGCGAGAATCGCGGTAAAAGAAAATAAAGGCGAAGGGTGAAATCATCATGATTTCACCCTTTTTTTATCTTTTCTTAAAAGAATGTACCAATTCCTCTTTGAATGAAACAGAGGTCGGATTTGTAGAAAGGAACTAAATTTTTGTAGATAGTGACCGCGATTTTGTAGAAAAGAACTTAACTTTTGCAGAAAGTAAACTCAATTTTGTAGAACAGGTACTCTTTTTTTGTAGAAAGACCCTCTAACAATACTACAAGAGCCCGGGATTCTCCCCGGGCTCTATTTTTTAGCTGATCAGAATTTATATCCGCATAAGAAAAACTAGGGAATCCGTCAAAAGCTTAAAATACAAAACTTTTTATGCCAGGCATGATAGCAAATTCTGCCCGGCAAGGCTCTGAATCTGAGGCATTCTGGAAAGATCGATATTTCCCCCGCTGACAATTACTCCGCAGTGGGCTGAGCGAAGATGACGGGCATGGGCGAGAACCGCTGCAAATGCAGCAGCTCCGGCTCCTTCAATCAAGGTTTTTTTTCGTTCAAGCATAAAGATCATAGCTGCTGCAATATCGGTATCCGAGACGGTAAAAATATCATCTACAAAATCTTTAATAATAGGAAAGGTCAGTTTGCCTGGCTGCTTTACAGCAATTCCATCCGCTATGGTGGAGACACCCTTCACAGAATCTGATTTGTATCCATGGAAGTGATTGTATAATGCGTTTGCCCCTTTAGCCTGAACACCAATTATCTTAATTTTAGGATTTACCATTTTTGCCGCTACCGCAATGCCTGAAATTAATCCGCCTCCTCCAACTGGTACGAGGATCGTATCTAGTAAAGGCTGTTGATTAAGCATTTCAATAGCAATGGTTCCCTGACCGGCCATCACATCATAATCATCAAAGGGATGAACAAAGGTGCTTTTTGACTCCTGCTGTTCCGCAAGAGCTGCCTCACAGGCTTCATCAAAGGAGGCACCCTTTAGGACAATGGTTGCCCCGTAGCTTCTGGTTGCCTGAATTTTAGCATCCGGTGTCTTTTCAGGAACATAAATTTTTGCTGAGATGCCCCGTTTTGCTGCAGCAAGAGCCACCCCTTGAGCATGATTGCCTGCAGATGCAGTAATAACACCATTTTTAACTTGTTCGTTAGAAAGGTTGGCAATTTTAAAGCTTGCGCCTCTTACCTTAAAGGCACCCGTTTTTTGCTGATTTTCCATTTTAAAGTATATGTTCATCCCTGCCATCTTATTGACAGAGGTTGATACAGAAAGGGGAGTTTGATGTACAACCGACGAAAGATGTTCCATCGCTTCCTTTACCTTTTCTTCTGTTAAGCAATTCCCAATGGGTTCACACTCCTAGTGTTGTGCAGTTTCAAATTCCCTGATTTTATCTTCAATGTTTAAGGTGATGGCAATATCATCCCAGCCATTCAAGAGCATTTCCTTTGAATAAGGGGAAATATCAAACGATGCCTCAAACCCCTGATTATCATAAATCCGCTGTTCTTCAAGATTAACAGTAAGCTGGTATGAATCCTGTTCGGCACGATTAACGATTTCTTGTACCTGCTCATCTGTAAGCTGGACAGATAGTATTCCATTTTTAACACAGTTGTTTTTAAAAATATCCGCGAAGCTTGGGGCAATAACAATGTTAAAGCCATAATCCTGCAAGGCCCATGGAGCATGTTCACGGGATGAGCCGCAGCCGAAGTTTTCTCCTGCTACAAGGATGGAGGCACCCTTAAATTTCGGGTCGTTCAAATTGAAATCTTCGCGAAGGCTTCCATCATCCTTAAAGCGCCAATGGTAAAAGAGAAATTGCCCGAAGCCCTGGCGTTCAATTCTTTTTAAAAATTGCTTGGGTATAATTTGGTCAGTATCTATATTGGCCCGGTTCAATGGATAGACGAGGCCCTTATGAATTCGAATGGGTTGCATATTTTATAGCCTCCTATGAATTGAGTACTGCCTGAGAAAATTGGCGAACATCAGTAAAACGTCCTTCAATTGCAGCTGCGGCTGCCATTTCCGGACTTACCAGGTGGGTACGCGCCCCGTTACCCTGACGTCCTTCAAAGTTACGATTGGAGGTTGATGCGCATCGGCCGCCCGGAGGAACAAAATCATCATTCATAGCCAGGCACATACTGCATCCCGCGTCACGCCATTCAAAGCCAGCTTCTTTAAAAATAACATCCAATCCTTCTTTTTCAGCCTCAGCTTTAACACTTGCGGAACCGGGAACGACTAGTGCCCGGACTCCGGGATGTACCTTTCTGCCCTGAATTACTTCAGCTGCGTTCCGAAGATCGCTAATTCTCGAGTTCGTACAGGAACCGATAAATACATGGTCGATTTCAATGCTTGAAATAGGCTGGCCAGCTTCAAGACCCATATATTCAAGAGCACGCCGAATTTCATCTTTTTCGCTTTCTTTTGCAGCAGATTCGGGATTAGGAACAAAGGAGGTAACTGGAAGGCACATTCCAGGGTTTGTACCCCAGGTAACCTGTGGAGCAATTTCTTCAGCCTCAATTTCGATGACAGCATCATAAGAAGCGCCCTGATCAGATGCCAGAGCTCGCCAGCTATCAGCTGCTTTTTCAAATTCCTCTCCCTGAGGGACAAATCTTCTGCCTCTTAAGTACTCAATTGTGGTTTCATCAGGTGTAATCAAACCAGCCCGAGCCCCAGCCTCAATGGACATATTACAAACCGTCATGCGTTCTTCCATTGAAAGGCCCCTGATTGCTTCGCCGGTAAATTCAATAACAAAACCAGTTCCAAAGCGGACACCGTATTTTCCAATAATGGCGAGGATCAAATCCTTTGCGGCAACTCCCTTGCCAAGCTGGCCGTTTACTTTTACATTAAGCGTTTTAGGGCGTGCCTGCCAGAGGGTCTGCGTAGCAAGTACGTGTTCTACCTCACTTGTTCCAATTCCAAAAGCAAGCGCACCAAATGCGCCATGGGTAGAAGTATGGCTGTCACCGCAAACGATGGTTTTGCCAGGCTGTGTTAGTCCCAGTTCAGGACCTATGACATGAACGATTCCATTTTCGGGATGATCGATATCTGCAAGCGTAATACCGAAGTCGGAACAGTTTTGTTTAAGAGTATCCATCTGTGTTTTAGAAATTAAATCTTTAATAATATGGCGCTCCCTGGTAGGAACATTATGATCCATGGTGGCAAAAGTAAGATCAGGACGCCGTACCTTACGGCTGTTCATACGCAATCCTTCAAAGGCCTGGGGAGAAGTAACTTCATGGACAAGATGCAGATCGATGTATAGTAAATCCGGTTTGCCATCCTCACGATGGACAACATGCTTCTCCCAGATTTTTTCGATAATATTTTTTGGCTTTTGCATTCGTATCCCCCCAATTATTAAAATGAATAGTTAGCCTGCAGCCCCCTTGGAAATTGTCTCATCCCAAGAGGGGAGGCTAAACGGGCGCTTTCGCTTTTCTTATGCGTAACATCCCATGATGCATTTAGATGCATTTTGAGTAACAATGTAATCAATGATTCTGTGAGTCATTTCAACCGTTCCAACTTTGCGCCCATTCGGAATCTGAAGGTCAGCTGTCTGGTATCCGGAATCCAGTACTGCCTGCACAGCTTCTTCGATTAGCGATGCTTCTTTTTCCATCTGGAATGAATATCTCAGCATCAGTGCAGTCGATAAAATCATCGCAACTGGGTTGGCAATGCCTTTTCCGGCGATGTCCGGTGCAGAACCGTGAACCGGCTCATAAAGTCCGACTCCATCCTCACGAAGGCTGGCTGAAGGGAGCATGCCCAGTGAACCAGTTAGAACAGATGCTTCATCACTTAAAATATCGCCAAACAGATTCTCGGTGACAATTACATCAAATTGAGATGGATTAGTAATCAGTTTCATAGCCGCAGCATCTACCAGAACATGCTCTACTTTAACATCAGGATACTGCGCTTTTTTCTCTTCAACTACCTCGCGCCACATTTTGCTGGATTCAAGAACATTAGCCTTATCAACAGAGGTGAGGTGACCGCGCCGGGTCTGTGCAGCCTGAAAGCCCTTATCTACAATTCTTTCAATCTCTTTTCGGGTATAAGCCAGAGTATCTACAACAGCTTCGCCGCCATTCACGCGTTCACTCGGAGTTCCAAAATATAGGCCTCCAGTGAGCTCGCGAACAATGAGAAGATCGCTTCCGCTTACAACAGATTCCTTAAGGGGAGAGGCGTGAAGCAAATTTTTAAAGCTTTTTACTGGCCTTAGATTTGCAAATAGGTCTAGTTCTTTTCTGATGCCAAGCAAACCACGTTCAGGCCTTAGATGAGAAGGAAGCTGATCCCATTTTGGCCCGCCGACAGCACCCAATAAAACTGCATCAGCTTTTTTACAGGCATCAACAGTTGCCTGAGGAAGGGGGGTGCCATGCAAATCAACTGCTGATCCGCCTATATCGTGGGTTTCAAACTCAAAGGTATGATTGAATTCTTCAGCAATTACCTTTAAAACTTCCTTAGCAGAGTGGATAACTTCGGTTCCGATCCCATCACCGGGCAGCAGTACAATTTGTTTTTTCATTCTGGTTGGCCTCCTAGGTTAAATTAATGCCTTTTCCTTTTGAATTGCCTTTGCATTGAAAAATACACGATTCACCGCGTTTAGAAAGGCTTTGGCTGAAGCCTCCAGTACGTCCTGAGCAGAACCGCGCCCGCTTACAGCTGTTCCATTTACGGTCATGCTGACATGAACTTCTGCCAATGCATCACGTCCCTGCCCGACAGAGCTTAGTTTGAAATTTGTTAGGTGAATTTCTTCTTTAATTAGCGCTTCTAGTGTATTGTAAAGAGCTTCCACGCTTCCCTGGCCGGTTCTCGCTGTTTCTGCACGAATTCCTTCAGGGGTAGTTAACGCTACGGTCGCCGTTGGAAGATTAGCTGATCCATATTGAACCTGGAAGGCCTCAAGCTCATATTTTTTAACGTCAGAGAAATCAGTTTGAATATCGGTAAGTATTGTGAACAGATCTTCGTCTGTAACTTCCTTCTTCTTGTCGGTTAAAAGTTTAAAGGCTTTAAAAGCTTCTGAAAGTTTATCGCTTGAAAGAGAAAATCCAAGCTGTTCTATTTTGTCTTTAAAGGCGTGGCTTCCTGAATGTTTGCCAAGTACGAGCTGGTTTGATTGAATACCTACTAGCCCAGGAGTAATAATTTCATAGGTAGATGCATGCTTCAGTACTCCATCCTGATGAATCCCAGATTCATGGGCAAAGGCATTTTTTCCAATAATGGCTTTGTTAGGAGGTACCGCCATCCCGGTAAATCGGCTGACCAGGTCACTGGTACGTTTAATTTCTTTTAATACAAGATTAGTAGTATAAGGGTATCTGTCTTTACGGATATTCAGGGCAACCCCGAACTCCTCCAGCGCTGCATTCCCGGCACGTTCTCCGATTCCATTAATGGTGCCTTCAATTTGAGTGGCACCGTTCTCCATTGCCGCCAGGGAGTTGGCTACTGCGAGACCTAAATCATCATGGCAGTGGGCGGAAAGAGCCACCTTATGAATATTTGGAACGTTTTCTCTAACGTAACGGAAAATTCGTCCGTATTCCTCGGGAGTTGTATACCCAACAGTATCAGGGAGGTTAATAACTGTAGCGCCTGCATCAATGACTTTCTCAATGATTCTTACAAGGAAATCAAGATCAGATCTTGAAGCATCCTCAGCTGACCATTCGATTTGGCCAAATTTCTTTTTAGCGTAAGAAACCATGCTAACCGCGGTGTCGATAACTTCCTCTGGTGTCTTTTTGAGCTTATAGGTCATATGAATAGGGGAGGTTGCCAGAAAAACATGCAGCCTTGGCTCGCTTGCGACCTTTAGGGCTTCCCAGGCAATATCGATGTCCTGCTTTGTTGCTCTGGCAAGACCTGTAACCGAAACATTTTTGATCGTACGAGCAATTGCTCTTACAGCTTCAAAGTCACCCTGGGAGGAAGCCGGAAATCCGGCCTCCATAACATCTACTCCAAACCGTTCAAGCTGTCTTGCTATTTCAAGCTTTTCAAGCTGATTAAGATTGACGCCCGGTGACTGTTCTCCATCACGCAGTGTTGTATCAAAAATGTTAATGTGAACCATGGACAGCCACTTCCTTTTTCGCATTTACTGGACGTTTAATAAATGGCATCAGTTCGCGAAGCTCCCGGCCTACTTTTTCGATTGGATGATTATTCTCGCTGCGGTTAATAGCATTAAATTGAGGGCGGTTTGCCTGATTTTCCAGGATCCAGCCTTTAGCAAAAACACCGGTTTGAATATCCTTCAAGATTTCCTTCATTCGTTCTTTTGTTTCCTCGTTTACAACACGTGGTCCAGAAACAAAATCTCCCCATTGGGCTGTATCGGAAATGGAATATCTCATATTTTCAAGTCCTCCTTCATAGAGAAGGTCAACGATCAGCTTCATTTCATGAAGACATTCAAAATAAGCAACCTCTGGCTGGTATCCTGCTTCAGTCAGTGTTTCAAAACCTGCTTTAATCAGACTGGTAACACCGCCGCAAAGCACTGCCTGTTCTCCAAACAAGTCTGTTTCGGTTTCTTCCTGGAAGGTTGTTTCCAAAACTCCGGCACGGCCAGCACCAATAGCTTTGGCATAAGCAAGAGCGAGGGAACGGGCATTTCCTGTATAATCCTGATAAATACCATATAGAGCCGGAACACCTCCGCCTTCTGTGTAAGTACGTCTTACCAAATGGCCCGGTCCTTTGGGGGCAACGAGGAAAACATCAACATCAGCTGGAGGGACGATCTGGTTAAAGTGAATATTGAATCCGTGGGCAAAAACAAGCGCATTGCCTGGGTTAAGGTTAGGTTTAATGCTTTCTTCATATACCTTTGGCTGAAGCTCATCTGGAAGTAGAACCACAACAACATCTGCAGCTGCTACAGCTTCCGCAACTGAACGGACATCAACCCCATCTTCAACGGCTTTATCCCAGGACCTACCGCCTCTTAAACCTACGACAACATCAAAACCGCTTTCCTGGAGGTTAAGCGCGTGTGCATGGCCCTGTGAACCGTAGCCCACAACTGCTACCTTTTTACCTTGTAGTACCTCTTCCTGAATATCGCTGTTATAAAGAACCTTTGCCATCTTTTATCATCCCTTCGAAAGTTTTTATTTTAATAGAGAGTAGGAATTCATTTCAGTTACCTGAGGCTGCTGTCCCCGTAAAAAGGCTGTCAAACCTGTTCTGGAAAGCTCTTTAATTCCATATGGGCGAAGCAGTTCAATCAGAGCTTCTATTTTTTCCGGCTTTCCGGTTACCTGAATAGCAAGACTGTCTTTGCTAACGTCAATAATGGATGCCCGAAAAGGTTCGATTATTCCTTTTATTTCGCTTCTAAGCTGTCCGCCGCCGGCTACCTTGATTAGGGCCAATTCTCTGGCAACAATAGCTTTGTCGGTTATATCGGAAACTTTTAAAACATCAATCTGCTTGTTTAGCTGTTTTGTAACCTGCTCCAGCTTCTGGCTGTCTTCCACATCAACAACTAGTGTCATTTTTGAGATGCCCTCTGTTTCAGTGGGGCCGACAGAAATGCTTTCAATATTAAACTGCCGTCTTTGCAGGAGCCCTGTTACGCGATTAAGGACACCGCTTCGGTTTTGGACAGTTGCGGTTATAATTCTTCTCATTCTTTCACCCCGATCATTTCGTGAAGCCCTTTTCCGGGGGCAATCATTGGATAGACGTTTTCCTGCTGGAGAACGCGGCAGTCCATCAAAACTGGTCCATCGTATGCCATGACATCAGGTAAAACAGAAAGAAGTTCTTCCTGCGAGGTTACCTTAATGCCGCGAACTTGATAGCTTTCGGCAAGCATTGAAAAATCAGGCTGGGATTGCAAAACGGAATGGGAATAACGATTTTCATAGAATGTTTCCTGCCATTGCCTAACCATTCCCAGAGCTCCATTGTTCACAATGATGATTTTAATAGGCAATTTCAGCTCATGAACCACGGATAATTCCTGCAAAGTCATCTGAAAGCCTGCGTCCCCAACGATTGCGATAACTTTGCTTTCAGGTGAGGCAATTTGAGCGCCTATTGCTGCAGGAAAACCGAACCCCATCGTGCCAAGCCCACCTGAGGTCACCCAGCGGTGAGGCTCTGAAAATTGATAGTATTGTGCTGCCCACATTTGATGCTGCCCTACATCTGTTGTAATGACTGCGTCCCCGTTTGTGGCTTGATGAATGGCCCGCATGAGCCACTGCGGACACATATCGGAATCGTTATTTTTGTACCAAAGAGGGAACTGCAATTTGTTCTGCTCGAGCTTTTCCATCCATTCGTGGTGGACAAGCGGTTCAACTGATTGAGATGACAGTTCGCAGAGTGCTTCTTTTGCATCTGAAACAATAGGAATATGTGTGATTACGACTTTTCCTATTTCTGCAGGGTCAATATCGATGTGTGCAACCTTAGCATTAGGAGCAAAGTGTTTAAGATTACCTGTCAGGCGGTCATCGAATCTAGCTCCAATATTGATGAGTAAATCGCACTCATAAAGTGCCATATTTGCTGTATAGGTCCCATGCATTCCGCCCATCCCAAGGGAAAGAGGGCTTTCAGCAGGGAAGCTTCCAAGGCCTAAAAGGGTAGTAACAACTGGCAGGGAATGTTTTTCAGCAAAATTCCTAAGCTCTTCAGAGGCTTTGGCATGAAGAACACCAGCGCCTGCTAGTAAAACCGGTTTTCTTGATTTTGACAGTGCCTCCGCCAGCTTCTTGATTTGAAGCGGATTTGGCTTTGTTGTCGGCTGATAGCCAGGCAGAAAAAAGTCTGACTTTAAATCACTGTCATCGATTTCACCCGCTGAAATATCCTTTGGAATGTCGATCACTACTGGACCCGGACGGCCGGTGGAAGCGATATGAAAGGCTTCCTTAACAATCCGGGGTAAGTCTCCGGCTGACCGAACTTGATAATTATGTTTGGTAATAGGAGTGGTGATGGCCATAATGTCTGATTCTTGGAAAGCATCTGTTCCGATAACACTCGTGGCCACCTGTCCAGTGAAAATAACCAATGGAAGGGAATCCATCATGGCATCAGCAATTCCTGTCACCAGATTGGTTGCTCCGGGTCCGGATGTCGCAATGACTACTCCGGGTTTTCCTGTAATCCGGGCATAACCTTCTGCTGCATGGATAGAGCCCTGTTCATGGCGGAAGAGGATGTGTTTAATTTCATCCCTTGCCCGGTATATCGCGTCATAGATTGGAAGTACGGCTCCTCCCGGATACCCGAACAACAATTCAACTCCCTCTTCAATAAGTGATTTGATGAGAAGATCTGCTCCCGTTTTGGGGGCTGTGCTGGTTTGTATGGCCAGCGCTGCTTCAACATTCACGTAGTAATCCCTCCTTGGTATAAAATAAGTAATTTAAAATCGGCATTTGCCGTGGTAAACATTTGAATTTTCTGCATTTTCTGAGTCTAATTATCCATAGAAAAAAGGCCTATTCCTGTCCGAATAAACTGCATATAAAGGATATACAGCTTAAACGGGGAGAAAAGGCCTTTGCTTTCCACGGTACCACCCGATTTCACAGCATTTTTGCAAATGCTGCCTTATGAAGCGGCATGAAATAAAGCGCCGCTTCTTTTTGGTAACGGGTATTTTAAAAATACCCGGCTCAGCCTAATTGGTTGACCGTTCAGCTCAGCACTCAGGGATGATGTCAGAATAAGAAGTATTGTCGGGCTTCCAGCAACCCCGGCTCTCTGAAAATACTTATTGTTATTCCTTTATTCCCGTCATCGATTTCAAAAGTTATATTTTCATCACTCCGCCTGTGTTAGCGGATGTTACAAGCTTTGCATATTTTGCAAGATAGCCAGATTTGATTTTTGGTTCAGGCTTTTTCCAGGCTGCACGTCTCTTGGCCAAAACTTCTTCTTCAACCAGAAGGTCAATGCTTCTGGTTTGGAGATCGATCATGATTGGGTCACCATTTTCAACGAAGGCAATAGGGCCGCCTTCAGCCGCTTCTGGTGAGATATGGCCGACTGAAATTCCGCGGCTTGCTCCTGAAAATCTTCCATCGGTAATGAGGGCAACCTCTTTATCGAGACCCCGTCCAGCTATGGCAGAGGTAGGGGCGAGCATTTCGGGCATTCCCGGACCGCCTTTTGGTCCTTCGTAGCGGATAACTACCACATGTCCCGATTCTACAAGGCCGTTGTCGATTCCAGCCTGAGCTTCTTCCTGGGATTCAAAAACAATAGCTTCGCCTAGGAAGGTTTTAATGGAAGGGTCAACTGCACCAACTTTAATGACGCCGCCATCGGGAGCGAGATTTCCAAAGAGGATGGAAAGGCCGCCAACAGGGCTGTATGGATTCTCTTTAGTACGAATAACCTTTTCATTTGTAATTTTTGCTTCGCTTACGCTTTCCGCGATGGTTTTTCCTGTAATAGTTAAGCAATCTTTATTTATCAGGCCGTCAATCTGGCAAAGCTCATTGATAATGGCACTGACTCCGCCAGCTTCATGAACATCCTGCATGGAATAATCGGAAGCCGGGCTTATTTTTGATAAATAAGGAACTCTTTCAGCAATGCGGTTGATTTCCTTAAGGTCATATTCAATACCAGCCTCATGGGCGATGGCTAAGGTATGAAGGACGGTATTTGTTGATCCTCCCATAGCCATATCAAGTGCAAATGCATTATCAAAAGCTTCTTTTGTTAAGATATCCCGAGGCTTGATATCTTTTTTGACTAATTCCATCAAATGCCTTGCTGCCTGCCGGATAAGTTCATGTCTTTCTTCGGAGGTGGCAACAATGGTTCCGTTGCCTGGAACTGTCAGGCCAAGGACCTCCATCAGGCAGTTCATTGAATTTGCAGTAAACATTCCTGAACAGGATCCGCAAGTTGGGCAAGCATGAGTTTCAAGTTCAAGCAGTTCCTTTTCGGAAATGGACCCCTTGTTATAGGCACCCACCCCCTCAAAAACAGATACAAGGGAGAGGGGCTTTCCTGATGGAGACATGCCGGCTTCCATAGGTCCTCCGGAAACGAAGACTGAAGGAACATTGGTGCGGGCAGCTGCCATCAGCATTCCAGGCGTGATTTTATCACAGTTTGGAATATAAAAGACCCCATCAAACCAATGGGCATTAATAACTGTTTCAGCACTGTCAGCAATAATCTCTCGGCTTGGAAGGGAATAGCGCATGCCGATATGGCCCATTGCAATTCCGTCATCCACTCCGATCGTATTAAACTCAAATGGGATACCGCCAGCTTCGCGAATAGCTTCTTTTACTATTTCTCCGAATTGATTAAGATGGCGGTGGCCTGGAATAATATCAATGTATGAATTGCATACTCCAATAAAAGGCTTTTCGAGATCACTAACTTTTACTCCAGTTGCGTATAAAAGGCTTCGGTGCGGTGCACGGTCCATGCCTTTTTTAATCATGTCACTTCTCATAAGGTCCTCCTAACTGTAAACGGCCTGTGTTTTTGGAGGGTAACAAGATACTCCATCTGTAACAACAGCCTTTCTGAATTCCTCTAAAAGATGATTTGTTATTGGGCCTGGCAGGCCGTCGTTGATTTTTCGTCCATCTGCTTCGATAACCGCGATAACCTCTACTGCGGTACCAGTTAAGAAAACCTCATCTGCTACATAGACATCATGGCGTGTAAATGGCGATTCCCTTAATTCGTAGCCTTTATCACGCGCAATATCGATAATGGCATTGCGGGTAATGCCTTCCAAGGCTCCAAGATATACAGGAGGAGTAAAGATTACTCCGTTTTTAACAATGAAAATATTATCAGCAGAGCCTTCAGTAACATAGCCCTGATCGTTCAGCATTAAAGCTTCATCCACGCCAGCCTGGTTGGCTTCCATTTTTACGAGGATATTATTTAAATAGTTTAGGGATTTTACCTGTGGGCTAAGAACATCGGGGCGATTCCGCCTTGTTGCCACTGAAGCAATTTTTAGCCCGCGTTCATAAAATTCTTTTGGATAAAGAGCCAGTTCCTCAGCAATAACAATTACACGAGGCTGAGAACAGGAAGAAGGATCAAGTCCTAGGTTTCCGGCTCCTCTTGAAACCACGACACGGATGTAGGCACTCTGGAGGTTGTTTTTTGTGACAGTATCGACGATAATTTGGCTCATTTCCTCTTTCGTGTAGGGAATCTGGAGCCTGATGGACTGGGCGGATTCATACAGCCGTTTAATATGGGCGTCAAGCCTGAAAACATTTCCGCTGTAAACCCGAATACCTTCAAACACCCCATCTCCATACAAAAAACCGTGATCATACACCGATACTACCGCATCTTCTTTCCTGACGAATGTACCGCCAAGAAAAATCCACTGACTTGTCATTGTTGAAACAACTCCAATCTTTAATAAATAACAGCTTTAAAGGATTAAAATAAAAGTTTAAAATAACAGCCTTATTGTCCATATTTTTTTATACCGAAGTCATGGAAAAAGGCTTCAAGGTTAATGGATGTTTTTCTTATTGTCGTTAATAATACAACCATTCAAAAATGTGGTCAATATATAATCTGACAATTCAAAACAATCTGAAATGAATGATAGCGTTTACATTGTTGTTAGGTTAAGAAATAGCGCCCAAAAAAATTTTTTTTGAAGAAAAAATGTAAGCGTTTTAAAAATGGTAGATAAAAGTTCACACGATTGAGAAGGGGGAATGCGGTAAAATAGGCATGCATATATGTGATAAACTTCACAAAAAAGAAAGTGAGAGGACTTGAGAGAGTATGGCATTCAAGAAACCTGAGGAAATAATGTCAGCCACTTTTTATATTGGTGTGAAAAAAGTGAAATATCCTTTCCGTGAAAAATTTATTCTTGGATTTGAAGCAGGTGCCTTCATTGCTCTTGGATATCTGCTTTTTATTAGAGTGACAGCCGGATTGGAAGGACCTATAGAAGGCTTGGAGAGTTTAATAGGGGCATCTGTTTTTCCAATTGGATAATTCTTACGCTCCTGGCTGGCGGAGAACAGTTAACGGGCAACATGATGGCGGTGCCTTTAGCTCGTTTTGCTGCAAAGGTTGGGTCTGGGGAGGTCCTAAAGAACTGGTTTGTTATAACTGCCAGTAATTTTATCCAGCCAATTTTGTAGCATATGTTTTTGGCCATTTGGCAGGGCTGACCGAAACGGGACCGTTTTTGGAAAAGACAGTCAGTATTGCTCAGCATAAACTCGAAACAAATTTTATGCAGGCCTTTTTATCAGGAATTGGCTGTAATTGGCTTGTGGCCCCGGCTATTTGGCTGTCTTACGGAGCAGACGATATAATGGGGAAAATCGCAGGAATTTGGTTTCCCACCATGACTTTTGTCGCAATTGGTTTTCAGCAAGTTGTCGCCAATATGTTTGTTATTCCGGCAGCTATTTTTGCAGGTCATTTTACCTGGATTGAATACCTGCAAAACTTTTTTCCAGTCTTCTTGGGAAATGCTACAGGCGGCTGTATTTTTGTGGGGCTCGCTTATTGGCTTGCCTTTAGGAAAAGCGAAACGAAAAAAGGTTCTTTTTCTTTTTCTAAAGAAAGATAGAGGATTCCGGACAAGGTTCTCCAAAAGTAAGTGAAAGTCTATAAAAGGTGCTATTTTAAGACTTGCGTACCTGTTCAAGTTTTTCAACGGTCCATAATGCTGATGACAATACGAAAGCAACCTCTCTCTGTGCATCCCTATTCTCTAAATCAAGTCCGTTTATTAGTTTGTTTAGGGCAAGTCTGACATGACTTAATTTATATTGATCCATACTCATAATAATGCCTCCTAATAATATATCCGAAGTCTCTTCTTACCCTCCAATATCCCCAAGTCCAAAGAAACTACACATAATTCAAAAATAGTTCATTAACTTGCCCTAAATTAAAAGCAGAACACAAAAAAAGCCATCCCAGCAATAGGGGCAGCCTGAATCTTTACGCTTTTTGTTCATACAGCTGAGCAATTCCGATTATAACGTTTACTGCTTTTAGCATGTTATCTACAGAAATGAATTCATATTTACCGTGATAGTTTTCACCACCGGTAAATATGTTTGGTGTTGGAAGGCCCATATAGGATAGCTGAGAACCGTCTGTACCGCCACGAATCGGCTTGATAATTGGTTTGATATCAAGCTTTTCCATTGCTTCGTGTGCGATATCGACAATAAATTTTACTGGTTCGATTTTTTCACGCATATTGTAGTAGGAGTCTTTTAGTTCTAACTGCAGCCGGTCTTCGCCATATTTTTTCTTTAAATTATTTACAATAGACTCCATTTTTTCCTTGCGGGCTTCAAAACTCTCGCGTTCGAAATCCCGAATGATATAGCTAAGGTTTGTATCTTCTACATCTCCATTAAAACCAAGAAGATGATAGAAGCCTTCATAGCCTTCCGTATGCTCTGGAGCTTCTTCTGCAGGAAGCATGCTGTTTAATTCCATTGCAATTTTGATGGAATTGACCATTTTTCCTTTAGCTGTTCCAGGATGGATGTTAGTTCCTTTGATTGTTATTTTTGCTGAAGCCGCATTAAAGCTTTCATATTCGAGCTCTCCCAAGGGACCGCCATCAACGGTATAAGCATAATTTGCGTTAAATGCTGCCACATCAAATTTATGCGGACCTCTTCCGATTTCCTCATCCGGAGTAAACGCTACTCTGATTTTTCCATGCTTAATCTCAGGATGGTTGATCAAATAGTCCATTGCTGTCATTATCTCAGCAACTCCAGCTTTATTATCCGCCCCAAGGAGAGTGGTACCATCTGTTGTAATAAGAGTGTGGCCTTTATAGTCAGGAAGCTGCGGGAAATCACTTGTTGTCATCACAATATTTAAGGATTGGTTTAAAGTGATATCCTTGCCATCATAGTTTTCAACTATTTGGGGCTGTACGTTCTTTCCGGTAAAATCAGTCGCAGTGTCTACGTGGGCTAAAAATCCGATTACCGGAACCTCTTTGTCTGTGTTGGCAGGAAGGGTTGCCATAACATACCCATTCTCATCCATATTTACTTCAGTCATGCCGATGGATGTAAGCTCATCCACAAGCATTCTGGCAAGCGTTAGCTGGCCTTTAGTGGAAGGGCATGTTTCACTGGTGTCATCGGACTGGGTGTCCACTTTTACGTATGTAGTAAATCTCTCAATGATTTCATTCTTCAAGTTTCTTCATCTCCTTAAAAAATAACTATAATCATCATATCATGATTGAAGGGTACTCATATATTCAGCAGATTATAATATTTTAAAAATTCCTTATATTTTCCCGAAAATAAAACCAGTACAAAATAAAGCATCAGGTAACAGAGCAGTGAATAAAAAGCGGCCAATACTGGTTTCTCCATAGAGAATTACTGTACCGCATTTTAAATCCCATGGAGACAAGCCGCTTTTAGGCCTACTAAAATGGGAACGTAGTGAAAATAGGAAACTAAAGAAAGGAATCCCCAACCCCATCCCGGATAATGCGATATAAAAACTTCTTCTAAACGCAGTTAAATAGTCCAGGGGCTCTCCAGTAATGCTGCGAATCCTCGTATTTAGAAGAGACTTTCCAAGTGTATTGCCAAAAATAGAAAGAATGATCGGTTCTGTTGCTGACCAAAGTGAAAGGATGAGCAATCCTAAAAATTTGAAGGATATTTCAGATAAAAAATCAGGTGAAAAAATGTGAGAAGGATACCAACAAGTGATGAAAAAATAGCAAGATCAAACATCCTTGCGATATATCTGATTAGTGACTGCCATTCAACTAGGCAATCAAGAGGCAGGAGTTCCTGGCGGTCTACTGATGATAATGTGTTTTTAAAAAAAGAGGAGAATTGATCCAATGACCCGGCCAAATTCCAGTCGTCCAAATCATTGTTCCAAATAAGGGTATTTTCGTAAAGCACACCTTGTTCAAACATTTTAGTTAATTCAAATAAACTGATGGGTCCCTCTTGCTGACGATTTCTGACGTAAAACCAAGTATTCTGGTTTCCGGGTTCCATATAATCGCCTCCTATATAAGTAAATTGTACCACATCAGATTTCTTATTTTTGGATAAATTTATCAGTTTTTTAAATTTAACTCAACCGGTTTAGAAAATTTTGTATAATAAGTGAAAATTTAAAATAGGGGTGGAAGCATGGAAACAGTCGAAATATACAGCGATTTGCCAATCCTGGAAACAGAAAGGATAATTTTGAGAAAGGTAACAATTCAGGATTTGGGTGATATGTTTGATTATTGTTCAAACAAAGAAGTTTCCCGCTTCGTAACCTGGGATGCTCATGAATCTTTAGACGATACAAAAGAATTTATTGGCTTTGTTTTAAATCAATATTTACATGGAAAAGTAGCTCCATGGGCTATTGAATATAAAGAGAATCATAAAATGATAGGAACAATCGACTTTGTATCCTGGAATCCGGGTCAAAATAGTGCCGAAATTGGGTACGTGCTTTCTCCGGAATACTGGGGGAAAGGGATTACAACAGAAGCAGCTAAGGAATTAATCCGTTTTGGATTTGAAAATATGGATTTGATACGGATTCAGGCGCGTTGTTTTACCGAAAATATTGGTTCTGCACGGGTAATGGAAAAGGCGGGTATGAAACACGAGGGCATTTTGCGTAAAGGGATGAAGATTAAGGGGAAACACTGGGATCTCCACGTTTATTCCATATTGAAGGAAGAATATTTTAGTTCGATTGAAGAAAATCGTAAAAAAACAATACATCTTTAGAGGGAGTATATGGATATACAAATCAGTAGTGATTTTACCGATGCAAATCTGGATGAAATGAGAGGAGTCTATTGCTCTGTAGGTTGGACAAAGCATACGAATGAAATTATTCAGCAAGTTTTTGAAGCCAGTAATGTTAAAGTATTGGTTACAGTGGATGGACGACTCATTGGATTTGGAAGAGCAATGACTGATGGATTTTTTAATGCGGCTATTTATGATGTTGTGGTGAAAAAAGATTTTCAGAAGCAGGGTATTGCGAAAAAAATAATGGAGTTTTTGCTGGAGAGGTTAAGCAGTGTCTCTTGGATACATTTAATTTCCACAAGTGGAAACGAGGAGTTTAACCGGAAGCTTGGCCTTAAAAAACTTAAAACAGGAATGGCCAGATACTTAAATCCTCAGCTAAGAGAGGAGTATCTTGAATAGGAAAAAGAGGGAGGCAAAATTGCCCTCTTTATTTTTGGAAAAAATACCCTTGATTTAACTAATGGTATTAGTTAAAATAAAACTAATAAGATTAGTTAAGGAGTGTGTTCTAATGAGAGCCATACGTGAAGGATATCTATATCAATTAACTTCTCTTGCCAGACTTTTCCCGGTGAATTGTTATTTGATCGAGGAGGAAGAGGGGCTGACACTTATTGATGCTGCAATGCCATTTAGTGCGAAAGGTATTCTGGAAGTCGCAAAGAAAATTGGTAAACCCATTACAAGAATTGTTCTTACACATGCTCATGAAGATCATGTAGGTGCCCTGGATGCTGTAAAAGCCGAGTTTGCAGCTGCACCAGTTTATATATCAAAAAGGGATGCAAGGATAATGGACGGAGATAAATCCTTAGAAGGGGGAGAGCCTCAAACAGTTATTAAAGGCGGAGTTCCTAAAAATCTTAAAACCAAGCCGGACATTTTATTAAACGAAGGCGATAGGGTTGGGTCACTTATTGCCATTGAAACTCCTGGCCATACACCAGGTTCAATGTCCTTTATGGATATACGTTCTAACGCCCTTATTGCCGGAGATGCCTTTCAAATAAGAGGGGGCATGGCTGTTGCTGGAGACAAAAGGATTTGGTTTCCTTTTCCTGCACTAGGGACTTGGGATAAAAAAACGGCATTAAAAAGTGCAAAAAAAATTCTCTCCTACCAGCCTTCAATACTTGCTGTTGGTCATGGAGAGATGATCAAAAATCCGCAATCAGAAATGGAAAAGGTCATAAAACGATTTGAAATGAAATTATAAAGGGAGTAAGTAAAATGTCACCGAGGCCTAAACATTCATTAGATTTAACTACAATTTTAAAGGAAGCTGCGAATATTGCAGATGAATACAGCTACCTTGAGGTTACATTAGCAACCCTTGCAAAAAAGCTAGGAATCCGTCCTCCCTCACTATATAACCATTTTAACGGGCTTGCAGATTTACGTGAAAAACTGGCTGTCTACGGAATTGAACGGTTATACGAAGAGCTTGAAGAACACACAATCGGGGACCCGGGTGAAAATAGGATATTAAATGTTAGTAAAGCTTATATAAGCTTTGCGCGAAAGCATCCTGGTCTCTATGAGGCAACCTTGTCTGCCCCCAATCCAGAAAATGATGAAGTACAGCGGGCGGGAAGTAAAATAGTTGAACTGGCCGTAAGTATGCTTCAGATTTATGGGCTGGAAGGAGATACTTCATTGCATGCCGTTCGCGGACTGAGAAGCATTCTGCATGGTTTTTCGATGCTGGAACAAAAGGGAGGCTTTGGCCTAGCACTAAATACGGATAAAAGTTTAGAGCTTATTATTTCATCCTTTCTTGGAGGGTTGGAAAGGTTAGGAGGAGAAAATGGTGGAAGTGATTAAATCAGGGAATCTGGCGTTGAGATTTTTGTTGGAGCTTGCTGCATTGGCAGCTCTCGGAATATGGGGATTCCATACTGGTAACGGAGGGGCAGTAAAATGGCTCCTGGGGATTGGAGCTCCGTTGGCCTTTGCTGTTGTTTGGGGTACTTTTGGTTCGCCGGGCGCTCCTTATCCTATAACGGGTATATATCGGACTTTGCTCGAGTTATTAATTTTCTCCATTGCTGCAGGTGCCTTCTTCTTTTCACTTCATCATAAGCTCGCAGGTATATACGTTGCCCTTGCTATTGTTAATCTATTCCTGCTTCGTTTTTGGAAACAATAATATAAATGTCGGGGGAGCCTCCCATTGGGAAGGCTTCTTTTCTTTGGCTGCTCAGAATTTATATCTATATATTCTGATTGCATAAAAAAATGTTTAACCATGTGCAGTAATGTAAAAACAAAAATGTCTGCTGCCCTTTTTCTTACGGAAAGCGGATAGGCAGAAAGTTTGTAAACAACAAGCTTGTTGTTTTAAGGTTGTATACATATAAAAGCATGGTTTTTAGTGGATAATAACACTTGGCCAACAAATAGGAGGGAAAGTTTATGATCATCATTCATGCGTTCATTAAGGTTAAACCAGAAAGCAAGCAGCAGTTTTTGCGTGCTGCTGATAAGGTAATGGAAGGTTCTAAAGCGGAAGAGGGAAATATCAGCTACCACTTATATGAAGATGTAAAGGATCCAAGCACCTTTGTAATGGTGGAGGAATGGAAGGATAAGGATGCCACCACTTTCCATCGTGAGACTGAGCATTATAAAGCCTTTGGCAAAGAAATTAAGGAACATTTGGCGATGCCAAATGAAGTTAAAATATTTGAAGCGGAAAAGCTATCGTAAATTATTCTCTGGTCCGAAGGGAGAGATTCACTGTGGCCGACATGATAGCAAAGAAACAGGAAATCTTAGAGTCACTGGAATTCAGGCATGCCACCAAGGAATTTGACCAGGATAAAAAGATCTCTGAAAGTGATTTTCGATATATTTTGGAGGCTGCAAGATTATCCCCCAGTTCTTTAGGGATAGAACCATGGAAATTTATTGTTGTCCAAAACTCAAGGCTTCGGGAAAGATTGAAAGAGGTGGCCTGGGGGGCACAGGGACAGCTTCCGACGGCAAGCCATTTTGTTCTGATTCTGGCAAGAACCATTAAGGATACAAAATATGATTCAGATTATATTGCCCATCAAATGAAAGAGGTAAAAAAAGTTCCAGAAGAAGTGCACCAGGGAATGCTTGTTAGATATCGGTCCTTTCAGGAAGAGGACTTTCACTTATTTGATAATGAGCGGGCAATATTGGACTGGGCAGGTAAACAGACGTATATCGCCTTAACAAATATGATGACGGCGGCAGCCTTGATTGGAATCGATTCTTGTCCAATAGAGGGATTCGATATGGATGCTGTAAACAAGATACTTGAAGAGGAAGGGCTTTTGGAAAACGGAAGGCTGTCAATGTCGGTAATGGCCGCCTTTGGCTACAGAGTTAAAGAACCGCGTCCAAAAGCACGAAGGCAGCTGGATGATATTGTCCAGTGGGTTGAATAAAATTTGATTTCAATAGCACCAAGGAGGAACAGAAATGAATCAAAAATATAATTCTTTATTTCAGCCGCTTTCTTTAAAAGATGGCGTGGAGTTAAAAAACCGTATTGTAATGGCACCAATGACAAATTTTTCATCCAATTCGGATGGAACTGTAACGGAGGCAGAGGTAAAGTACTACGCCCGCCGTTCAAAGGATGTCAGTATGGTTATTACTGCCTGCACTAATGTAACTGCTAACGGCCAAGGTTTTAAAGGGGAATTTGCCGGAGATCGCGATGAAATGATCCCAAGCTTAAAACAGCTTGCTTCAGCTATTAAAGAGGAGGGAGCAAAAGCAGTTCTCCAAATATTCCATGGCGGCCGGGAATGCCCGCCCGAGCTGGTTGATGGTGATGTTGTAAGTGCAAGCGGAGTTCAATCACCAAACAGACAGTCAGGACCAGTTCCTAGAGAGCTTTCCGATTCTGAAGTTGAAGAAATTATTAAGGCTTTTGGAGAGACTACACGCAGGGCAATAGAGGCAGGCTATGATGGAGTAGAAATCCACGGTGCAAACGGATACCTTATCCAGCAATTCTTCTCTCCTCATTCAAACCGTCGTGAAGATCGCTGGGGTGGAAGTCTAGAAAAACGAATGGCTTTCCCGCTTGCTATTGTGGATGAAGTACAAAGAGTAGTGAAAGAGCACACAAAAGAACCATTTATTGTTGGTTACAGATTTTCTCCTGAAGAACCGGAAACGCCAGGAATTACAATGGATGACACTCTTGCATTAGTGGATGTACTCGCAGGTAAGGGTCTTGATTATCTTCACGTTTCTTTGATGGATTTCTATTCTAAGCCAAGAAGAGGAGCAGATCTTGATCGTCCAAGGATTGAACAGTTAATGGACACAATCAATAACAGGGTGCCTCTTATTGGTGTAGGTTCCATCTACACAGCAGACGAAGCATTAAAGGCAATTGCATCTGGTGTTCCTCTGATCGCTTTGGCTCGCGAACTTATTATTGATCCTGACTGGGTTGAAAAAGTACAAAGCGGAAGAGAAGAAGAAATTGTTACGGAAATTGATAAAAACGATCCTGACCATCATGAGGTTCCAGAACCTTTATGGCAGGCGATTGTTAACTCACCGGGCTGGTTCCCTGGTGTTTAAGATATAACTAAAAGGCTGAGTACCTAATTGGTACCTCGGCCTTTTTAATCTTTTAGGAAATTAAGATTTTTACCTTGTGGATAACTTGAACTGGGTTATTGTAATCCAGCTCCAGCGCCCAGCCAGTTTTCCTCGGGAATATGCTTCTTTGAATATCTTGTGAGGATCATGACCGATAGGTGATGATTAGAACAGCTCGGAGTCATAAGCCAAACCACTTCAGAAATCAGGACAAGGAACGCCTCGGAAGCATCCGCATCGCACGAAGGAAAAGCTTTAGCTTTTCCGAGGATGACTGCGTGATTCGTCTTATGCCTGTCGGAGGCCCACAGGATGTTGCGTATTTAGCCTTTCATCATAAAAATAGGGCGCATGCGCCTTTTGTTCTTCCAATCTATAATATTTTGGCTGAGGCATTTCTAATCTTTATATTGAAAAGGAAATGACTCAATATATGACCAAAGAGGCCCTGGGAAATTGTTGAAAAAGTATTGCCGGCGATCTTGAAAGCAACAGGAGCAGCCATACGTTATCGGATTGAAAAAGGCTTTCCCAATGGGAGAGCCTTTTTCAATCTTGTAGAGTACTTATGAAATGGTTTTTGCCTCATCGCCAGCAATAGAAACAGAAATTTTATATCCATCGGCGCGGAAGTTGGAAACGAGAGTTCCGGGCTGTTCGGTCACAAGTCCTGCTTTTCCGTTTTTTCCTGTTGCTCTGATATTTTGGATGGACGCTGTTAAAATGCCTGATCCAATATGGATAGCTTGTGGGGCGGAGTCGTGAACAATAACATTGTTAATGGCCACATTTTCCGGGTGGTTATCTCCGCCGAATACCTTAATATCAATTCCCGCCTTTTTAAAGTGGCGGATGTTAACATTATAGAGCCCAACATTTCGCGACTTGTATTGAACAGCAATCACTGGGTTCTTCCGGTAGTCATATTCAGGGTCGCCTATTAAGGTGAAATGGTTAATGGCCACGTTTTTATATGCAGATACAACCAATCCTCTCGGTTCTGAATCCTTATAAAGATCTGTATAAATTGGTGCCAGAGCAGCCAGATTGGTTGCTTTGATATTATAAGCAGTTTTCGACTCGGGATCTGTGCTTTGGTGATGGCCAATATGCCTGAAGTTATAGGATCGGTTATCATTAACGGACAAATGGCCAATAATTTGGACATTGCAGGCTGCTGATGAAGTAGCATGTGCTTTTATTTCTACACCGCCAAAACATCGGGTTGAAGAATTATTAACCAGCCAGACATTCTTTGAGCCATCATCCACTTCAATCCCGTTTGAATTGGAAAAACCTTTTTTATGGGCACGGCCGCTAGGGTCGCACATATGGCAGTTTGTTATCAGGATATTGTCACTGTGGTGGGTTGTAATCCCATCGTCACCAAAACCGTAACCGGTCAATAAATCTAACCAGACGTATTGGCTCCCGCCTCGTGCACGGAATCCATCACCCGAATAATTATATAATGTAGAAGAAATATCGAAACAGTGGAGCCCAGGATTAATTCCCTCTACATTCTTAACCCAGCCGTATGATACATTCGCAAATGTCAGGCAGCTGGAATGGTTTCCCCAGGTACTTGTTTTTTCTGCAGTTCCTAGCCGTTCCACATTCCAATCAAGGCTCATTCCCTCCACAAGGATATTTCTGTTTCCTTTCCGATGGTGAAAATTTGTCACAAGGCGGGTGCCCTTTGGCGCTTTGTCGTGGAGTTTGATGGTGGTAACGCCTTTTCCTTTTCCGATTAAGCCGGTAAAAGAAGGGAGCCGAATGCCTTTTGTAATATAGGTTCCTTCCGGTACATGCACAATCACTCTTCCGTTTCCGGATGCTTTTTCAAAGGCTTCCGTACAGTCGGTAATACCGTCGCCTACCGCCCCGAAATCGGCTACATTCACTTCTCTCGCAATCTTCATTAAGTGAAGGTATTCCTCATCGAGCAATGGCTTCCATTCAGGCCAGGGGTTTCCCATTTCATCAACCGTTGTATTTAACATCGGTTCATCGGAGGATGCTCTAATGGTATAAAAGAACCTAAAAATTCCGGCTTTTAATCTTTGGAAAAAAGGAAGCTTTGGCTGGGGAGAAGCAGAGGGGATGCTGACCGATGGAGCAGTACTATTTTCCTGAAAAAGCTGATCCGTCTCTGCAAGCGCCTGTTTTAAGTCAAGCCTTTGTCCCGTAACCTCAGCAAGTAAGTTTCTGTTTTTAGCCGGGTCATGTTTTTTATCGAGATACAGCATTCCATACACCTCTCTTGATATTTATTACATTATTCCCGGTCTTGGGGGATATAACCTTTTTTCAAACTTTATTAATCATGCTAACGGTAAATGCCTTTTTGAGTCTGTGTTAAAACTCATGGCTGATTCTTCATTAAGTTGATTGCGGCGGAAAGCGAGCGCCGAGAGCGTTTAACAAAGCTTTTAGAAAAAAAGAAATGCCAGGCTATAGCCTGGCAAGATAATCGTAGACCTCATATAAATTGTTAAACCCGCTTTCAAGTGCTTTCTTCAAATAGTATTGCCAAATCCGGGCTGTCATTTTGGCATCCTGCAGAGCATGGTGGCGATTCATAACTTCAATCCCGCAATTGCTGCAAATGTTCTCCAATGGCTCTGATTTATAGGATTGCTGCTGCAGCCTGATAAGAAAGGAAGTATCCAGAATCCGATGTTCAAATGAAGAACGAAGGCAGTCACGGTTCCATTTTTGCATAAACGCTCTTTCGTGCTTCGCGTGATGAGCGATAAGAACATGGCTATCAATAAACTCATAGAATTTAAGTAACACTTCTGAAGGAGAAGGAGCTATAAGTAACTCTTCATCTGTTATGTTTGTTAGTTCAGCTATGTGTGCAGGAATTAATGAGTTCGTACGGACTAATGAATAAAAGCATTGCTCTTCCTTAATTTCGGTACCGGACATTTTAATAGCACCAATAGAAATAACCTGCTCTCCTTTATCTGGGTTAAATCCGGTTGTTTCAAGATCGAAAACAACTGTTTCCAGAAAAGCAAGATTTGTCCCTAACTGGTTTTTTTCTTTCATTTCTTTTTGCAGCTGGCGAATAAAAGAGATTTGCTTCGGATCGGTATTTCCATTTATGCCTGCATAAACATTTGAACCGAGCTTCCCAGACATTTGCCTGAAAAACTGAATCATTTCATGCATCCCCATAGTTATGGTTCCTTCTCGACAAGTTTACGGACAAATTGGTAAAGATGGGGCCCATTCTTAATAATATCCTTTACTTCTTTCTTCTGATGGGTCGATAGCTTACTGACCAAAAGAAAATGACCGGAATCATAATTCGAATGGTCACCAAATAGAAGACGAAAATTCAGAAGCTGATAAAATTGTTTTTCATATAACAGGCGTTTTGATGTTGGAATTGACTCCTCTGATAGCTTTTGAAGACGGGAAAGAGTGGAAGACTCGGTTATACACTCCTTCAGGGCAAGAATTCTTACCGCATTTATATAAGGATAAAGAGCCTTTTCTTTAATATTTAGTAATCCTGAATGGGGACCGTGCGTTTCGGTTAAAAATTGTCCCAGCAGCCCGACCCCTTTTTTTAGCAGCATCGTGTTATCGAGCATTCGGGCTAATAGATGGTCTTTATGAATTAACGAGCACGCTTCCTGTTTTAGTTCCTTAATAAACAAATCTTCCCCGGCCAAAGACCGGCCATCCATAAAAATCAATAAGTGACGGATCGTTTCCCATGAGGGTTCATTTATCCAGTTCTTTATCTGTACACTCCATTCATTCAGTGATTTACACCATAAAGGATTCCCGGCCATTACCCCTCCATCGCAAAGGGGATAACCGGTAATAAAGAGACCTTGGGCGATTTCTTTCCCCAGCCTTAAAAAATAATTTTGTGCCAGTTTGCTGTTCTCCTTAAAAATAATACCGTGATCCTGATCGCTCCAGACTGATTGTTCAAACCTGCCGGCGCTTCCCATGACAAAAAAGCAAAAGGAAGTGGGGGGTTCCCCCAGTTCCTCCTTAACTCGTTCTATAGAAATCTCAACGGCCTTTATCATTAATTCATCATGAAGGCGATTGAGTTCAAAATGATCCTTTGATGCTAAAACAATCCTTTGTTGACGATATTCCTTTAACTCTGAATAGGTATAATCAGTCAAAATAGTAGACACCTTCCTTCAAAGGGAGGCTGCTGATGCGGCCTAATCCGTTCACTTAATAGGATCCGAAAACACTTATTGTATAATTGCCTTTTTCGTTTCTGCTGAATTAAATTTTTGGTCACCTTTAAGGTTTTCAGAATGCAGAAGTTCAGGATAGCCGTAGCTTCCATGCTCACTCATATCCAGGCCGATTATTTCTTCCTCTTCGGTTACACGCAATCCTTTTATTACATATTTGACGGCTAGAAGAAGAACATAGGAAACAAGAAATGCATAAAGTCCACTTGCCGCCACTCCAAGTGCCTGAACTCCTAGCTGTTCAAATCCGCCGCCATAGAACAATCCTGGTTTTCCGATAGTAGCGAGCTCTTTAGTAGCAAAGAAGCCAGTAGATAAAGTACCCCAAACCCCTGCTGTACCATGTACGGAAAGAGCGAAGATAGGATCATCAATACCTTTCTTCTCAAAAAAGCGAATGCTATAGAATACGAGAACACCAGCAATAAGACCGATTACAACAGCTGCCAAAGTTTCTACGAATCCACACGAAGCAGTTATGGCAACAAGACCGGCAAGAGAACCATTTAACATCATTGGTACATCTGCTTTCCCCAGAACGATCCAGGAAATGATTAAGGCGGAAATGGTGCCAGCAGCTGCGGCTAAGTTGGTATTAAGCGACACAAAACCAAAAAATCCTGCATCCGCTGATAAAGTACTTCCTGCGTTAAATCCAAACCATCCAACCCAAAGAAGCAGGACGCTTAAAGCGGTAAAAACCTGATTGTGACCATCAAGCTGATTGGCTGAGCCATCTTTGTTGAACTTCCCAATTCTTGGCTTTAATAGAATAGTAGCAGCCAATGCCGCCATTGCACCAGTCAAATGGACGACAGTGGAACCAGCGAAGTCCTGCTGGCCATATTCAGAAAGCCAGCCTCCTCCCCAAATCCAATGTGCAATCGGCGGGTAAACAAATACAGAAAATAAAAGTGCGAATACAAGATATGAAGCAAGCTTTGCCCGTTCAGCAAATCCGCCAAAGGCAACTGTTAACGATATCCCGGCAAAGGCTAGCTGGAACATGAAGAAAACTGAACCTGAAAGCTGAATGCCTCCTATGTCATAGCCTGAGTAAAGGAATTTTGATAGCCCTATAAGTGCATTTCCTTTTCCAAAAATAAGTCCAAAACCCACTGCCCAAAAAACGATGGAGGAAATACCGAATGCCAAAATGGTTTTTCCTGCAATATGGCCAGCGTTTTTCATCCGTGTAGAACCAGTTTCCAGTAAAATAAATCCGCCAATCATTAAAATGACAAGAACGGAACTCACCATCACCCATAGGCTGTTTAACAAAAATGCTGTATTCAAATTCAACTCCCCCTTAATGTCTTGAAAAAGATATTTGTATTTTTACATAATGGTAGAGGGGGAATCTACATGCGTGTCAGAAAACCTGACATAGAATTTGAGAAAAGGTGCCGGAAAGCTATTTTCTTAGACCGAATTGGGCGTTGATCTGTCCCTGAATCATTTTTTTGCGGATGCTTTGTTCGTCCTCTGTCTTTTTCTTTCGGGACATTTCCTTTTTGATCTCGTGGGTTTGGACACCATCCTCAATTTTATTAGCAATATCCATTAACAATTCCACATCTGCAAAGGAATATTTTCGGCTTCCTCCTTTTGGCCTTTCAGGAAATATAAGTTTTCTTTCTTCATAATAACGAATCTGGCGCTCTGAAAGACCTGTTAATTCACTGACTACGCCAATGCTGATAACCTTCTTGTCTTTGTAGGAAAGACTGCTTTCCATATTCTCACCCTTAGTCCGTTTTATTTTGCATATTATACTACATGATATGTAAGTTTTCCTAACATGAGTTATCTTTAATGAAGAAGATTAATATATTTTTTAATAAAGAAAGAGATATTTGATTGAATGGAGGTAAAGGGAGGTATAAAAGGGGTAGCAATTTTTCAAATGAATGGGAGCATGGTATATGAATCTATTCGAAGCGTTGCAAGAGAGTGAGAAAAGGGATTTAAGAGTTCGTAAGAAAACCGATGGAGTGCTTTATCATTATACGAATTTGCAGGCCTTATATGCAATTATCAATACAGGCTATTTCTGGGGGACGAGAAGTGAGTTTTTAAACGATACCTCTGAATTAAAACATATAAAAGATGTTATTGAAGCGGTTGCCGTACAGGAAGGGGAGGGTGAAGCTAAACTCCCCTTTAAAGAAGCAATCTTCAGAATTCTAAACGGGCTTTATTTTAATATGCACCATAGAAGTAAATGCTTTGTACTGTCCCTAACCGATATTTCTGACTTAATAACGAATTGGTCCTCCTATTCAAGCTTTGATGGCTACAATATTGGCCTGGAGACCTCCTATTTGCACCAAATTCTTGAATATCGTTATCCGCACGCTTATATAAGCGGCTACGTGATTTATGATGAAGAAGTTCAGGAGGAAATTATCAGGGAAGAATATAAAGAGTTTTTTTGCATTTGGGAAGCGGTGGCGAATTTCTCCCAGGGGGCCCTGGAAACCATTACGGAAAAATTTATGGAGCGTATTTTGAAATACAGTTACTTTTTTAAACATCCCTCTTTTAAACAGGAAGAAGAATACCGGATAGCCTTCTTTCCAGAGAATTTTGAAGACCACCGTAAAACCGATGTAAAATTCAGAACCTCAAAAGGTGTCATTATTCCATTTATCGAGCTTAATTTTAAAGAAATGTCGGGGGATAAAACCAAGCTTCCGTTAAAAGAGGTGTGGATCGGACCTACAAATAAAATGGATAACGCCTTTCTAGGGCTTGATACTTTTTTAAGCACGCTTGGCTATGATACAGAATCACCTGATGGGGTCCAGATAAAAACCTCTGTGATTCCGTTGAGGTTTTAATAGTTGTTGCTAGATGTTAATGGGCATATCCACTTGACTTGGGCAAAAGTTCTCCATGAAGGGTATTCCATAATGAAGAAAGGCAGTCGTTTACCATTTACCAGGCAAAGTCACGGCAATATGTCTTTAGGGCAGGGTATTTGAAGGTATAAGGAACACTTTCGGTTTGTCCAGAAGGCATTTTAGCATTTTATTAATAAACTTTTTTCAAAAAGCTTAAAATGGGAAGCCGTTTTTAGTGGTTTTCGTAGGAGGAAAAATGGCTAATGTTCCTAATTATAAAGCGGCCTATGTGAAAAGAGGTTATCCTGCTGTAGGATAACCTCTAGTTAATTAAAATTTCACGAGCGTACGGCCGCGAACTTCTCCTTTAAGGATTGCCCCAAGATAGTCAGGGAGCTCTTCCAGCGAGACCTCTGCGTTTATTGCAGACAATAAATGCTCTGGTTTATATTCCCCAGCCATTTTCTCCCATACAGAAAGCCTTTTTTCCATAGGACAGTAAACAGAATCAATGCCAAGGAGGTTAATGCCTCTGAGGATAAAAGGAAACACAGTAGCTGTAACTTCGGTCCCGCCGGTTAGTCCGCTTACGGCTACCGATCCGTTATAGGCGGTCTTACTAAGAATGGAAGCAAGGGTCTTTCCCCCAACGGGATCCACTGCCCCTGCCCAAAGCTGCTCATCAAGTGGTCTTAATTTATTTCCTGTCACATCTTCACGCGAAATAATCTCCTTAGCCCCAATCTGTTTTAGGTATTCATGTTCGGACTGTTTGCCTGTACTGGCAGTAACTTCATAGCCTCTCTTGGCCAAAATGGAGACGGCGATGCTTCCAACTCCGCCGGTTGCTCCGGTAACAAGTACTTTCCCTTTTTCCGGGCTTAAGCCGTTTTCTTCAAGCCTCATCACAGATAAAGCGGCAGTAAACCCAGCTGTTCCATATACCATAGCTTCCCTAAGGGTTAATCCTTTTGGGAGGGGTACAACCCATTCTGCTGGAATACGGGCGTATTCGCTGTAACCTCCATAATGGGAAACGCCTATTTCATAGCTGGTGGCAATTACTTCATCGCCTTCCTTAAACCGGTGATCAGTTGAAGAAACCACCGTACCCGCCAAATCAATTCCTGGTATAAATGGATAGGAACGGACGATTTTTCCGTTTGGAATGCTCGCCAGACCATCTTTAAAGTTTACGCTTGAATAGGCTGTTTTGATGGTTACTTGTCCTTCTGGAAGCTCCTCACTGGAAATTCTTTTAATTTCCAGTGAAAAATCATCTTCAATTTTATTAACCATTAAAGCTCTAAATTGTTCGGGCATTGAAAAAACTCCTCTCGGAACTGGTTTATTATCAGTATAGGCTTGAGAGAATGCTAATTCAATTATGCTGTTATATATCACTGTCAATATAGTAAAAAGTCGCAACAGAATCGCCATAATATTAACAATTAATTTCCATTCTTTATTATTTTTTCAGTTTAACAGGGTCGATATTCAGGGTTTTACATAGGAAAATAAACCTATGTTATAAACTGTGTAAAATGGGTAAATATAAATGTTTCGAAACATTACTGTTGCTAAATTGAAAGCTAGCTGAAACCTTTTGGGATAAAAGTTTTGGTAAAATAATAAAATATGAGACTTATATCTTAATTTGGCGGCGAATTATATTTAGGTATTCTTGTTAAAGAGAAACCATATGATGATTTGTGTATTTGGGATAAGGGCCATTAGGCACCCTTATATTTATATAGAAGGGAAGGTAACTACCTTGGAAAATCAATTGATCCAGAAAGCGTACTATGAATCGTTTATGGGAGAGAATGAGAAGCGGCATCCTGTCCAGGTTCTTGGTGAAGTCTGCCAGGAAGAACAAACAAAGGAGCTTCCTGAACTGGCAAACATACGCTTTGCACAGGGAGAGGTTTACTTTCTTAATAAAGATTTTGAATCAGCCATTTTTAAGTGGGAAAATATAGGCAATGATTTAGAGCCTTGGGCAAAAAAGAACATTGGAGATGCCTATTATGAATTGGGGCAGCTTTCAGTTGCCGAGGATTTTTATAAATCAGTTGAGACTGACAATGAAGTCTTACAAACCGAAGTAGCGTTACAGCTATTTTCTCTTTACATAGACCGCGGCAAACAGGAATCAGCTGTAAGTATAATCAAAGGGACGGTTTCCGCTAATCCGGACTATCCAAATGTAACAGAAATTGCCCGTGCCTATTTTGAAAGAGAAGAGGATTGGAATAATGCCATTGAATTGGCAGTTCTTGAGGCAATTAGGACACAGTCTCTTGATTGGTTTGACGTCCTGAATTCTTATGTTGAAGGCGGATATGCAAGAAACCATTCGCCGGAGTATTTTCTTCAGGCATTATTGGTTCTATTTGATATTGACCAAAAGCGTTTTGAAAGGCTGGCGGTTTCGCTTTGGGAGAATTATAAAAATCAGGATAATTACTTCACTTGGCTTAAGGAAATTAATCAGCTGCTGGTAACATTAGATATGGACAGGGAAGGGAATTGGCATTCACTATCTGCTGAATTCCAGGAGGCATATTTTGCCTTAATAGACGGAAGGTTCCTCATAAAAAAAATACAGGATTTGGTACCTGTTTTGCTTGAAAACTGGCTGAGAATCACCGATGTTTCTCACGCGCTGTTTGCATCGGCTGCGGTATTATCCTGGAGTGAGATATTCCCATCAAGCATAAGTGCTGCTTCAGGGGCAGATGCAGAAAAACTCTTAAACTTTACAGGTGCAAAGGTTAATTGGATTGAAGAGGGACTTCATTTATTTGAGACAATCCAGAACTGGGCGAAGGGCCACCAGATGGATATTGGCAACCGAATGAGATGGATTATTGGGGAACTTACCAATTTCCATACAAACCGTCTTCTCTTGGCTGGAATGAAGGGAAGCGGAAAATCGGCCTTTATCAATTCTGTTCTTAGCGAAAATATTCTCGGTGAGGAACCAACCTCTGCGGTTGTTATGTTCAGAGATCACGCACAAGTAGAGATTGATGAAATTGGTGATACAGAGACTAGAATGATCTCTGATTTGGCTGATTTCCGCGAAAGCACAGAAAAACGGCGGGGTGCAAATTCCACGATCGTAGACTTTAAACTTCCATCACAGTTTTTGATGGAAAATAGGGTGGCGTTAATTGACACACCAGGATTTAATGGGGAATTAGAAAGAAGTGAAACAGTAAAATACCTGCATCTTGCAGATACGATCCTATTTTTCCTGGATGCCAATTCACCTTTAACAGACAGAGAACGTACCGTACTTGCCTATATTCAAGAGCTTGCTCCCGAAATCCCGGTTCATTTTCTGCTGAATAAGATGGATATAGTAGAGAATGAAGAAGCCGCACGGGCAATTGCAGAAGATACATGGGAAAAAATTAACCACTATTTCCCGAACTCCAAGATATTTGCTTTTTCCAAGGAGTACGACAGCGGAAAACAGCTAAAGGATTTGTCTGAGTTTATTAAAGGGAGCGTTGGTGCTGCGATTTCCGATGAAGGCAGGACATCGCGCCTACTGTTCTTTGTACGTCAAACGATAAGAAATCTTGTTCAGGATCGGATCGCAATGGAAAATGATCTTGTTGAATCGGTCAAATGGAATAATGATATGTCCGTCAAGCTAAATGGTGCTTTAAACCAACTCGACGATATCGAAGTGGAAAAGAAAAGAAATATTACGAAATCGTATAAGTCTTTAAAAGATGAAATTAAAAGTGATATTTCGAAGACTGTTCCTGGACTATTGAAGAATACTTCTGAATTAATTACAGAACAAAGCGATCTGAGCAAAATTCACATAGAATTGAACGATGAAATGAACAGGCGTATCAGGGAATATCTCGAAGAAAATGTAATGCCTAAATATTATCAGGCATTACAAGAGTGGATTCAGCAATCCAATAATGAATTTACCGAAACACAAATTTATTTGGATGAAATGAGCGAGGGGTTCAATGCCCTTTACGGGGAAGAGCGAATCAAGCTTCAATGTGATTTCAGAGTGGTTGATGACTGGCGTCGGGATTCTGACCGTATGACAAACGGAGTTCAGTTTGAAAAAGAAAATATTCTACTACGAAACACTCCTGGCCAGTTTCTTTTAAAAAGTGCTGGCAGACTGTTTGGTGTTAATAATTCGATGGTTTATAACAAATATAAATCATTTGTTGAGAATGAGGATTACCGTGAAACTACAGATTCAGTGATTAAAAAATTCCTTCAGCAGTTTGAGCTGTTTGAAAAATCACTGGAACGTGATATTGAATTGTTCTTCCGAGACCCGATCCAGGTATTGAATAGCGCTGTCACAGAAACAAAGGCAGAAATCGAAACTGATCAGGAGAAACTTGACAGAATGAGGACTAATCCGGAAATGTACCGCGACCCATTGGCTTTGTTCGAGGTAAGAGTCCGCCAGTACGAATGGATGAGTGTAGCAGGCAGGGAAAATTATATACACTAAGAACGGCGCTGAAGCTGGATTATAAAAAAAGGAAGATGCATCGGAGCATCTTCCTTTTTTAGTCGTTTGGAAAACTACAGATTTTTACGGGAGAACCATTAATCATTATGAACAATAACTTCGCTTCCTTCTTTGATGGTTCCTGTTTTCACAACGGAGGCATAAACACCAAAAATGGTATTTCGCTCTCTGACAAGTGTTTTTAAAATCGAAGGATTTATTTTCGATGGGTCCTCTGGATCAACTGTTATGTAGAAACACCGCTCACAGCCCTGGTTCACTTTAAACCTAGCTTCTCCAATGGATAATTCTTTGCCGATCCACTGTTCTTCTTCGAATGGTACATCATCATCAAGGTCAAGTACTATAGTTGGACGGAACCTCCTTAAATCAAGTATTTCCAGCCCGCACATTTCACTAAACTTTTTGAGTGAGGAGCGTGTAATAATAAGAGCATGATCCTCCCAGTACGCCCCTCTTTCCTTTTCTGTGTTAAAGGACACCTGTTTTAGTATGCTTCCTGATTGGGAAGAAATTTGTTTAAAAAGCACAGGATCTTTCCATTCATATTCCCTGGCGTCCTTTGAAATAATAACATTGCCTGGAATAGATGACAGCTGTGACTGATAGGTTAGCAGATTGGGCATCTTTTGAACGGTTAAATACTTTTCATCCTCAAGCATGAACGCAAATGAACGGTCACCGGGGATTCCGTGTTCTGAAATGAGAACTTCATTTAAGCGCTCGCCTCCCATGGATTTTACCGGATAACGGTATAGATCTATGACTCTCCCTGCACGCATTTTTATCTCTCCCATAAAATTATTAATTTAGATTATTGCCTATTTAAATCTTTTTGTATATCTATAAGAGTAAACATGCTTGCCGTATGTGTAAATTATTTCTATGATTAATGGGAAAACATTTTTGGAACAGGAGATGGATTTAAGATGAAAACGGCTCTCTTAGTTGTTGACTTGCAGAACGCCTATTATGCTATGGAAGAAAGTAAGAAAAGCCTGAAGGGTATCTTGGGGTATGTGAATTACTCCATTTTAAAATTCCGTGAAGCAGATCAGCCGATTATTTTTATACAGGATGAAGAGGCAGGGGTTGGCACGCATGCTTTTGATTTATACGAAAAATTAGATGCAGATAAAACAGATATTTTTATCTCTAAAAGATACTCCAATGCTTTTTGGCAGACAGAGCTTGAAAATATATTAAAGGATTTGAATGTTGGTATGGTGCTTATCTGCGGCTTTGCTGCGGAGTATGGTGTCCAGGCTACATATCAGGGTGCTATGGAAAGAGGATTTGAGCCTGCTTTACTGCAGCATGGCATAGCCAGTACGAACGAGAAGTATGTTGACTTCGTTCAGGATATCTATCGAACGACCTCCATAAAGGTTGTTGAGTATATGTTTAATACCCAGCGCTTATAGCCCTAATCATCACGTTTTATAAAAATAAAAACCCGCCTTATGGCGGGAAGTAATTAAGCACTTACAGTTGGACGTGGCGACCTTAGCCTTTCTTCAAATGGCCATACGTCATTGAACGGGCGCTTGTGCTTTTCTTATGAGATACATAGCTGTGCAAAACCATGCCCATAATGATGACAAACATGCCACACCAGGATAAGAGTGACGGCATTGGAAGAGCGAGGAAGAACAGCTCACCGGCCAGAGCAAATAAGACTTCAATTGATTGGGTTGCTTCTACAGCTGCAAGTTTTTGCATATTACCTCTTACCATGTCTGTTGCTTTAAAAAAGATAACAGTGGCAATTACCCCTGAGCTTATTGCGACAAGGAGTGATTGATATACCTGGCCGGATTCAGGTAATCCGGAATCAAAGAAACCATAAAGGGCGAGCAGCAGCCAGAAAGGCAGGCTGGCAATTGTCATTCCAAGCACCCTTTGGTAGGCATCCAGACGGCCACGGCAAATGTCCATCATTTTTCGGTTTCCGAGCGGATAGGCAAAAGATGCAAGAATAACAGGAATTACACCCAGCAATAATGCAGATAGTGTAATTACCTTTGCCTGTTCAATTTGCAGAAGTACGATACCAAGCAAAATGATCATCGACATCGCAAGACCTTTAAATGGAATTTTTCCTCGATGCTTTTGAGGGCCATTTTTAGATATTATTGTCTCGAAAAATAACGGGGCCAGAAGCGAACCTGAGATGATAGTTATCTGCCAGGTTCCGGCAATCAGCCACCCTGGTGAATATGCAGCGGCAAAGCACAAAGGTCCGTAAAAGAGTCCGAATCCTACAAAACTCCATATTAACCATGGGGCGGGTCTTTCGCGCATAACATCAAATAGCTGACGGAGATTTTTTCGCATCAGGACGATTCCGAAGAGAAAAGGGATCATAAAAATATACCTGAGTGAAGCGCTCCATAGCCAGCTGCCTCCAGACAGCTCCATTGAGCGGTTTAAAATAAATGTAACGGCAAAAAAGAATGCTGCAAAAATACCTAATATAATGGGCCGCATGAAACTCCTCCTTATATGGGCCATAGGTTCCCGTATTTAAAGTCCCCTTTTATTGTAATCATTTAAAAACTTAACGTGCCTGTGCCCTTTATTTCTAGTAACTAAAGCGCTAGTATTGTACCCCAAAATGCTCTGAAGGAAGGAAAAGGCTAATTAATTTATAACATAACAAGAAAATTCTGAATAATAAAGAGAAAAAAATTTATCTTCAAAAAAAGAAATAAATAAAAAACCAGTTCCACTAAGGAACTGGTTGAATGCTTTAAGTAAGAAGCCGCATTTGCCGTAGTTAATATAAGAAAGTTTTAAACCACCACTCCTCAAAGTGGGTGTTCGCAGAAACCATCCTGCATGTCCTCCTTGTCGTATAGACAGAGGCTTGTCATTCCGATTTCAATTAAAACTCCCTATTACAGCTTAAAGGTTAAAACTTTATTATGAGTACGAACAACGCAGCTTGTATTAATATATTACCCGGAAATTTTAAAAAATACAATGGGAGATGTTACCTATATGAATCCAGTAACAACCGAATGCATTGATGAGCTTATTTTTATGAAAAATAAAGGACTCTTTTCAAGACCTGATGTTATTCTTTATCATCCCGGGCACTTTCCGGAGTTAAATGAACAATTATTTGATTATTACAGGAATAATGACAAAAGCATTGTTATGATTCCTGATGTGTTTAATACATTTCTTGGGATGAGTGAATATGAGTATTATGCCCCGCTTTTAACAGAAAAAGGCATAAAGAAGGAAAAACTTTGTAAGGTACCGGCTTACGAGGGGGAACAAGGAGTGGAGGCTGTTATTCGATCCGCATTTCAATTACTTAATGGCACCAATTACAAATACATAATGTTAGCGGGGAAATCCTTTTTTTCACGAAGATTTTATTTACTGGCCTCTATTTATGCCACAGAGGATAAGGTTATTGATGTTTTGCCTTTAAGGGACAACAGAGGAATCGTTCCGGCTAATTGGCGTGATTGCAAAAAAAGCCGTGAAAGAATTTTAAATGAATTGGAGCAATATGCAGCAATCCTAAAGAAAGTTCTATAGAGAAAAATTAATCTAGGGATGGGGGATTAATGCGGTTTTATGGGTCTAACAATCGGGAAGTTAAAGTTACAGGACGCAAAGGTTCTTTTAAAAATGATTTCAAGCAAACGGGTATAGAAAGAAAGTCAGGTGCTATAAACTCTCAAAAGCAGGATTTTTTCATTAAATCCAAATAGAAAATAGCAAATAATTGGAAAACCCAATTCGGTTAAAATTTGTAAAAAAGGGGAAATAACGATATATATATAGTTTGAGGAAAAGAGGTGCATAAATGGCAGACAACTTTGAAAACCTTATGTTTATCCGAGAGTTAGGCCGGTTGATGAGTGATTATAGAAACTGTAACGATAACGACATCAAAAGAGCCATTTATAAAGATATAGAGCTATTGGGGAAGGCGTTAAATTATTAAATACAGGGAAATTTCCTTATTATGAATTTCAGTAGTGTCCTAATGGGCACTTTTTTATTTTGTATTTAGGGTGAATGGTTCTTATTAACTTATTAAGCCCAAGGCGCAGTTATGTCCTTGAGAGGCTGGATGAAGGACAGTTTCAAGTCGCCTGATCAACATTTTGCCTCTTGGAAGACCTGATGAAGGACCTCGATTGAGGCCCCTTGCGCATTTTTCGTCCTTGAAGTTTATATCACAGTCTCTCACAGCACTAAAAGAGCAGATCCACTCACCTTTTTATTTCACGAGTTGTGCAAATTCTTTAAGGGATGTGGAATAGTTTACATAGATTCTGGGCAATAGGAAGAGCTCGTCATGTAATTGTTTTTTTGCAAAAGGTCCGGGAATTGTTGTAAGCCCATATTGATAAAATTTTTTTGTTTCTGCAACAACTTTAGAGTTATAACTCCCATATGGATAGGCAAGCGCTATTACGGGCTTTCCGGTAATTTGCTCAATTTTTTCCTTTGAATGTTTCAACTCATAATCGAGATTTGTTGTTTTTGTTAAATTTGGATGTGTTGCTGTGTGGGATTGTATCGAAAAATAGCCTGAGTGAGCTAAAGATTTTAATTCCGAAGCTGAAAGTCTTTCGGGTCTTCCTACAAAATCTGAAATAGCGAAAATGGTGCCAGACGGAGCAAATTTTTTTTCCTTTAGTCTTTTAAATACCGATAAGGCATTTAAATTGTCTTTCCAGCCATCATCAAAGGTAATAAAAATGGGTTTATTTACTTTGTCTATTTCTTCAAAACGTTCGAAGGTTAATAAGGTATATCCATTCTTCTTAAGAAAGTCCATTTGCTTTTCAAAATTTTCAGGAGTTACATACAATTCTTTTTGTCCATAACCATTATATTCATCGATCCAATGATAAAGCAGGATTGGTGCTTTCGAAGCGGCAGATGCTTGATTTGGAATGAACAGCAGTAAGACGATTACGATAATTTTTTTCATAATACTCCTTTTTCATATAACCTCTGCAGTCTTCCCTTTTTTTATTCTCCGGCGCCTTTAATTTCCACCTATATTTTATGAAGAAACATTGAAAAATAATAAGGTAACATATCATTGCAAGGGAGGAATTTAAATTGATAAAGAAGCATCTCGCTGTGCTGGTCGCTCCTGTTTTAATGCTGGGACTGGCTGCGTGTAATAATAATGCAAATGATGACATGAACAACAGGGGAAATAATAATGGACCTCTTCATGTCCGCTACAACCCTGATCGTGATAACAATAACGGCCGTGTCAATGACCGCTTTGATAATGTACGTTATAATACAAATAGCAGGCTGAATGACCGATATATGAATGACCGTGATATCGACCATGCAGGGCCTCTGACAGAGAATTATGATAAGGGTAACAGACGTAATGCGGGATTTGATGACAGGTTTAATGGCCGAAAAGATATGCTGAACATTTCCTCAATGGAAACTGATATGAATAGCAACAAATATCCTCATACTAGAGCTGTGTTAATCCAAATGGCTAAGTATCAGTTTATTCCATTTACATTGGGTCAGGCAGGCGAGTTGCCGCAGGGTCTTGGCCAGCAGCAAAGACCTTCTGTATCCGTACCGAGGGTTCAACAGGGAACCCCATCTCAGCAGCCAGCACCACAGCAGGGTCCAACTGCCCAGCCTGCTCCGCAGCAGGGACCAACAGGACCACAACAGGGTCCAACTGCTCAGCGGCCAACACAGCAGCAAAAGCCAGCAGCACAGGCACCTGCGCAAAGTAAGACACAAACAACTCAAGGGATTAGTCAGTTTGCACAGCAAGTCATTGATTTAACAAATGCTCAAAGGAAACAAAATGGGCTTCCTGCTCTGAAAGCAGATACACAATTAAGCGGTGTAGCTCAAAAGAAAGCAGTGGACATGGAGAAGAACCATTACTTCTCACACACCAGTCCGACTTATGGTTCCCCATTTGATATGATGAGGGACTTTGGGGTGACTTATAGTTCCGCAGGTGAGAATATAGCCATGGGACAAAAAACTCCTCAAGAGGTAGTAAACGCTTGGATGAATAGCCCGGGCCACCGTGCTAATATTCTAAACCGCAGTTTTACCAATATTGGGGTAGGATTTGACCAAAACGGCAACTACTGGTCACAGATGTTTATCGGTAAATAAGAAAACAGAGTGAGCCAGAATTCCTGGCTCACTTTATTTAAATACAATATGGGTAGACAACCATACCGTCATGTTTTATTTACATATACTATCTTGAATCTTTTTAGGAGGAGAAGTTTAATGGCTGAAAATAGGCAATATGGTATGGGAGGTTATCCTGGAATGATGGGCGGCTCGCAAATGGGATATCCAGGAATGGGCGGCTCGCAAATGGGATATCCGGGAATGGGCGGCTCGCAGATGGGATATCCGGGAATGGGCGGCTCGCAAATGGGATATCCAGGAATGGGCGGCTCGCAAATGGGATATCCGGGAATGGGTGGCTCACAGATGGGATATCCAGGAATGGGCGGTTCGCAGATGGGATATCCGGGAATGGGCGGCTCGCAGATGGGATATCCAGGAATGGGCGGCTCGCAGATGGGATATCCAGGAATGGGCGGTTCGCAGATGGGATATCCAGGAATGGGCGGTTCGCAGATGGGATATCCAGGAATGGGCGGTTCGCAAATGGGATATCCAGGAATGGGCGGTTCGCAAATGGGGTCTCAAATGGGTTCGCAGATGGGTTATCCAGGAATGAGCGGCTCACATATGGGATCAGGACAATATTACCCAGCAACCCCTAAACCTAAATCAGGAAGCTGAAGAAGTTGTTCTTAGGATATTGCAGGGCAGTTGGCCAGGCAAAAAACTAATAAATTGCCCCCAGATCTAAATCTGCGGGCTGTTTTTATTAATTTAAAAAATATTTTGTATTCGCTATGTTAAAATAGGATTACAGTTAAGAAGAAATGGTTATAAATCATATGAATTGCTCGAATCTTATAACAACAGGGGAAAAAGGGTCGAAAAATGAGAAAAGAACATAATACTAATTAACAAGGGGGATTCCGATGAATTCACAGAAAAGGGAGCTTCACAGGGGGCTGGAGGAACGCCATATTACGCTTATGTCATTGGGAGCGGCAATTGGTGTAGGCTTATTTTTAGGATCTGCTTCAGCCATAAAATTAGCTGGTCCGGGGATTTTGCTAGGATATGGATTTGCCGGAATAATTATGTTTTTCATTATGAGAGCGCTGGGTGAAATGGCAGTACAAAAACCAGTTGCCGGTTCTTTCAGCAAATATGCGCGTGATTACTTAGGACCGCTTGCAGGGTACATAACAGGATGGAACTACTGGTTTCTATGGGTCGTAACATGTATGGCTGAAATTACAGCTGTAGGAATTTATATGGAATATTGGATACCTGGTGTTCCTCGATGGGTCTGGGCTTTGACTGCTCTAGTGGCGATGGCAACTGTCAACTTTCTTGCCGTAAAAGCATATGGTGAACTAGAATTTTGGTTTGCGTTAATTAAAATTGTAACCATTGTCGCCATGATTATTGTAGGTATAGGTATGATTGCTTTTGGGATAGGCAACGGAGGTATTGCAACTGGTATTAAAAATCTTTGGGCACATGGCGGGTTCTTCCCGAATGGAATCAAAGGTGTGCTCATGTCATTACAAATGGTTATGTTTGCTTATCTTGGCATTGAAATGATTGGGGTAACGGCAGGAGAAGTGAAAAACCCTGAAAAGACTCTTTCCAAAGCAATTGATTCAGTCTTTTGGAGAATACTGATATTCTACGTAGGTGCTTTGTTTGTCATTATGTCCGTTTATCCTTGGCAGGAAATTGGCACGCATGGAAGCCCGTTCGTAATGACCTTTAAGCAAATAGGAATACCTGCGGCTGCTGGTATTATCAACTTCGTTGTATTAACAGCTGCTCTTTCTTCCTGTAATAGCGGAATTTTCAGTACTGCCCGTATGCTATTTGACCTCGCGGGACACGGGGAAGCCCCGCAAAGCTTTAGTAAAGTAACAAAAAGCGGGGTGCCTGGAATGGCCGTAATCGCCTCCGCTGCAGTGCTCTTGGTAGGAGTATTGTTAAACTATGTGGTCCCAGCGAAGGTTTTTACATGGGTTACCAGTATTGCAACATTTGGAGCGATTTGGACTTGGGGGATTATCCTGCTGTCACAAATTCGCTATCGCCGCAGTTTAAATCCGGGTACAAAGCTGAAATATAAAATGCCACTTTTCCCGGCGGCATCCTATATTTCACTTGCATTTCTAGTCTTTGTAGTGGCTCTCATGGCCTACGGAGAGGATACCAGAATTGCAGTTGTTATTGGTCCGCTGTGGATTATATTTTTGGTAGTGTTTTATTATGCCAAAGGGCTGCATAAAACCAAAAGGGACATTATTAATAAAGCAAGCTAAAAGGTGGACAAGCAGCGCCAGAGGATAAAATTCCTTTGGCGTTTTTGTTTTTATTTTCTTAAAATAGCATGATAAAGGTGTTATCCTATTAATGAGGTGTATATTAAAATGAGTGATAAAAAAATAACTCCTGAAGAGCTTTATAAAAAGCTAAACAATAACGAAAAAGTAGTGATTCTTGATGTAAGGGCAGAAGAAAAATTTCAGCAATACAATATCGAACATCCGATGGCTGATACTGTTAATCTGCCAAAAACAAATATTCTGGGTACAGACCACCAGGTTTCGGTTCTTCCGGAAGCTAAGGAAATCGTAGTGGCCTGTACAACAGGAAACTCTGCTCAAAAGTGTGCAGATGTTTTATCTGGTCAAAAGGTAAATGCTATTGTACTTGAAGGTGGGATCACTGCCTGGAAAGAGTTTTTAAAAAAGATCTAGTGCCTTGTGGCAAACAGTTTGGAGAGAGCAGCATGCTGAAGACAATCAATCAACGGCTTGAAAAAATGATGCCCTTTATTACACCTACAGGTGTGATTTTGGGTGTTTTGTTTGCATCCTATTTAAAAGACTATTCTTATCTAATTCCATGGATTTTTGCATTTATGACCTTCTCGGGGAGCTTAAGCTCCAACTTTAGCTCACTTAGAGAAGCCATTGTTCATCCTTATCCAATCTTTATTGCTATTATGATACTTCATATTATTATGCCAATATGGGCTTGGGGGATTGGGCATCTGGCATTTAGCGGTGATGCCTACACTATTACAGGGCTTGTTCTCAGCATGGTAATACCTACAGGGATTACAAGCTTCATATGGGTTTCCATTTATAAAGGGAATATACCTGTTACACTTTGTATCATATTAATTGATACCCTGCTTTCGCCTCTTATTGTTCCATGGTCATTATCCTTGTTTATTGGGCAAAAGGTACATATAGATGGCCTGGGAATTATGTTTGGACTGATGAAAATGGTGGTTATTCCCTCTCTGCTGGGAATGCTTTTAAATCAGTTTACAAAAGGAAAGGTAAAAGATGTGCTAAGTCCAAAGCTTGCGCCCTTCACGAAGGCATCTCTTGGAATAGTGGTCATGTTGAATGGAGCGGTTGTTGCTCCTTATCTTAAACATATTAGTTTGAAATTGGCTGGTATCATTGCAGTGGTGTTTTTTATTGCATTAACTGGCTATTTATTGTCCTATGTTATAGGAAGGGTTTTAAAAAGGGACAAGGAAACGACTGTTTCGCTAATTTTTACTGGCGGAATGAGAAATATCAGTGCTGGTGCAGTACTTGCAGTCTCCTATTTCCCCGCCGCTGTTGCTGTTCCTGTAGTGGTGGGGATGCTGTTTCAACAGGTACTGGCTTCTTTAAATGGCCTGCTCCTAAATGGAATTTTTTATAAAAGAGATAAAAGCCAAAGTGCGGCAATTTAACCAAATTGAAGAAGCCTGAGTCAAAACGTTTCAGGCTTCTTTGTAACCTGAATTCTTTCCCCGCATTTGAAAAACTCTATCGTTTACCTGTTTGGGTTCAGAATACTTTTCATATAGTTACCCCTTTTGTATTTGGTGTCGATTTGGGTTCACGCACTCTGAATACCATTACCCTTTTGATTTGCGCAGTCCAATTGGGTTCTCGTTTCTCCAGAGAAAGTTACCACTTTTGGCTTGTTCAGCCCAATTGGGTTCACAATTCTTCAGAGAAAGTTACCTCTTTTGATTTGGGCAGTCGATTTGGACTCACCATACTCCACGTATATTTATCTCCTTTGCCTCTGTTAATATCCGAATCTTGTTACGATAGTCTCCGCTTTTGATTTAGTCTGGTTCTTTAACCAGCTAAGAAACACCTAATTACGTCCCGGAGAAAGGGTCATGTGAAATTCCTGGGTGCGCGAGGTTATTTGTGTATCCAACGCCTCCCTCGACCCGACCAAATACCCCAAAATTACTGCCTCAGAGTTCTTTTTCAAATATTTTCCACATATCTACTACTGTATTATATTCTTTTATATTAAAAAGGGGAGGACGATTCATGGGAGTTAAGTTCATCAAGATTTCTGTCGTCTATTTTGTGATTGGAGTATGCCTTGGAATGTATATGTCAATGACTGAGCATTTTAATTTAACACCTGTCCATGTCCATATTAATTTGTTGGGGTGGACGGCCATGACGCTTGCCGGTCTGATTTATGTTGCGTTTCCTGAGGCTGCCGAAACAAAATTAGCAAAAGTTCACTTTTGGCTCCATAATATTAGTTTGCCGGTTATGATGGTGGGTCTTGCATTTTTTGTAACTGGTACAAAAAATGCTGCATCGGCTATTGCCGTTGGTGGTACTTTGATGGTACTTGGTATTGTGCTTTTTGCCTATAATGTTCTTGTGAATATAAAAGGAAGTTAATTTCAGTAAAAATTCCCCTGTTATTCAATATTGATATAGTGATATAATCGAAAAATCGTAAGAAAAGTTAGCGCCGCCATTTTCTTCTCCTGAAAATTGCCTTTTCGGGAATGGTGGTGCTTTTTATTGTGCTTTTTACAGGGGGATTTCACAAATATGGATATAAAGAAGAAATTGCCGCTTATTTTTACTCTTCTAGTTTTTGCAATCCTACTTTCTAATAATACTATCCATTTTTTTCAATCAAAAGAAGAGCTATTAAAGCAGAATAATCGGGAAATTACCTTACTTGCCCAGGAATTAAGCTTCCAGGTACAGCAGGCAAAAGAGGGAAGTTTGTTTGTAGAAGACCAGTTGGGCAGGGAGTTGCGAATTGCATCAGTTGCCATAAAAAAATCACTTCCGCCAAATTATGAGCAGGTGACAAATGATCAGTTAACAGCTCTCTCAAAGGAGCTTATGATATCCCATATTACCTTACTTGGGAAAACAAATAACGATATTATTGGTGTTAGGTCGTCTGATCCGGATGAGTTGAATATGTCAACAAAGGACTGGGGATATTGGCATACAGCCTTTAACCAGCTGTTTGTAAATAAAAACGTAACGATTAAAAAAGGGCAGTCATTGCCAAACTACTGGTCCGGTCCGGTAGAGGTGGCTTCAAGCAATCCAAAGCATATTGATAAATGGGGCTATTATTATGAAGGGAGCACCAATTATATTATCGATCCCTATCTCCGGGACAAAGAAGTTTTGGCATATGAGGACCGGTTTGGACCTATCAAAATCATCAATCGTTTCACAGATAATCTGGAGGGTGTCCTTGAGCTGACTGTTTTCAATCCAAAGAAATTTGGTGAGAAAAAAGAAATTATCAATGACAACGGAAAACCTTACACCAGAATTTCTGCAGAGCCAATTTGGTATGGAACCTATCATTTTAATAATCGCGATACCGATCAAAAATACATAAAAAAAGCGATAAAGACGGGTAAGCAGCAAAGCTATATTAAAGTGCTCAATGGAAAGAAGGTCCAAAAAACCTTCGTACCTTCGAAGCTTGGGCCAGACGAGCCGTTTGTTCTGGGGTTTACCTATGATTATGGTGTAATCGATAAACAGCTTCATAAAGAATTGGTGAAGCATATCATTCTCTCTGGAATTTTTATGCTGCTGGTTCTAATTACAAGTGTTATTTTTTCAAGAGCAATAACAAGACCAATCGATTATATTGCCGAGCAGGTAAATGAAATTGCCAAGGGGAACTTTGGAAAAACCATCGAATCAATCAGAAAGGATGAGTTAGGCTTCTTAGCAAGAAACGTGAATGCCATGTCCTCTTCCTTGAAAACCTACGTGGACAATTTTAAAACCAGCCAGCAAATGATAGAGTACCAAGCCCTTCACGATCCGTTAACAGGACTGCCAAACAGAAGGCATGCGACAGAAAAGCTGACAGCTTTGTTATCTTTCATAAAAGAAAATGGTGAAAATGTTGCGCTTATGTTTATTGACATTGACCGTTTTAAAAATGTAAATGACTCACTTGGACACAATATGGGCGATGAGCTTATCCGGCAAATTGCAAATCGCTTAAAAACATGTGCACTGCTAAGCAAGGGATTCATCTCCAGACAGGGAGGCGATGAATTTATCATTATATTAGAAAACGCCCAAATGGAAGCCCTTCAGGAGCTCGGAAATAAAGTGGTTGATTCACTTAAAAAACCATATTTCATAGATGGAACTGAAGTTTTTGTTGGTGCAAGCTGCGGGGTAAGTGTATTTCCGGACCATAGCGAAGATATCGATACACTTATTATGTACGCGGATATGGCGATGTACGAAGCAAAAAATCAGGGTGGAAATTGCGTTGTTTTTTACAATGAGAGGCTGAATGAAAAAAACCAAAAGCGGCTGACAATGGAAACACGATTGCGGAAAGCTATCCAGGAAGAAAAGATTGATGTCTATTTTCAGCCAAAGATTAATGCGAAAACAGGATATATAACCGGAGTGGAAGCCTTGGTTCGCTGGACTGATGAGGAGCTTGGGTCTGTATCTCCTGAAATATTTATACCTGTCGCTGAGGATTCCGGATTGGCTTTACCAATATGGGAATTTGTTATGGGACAAGCCTGCAAAATGGCTTCAGAATGGAAGGAAAAGTATCCTTTCCCGCTTACTATGGCTGTAAATTTTTCCGCAAAGCAGTTTCAAAACCCATCAGCGCTGATAAAAAGAGTAAAGGAATTCTTAACTTTTTATAAACTTCCTGGAGAGCTGTTTGAAATTGAAATAACGGAAAGTGTGCTCCTATACAATACAAATGAAACAATTGCGGCCTTAAGTGAGCTAAGAGATGAAGGTATTAGGGTGGCGATAGATGATTTTGGAACGGGCTATTCATCGTTGAGTTATTTAAAAAGGCTTCCAATTAATACTCTTAAAATCGATCGCTCTTTTATAACAGATATTGACGAAGCCTATAATAATGCAGAGATTGCCTATGCGATTATTAATCTGGCTAAAAGCCTTCGTCTTCAGGTAATAGCGGAGGGAGTAGAAAAGGCATACCAGGTTCAATATCTGCTTGAAAATGAATGTACGGAAATGCAAGGATATTATTACAGCAAACCGGCTAAAGCTAGTGACTTTGAGGATCTCCTGTCAATGCAGGGGACATTCACCGCCTGATAAAGGCGGTTTTTTGTTTTCATATATATCCGTTAATTCTTAACTGTTATTGTACTAAAGTACTATATAAATAGTAAAAGCTGATTATATATGAAAAATATCAGGGGGCATATGGCATGTTCTGGTTTATCTCTTTTTTATAATGGAAAAAAAGAAGATGAAAGATGCATAATTTGAACTAAAAATTTTTTCGAATATAGGACATTTGAAGTTTAATATTTCCAAATTTGTAAATATATAATTATACCAAATTTGGAAGGAGAAAGTAAATATGAAAAAAATCCTAATTTTCACCTTTTTAATCGCCTTAGGCTTTGCCGGGGGGAGTATTATGCCTAAAGTATGGGCAACTTCTGGGGAAAAGGATTGTAATTGCGGATGCGGTTCGGGCCAGACACAGGTTTCAGTTATTCCCTCTGCCAGTGATATGATGGTAATGACCAGCCTCATGGAAGCGTTATCTAAGGATCAGGATGGATCACTCTCCAAACAGGAAGTAGCAGCGATGCTTGAGCAATTGCAATCCCGATATGCAGCTGTTCTAGCCGCAGCAGCAATCCCTCCAGGAACGGAAAAGGTTACAGGTACGAAGCAAAGTACATTTACAAGCAATTATTATGAATACCTAAATCGTTATATTCAAAACAGCACTGGTACACCACAAAAGCAAAATAATACTTCAAATACAAGTGAAATCACCTCTAAGTCTATAACTTCAAAAGTTATCCCTGGTCCAGTAGTGCAACCACCAAGTACAACAGAAACACCAAATACAGCCTTAAAACCAAGAACAGCAGCAACAACCAGTCAGCCTGTTGAAAAGAAGAAAAAAGTTAAAAATAATAATGGATTAGGTAATGGATCAGAGCCAGGGGATGGAAATACATCAGACGTCAAAGGAGTTGACCCTTCTAATCCTGGCAAAGGGAAGCAGCGGCCTAAGAAAACAAACACTGTAACTAAGAGTACAGAGGCTTCATATACAGACAAATCTAAAAAAGAAAAGGTGAAAAATAATAATGGTCTGGGAAATGGTTCAGAGCCTGCGGATAATACTAGTACAGATATAAAAGGTGAAGACCCATCCAATCCGGGAAAAGGAAGTTCAAATAATAAAGCTGGAAAAAAATAAATTATGAATTATAACAAAAGAGCCTGAGGAGAAAAGTTACCGTCTCCCATTAGGCTCTCTTTTGTTTGCATCCACTAGTTTTCTTTCATGTTTCATTATTATTTAAAGTTTAATAGCATAAATTTGAGTTATAAGAAAACGTCCCTTTTACATATAAATACATAAAGGACAAAGGTGGGAACTTAAATTACAAAACAAAAAGGGGGCTTTTTGGTGAAAAGTACGGTAAAACTTTTGGGAATTCTAATGCTATTAGCAGGAGTGATTTTAGCAGGATGCGGTAAAAGCAGCACCAATCAAACTGGAGGAAAGGATACGGCCGCTGCCGGCAAAAAAACGCTTCGGGTAGTCACTGATGCAGCATATGCACCGTTTGAATACATGAAAGGAGATAAAATTGTTGGGTTTGATGTTGATTTTATTCAGGCCGTTGTAAAAGAAGCGGGTTATAAAGCAGAGGTTGTCCATGTTGGATGGGACCCTTTATTTGTTGAACTGGAAAATAAACGGGCTGATTTGGGGATCTCTTCGATCACTATTAATGATGAGCGGAAGCAGACATATGATTTTTCTCATCCATATTTCCTTTCTACTAATAAGATTTTGGTGCCAAAGAATAGTCCTGTTACTAGTGCGGAAGACCTGAAAAATAAAGTAGTTGCAGTCCAGAACGGAACAACAGGGCAGGAAGCAGTAGAAAAGATGTTTGGAAAGAACAATAAAAATCTTAAAAAATTCGAAAATAACAATTTGGCAATTATGGAATTAAACAGCGGAGGGGCTGCTGCTGTTGTTGCAGATAATGCTGTTGTGGAAGTTTATGCTAAAAATAACCCCGAGAAAAAGCTGAAGGTAATTGAAGACAGCAAAAACTTTGCCATTGAGTTTTACGGGCTGGCATTTCCAAAAGGAAGCAAATTAAGACCTGAATTGGATAAGGCTGTGGAAAAGGTTCTGAAAAACGGGACATATGAAAAGATTTATAAAAAATGGTTTGGCAGAATGCCAGATATTAATAAGCTTAAAGAGCAGCAATAAACCATAAAGCTGGTGAATGATAGGGGAAGTAAAGATGACTTTTCGATGGGATATTATTCTCGAGTATGCACCCTTTTTATTGAAAGGCACGCTCCTGACAATAGGTCTTTCTTTGTCAGGAATTGTATTGGGAACGGCCTTGGGATTGATGGTTGGCTTGGGAAAAATGATGCGGAACCGCTGGCTGGCACTGCCTTTTAATGCCTATGTTACTTTTTTTCGAGGTACACCTCTTTTTGTACAAATCCTATTAATTCACTTCGGTGTAGTTCCTTTATTCAGCGGTGAAACAAATGCCGTTGCAGCTGCCGTTATAGCCCTATCTTTTAATGCTGCTGCCTATATTGCTGAAATTTTTAGAGCTGGGATTCAATCCATTGATAAGGGTCAGATGGAAGCAGCGAGATCGCTGGGAATGTCACATGTTCAGGCTATGAAATATGTTATTTTGCCCCAGGCTTCCAAGAGGATGATACCACCGCTTGGAAACGAGTTTGTTGTCCTAATTAAGGAATCATCTCTGGCTGCTATTATTGCAGCACCCGAAATGATGTATTGGGGAAGAGCGATGGCAGGACAATATTTTCGGGTCTGGGAACCTTATTTAACAGCCGCTGTCATTTATTTAATTCTTACTATATCTCTTAGCTTCCTGTTAAATCGGTTGGAAAGAAGGCTGCAAACGGAATAGTAAAAGTGGAAGAACTAGTTTCAGAGAAACTTTAAATAAGGCCGTAAAGAAATTTAATCAAACGTTTGATTAAATTTGTTTTTTGTTTAATTGTGTAAAAAGTATAGGTCTTATATACCTTATAAAAACTGTTTTTTTTTGCTATATGTGGAAAAAAACGAGTCAATTTGATTATTATATGTGGTAAAATAATGCTCATATCATAAAAACTGAATCTACTGAAAAGGCAAACTCATTGAAAGGTGAGGACGCAAAGCTACGGGCCTAAGGTGCTTTCACTATGGCAGCCGGGTTGCCCGTTATCTGAGCAAAATTATTATTTTTTTCAGATTGGTACTGCCTTTTCACACAAAAAGGCAGTTTTTTTATTAAGTCATTATTACATCATCTCTGACATACAGCAGGAGTGGGAAAATGGAAAATAGCGACAGGAAATGATAAGTCAACATTGAATCATTCCATTCTTCGTGCCCTTTTCTCAGTTGAAGTCGAGGGCCCGCAGGAAAAGGAAAGCTTCGGGAGTATCGCACCAAGGAAAAGCGCAGCTTTTTCGAGGACGTGGTGAATTTAACTCATCATAATATACCTTACGGAGCCAAACGTGTCCCTTTTGCTTTTTCTTAGGATTTGATTAATATTTGTTTTTTCCTTTAAACTGTAGAAGATAGTACTATTGATTGCCAGGGAGATTTTTATGGAAGTAATGAATCATTCAACTGAAGAAGTGATGGAAGTCTGCCTGCTGGCCGGAAAAATTATGCTGCAAAGCGGGGCTGAAACATACCGTGTAGAGGATACCATGATGAGAATGGCGGCAGCGTTTGGAATCCGTCAATCACATAGTTATGTAACCCCTACTGGAATTATTTTTTCAGCAGAAGGAACCGGTCCAACCAGAACAAAGCTGACTCGTATATCGGAAAGGTCCACCGATTTAAAAAAAGTGACCATGGTAAATAGCATCTCACGCAGCATTAGCAGTTTTGAAATCGACCTTCTTGAAGCAAAACATCTTCTAAAAGAAGTAGATTTACAAAACCTTACATTCCCTTTTTCGGTGCAAGTTGCAGCGGCAGCTATAGCAAGCGGCTGCTTTCTTATAATGTTTAACGGAACTTGGAATGATTTTCTTCCTTCAATGATTGCGGGCGGATGTGGGTTTCTTGGACTGGTTTACTTTCACCGGTTTCTGCCGATCAAGTTTTTTTCGGAGTTTTTAGCTTCCTTTATTATAGGACTTCTTTCAGCGTTGTTTGTAAAACTGGGAGTTGGGCAGGAGCTGGATAAAATTATTATTGGGTCAGTAATGCCGCTGGTCCCTGGACTTTTAATTACAAACGCAGTCCGGGATTTAATGGCGGGACATCTTGTTTCGGGGCTGTCTAAAGGGGCGGAAGCCTTTTTAACTGCTTTTGCAATTGGTTCCGGGATAGCAGTTGTGTTGTCCTTTCTTTAAGCTCTCTTCCAAGATCCTGAAATAATGCAGACAATTAGGTGAAGAAAATGAAAATTTTGGAACAATTAATAACAAGCTTTATTGCAACAGGAGCATTTGGAATTATCTTTAATGCGCCAACACAATCTCTGGTAAAGTGCGGCTTGGTCGGAATGTTCGGTTGGCTTATATATGTGGTCATGGTTGATCAGCGTGCTGATGTAGTCCTTGCTACTTTAAGTGCAACCTTTTTAGTGGCAGTCATCAGCCATATTCTTGCGAAAGCGTATAAAACACCCGTCATCATATTTAGCGTTTCCGGAGTTATTCCTCTCGTTCCTGGCGGGCTGGCTTATGATGCTATGAGAAATTTTGTTCAAAATGATTATGGACATGCTGTTTCCCTTGCCGCAGAAGCTTTTCTTCTTTCAGGAGCGATCGCTTTCGGCCTGGTGTTTTCTGAGGTTTTAAACCAGGTAATCCGGAAAATTAATCATCATGAACAGGTGAAGTAGTTATATAAAGGTAGAAGCCGCCCAAAAGATTGGACGGCTTTTTAAACAGTCTTTCTTTTGATTAACCGGTAGGGAATCTCTATCTGTTGTACTTTATTTGATTGCAGGATTTGGTTAAAAGCGTTTCGGCCCATTAAACCTAGGGGCAATTCAATGGTTGTTATATCAAGAAGATCCGAGATTTCATGGTTTTCAAAGCCGATAATCGCTAGCTCGCCAGGTATGGAAATACCAAGTTTTCTGCATTCTAAAATGCAGCCGGCCGCAACCAGGTCGTTTGTAAGAATTAAAGCGGTTGGCTTTTCTTCTAATTGGTTCCATTCTCGTGCAATCCTTTTTCCATCCTCAATGGTCAGGCATCCAGAAAAAATCCACTCTTCTCTAGGCTTTTCTTCTATTTGACTTAAAAACTCCTTATAAGCTATATACCTGGCATGGCTGTTTGTTCCTACCCTTCGTCCCACCGCATACCCAATTTTTCTATGCCCGCTCTCTGTTAAATGGGTTAATCCAATATGAAAAGCTTCAAAATGATTGATAAAGACACTCGAAAAATCATTATCCATCGCATTCATACACATAATAATTTTTCCGTACTCCTTAAAAAGCGAGTAATTCTCCAAAGGAAGCGATCGGGAAGTAATAATCAAGGCGTCCAGCTGTTTTTGGCGAAGCAGTTCCAGTGCTTCTTTTTCCTTTTCTTGTTTGTAGTTAGTTTGGATAATCATGATTTTATAGTGCTGGAGCTGGGCCTCAAGAGCAATCCCCTCAAGGATAGAACTAAAATAGGGATGGTTAATGAAGGGAAGCACAACCCCGATTATATTGGTTTTTCCTTTTGAAAGATGAACCGCATTCATATTTTTATGGTAGTTTAAGTCATCAATAGCCTTAATGACAGCTTCTTTTTTTTCAGCTGAAACATAGGGGTGATTATTGAGAACCCTTGAAACAGTCGTTACCGATACCTTAGCTAATTTGGCGATGTCCCGGATATTTCCCATTGTTCATCATCTCTTTCTTGCGCTGAAACGCGTTTCATACTTTATATTTTAAAAAAAGAAGAAGGAGTGGTAAACATGTCAGGCTTGTTTTATCTAATTTTGCTATGTGTAATTATATGGTCTTGTGCAGCTATCGCCTTATCTCTAGGGAGAAAGTAAAGATTGTAAAAAGCGGCATACAATCAGGTGTGCCCTAGTTATTTCCATTAACTGATAGATGATTTCTTTTCAATCACCGAACTCCAGGCTGTCAGGACTACTGCGCCAATAACCATTAAGCCGCCAATCCAAGGGGTGTGCTGGATCCCTATGGAGTCGACAATAATGCCTCCAACAAATGCTCCGATCGCTATTCCTACATTAAATGCGGCAATATTCAAAGCCGATGCTACATTAACAGCGGAAGGAACATACTTTTCAGCAAGGTTTACAACCAGAATTTGAAGACCGGGAACGTTCATAAATGCAAGCAGTCCCATTAGAAAGATAGTCAAAAGACCAGCAATTTTAAATGGAGCAGTAAACGTTAAAGTGATTAGAATAATCGATTGGATGAGAAACATCCAAAATAATGCTATTAAAGGGTTTTTATTAGCGGCTTTTCCGCCTGTGGTATTGCCAATTGCTACAGCAAGTCCGTAGCCAAATAAAATAGTGCTGACAGCTTTAGATGAAAACCCTGTAATATCTTGAAGTATTGGTGTTAAATAGGTGAAAGCTACAAATGTTCCTCCATATCCCAGAGCAGTAATAGCAAAGGCTAATAGGAGCGGACCGTTTTTCAAAATCTTAATTTGATCACTGAATGACGATGGAGGGGCATCCTTGATATTCTTAGGTACTAATACTGCACTGGCGAAGATCCCAATGATACCAAGCAGGGCAACTCCCCAGGATGTTGCTCTCCAGCCAAAAGCCTGCCCAATAAATGTACCCAAGGGAACTCCAGTGACAGTCGCAACTGTTAATCCTGTAAACATGAAGGCGATCGCGCTAGCCCTTTTATTTTCAGGAACTAAATCCGCCGCGATAGTTGAACCGATAGAGAAGAATACTCCGTGAGAAAAAGCTGTAATGATACGAGCTATTAGAAGCATGCTAAAAGTTGATGAAAGTGCTGCTGCTGAATTTCCTGCAATAAAAATGACCATAAGTGCCATAAGCAAAGTTTTTCTGCTCATTTTATTTGTGAGAGCTGTTAATATAGGAGCCCCAAAAGCTACTCCAATTGCATAGCCTGAAATTAATAAACCTGCCATCGTAATAGAAATACTTAAATCATTAGAAATGGTCGACAATAACCCTACAGGGACAAACTCGGTCGTACCAATACCAAAAGCGCTGACGGCAAGTGCGATAAGAGCTGGAGTGCCTCCTTTTTTACTTTGAGTAACTATATGTGAAGTCACTTGAATACCTCCTAAAAAGTTTTAATTTTAACTGGGAATGGTGAAGGCGCCTTTCACCAACTGAACCCTGAAAGCTAGTATGCAGGATATATACAAAAAGGAAAAGTACGCACTTTTAAGTTCCACAGGCACCATCAGGGTACATAGGTACCAAAAAGTACCCTATAGGATAAAAAGGGATAAACGGCTATAATGTTACTGTTGTAACTTTAACTAGGAAGGCGAAAACAATGAAAAAATATAATATACCAGTGGAAGCCGCATTGGAAGTAATCGGCGGAAAGTGGAAGGTAGTAATTTTATGTCACTTAATAAAAGGGAAAAAGAGAACCAGTGAACTAAAAAGACTTATGCCTGGAATTACACAAAAAATGCTGACTCAGCAATTGCGAGAATTGGAAGAGGATGATGTTATTTTGCGTGAGGTATATAACCAGGTGCCTCCAAAGGTCGAATATTCTCTGACTGAATATGGGTGGACCTTAAAAACGATTCTTGACTCTTTATGTATGTGGGGCGAACAGCATATTGAAAAAGTTTACCCAGATAAGGATCAGGTGCTTGTTAAGCCGGCAGAAGGATAATATCGAATTAAAAAAATTAAATTTTTAAAGTTTTTATAAATTAAATGTTTTTTCTATGTGTGATTTAGCTGTAAAAAATACAATTTATAAATAAACGAAAGATAGTGAGACTAAAAACTTCTTTTTTCCGAAAATACTTAGGGGAGAAGCTTTATGCCCGACTTTGGGCAGTGAATCCCCGGCATTGGCTGATGAATGCCCCTCTATATTCAGCAAAATCCCGGACAAATTTTGATATGCCCCACGCATCAGCTCACCCCTTAAACAGAAAAACTAAACCATTTCGGCTCAGTCATATTGATTCTTTCCATAGAATCCATTCCTGTTTTTCCAGAATTCAAGGAGTTTAACGATTTTAGGCAATGTAGGCTCCGCTTCATTTCCGAACGCCTCTATGATTCTTGTCCCAATATCATCAAAAGTAATTCGTGTTTTAATTTGGGCAATATCGGTAGCTTCAAACGCATTAAGTTTACTGTTTCCACCCCTGTATTTTTTAGAAACAAAAACATGTATAGCAACTTTTAAAAAAAGTCCCAGAAATTAGAGTGTTTACTTGGGAATTCGCACTTTGAATATTATGACCCAAAAAGTTTCTCTTCATCAAAAACAATAGGCCTGCTCCTTTTGAGGGAACAGACCTGTGATCTATATTGGTGGCTGATACTCACATTTAACCTTTCCTTTTAGCGGTTCTGATTGCCAAAGAAGAAATAGCTTTTTTCTAGCAGAAACCAGCCTTTATTGATTTTTATTAAATAATGTTTCCGTGTAACAGTTGGGATACTAGGCTTTTTAATAGTTACAATCCTGTCAACGCGGTTATAGAGAATGTAGAAACCTGCAATGGAAATAGCTGAAAATAGGAGATTCAGCGCCTGTTCCACAAGAATCCCGGTTTCGAAGGCCTCAACTCCATATAATTTAACTAGTTTAGCCATTATCAGACTGTAAAGAAGTTCTCCTAATCCAAATAGAAGAGTAACCCGATTCAGCAAGGTTAAAATCTCTTTTTGAAAAAATAATTCCTTGGTTAATTTTCGGTCATTTCCTTGTGCAGTTAATAAGTCTAAAGAGAAATATAAAAATAAGGGCCGCTTGATAAGACCGCTCCCAAGAAAAATTATCGTTAATATAATGGAATAGTAGATATTATTCCAAAGAAGATGGGAAGCAGTCTTTGAAAATAAGTCGGTTAAAGTACCGGCAATCATGTTAAGGATAAGGTAAATAGAGGAGAAATTCAAAAATCCTGAATAAATAAATCGGAAAGCTCCATAAATAACTCCTGGAATAGATGAAAGAACCATGCATAAATAATCACCTATCATTGGCCTTCCAAACTCCCATATAACAAGTGGGATAACAAGATAAAATATAATATCCGCCAAAAGAAAAAGATTATTTCGCATATAGTTCCCCTGTTTCCTTAATTTTTCCTGATCTTGCCCCATGTATTTGTCCTCTTTTCAGTATATTTCTTGAAGGGGAAATAATTCCGATCCTAAAAAACTGAAGTCTCCAAAATGCTTTAAGGACTGTCGAAAAATGCGTATTTTGTAAAAAAAAAAAACCCTATTCGAAGCTGAGAGAAGAGGAAAAAGGGTTAAGCCTGTTTATACAGGGTATCTATATTATGAATCTATCTTAAAGGAGGAATTTATGATGGAGAAACGAATCGTTGGTGTATACAATAATGGGCACGAAGCAGTTGAGGCAATTGAAGATTTAAAACGTCAAGGTTATGACCGGGATGATATTTCTGTGGTAGCAAAGGATCACTCGGATGTGGAAATGATTAATGATGAAACTGGCACAAAAACAGAAGAGGGAATGGCAACAGGAGCTGCTACAGGTGGAGTCCTTGGGGGTCTTGCTGGCTTTTTAGCGGGTGTTGGTGCGTTGGCTATCCCTGGTGTCGGACCTATTTTGGCCGCTGGCCCGATCGCTGCAACTCTTACTGGTGCGGCAGTGGGTGCTGGAGCAGGTGGACTTGCAGGTGCTCTAATTGGAATGGGTATTCCTGAAGATGAAGCTAACCGATACGAAAATGATGTTAAGTCAGGTAAAATTTTAGTTATGGTGGATGAGAACGGAAAACATTCATCACTCAATTTAAATAATGATACAACCGATGCTAATCTTTCTGGTGGTATGGGTGCAGGAACAGCAGGTACAACCTACGGCACTGATGACACCCTAAGAGGAACAGCCATTGATGATTCTCGAGTGAATAACGGCTCTGGAACGCGAGGAGGCGCTCTTCGCAGCGGTACTGTTGATGCAAACGATGATACTCTTGGCGGAAATAGGACAGTTGGCGGGGTAGGCTATGATGCAAACAGTTCTCTTGCCGACAATGTCTCTGTAGATAGGACAAGCAGTCGAGATACCTTAAGGAACAGAGAAGACTTCTCTAATGAATCTGAGAGCATGATGACTGGTGGATCTACGATGGGAAGGACGGGAGAAATGCCGTTTGGTACTGGAGGCACAGGTGTTTCCGATCCATCAGCAGTAAACAGCTCCGGACCAGACCTTGATTCTTCCCTGGATGATAACCGTAATGCAGGAAAGACTGGGGCAGGAATGGGAGATCCGACATTTGGTAACGAGGGCGGATATAATCCGGTTCTTGGATCCGATTCTATGATTGGAAATACACCTCCAGCAAATAGCGAAGCGGACCCTGGAGTAAATGTAAACCCATGGAATGAGACAGATAACACAGCACGAAACAGAAGACGTGGAACAGATTCGTTTAAAGGCGAATAATAAAAAAGCAAAAAGCATGCTCTCGAGCATGCTTTTTTGCTTTTTATATAACATGAGAAAACATTTATATGAGAAAAGCGGGCCAGCATAGCCCGCTTTTTTAATGAATATTCATCATTATCGCGTTAGTCACCAACAGGGGAAACGCGTTTTTGTCCAGCTGTGGCACCCGCTGAACGGGTGCCGCGGCTTTTCTTAGTAACTTGCAACTTAACAAGTGTAATATATATATGTCATCATAGATGTATGCCGCGGTAATAATTCCACCTGACCGTTTTTAACCTAAACGATGTAAGCCCTACCTCTCTTACATCCTTACGGCTCCGAAGCCGATCCAGTGTGAATAAGTCTTGCTAAAAAACCAAAAAGCAGAATGCCAATAATTATTATGCATAGTTGAAAGTTACAATAAGCATTAATCATAACATGTATATCAGGGAATATCAAGGGTTTTATTTTTGATAAATAAGGAAACAAGATTTGTAAAAAAAGAAAAAAACGATATCATTTAAAATATAATATATTTAGATTTACGAAACAATCTCGGAAAAACCAGAGGCGGGTGAATTCAGTGCAAAAAGTATTTTCATTTTTAAAGCCGTATCGTATTCACATGGTTATTGCCCTTTGCTTAATGCTGGTTGAATTGGTAGTTGAGCTTTGGCAGCCATATTTGATGGCAAAAATTATTGATGAAGGTGTTATGAAAAAGGATTTGCATGAAGTGGCGTTACTCGGAGGATTCATGCTTGCCATATCTTTATTTTCATTTCTATCTGGTCTTATTAATTCTTTCTATGCATCTCATGCAAGTCAAAGCTTCGGATTCGATTTAAGAAAGGCAATGTTCGAGAAAATTCAATCCTTTTCCTTTTCAAATTTCAGCAGGTTTTCGACTTCCTCACTGGTAACCAGGATGACAAATGATGTTACCCAGGTGCAAAATACTGTTTTTATGAGTTTGAGAATTATGATGCGGGCTCCTCTTCTCATCATAGGCGGACTCATAATGGCTATTTCTGTTGATGTTAAACTTGGATTAGTTTTGGCAGGCGGAATTCCTTTCCTTGTCGTATTCCTCATTTGGGCTAGAACCAAAGCAAGGATCTATTTTCAATCAACTCAGGAAAAGCTTGATAATGTCAATAATGTCATTAGGGAAAACCTCATCGGGATGAGGCTCATAAAAGCTTATATTAGAGGAAATTATGAAGTAAAAAGATTTCAAAAAGCCAACAAAGAGCTAAGAGATAAAACAGCCTCTGCTCTTCGGTTAATTGAATTTTCCACTCCTGTACTAATGATGGTTATGAATTTGGCCATTTTGCTGGTTCTCTGGTTTGGTGGATTTGAAGTCAGCTCTGGTGGTGCAAAAGTAGGAGAGGTTGTTGCCATTGTCAATTATGGAACCAGAATTACTGGTGCGCTTTCGGTGGTTTCGATGATTCTTATGGTTTTTGCCCGCTTTAGAGCTTCAGGTCAAAGGATTGCCGACGTATTGGAAACCGAGATTGATTTGTTGGACCATGCAGATGTGGATGCATCCTTTCTGATTAAAAATGGAAAGGTGGAGTTTAAGGAGGTATCCTTTCATTATCCAGATTCTCCTTATCCTGTACTGAATAATGTCTCTTTTTCTGCAAAAGGGGGAGCAGTAATTGCTATCCTTGGGGCAACTGGATCTGGTAAATCTTCATTATTTCAGCTAGTGCCCCGTTTATATGATGTTAATAGCGGAGCAGTTTTTATTGATGACAAAGATATACGTTCGATTAAGCTTGATACACTTCGCGGAGCTATCGGCTATGTGCCGCAGGAGGCGCTTCTTTTCACCGGAACTATTGCTGAAAATATTTCATGGGGAAAGGAAAATGCCTCAGAAGAAGAAATTATTGAGGCAGCAAAAAATGCACAGATTCACGAAACCATTAAGTCATTTCCTCAAGGATATCAATCGCGAATTGGCCAAAAAGGAGTTAATCTTTCAGGGGGTCAAAAACAAAGAATTTCAATTGCACGTGCATTAATCAGAAAACCAAAAATCCTTATGCTTGATGATAGTACAAGTGCTCTCGACTTAAAGACTGAAGGTCGGCTTCTCCATGCACTAAAAGGATATTCCTGTACAACTCTTTTAATAACGCAAAAAATCAGTACGGCTATGGCGGCGGATAATATTCTTCTTTTAGAGGACGGGGAAATAAAAGAACAGGGAACTCATGAAGAACTGTTAAAGGGATCCCAGCTTTATAGAAAAATCTTCGAGACACAGTTTGAAGAGGAGAAACGGATGTATGTATAAAGAACTAAGAAAACCATTTCAGTACAGCCGACCTGACTTTAAAGCCAACGGACGAGCGGCTGGAGGGAAAAAGAAAGCTAAAGCAAAAAATATGCAGAGTACGTTGAAAAGACTGTGGATGTACCTATCCGAGAAAAAAGGGATGTTATTTCTGGTTGTTTTGATGGTTGTGGCAAGCTCCGGCTTGGGACTCCTTGGCCCTGTCCTTATCGGAAGGGCGATTGACCACTATATTGTCACGAAGCAAACACAAGGTCTTTTCCTTTTACTAGCCGGCCTTGCTGGTACCTACTTTCTTTATTCACTGTCGTCCTTTTTGCAAAGCTTTTGGATGATTGGGATCGCGCAGGATACAGTTCAGAAAATGAGGAATCAAATGTTCCGGCATTTGCACAGCCTTCCTATTTCTTTTTTTGACCGCCGGCAGCATGGGGAGCTTATGAGCAGGGTTACAAATGATATGGAAAACGTCAGTTCAACCTTGAACAGCTCGGTCATTCAAATATTTTCTAGTTTACTTACTTTAGTTGGTACTGTGTCAGTAATGCTCTGGATGAGTCCGCTTTTAACGATTATTACCTTATCCATCGTTCCCCTAATGTTTGCAGGGCTCAAGTGGATTACCAATCGGACGGGTGTATTGTTCAAAGAACAGCAGTCAAATATCGGTGAACTGAATGGATATATAGAAGAAACCATATCAGGACAGAGGATTGTTAAGACATTCTCCCAGGAACAAAAAGTTATACTGGATTTTATGAAGAAAAACAAACGCCTGCGTGAATCCGGCTTTTGGGCGCAGACCTTTTCGGGATTTATTCCAAAATTAATGAATGTTTTAAATAATTTAAGCTTTACCATTATTGCTGCAGTTGGTGGAATTTTTGCCTTAAAGGGTATGATTACAATTGGAACCATTATCGTTTTTACTGAGTATTCCCGACAATTTACAAGACCCTTAAACGACCTGGCGAATCAATTTAATACCTTGCTTTCTGCAGTAGCAGGAGCAGAACGGGTTTTTGAAATACTCGATGAAAAAGCAGAAGCAAAGGATGAAAGTCATGCTATTGAAGTGAAAGAGATCAAAGGGGAAGTGGAATTCCGGGACGTATCCTTTTCTTATGAAAAAGGCGGAGATACGGTGTCTGGGATTAGTTTTATAGCAGAACCGGGACAAACCGTTGCATTAGTGGGACCAACCGGAGCAGGAAAGTCAACTTTGATTAATCTGCTTTCCAGGTTTTATGACCCGGACATTGGCGCTATTTATTTTGATGGTGTGGAATCCCGCAGCATCAAACGGGCAAGTCTCCGCGGTCAAATGGGTTTTGTTTTGCAGGACTCTTTTCTTTTTGAAGGCTCGATTATGGAAAATATCCGATACGGGAGACTGGATGCAACAGATGAGGAAGTGGTGGAAGCAGCTAAGCAGGCAAATTCCGATTCCTTTATCCATAAGCTTCCGGATGGATATCAAACTTTATTAAAACAGGATGGGAGCGGAATCAGTCAGGGGCAGAAGCAATTACTGTCCATTGCCAGAGCTCTTCTGGCAGATCCTGCGCTGCTTGTATTAGATGAAGCAACAAGCAGTATTGATACTGTTACAGAATTAAAGATTCAGGAGGCCTTAAAACGGCTTATGAAAGGCAGAACAAGTTTTATTATTGCGCACCGCCTGAATACCATTAGGCATGCAGACCAGATCCTTGTTCTTCATAGCGGAAGGGTCATCGAAAAAGGCACACATGAAACACTTCTTAAAAATAAAGGATTTTATTATGAATTAAATAAAGGAGTTAAAACAACCTGAACCGGTTGTTTTTCTTTTTTAAAAAACTGGGTACCATATACAGGTATAACCAAGTCGTAATGTTTGATTTGGCTGTTCAAAAGTATAAATAATAATACTGACTTGCAAATAAAGGAGATGTCTTCATGATTGGATTTATCGGCTTAGGTATCATGGGAAGCAGAATGGCGGAAAACCTTCTAAGTAAAGGCTTTGATTTAGTGGTACATAACAGAACAAAGGAAAAAGCTCAAAGCTTGCTGGATAAAGGGGCTCAATGGGCTGATAGTCCAGCTGAAGTGGCCCGTAAGGCAGACGTTGTCTTTACTATGCTTGCCAATCCCTCAATTGTAGAAAAGATTGTTTTTGATAAAGATGGGCTTTTTAATGGATTTTCAGAAGGGAAGCTTTGGGTCGACTGCAGTACTGTTGATCCTGCGTTTTCGAGGAAAATGGCCCAGGAAGCAAATAGCCGGGGTATTCGTTTTCTTGATGCCCCGGTAACTGGCTCCAAGATTCCGGCCGAAAAGGCTGAGCTTGTCTTTTTGGTTGGGGGGAAAGAAGAGGATATGAATGAAGTTAGGGATATGATGAATGCCATGGGCAAAGATATTTCCTTCCAGGGAGAGAATGGGATGGGGGCATCGATGAAGCTGGTTATTAATTTGATGCTCGGCCAAGCTATGGCAGTTTTCTCTGAAGCTGTTGCATTAGGGGAAGGAATGGGACTAGACAGAGAAAAGGTTATTAATACACTTTTGGCGGGACCTACAGCAGCTCCAGCTTTGAAGGGTAAAAAAGACAAGATTCTGCAGGATGAATTTTCCCCTGAATTTCCTCTTGTACATCTGCAAAAGGATTTGTATCTGGCCACAAAAGCGGGATTTGAAAATGGAGTACCGATGCCAATCGCTAATGTTACGAAAGAAATATACGCTCTGGCTAAACAAAGCGGATTGTCTGAACAGGACTTCTCAGCAATTAGCCGTTTTTTATCATCCAAATCAGCTAAATAGTTGGTATTTAGCGAATGACCTAATTTTTCTTATGCATTCAGAATTTATGGATATAAATTCCGATTAGCAAACAAAAGGACTTGCACAACTTCTGCAAGTCCTTTTGTTTAACCTTTAATTGTCTAGCCCCAGCGCCCAGCGAGTTTTCATCCTTGATAAGCTTCTGCTTATCTTGCATCAAGTATGACCGTTAGATGATACATGGTGCAGCTTGTGTCCATCCCGCTTCTCCCTACGATAAGTCAACATCGACCTCGAGTGCTCCTGCGCCAAAGCTTTTTCAAAGAAGCTTATGTTCCAGCTCGTCGCAAAGCTGCATACCGTCTACTCAGAGAAGTTGTTACAGGAAGTTTACTCTGGTAGTTGCTTCGCTGAACGGGCACTTCCGCTTTTCTTACTACCAATTAAAGTATTGAACATAATAGTGGTAGAAAACCTGAATAAAAAAAGCAAAAGCAATCATTACTCCGGTCATAAACCTTGTTTGAAGTATATAAAAAATGAGCCAAAGTAATATTGAGACTACCGGGATCCAAAAAGCGGGGCTGCCGGTGCTGTGAGTCCCTAAATGGTATAATTGATAGACAGAAAACGGAACGATAAAGATTCCAAATAAAATATTTAATATGTGGATAAATTTTCTTTTGCGCATTCTTTCTCACCCTAATTCTGAAGTTGTAAACGCAAGCTGCGTATTAGAATATATACCCTTCCTGTTAAGGAAAAAACACAAGATGCTTAAGGGAGAATTATAGCTTTTAGTAATTTCCCCATGAAAAGAGGGAGTGTAAATGGTTATTTGCATGATTATCGCTATTATTTTAGCAGTCATTTTATTCATTATTTTTGCTCTAATAACATACCGAATTACGGTGCAAAATAGAATTCTTGCGAAGGCAAAAGTCCTTGTGAAAAACGGCGGGATAAGCGAAACTGCTGCTTTGGATATTGGGGGAATAGTACAGCACATTTTAGTAGAAGGAAAGGATCTTACAAAACCGATTCTTTTGTTGCTGCATGGAGGCCCCGGCCAGCCCTTTCCCTTTGGAGTGAGTGCAAGGACTCTGTTTCCTGAACTGACAAGCCATTTTATTACGGTTTATTATGATCAGCGTGGCGCCGGTAAAAGCTATTATAAAGGCATTGATAAAAAAACAATGAACGCTGAACAATTCATTTCGGATGTAAATGAATTGATTTCATATCTTCAAGAGAGGTTTAAAAGGGAGAAGATATATCTGGCAGGAATGTCTTGGGGATCAATTATCGGAATAAAACTTGCCCAGGAGTTTCCGGTAAAATTTCATGCATATATTGGTTTTGATCAAATTACGAGTATTACAGAAGGGCAAATGCTTGCGTATGAATGGCTGGTCTCCAAGGCTGGAGATGATAACGATAAGAAAACACTGCATAAGCTTCACAAGCTTGGAGGTCCGCCTTATTTTAATGAGAGGGAAAAGTCCTACAGCGATTTAATAAATGCCGCAAAGGGATATATTTATAAAGATGAAAAAACAAAAGCCCCTAGTATCATGGCTTTAATTAAGGGAGCTTTTATATCACCGGATTATACCCTTAAAGACACTTATAAAAGCTTAATCTCCGGGGTGAAATTTAGCATTTTTGAATGTGAAGAACTGCAAAAAGAAATCATGGGAACAGATTTAAGCTATATAAAAGAATTAAAGGTTCCTGTATACATTATACAGGGCAGGCATGATTTAACGGCCAACTATACCCTTGCTCAAAAATTTTTTAATGAACTGAATGCCCCGGAAGGAAAAGAATTTATTACCTTGGAAAATTCCGCTCATATTCCCAATAAACAGGATTTTAACAAGTTGGTTTCTGTTATTGCTGAAATGAATCATCACTAATAGATAGTAAATGGAAGCGGCGCTCTCAAAAGGAAAAGCGCCCTTTTAATTTGACTATTTCCAAATACCGTTTCCTGTAATTACTTGAAATAATCAATCTTGTAAGCGATAACAATATTGGTATGGGTGTATAATAATTTCCAGTGTTTATCCTTATATTTCCTTGGAAAAAATTAAATTTTTAGATATTTTAAAAAATATATTGATTTATTCTAAAAATGATTATATTATTCTGATATAAATAAATCGCATTAAAATTATCTAAACATTTTGACAATGGTTACAGGAGGATATTATGAATTTATTCAGGAAGAAAAGTATACAAGCTCTTTTAGGAGAAAATGAGCAGAAAAATACCGCTTTAAAGAAAGATCTTGGTGCCTTTGACTTATCTATGCTAGGTATTGGGGCAATCATCGGCACAGGGATATTTGTTTTAACAGGGGTAGCAGCCGCGGAGCATGCCGGACCAGCACTAATTCTATCCTTTGTCTTATCTGGGCTTGCCTGTGTGTTTGCGGCATTGTGTTATGCGGAATTTGCTTCCACTGTTCCGGTTTCCGGAAGTGCATACACCTATAGCTATGCTACCTTTGGCGAGTTGATTGCCTGGATTCTTGGATGGGATCTGATTTTGGAATACGGCCTTGCCTCTTCTGCTGTTGCCAGCGGGTGGTCAGGGTATTTCCAAGGTTTGATTGCAGGATTTGGAATCCACATACCAACGGCAATCTCTAGTGCCTATGATCCGGCTAAAGGAACTTATATTGATATCCCGGCGATTATTATTATTTTCGTTATCACATTTTTATTGACCCAGGGTGTGAAAAAATCAGCTCGTTTCAATTCAATCATGGTAATCATTAAACTCGCGGTGGTTTTATTATTTATTGGTGTTGGAGTATGGTACGTGAAGCCAGGAAACTGGACACCGTTTATGCCATTCGGATTTTCCGGTGTTACAGCCGGGGCAGCAACTGTATTCTTCGCCTATATTGGATTTGACGCAGTATCCACTGCAGCTGAAGAAGTAAAGAACCCACAGCGAAATATGCCGATTGGTATTATTGCTTCCCTGTTAGTTTGTACAATCCTTTATATCATTGTTTCAGCTATTCTAACAGGTATTGTACCTTACACTGAACTAAACGTTAAGAACCCTGTTGCGTTTGCCCTGAATTACATCCATCAGGATTGGGTTGCAGGCTTTATCTCTATAGGAGCTATTATTGGAATTACGACTGTATTACTGGTTATGATGTATGGACAAACTCGTCTGTTCTATGCAATCAGCCGCGATGGGTTGCTCCCGAAAGCATTGTCCAAGGTAGACAAAAAACGTCAGACCCCAATCGTAAATACTTGGATTACATGCTTGGTTGTTTCTATTTTTGCAGGGATCATTCCGCTAAGCAAGCTTGCTGAACTTACGAATATTGGAACATTGTTCGCTTTTATGGCTGTATCAATTGGAATCCTATATCTTCGTAAATCCAAAACACCTATTAAATCAGGATTTAAAGTTCCATTTGTGCCGGTTATTCCGATTTTGGCATTCATATTCTGCGGGTATTTAGCACTCCAGCTTCCAGCTATGACATGGATTAGTTTTGGAATATGGCTGGTTGTCGGTTTATTTGTTTATTTCGGATACGGCAGAAAGCATTCAACTTTAAATACATCTGAAAATAGATTAAGAAAAATTAGTTAAGATTAAAAAGCCCTCTTCAAAAGAGGGCTTCAGTTTGTCGGCGAGAGGGGGTTTGGAATGCTTTATTCCGAACCCCCTTTTTGTACTTAGATTTCCTATTGGGTTATACCATTCTTATTCACGGAATCCAGGCGGTTACAAGTCCAGTTGGCCATCATTTTTCAATTCAGCGCAGCGAAAATAAGCTCGCCTGCATCCACCAATACTTAATTGCCCTCAAGGCTGTCCAACGCATGCCAAAAGTATATTGAATAAAGGTAAGTTTAATAAGGATAATCGGAACAAAACTTGGGCGGCCTACTTCTGAATACACATCCTTGAATAAATCATAAATGAAAGAGGAATCAAGGGCTGATTCCATCTTACGGACCAATTGGACCTGAGGAATAAGCTGGTCTAATTTAACCATTTCAACCTGATTTAAATGAATGGGACTGTTTTTCGAAAGCAATTTATATATATCTATTTTAAAAAAGGCTTGGTTCTACTGCCACACCAACTTTCTAAACAAAGTTGATTGGAGTGGAGGGCACGAGACTCCTCGGAAACGCTATCGCATTTCCTTCGTGCGTGGGCAATTTCAAGGGAGCTATTCAATGTCCTGCGGGATTAGCGGGACAGGTGAGACCCCACAGGCGTTTGCGCCGAGGAGAAAGAAGAACGGAAGTGACTTGTTCAGCCCCGACAAGCGCTGGAGGGCCTGACGATGAAGTTGTTCTTTTACTTCAACGGCAGGACTGAAGCGACCTCGAGGGGCTAGGCACTGAAGTTTGACAGGCTCACCGCCCGCCCCGCGGAAAGCGAGTGCCTGGGAAAGGAAATCAACAGGCATCCTCTACAGTCTGAAGCCCTCTTCTAAGGAGGGCTTTTATAGCATAGTAAGCCAGCTTCAGCTCCGTAATCACCAGTTTTTAAACAGATTCCATTCAAAGTTTTTTTATACCTTCTAATGTAATGGTTGTTTTTGGCGCTGAATTGAATGGTTCGGCTAATTTTTATGATTGAATTTTGTCGAAACAAGATGGTTTTTGCGTTTTTTTTTGTCATATTTTGTTAAGGTTATGATAGAATAGGAGGCGCATTCCAACAGAAGAAAAAAAAGAAAGTGATTAAAAGGGGATGGATGATGAAAGAAGATTTTCAAAGAAATAATCTTGGTTTGGAAGAAGTAAAAGCCGTTAAATTATTTCTTATTTTATTTTATATATTTTTATTTTCTTTTGATCTATTCTACTATATTGTTTATCCTCACTATTCTAATCAAATAAAGCCGGGCATTCCTAAGGATGGTTTAGGTATATGGTTATATATATATCTTCTTTTACTGATACCTGTTGCAATTTACTTTTGTAAAAAGGGCAATCCTTTTATTGTTAAATATATCTATTTGTTTTCATACATAAGCATCGACATTGCTGACAATCTTTTAATCTATCTAGGGAATAATAAACCATTCCAATCGGGGAACGTTGCCGAGGTATTATTCCTTCTTTTTTCACCTATTTTTATTAATCGAAAATTTTTTTGGTCGGCGATTGGTGGTCTGATTGGGAAATATATTTTTCTTGGTATTATTTTAAAGGATGGCCATGTAATCATGCCTATCCTGCTATTTATAATATTTGCTGCCATTTCCTTTATCATATTAAGTCGGTTTTTCTCTTATCTTAGAGCTATTACGTCTGTTCACGAAGATCTCAGGCAAAATGAAAAACTTGCTGTTATTGGGCAGATGGCAACCGCAATCGGGCACGAAATCCGTAACCCATTATCTTCTTTAAAGGGGTTCACGCAGCTGCAAGGAGAAAAACACCCGGAAGATAAAAAATATTATACCATCATGATGCAGGAGATTACCCGGATTAATGATATTGTGGATGATTTGATGATTATCGGAAAGCCAAAGAACAAGGAATATCAACTAGAAAGGATGGAAGATGTTCTGGATTATACATTGTCTCTTGTTCGCAATTTAGCAGAGGATAATAATATCGAGATTCAAAAAAATTATGAACCAGAACTTCCTATGCCGGAGTGTAATGTCAATCAAATCAAACAGATATGCATCAATCTATTAAAAAACGCAATAGAGTCAATGCCTATGGGCGGATTGATAAAAGTGGAATTAAAACATCTTAATAAAGAAATTGTTATTAGTGTAATTGACAGTGGCTGCGGTATTCCTAAGGAAAATCTGGATAGAATGGGGGAGCCGTTCTTTACAACCAAACAATTTGGTACTGGCCTGGGGCTTTTGGTAACGAATTTTATTATCAAAGAACATGGCGGAAAGCTGAATATTAACAGTACGGTCGGTAAAGGCTCGCGGTTTGATGTATTGCTTCCTATCACCCAGCAGGGCCAATTACGTCGTAAAACAAATTTTGTCTAACTTTTGTCTGAAAAACATATATATAGGGGAATTTCCCCCCCATGATGGGGGAGTTCCCTGATAAAGATAACACGGTTGATTTCTTAAAATGAGATTAAGAAATCAACCGTGTTTTTTTATTGCAATAAAAAGTTTGGCTCTTTGTAAACTGGTTAACTGTCCAGCTTCAGCTCAGGGCGCTTGCGCTTTTCTAATAAGGAGGAAATAAGATGCAGACAAATCTTTCGACAAATCCAAAACAGGGACGTTCCGTCAATGACGCTTTTGCTTCCCATTTTGCCAAATCAATGTTTCTTTCAATTTTGGCACTTGGGATTCTGACTTTTATCGGAACAAGAATGTTTACACACATTGACTTGAATTTGTACGGATATATGATTGGAACCATCGTTTTCATCGGTGGATTCTTCTACCGTTTTATTGCATGGGGAGAAAGGCCGCCAACCAAGATTATTATTAAAAAGGGTTTAAAGCAGTTGTTTAGAAAATCAACTCCTAAAACGGCTGCAGAGCATTTAGTTACATATAAATTTATTTGGCATCGCGGGATTTACCGCTGGCTCCAGCACTTCTTAATTGGCGGCGGATGCATTCTTTCCTGCTTTGTTACTTTCCCTCTCGTATTTGGATGGATGTACTTTACGATGGATGACAATGGCTACTACACAGTTGTTGGTCTGGGAATGAACTTAATGAAGGTAAGTGCAGACGGAATTATCGCTTTCTTTTTTTACAATGCTTTAAATATAACAGCCGTTATGGTTATTACAGGGGTTTGCATGGCGCTGTATCGCCGCTTGAAAAATATGCAGGCGCGTGCAGAACAAAAATTCATGTATGATTTCCTTCCACTTTACATGCTTCTTTTTATATCAGTTACAGGATTACTGCTGACTTTTATGAACGTCGTTTTGCATGGCTGGGGGCAGCCGGTAATGAGTCTGATCCACCAGTTTTCAGTTATCGTAACGTTAATTTATCTTCCATTTGGGAAGCTCGCACATATTCCGTTCCGTCCGATGAGCGTATTCGCCCGGAACTATAGAGAGCATTACAGCGAAGAGGCAGAAAAAGAATGTAAGGTTTGCGGATCACACTTCGTATCAGTTGAACAATCACAAGACGTTATCGATGTACTTGGTTTGAATAATATGGAGTTCTTCAAGAAGGAAGGCTTCCACCTGGCAGAACTTTGCTTGCCATGCCGCAGAAAATACCGGATCGCACAATTTTCAGGAATTGCAACGCACGAAATTAAGGTCAAGGAGGCCAACCAGAATGCAAAAGGTTGAGTATCGGAATGAAAGAGATAAGTTTTTTAAAGAAATAGAGAATTTGCAGCATCCAAATGAGACGCTTGTAAAAACACACTGCAGCTATTGCGGTATGCAATGTGGTATGAATCTCCGCGTTAATACAAAAACAAATAAGATTATCGGAGTTGAGCCTCGTTATGACTGGCCTGTGACGGTTGGTAAAATGTGTCCTAAAGGTGTAACAGCATATCAGCAGACCAACCATAAGGACCGTATTCTTAAGCCGCTTATTCGCGATGATGCTTCATTAAAAGGAACTAAAGAAGGCTTCCGTGAAGCAAGCTGGGAAGAAGCATACGATCTAATCGCCAAGAAGTTTACGGAGCTTCAGCAGGAGTATGGAAAAGATACTTTATCCGTGTTCAGCGGTGTTTCTATGACAAACGAGAAATGCTACCTGACAGGAAAGTTTGCCCGTGTAGCTATGCAAACCCGATACATTGATTATAATGGCCGTTTTTGTATGTCCAGTGCTGCAGGCGGCTTCCTTCGTTCCTTCGGAGTTGACCGAGGATCTACATTACCTTGGACAGATATCCATGAAACAGATTGCCTGTTTATTGCCGGAAGTAATACAGCTGAATGCCACCCAACTTCCATGTTCCGTGTATGGAATGTACAGGAAAGAGGGGGATACATTATAGTCGTTGACCCTCGTGAAACACCAATTGCCAGAAGAGCAGACCTTCATCTTGATCTTAGACCTGGAACAGACTTAGCATTGGCCAACGGTATTGTAAATCTATTAATTCAAAAAGGCTATGCCGATGAGGAATTTATTAATAAACATACAAATGGTTTTGAAGAAACAAAAGAATTAGTCAAAGAATTCACTCCTGAATACACCAGCCAAATTACTGGTGTTGCACCAGAAAAAATTATCCGTGCAGCAGAGATTTATGGAAAAGCACCAAACGCAGTTGTCATGTTTGCACGTGGAATAGAACAGCAGCATAAAGGTGTGGATAATGTTTCTGGTTATACCAATATGGCGCTTGTTACAGGAAAAATTGGCCGCCCCAAAGCAGGTGTTGCTACTTTCACAGGACAGGGTAACGGCCAGGGCGGACGGGAACATGGACAGAAGTCAGATTTACTGCCAGGCTATCGTAAACTTACTAATCCAAAACATGTGGAAGAAGTATGCCAGGTGTGGGGGATTACTCCTGAGGAAATGCCTCAGCCGGGTGTATCTGCTTATGAAATGTTTGAATTAATGGATCAAAAGACCATTCGAGGATTGTATCTGCTTTGTTCAAATCCAGCTGTTTCTGCTCCAAACTTGAACTTTGTCAGAAAAGCTATGAAGGGCCTTGATTTCATGGTGTGTGCTGATTTCTACCTTTCAGAATCAGCTGAGTTTGCGGATGTTATTCTTCCTTCGGTTACATGGTCTGAGGATGAAGGTACCGTTACTAATATTGAAGGCCGTATTATAAAAATCAACAAAGCACAGGAGCCGCTTGGTGAATCAAAACCAGACTGGCAGATTCAGGCTGAACTTGCTGAAAGACTTGGAAGAGGGAAATACTTCTCTCATTTAAAGACAGCAAGGGACGTTGCGGACGAATTCCGTCTCGCGTCTAAAGGCGGATACGCAGATTACTATGGTGCAACATGGGATAAAATCGAAAAGCAGGACGGAGTTTTCTGGCCTTGCAAAGACGAAAACGATCCTGGAACACCGCATATGTTTTTGGATAAGAAGTTTTACCATCCGGATGGAAAGGCCAAAATTTGTGCACTTCCTTACCGCCCGCCTGCTGAAGAACCAAATGAGGAGTACCCATTGCGACTGACAACCGGGCGTGTAGTGTTTCACTATCTATCAGGAAATCAGACAAGAAGGATTCAATTCCTCCATGATATGTGCCCTGAGCCTTATGTTGAGGTACATCCTGAAACAGCAGCAAAATACAATATCGAACATGAAGAAAGAGTCCGCCTTTTTACCCGTCGCGGTGAGGCTGTTTATAAAGTGAAAATTACAGAAGCCATTAGGAAGGACACAGTGTTTGTTCCGTATCATTTTGGCCACGACCAATCTATTAATCTATTAACCATTGCAGCCCTGGATCCAATTTCCCGCATGCCGGAATTCAAAGCGTGTGCTGCGCAGATTGAAAAACTAGAATTAAAGAAGGTGCAATAAATGAAAAAGAGGCTTTATTTAGAATTAGAAAACTGCATCGGCTGCCGTTCCTGTCTTGCTGCCTGCACACAGTGCGGCGGACACGAAGAACGGAACAGGAACTATGTCTATGATGTTAACCCGCTTGTTAACAGGCAGACAATGCCTCTTATGTGCCTTCACTGTGTCAATCCAGCGTGCGCAAGAAGCTGTCCGGCCCAGGCCATTCAAATCCATGAAACAGGGGCTGTTCTATCGGCTCTCGTGGAGAAGTGCATTGGCTGTCAGAACTGCACAATTGCTTGCCCATATGGCATACCAAAATTTGATACTGAACAAAATCTGATGTATAAATGCGATCTTTGTATTGATCGTTCTAAAGATGGGATACCTCCAATGTGTGCAAGTGTATGCCCGTCTAATACGCTTCAGTGGCTGACTGATGAAGAGATTGAAGCCAAACAAAAACAGTTTAATCTCGACAATGGAAAATGGGTAACAAGCATGCCTTATTTGGAAGGCGAAACAAATGTAAGGGTAAACCTGCCTGGTATTCTGCAGGGTGTAACTAAACTGTTTTAAGGAGGGACTGTCATGACGGAAAATAACAATAAGATCCCATTTAATGAAGATAACTACACTCATAATATAAACCGAAATAATGAAAGAAAGCTCGACCGCCGGGGATTTATGAAGACGCTCGTAGGAGCTGCAGGTGTATTTGCTATCTCCTCCCTTCCATGGGGAGCAACGGCAGCCAAGGAGCTAATGGGCCTTGGAGATAAAGAATATCCTCATAAAAAAATTACTGATTTAAAGTCCATTGGGGTTGGCGATGCTGTTGACTTTGCTTTCCCAGGTGAACACGATAGTGCCATTTTAATAAGACTTTCAGATGAAAAGTTTGTTGCCTACCAGAACGCCTGCACGCATCTTCGCTGTCCGGTATTTTGGGATAAAAAAGAAGAAGAAATGATCTGCCCATGTCATCATGGAAAGTTTGATGTGCAAACAGGATCTCCAATAGCTGGCCCTCCACGCCGCCCGCTGCCTGAAATTCAGGTTAAAGTAGACAAAGGAGCCGTTTATGCGGTCAGGGTGAAGCGTTATGAAACGTGAATATATTAGTGTAGCCATTCTTTGTGCCATTTTGATGCTCAATATTATTTTCACCCAATACATGGTACATCAGTATTTTTATGAGCATTATGCAAACACCATTATTTCTGGAGCTATGAACATATTACTGTTCCCAGCTGCAATTTTTGTATATAAAAGGGATCAAAAAATGCAAAAAGGGATGAAATCCCATGAATAGCGAAACTTATATTGATTTTTGTTTTATTACGAAGCTGGAAGGTAATTTTACCGGGGAGATTGACGATATTCTAAAAGCACTGTTTAAGGGTAACCGCTTAAACTGGTATCTTGAAGAAAAGTCTGCAGACGGTGCCAAGGTAGTAATTGCCGAAATTAAAGGAATGAGCAATTGGAATACAGAAGAAGAAGCGATTATGTATATTGAAGATCATGCAGGAGAGGCATTCTGGAATTACCTGCAGGGATACAAGATGTTTATTTATCCCAACTCGAGAGGATGTAATAGTTGTGGAACCCATTAATATTAATGCTCTTGTTCAAACCTTTGCAGGACGAAATGCAGAACTCATTATACAGGATGAGCAGGGAAGCGACCAGGCACCTTCTGTCCAAAAGTTCATCAAAAGGATTCAATTATGTCCTGATGGGACACATGTCAGATTTTACTTTGATGATTTCTACTTTTTAGCTGTACCCCTGGCTGCTGAAGCTATTCTTTCAGAAAAAGAGTGGACAGCATCTGATCGGGAAAGCGGTTTGATTTATAAAATTGCAATTTAATTTTTAGGCTGTGTTGCCTATTGTTGATTTTCTGCCCTGTTGATTGCTGCGGAAAGCGAACGTCGTGAGCTAAAATCAACAGTCAAGATTAATAGAGCCAATTTTTTTAAAAAATGGAGCACCTTTTGAAGGTTAGAGGAGGAGCGAAATGGAGCTTTTAAAGGAAGATCAGCATATAAGCTCATATATAATCCGGTCACAGGAAGAAGAAATTAAACGAATCGCCCTTGAACTTCATGAAGGTGTTGGCCAGAACCTGTACAGTCTTTATACAGGGCTGCAGTTTATTGAAACAGGCACCGATAATCCACAGATGAAAAGCTATATCCAGGAAATGGAGCGTCTTATGGAACGGACTTTACAGGAAATCAGGTTCCTGACTGTTGAATTGCATCCTCCCGCTTTGTCACTGGGTTTATTCCCTGCTGTGAAAAGCTATGCAAAGCTATATACTTCTACTTTTGGAGTTATTGTAGAGCTTGAAAACAATGGGGTGGAAAAGCTGCTTCCCGAGCAGGGCAGTATAGCGATGTTCAGGGTTTGCCAGGAAGTCTTGGTTAATACGGCAAAACATGCGGAAGCAACAAAAGTAAAAATCTCCTTTTTTTGGGGTGAAGCTGCTATAACTATAAAAATCCGAGACTTTGGAAAAGGTTTTAACTGCACAGATACATGTCCCGGAAATGCATCAGGCCTGGCTGCAATAATAGAAAGAATGTATCAGGCTGGCGGGAAGTGTACCATTTCCTCTAAAATAGGGGAAGGAACAATTGTAGACATTTCACTTCCTTTTTCTAAAGATTAGACAACAAAAGGAGAGTTTAAATTTGATAAAAATCCTGCTGGTTGATGATCATGCTGTGGTCCGTATGGGACTTTCCATGCTATTAAGTACACATCCGGATATACATGTTGTTGGGGAGGCATCCGAAGGAAATGAAGGTATTCGGAAGGCTCTTGATTTAAAACCTGATGTTGTTGTCATGGATCTAAGTATGCCTCATGGCAAAGATGGGCTGTCTGCCACTTCTGAATTAAAAAAGCTGATGCCTGAAGTAAATATACTGATTTTAACGATGCACGATGATGAAGAGTATTTATTCCGTGCCATACAGTCAGGTGCTGCAGGCTGTATTCTGAAAAGTGCTCCACACGATGAATTGCTGTCCGCTATTCAAACCGTTGCTTCCGGTGATGCCTATCTGCATCCAACTGCAACGAAAAGACTGATGGAGGAGTACCTTGGGTCACTTAAACAAGGACGGACAGATACGTTTAACCTTTTATCAGACCGGGAAAAAGAAGTCCTGACTTTAATTGCCAAAGGCTTTTCCAATAAAGAAATTGCCGAGAAGCTGGTGATTAGTGTGAAAACAGTTGAGACACATAAGGGAAACTTGATGGAAAAGCTTCAAATGAAAACCCGTCCTGAACTGGTGGCTTATGCTGTGAAAAAGGGGCTGTTAGGATATGGCTTATAAGAAAAAAGGGATTCTATGGACCAAATAAACGATTTCCTAGCTATTGATGATGTTTGCAAAAGCCTAATGAAAGAAATTTCGTGCGATTTTATTGGCTTGGCATTGCAGGATAAAAACGGTCTTAATATCAAGTGGCACTATGCTATTGGAAATTTAAATGAAAAGTACAGGTTAATAACTGTTCGGTTTGGGAAGGGGATTGCCGGAAAAGTCATTTCAAGCGGCACCCCATTGATGATAGACGATTTCCCTAATAATGTTTTAGGCAAGCCAATTGAACAGCCTATTATGCTGGCGGAAAATCTGGTATCCTCATATGCGGTACCTTTATTTTTTAAAGGCGTACCTAAAGGCGTTCTGCTTATCGGAAATAGGGAAACACACTCCTATACAGAGGATTTTCAAACTAGCGTAAAAGAATCCGCTGGTAATTTGGAGAAAATATTATCAGACCATATCGTATCTTAGTATCAGGAGGCTTATCATGGAGCAGAGACCGCACAACCAATTAGAACCGGAAGGAAATGACCGGATGGTCCCGGAGCACCAGCAGCCTGAAGAGGAAAGGCAGCCATCTGAAAAAGTGAACAATTTCTTGGATGAAGGCAAGCAATATCAGCAGGTAACAGAAGAATTAAAGAAGTCAATGCAAGAATTAATCGATTTGAAATTTGCCCTCGATGAATCCTCCATTGTGGCCATTACTGATTCCCGGGGAAAAATTACATATATTAATGAACAGTTTTGTGAAATCTCCAAATACACTAAAGAAGAATTAATTGGGAAGGACCATCGCATTGTCAATTCGGGTCTTCACTCAAAAGAATTTTTCCACAAAATGTGGAGAACAATCGGGGCAGGGGAAGTATGGAAGGGAGAAATCCGTAACCAGGCCAAGGATGGTACGTATTACTGGGTGGATACAACCATTGTCCCGTTTTTGAACGAAAAAAATAAGCCTTATCAATATCTCGCCATCCGCTACGAAATTACCGAGCGAAAACGGGTTGAGGAAGAGCTGCAAAAAATGATGGTAAAAATAATTGACGTCCAGGAGGAGGAACGGAAAAGGTTGTCACGTAATCTTCATGATGGAATTGGCCAGAATCTTTACAGCCATTTAATCACCATCAATCGTCTATTGGCTGAAATGGACCATCCGTTGCTTCAGCAAATGCAGGATGAAGCAACGGAGCTTATTGAAGAGATTCGTGATATTTCCTGGGAGCTCCGGCCATCTGTTTTAGATGATTTAGGTCTTGTTCCTGCCATTCGTTCACTCCTGAACAGGTACTCGGAGCATTACAAAATTGATGTGATATTTGAATGCGTATTGAACCGAAGGCTTTACGTCAATATTGAAATCACTATTTACAGGATTATTCAGGAGGCCCTGACAAATATCAGGAAGTATGCTGAAGTATTTGAGGCAACAGTAACCATAAGAGAAACCGAAGAGTCAGTTCGGGTGATGATTGAAGATAAGGGTGCTGGATTTGATCCGAAGCAGGAACACAGGGGAGTTGGCTTGTTCAGCATGGAGGAGCGAGCCCGATCTGCAGGCGGCGAGCTATCTATCTATTCAACACCTGGAAAAGGAACGAGGATTATTTTTGAAGTGCCAAACTGATGTGTTCCTTGATAGGATTGCACAGACTGTAGACAATCTCGAAGAATTTCGAGGTTGTCTACAGTCTTTTTGTTTTACAATAAAAGTAGTTCTGGAGTCCAACTAGATTTCCGCTTCGGGTGGACGCTTTCCGTGGGCGGGGCCAAGCCGCTTCCCTCGCTACTCTTAGTCCAGGGCCTCGACTGTCCCACTTTTCCCGCTGGAGTCGCCACCCTTAGCTACAATGAACTTAAATCAGCAGTAAAAGTGAAACTGTTGGTCCTTAAACCGGCCTATCAAGAACATTTTGTCTAAAAAATCCATAATTCCTCTGCTGAGCCATTTGTTTGATTTTATAAGGTTAATCGGGTAACTAAAAGAAGTCAACCGTATAGAAAAAGAACCGGCCATCCCAGACCGGTTTACATTTTTATAATTTAAAAGAACTTTTTAGTGATACGATCCGGTTGAATACAATTGGACCACTAGCTGTATTCTTCGGATCTGCATTAAAGTAGCCGTGACGGAAGAATTGGAATTTATCCTGTCCCTTTACATCCTTCATATTTGGCTCAATGAAACCATTCTGAACTTCAAGAGAGTTAGGATTTACATGATCGAGGAAAGTTTTTCCCTCGTCGTCGCCATCCTCTGGTGTTTCATCCAGGATAAGTGGTTCATATAAACGAAACTCTGCTGCAACCGCATTAGTTGCTTCAACCCAGTGGATGGTTCCTTTGACCTTTCGGCCGGTAAAACCGCTGCCGCTCTTAGTTTCAGGATCGTAAGTACAATGCAGCTCTACAACATTGCCTTCCTCATCCTTAATAACATCTTCACACTTTATAAAGTAAGCATGCTTCAGGCGAACTTCATTTCCAGGGAACAGGCGGAAGTACTTGCTTGGAGGATTCTCCATAAAGTCGTCCTGTTCAATATAAATTTCACGGGAGAACGGGATTTGACGAATGCCCATATCAGGGTTCTCTGGATTGATTTCAGCATCAAGCCATTCAACCTGTCCTTCGGGATAGTTAGTAATTACAACTTTAAGCGGCTTCAATACACCCATCGTCCTTGGAGCTTTTAGCTTCAAATCTTCTCGAACGAAGTGCTCAAGCATTTGCTCATCCACTGCACCTGATCCTTTGGATACCCCTGTTTCTCCAATGAAATTACGGATTGCTTCAGGTGTAAATCCCTTGCGGCGCAAGCCTGAAATAGTAGGCATTCTCGGGTCATCCCAGCCATCTACATATCCTTCTTCCACCAGCTGTTTCAGTTTCCGTTTGCTCATTACAGTATTGGTAATATTAAGACGGCCAAATTCAATTTGCTGAGGCTGGCTTTCCATTTCACACTTCTCAACCACCCAATTATATAATGGGCGCTGATCCTCAAATTCTATTGTACAAATGGAGTGGGTCACGCCTTCGATAGCATCCTCAATTGGATGAGCAAAGGCATACATCGGATAGATACACCATTTATCTCCAGTATTATGATGGGTAGTGTGGGAAATGCGGTAAATAACAGGGTCGCGTAAATTGATATTTGGTGACTTCATATCGATTTTTGCGCGAAGGACTTTTTCCCCATTGCCAAATTCTCCAGCTCGCATGCGTTCGAAAAGGTCTAGGTTTTCGTCAACCGAACGATTTCGGTATGGACTCTCCTGGCCAGGTTCTGTCAGTGTTCCGCGAAGTGAGCGAATTTCATCTGCAGATAAATCATCAACATAAGCCAATCCATTTTTAATTAAAAGGACAGCACGATTATACATTTCCTCAAAGTAATCCGATGCGAAAAATAATCCTTCCCACTCATAACCGAGCCATTTAACATCTTCCTTGATAGAATTTACAAATTCCACGTCTTCCTTCAAAGGATTGGTGTCATCAAATCTTAGGTTCGTTTTGCCCTTAAATTCATCTGCCAGACTAAAGTTCAGAAAGATGGATTTTGCATGGCCGATATGTAAATAACCGTTCGGTTCTGGCGGAAAGCGAGTAACAACTTCATTACGCTTGCCAGACTCAAGGTCCTTAATAATTATATCCCGTATAAAATTAGACGATTGATTGTCCACTTTTTTCAACCTCTTTCTACATATGTACTACTTATATATCATAAATAACGATATTTTTCCATTGTTCCCGCCAAATCATGCTTTTAACAAAGGTACAATAATTTTCCTGCTGCTTACGCCGTATGCCTTCTTGAACCGTAGATATTTCGCCAGAATTGCTGCTAGGAATATACATCCTCTTTTAAAGGAGCTGTTTTTTTATAATATTCTTTACTGCTTCACGCCTGCTAAGGTTTGCAAGGGGATATTGGGAAACAAAATTAATTACCCAATCAGGGTCGGTTTTTGCATATTCCCTTAAAGCCCAGCCAATTGCTTTATTGATGAAAAATTCCTTGCTGCCAAGGTTTTCGATAATAATTTCAGTTAAAAGGCTGGTATCAGTCTGAGTCTTATATTTTAATTGAAAAAGGATCATTGTCCGTCTGAGCCAGATGTTATCTTTCTTTCTCCATCGATCCCCAACTTCTATAATTAAATTTGGGTATTTGCCGAAAAGGTACCCGATATGATTTGTGGCAATATGGTCAATCGTATCCCACCATGATCTACTGGTGATCAAGGTTTCTAAGAGTGGCAGGTATTTATCAGTTAATTCCTTTTTCTTCTTTTTTAAATCAATTAACCCGATCGCAACAATTTGCAATTCTCTCTCAGGCATTTCCCAAAGCTGCAGTATAACCTCCTCAAAAGTTTGATCTCCCGGAAATCCATTATCTTTTATAAACTCATTTAGAATGGCTCTTCTCTCTGGGGTCTTAATTCCAAAAAACTCATATTGATCCCGCATATACTTTTTCATTTGCACAGCATTGCTGCTATTGGCATATTGCCTGAAATAGTCTCTTAACTTCTCCGCATAATTCATTGGAACGCTCCTATGTAATATTTAATTAAAAGCATATCATTTTTTTGGAGCAGGGAGTCCTGGTTTTTAAAAATAACCTGAAAAGGCTAAAATAAGAGGTGTACAAGAAGGAGGGTTTCGATGATTAACTTTGGAACAGTGGGAACAGGCTGGATTACTGAATCATTTATAAAGGCAGCAGAGTTAAGCGGGCAGTTTCAATTGCGTGCTGTTTATTCACGAACTGATGAGAAGGCAAAAAAAATGGCAGAGTCCTATAATGCTGACACCTTCTATACCAGTATTGAAGAAATGGCGCAAAGCACAGAAATTGAAGCAGTTTATATTGCATCACCTAATTCACATCACTTTGAGCATGCATTACTGTTTTTAAAAAATAAAAAGCATGTAATATGTGAAAAGCCTATTTTCTCTAATAAAAAGGAGCTTGAACAAGCTTTTCAAACGGCTAAAGAAAATGGAGTATTTTTATTTGAGGCAATCCGAAATATACATACCCCTAATTTTGCTATCTTAAAGGAGAACTTATCAAAAGCGGGTAAGTTAAGGAGTGCGCTTCTTCCTTATATTCAATACTCATCCCGGTATGATTTGTATTTAAAAGGGGAGGAGCCCAATATTTTTTCTGCTGCCTTTTCCGGAGGAGCATTAGTCGATCTTGGTGTTTACCCGCTATTCTTAGCTGTAGGGTTATTTGGTGAACCACAAAAGGTAGCTTACCATCCTGTAAAGCTGAGGACTGGAGTAGACGGCAGCGGTACCTTAATAATGGAATACGATGACTTTGTTTGTACTATCATGTGTTCAAAAACGTCTCACTCCGTTATTCCATGCGAAATTCATGGCGAGGCAGGAACCTTTGTACTTCCGGAGGCTGCACCAATCTCGAAAATCCAATTTATTGACAGCCATACGAAGGAAAGCGAATACATGGGAATCTGGCAAGAAGAGCAGGACATGGTATATGAAGCCACCAGGTTCGCAGAGATTATTGGAACTAAGGACTTAAAAACATATGAGGAACTTAAAAAACTGAGCAAAATTGTAATCGGGATAACTGAAGAAGCCAGAAGACAAAACGGAATCGTATTTGGTACAGAGAAAGAATAAAAGGAAAAGCCAGGCATAGCGCCTGGCTTATTCAATCACATGTTTTCTTTATATATTGAAAATACTTGTATATAATTGTATTATGAAGCTAACAAATGGACATCTATAGCTCTGGCCATCTGGGTCATACAGCAGGCAGGCCATGCATTTATCTTCATTGGTGTGCATTCCGTTGCAAATCCGTGCATTTCCTCCTTTGACCGTGCATTCTTCTCCCAGTTCCGTGCATTTCCTTCCTGATATCGTGCATTCTTCTCTCAATATCGTGCATTTCCTCCTCGAAATCGTGCATTTCTTCCTCGAAAACGTGCATTCTTTTCTTAATATCGTGAATTTCCCATTTAAATTATAAAAATATCTTTCTCAAAGTCTATTTTTTGTGTTTTATTTGTAAAACTATCTTCGTTTTATGACAAGCAAGACAACTTTACATACAAAAATTTCAAAAAACCATAAAGGATGTGAGATTTTGTTTGTTAAAGAAGCTTCCCCTTCCCAGCTTCTCTTAAAATTAGCTGCGCTAAAAGACAGGCTCCATGATGATAACCCTAAAAAAGTCAATGTGATAAAAGATTGGTATAAAGAAAGTGCTGGCTACTATGGTGAAAAGTCACTTGATTACTATCTTTCTTTTCTCGATGAAAAGAACTATCTCATCTTCCACAACCTGAGACTTCCCTCTGGAAAATATTTTTTTCAAATTGACCTCCTCATCCTGACCTCTTTTTATGGACTAGTAGTTGAATCAAAGAATATCAGTGGGGAACTCTATTTTGATTCGAAATTTTGTCAGCTCATCAAGGCGGAGGATGGCAAGGAAAAGCGGCTGGGCGATCCTTTTTCACAAGTCAGGCATCAAAGTAATCAGCTAACCAGCTTTTTCGCTGCAAATAATCTTCCTCCTCTCCAGATAGAGTACCTTGTCGCTTTGACTAACCAAAATGCCATAATTAAAAATGTAACCGGGAACCATGGCGAGCAGCATAAATTATGCAGGGGGGCTAATATTCTCGAAAAAATCGGCAAAATTGAAAAGTATATAGCCCATGATCGATTTACTTCCAAGGATATAAAAAAAATAGCGAAAATTCTTTTAAAAAATCACACATCTCCTGATATCGATATTCTTAAACAGTTTAACATCTCTAAAGAAGAAATTATTACTGGGGTCCGCTGTCCTTCCTGCTCTTTCCTCCCCATGCAAAATACACACGGAAAATGGTCCTGTCCTTCCTGCTCCGGCATCTATAAAGATGCCTACGAGGATGCTGTTAAGGATTATTTCCTTCTCTTCGGTCCCCAAATTACTAATAAGGAATTTCGCTGGTTTACACATCTTTATAAACGAAATACCGCCACTCGTTATCTTTCTTCAATGGAATTAGGCAAAAGTGGCAGTAATAGAGGAAGCATATACCTGCCCGCAAAAAAATCCTGAATTTGCGGCCAGTATATAAGCCTCCCTGCTGAGACTCTTCGAAAATGCTGCGCATTTTCTTCGTGCGTGGGCAATTCCGAGGCAAATTCAATGTCCAACGGGAAAACCTAGCCGGGGTGACCCCGCTTTCCTCAGGGAAGATAATCCAGGGCATAAAAAAGGGAGTGCTCAAAATTTGAGCACTCCCTTTTTTATGCAGCCTCTTGCTGCTTATCTTCAGTTGGACGCTTTGATTTGACTAAGCGGTCTAGCACAAATCCGACTGCTGCTCCAGCAAGGGCCGGTACTACCCATCCTAAACCAAAAGAGGAGAATGGAAGAGCTGATACTAACTGGTCAAGAGCAGAAGATTCAATGCCAAACATCTTTAATCCATCATATAAAGCAACTAATCCTGTTAAGAGCATGGCACCTGCATACACCTTCTGAGACCCGCTGAAATAGCGGTGGAAGAAGGAAAGGGTGATTAGGACAATTGTTAAAGGATAAGCCATTACAAGGAATGGTACTGAAACATTGATGATCTGATTTAAGCCTAGGTTAGCAATTAAAAAGCTTGCGACAGTAACGATTGTAACAAATGAACGATAGCTTAGTTTAGGTGCAATTTTTGTAAAATACTGACCACAGGCAATGGTTAAACCAACGCAAGTAGTAAAACAAGCAAGTGTAAAAATTACTCCAAGCAGGATTGTCCCGCCTTTGCCAAGCAGCATGCTCGAAGCAGCTGATAATACCTCTGTTCCATTTTCAAAAGTTCCGTAGCCTGCCATTTTTGCTCCCATTAATCCAATGGCTAGATAAACGGCCGCCAAAGCAGCCCCAGCTACAAGTCCGGATTTAATTGTTTGGGAAGCAAGTTCCTTTTTAGAACTGATTCCTTTTTGTTTGAAAGCAGTTAAAATAACGATACCAAAAGCGAGTGCTGCCAGGGCATCCATTGTTGAATATCCATCAATAAATCCTTTGAAAAGTGAAGCAGTTTGATATTTTTCTGCAGGAGCTTTTAATGGATGAGATAGTTTAGTGAAAGCTGTAACACAAAGAACAAGAATGGAAACGAGCAAGGCCGGTGTGATAAAGCGGCCCATATAATCTACAACCTTTGAAGGGTTAAGGCTTAGTAAGTATACGAGTGTGAAAAATACAACAGTAAACAATAAAAGAAGAACTGAATTGCTTAAAGAGACCGAACCAAGGAAAGGTTTTAATCCCATTTCAAAGGCAACATTAGCATTACGCGGAATACCGAAAAATGGTCCGATTGAGAGATACACAACAATGGTAAATATTGTGCCAAACAGAGGATGCACCCGGCTGCCTAATGTCTGTACTCCGTCTTTAACAAGGGCAATAGCCGCCAGAACGAGTAGAGGTAGCCCCACAGCTGTAATAATAAAGCCCAGAATAGCTGGCCAGAAGGAAGTCCCAGCCTGCAGTCCTAAAAATGGCGGAAAAATTAAGTTTCCTGCACCAAAAAACATTGAAAATAGCATAAGTCCGATAAAAACGGTATCTTTCTTTTTCATTCGAATCACTCCTCAAATAAATAATATTTTAGAAAAAACAAAAAACCCGCCCCTGAATAGGGACGAGTTTGGCTCGCGTTACCACCCTAGTTCCGTAATAAAGAAAATTACGGCGCTCCATCAACGTACTAATATACGCGTTCCTGTTAACGGTGGAAATTCCGGTTTGGCTTACTGTGCTTTCACACTTCTTCAGCCGCACGTCTCGGAGATGATTTTCAAATGAATTCTGCCATCGGCTTGCACCAAACGCCGACTCTCTGAAGGCTTGGAAAACATCCTACTCTTCTCGTCAATGACTTTTAAAAAAATAGTTGAAAGAAAACTCTGAAGTATTAATTAATCTGATTATATTATATTTCAATAATTTATCAAGAGATAAATATTTACAAAGCTTATTAGAAAGCGATAACAATGCTGTGAATTCAGGCTCTAAACACTAAAAAAATTTTTTTTGTGACATCTTTCCGACAGTGCTTTTTTAAGAGATTTAAATCACATATTCCTTCAGTCCGCTACTTTATCATTAAGGTAGCAAGCTGAATGGAGGGAAATGTAATGAAATCGAAGAACTGGTATTACAGGCAGATCAAAAAAAAGCCGGTTCAAGCTGTAAGATATGCCGTACAGGCTATATTTTTATTGTTTTTGTTATATGTTGGTCTACAATTTTACAAGTTTTATATACACTTTCAAACGGGAGGAACGGAGCCATTTGTCCAAAGGCCATCTGCCGTGGAGGGATTCCTGCCAATCTCCGCTCTTGTGGGACTTAAGGTTTGGCTGCTAAGTGGTGATTTTGACAAAATTCATCCAGCTGGCCTGGTGTTATTCTCCTTTTTTGTGGGATCAGGTTTAGTGTTTAGAAAATCATTTTGCAGCTGGATTTGTCCGGTCGGGACAATAAGTGAGTGGACAGGGATGCTTGGCAAAAAGCTGTTTAAGAGAAACTTTGAGATTCCGGGATGGCTCGCCTGGATTCTATCAGTATTTAAATACCTGTTATTATTGTTTTTCGTTAAGATGATTGTGTTTGATATGCCGGTCTTCGTGGCTAAAGATTTTCTGCAGGATCCATATAATAAAATTTCCGATGTGAAAATGCTGCTTTTCTTCCTGAACATTGGCGGATTTGCATTGAAATTTATCATTCTTATGTTTGTGCTTTCCCTATTTTTTAAAAATTTTTGGTGCCGCTTCCTCTGTCCTTATGGAGCATTAATCGGTTTAGGGTCATTATTTGGAATAACCAAGGTTACCAGAAATGAAGAGACATGTATTGATTGTGAAGCTTGTACAAGAGTATGTCCTCAAAGGATAAAGGTTTCGCAAAAGACAGCAGTCCGTACTCCTAACTGCACGGCATGTATGCAATGTGTGGAGGCTTGTCCTGTTAAAGACACTTTAAATATGACTGTTGCTACTAAGAAAGTGAATAAGTGGTTTGTTCCAACGGCTTTCTTAACTGCGTTTATTCTAATCGTTATTTTTGCCAGGATTACCGGCCATTGGAATACTATTATCTCATATGAAGAACTTAAACAATTGATTCCAGGTGCAACTTCAATTGGGCATTAAATAGAGAAGAGTTTTCCGATTATAGATGGGGAACTCTTTTTTCATTTATTGAACATGGATGCAGAAGAAACATTATTTTGAAACCTTCCCCTTTAGGTAAAATTCCCTTCATGAAGAGAATTTCTCCCTCCCTTTTAGTAACAGGGATATTCGCCCGTACATATGATAGCTAGCAGGGAAAAGTGGGGGATTAACATGAGAGGAAAAACTTCAGCTGCGAGAAATAGTTACCAGGAAAGAGCCATGAGGTCTGTTTATCTGTTTAGAGCCTCGGAAAAATTGGTTGGAGGCGTTAAATGGGGATATATCAATCAAAAGGGTGTATTTGTCCTCCCGCCTGTTTATGACCATGCCGGTGATTTTGAAGATAGCGGCCTGGCCATTATCGGATTTATGGGCTTGGACGGGCTGATAGATACGAATGGCTATTTTGTTGTGAAACCAAAATACGAGACCATACATCCCTTTTCGGAAGGTAGAGCTACTGTTATTGACAAAGGAAGATATAAAGTAATTGATGAAATGGGAAAGGAAATTACCGAAAGGTCTTATGAGTTTATCGGAGATTATAAAGAGGGCAGGGCAGTGGCCGCTGTATCGGATTTAAAAGGGATTTTGCGATACGGCTTTTTAAATCGGTGGGGAAAGGATGTTATTCCGCCGGAATTTGAAGCAGCCAGTGAGTTTAAAGAAGGTAAGGCTCTTGTAAAAATAAAAGATGGGCTGTTTGCCCTTATTAGTCTTACCGGCAAGAAACTGCACACATATCAGTATGCAAATGTGGAGAATTATGGGGAGGAAAGGCTGGCATTTCAGGCAGTTCAAAATGGAAAATATGGCTATATGGACGAAAAGGCTGATATTATGATAACTCCCCGTTTTTCGTGGGCAGGTCCGTTTACAGAAGGCAGGGCTATCATTAATGTCTCGGATGATGATATCCAAAATAAATACGGACTAATTGACCGAAATGGCTTTTATTTTATCAAGCCAGCATATGAATCGATTCATTATTTGGGTGAAGGCAGGATTGCCCTTGGGAAAGCAATCCAAGCAAATAAGCCGTATATGGGCCTGCGTTATGCACTGGCTGATCTGGACGGACATATCCTGACAGGGTTCCTTTATAATTCAATCGACCAATTTGAAAAGGGAATGGCATCTGCATCCAATAATTTATATACCTTTTTTATTGACCGAAATGGTAAAAGAATTGAAGGATTTCCTGCGCAAAGCGGAAATGGGGCCCTATATCAGGATAAAACACTAATTCGCGGGGAAATGGATTTAAGATTGTTTTATTTTGATAAAAGCGGAAAACTAATCTGGAGGCAGAATAAGAAAATTCCTTTGAATAATACTTATTCAATAGTTGAAAAGAAATATAAGCCTAACAAGGATTACTTAGTTTATTATCCGCAGCTTGAGGGGATCGAAAGCGAAAAAGTCCAGCATTCGGTAAATGAAAGATTAAAAGAGCTATCAGGATTAAAACAAATTTCTCAAAACGAGCAGCTTGAGTCCAATTATTCAGGGGACTTTGAAGTGACTTTTTATCAAAAGAAATTGGTAGTGATTGAAGTAAATGGATATGATTATCACTTTGGTGCTGCTCATGGAATGCCAGTTAAAAAGTACGCCCATGTGAACCTGGATACCGGGGAGTTCTTTCAGCTTAGAGACCTGTTTAAGAAAGATAGCAGCTATATAAAAACATTAAATGGTATTATCGAGGACCAAATAAAAAATGATGAGAAATATTCGTATGTTTTCCAGGGGCGCTTTAAAGGCATAAGACCAGCACAGCCATTCTTTATTTCGGAAGATACGCTTAACATTTACTTTGATCCTTATGAGATTGCTCCCTACGCCGCAGGGTTTCCAACATTCCAAATACCATTCGAGGAGATAGACAGCATAATAGATAAAAAAGCGCCTTTTTGGCAGTCATTTAATTGATTAGAAGCAGCGGGATTTCCCGCTGTTTTTTTCTTTTATCCAGATTGACAGATAATGTCCCATAAAGCTATTTTTGAAATAGACGTAATTTTCTAACAGGAGGTGCGCAATGTTAACTCATTTAAGGAAATACGCAATAGAGAAGGATAGTCAGGATCCACTGCAATCCTTTCGCAATGAGTTTTATATAAAAGAAGGAGAAATATATCTTGATGGAAATTCATTGGGGCTGATATCCAAAAGGGCCGAGTTAAGTCTTGAAAAGACGATACAAGCATGGAAGGAGCATGGGATTGACGGATGGATGACAGGTGAACAGCCATGGTTTTATATTTCTGAAAAACTTGGAGAAATGTCTGCCCCGTTGGTAGGGGCTGAGCCTGCTGAAGTACTTGCTGCAGGTTCTACCACAATGAACCTTCATCAGCTTGTGGCCACCTTTTATTCGCCGCAAGGAAACAGGACCAAGATTCTGGCTGATGAATTGAACTTTCCTTCAGATATCTATGCTTTAAAAAGCCAGATAAGTTTGAGGGGATTAAACCCTGAGGAACACCTGATTAGGGTGAAGAGCAGAGATGGAAGACTCCTAGAGGAAGAAGATATTATTGAAGCGATGACGGAAGAGGTAGCTTTAATTGTCCTTCCGACAGTACTTTATCGAAGCGGCCAGCTTCTGGATATTAAGAGACTGACAGAGGAAGCTCATAAACGAAATATTTTAATAGGATTTGATGGCTGCCATTCAGTTGGAGCTATCCCCCATAAATTTAGCGAATGGGGCGTTGATTTTGCTTTTTGGTGTAACTATAAGTATTTAAATGCGGGGCCAGGCAGTATAGCCTCCCTCTATGTCAATAAACGCCACTTTGGAAGGATTCCTGGGCTTGCAGGCTGGTTCGGTTCAGATAAAACCAAGCAATTTGATATGGAGCATACATTTTCTTCAGCTGCAGAAGCAGGTGCATATCAAATTGGTACACCGCATATTATGAGTGCGGCACCATTAATCGGCTCCCTGGAGATGTTTGCGGAAGCAGGAATTGATCGAATTCGTGAAAAGTCTTTAGATTTAACCCATTATTTAATGGATTTGATAATTGAAGAGCTCAGCGGATTTGGCTTTGAAATAGCTAATCCTATTGACCCTGTAAGGCTTGGCGGCCATGTTTCTCTTGAACATCCAGAGGCTGCTAGAATTTGTAAAGCCTTAAAAGAAAATGGAGTTGTTCCAGATTTCAGGCAGCCAAATGTAATCCGGCTTGCTCCTGTAGCATTGTATACCTCTTATTCAGAAGTTTGGGAAGCTGTCCAAAGGCTGAAAAAAATCATGGAAAATAAAGATTATGAAAAATATGAAAATAAGCGGGAAATTATCGCTTAAATGGAGGAAAGCATGCAGATCATTAATATTTCCCGAAGGCTGGAAAAAGGAACCCCCACCTGGCCGGGTGATACTCCCTTCTCTTATGAAGTTTCCTGGCCCAAAGAATTAAGCGGGTCAGTTAATGTTGGCAAGCTTACAATGAGTATTCATACAGGCACTCATGTCGATGCTCCCTTTCATTTTGACAGTGAGGGAAAAAGGATAAATGACCTGGATTTAAATATTTATATTGGAAGGGCAATGGTTATTGATTTGCCGGATAAAAAAAGCATCGGGACAGAGGAACTTGCCGCTTTTGATTTTAAAGGTTGCGAAAGGCTTCTGCTGAGGACTGGTTCCTGGAAGGACCCCTCCGTATTTCCTGATCTAATAACTATTTTAAATCCAGACCTGGGTCCATTTTTAGAAGAGAAGGGGGTCAGGCTTATAGGCGTTGATGTGCCTTCAGTTGATCCGCTTGAGAGCAAAGAGCTATCTGCGCACCACAGCTTAAACAGGCACGGTATTCATATTTTAGAAGGGCTGGATCTTAGCATGGTTTTGCAGGGAGAATACGAATTAGTTGCTCTTCCTCTACCGCTTGCTGAAGCAGATGGAAGCCCTGTGAGAGCAATACTGCGTAAATATGAGTAAGTTTATAAAACTATAATACAGAGGGAGATTTTATGGAAAGAAAATTAACCGATTATGAGAAATACATTCGAACTGAAGAGCTCCTGAGCCTGCAGAAAAACGAAGAGGAGTTATGCTGCGAAGACGAACTTACTTTTCAAATGGTTCACCAGATTGCCGAGCTCCACTTTAAGCTTGTTATTCAATACATTCATCTTGCTGAAAAAGCTATGGAAGAAAGCAATATTTTGAAAGCGGTTTCCCGAATAAAACGCGTTAATATCCATGTAAAACATCTACCGGAGGTTTTTAATATGGTAAAAGTCATTGCTCCTATTGACTACCATACTATTAGACTTGCCCTCGGGCAGGGAAGCGGCCAGGACTCTCCTGGATTCAACGAAATTCTAAAGCTGGGGCCAAAGCTGTGGGGACCATTTGAACAGTTAATGAAAGATAGGTGTTTAACCCCTATCGAACTGCAAAAAAATCCCTCCACAGATTTAGCACTCTTTGACCTCATGCAGGAAATGATTCAGTTTGATGAAAACTTTCAAAGTTTCCGCCATCATCATTTGCAATTAGTAAAAAGAATGATTGGTCTTGATACAAACAGTTTAAAAGGAGTTCCGGCAAAAGCACTTCAAAGAAGAATCAGCTTCGAGTTTTATCCGGAATTATGGAAAACAATCAGTGAATTAACCGATTTTACAGGCTCCAGTTATAACGCAAAACCGCTGGGAGAATAACAATAGAGGCTGTATCCAAATGGATGCAGCCTCTATTTTGTGCTATTTCACTAAATGTTTCTTTCTAAAAACAACCCAGTAGCTTCCAAGCCCAATAAATATCAGCAAACCGATTATGCCAGGAATTGCATAGGATTGTAATGACGCATTGCTGTTTGCTGATAGTTCCGCTGCAGCAGTTGTCTTTGCATGGACTGTAAAAGGAAGATTTCCTTCGAGTGTGTCTCCATCAATGCTTATGGCCTTCCAATGAATCGTATATGTCCCGTTTTCAAGAGCATTTTTAAAAGTCCCAACAAGGTTATTTTCAGCTGTTTTAATGTTGTCTGATTGAATAATATTTCCAGATTCATTCTTAATTGTAAAGGAACTTGCTGATTTAAGTTTTGTGTCAAAATCAAGCTTGATTTCGTGAAGCGGCTGCGTAACTGCCTCTCCTTTTTTCGGAGTGGAGTTTTCCAAAGAAGAATGGGCAAATGCCTGGCGTCCCATAGGAACAAACAGAAGCAATAAAGCCAACAGAATTTTCTTAAACATTATTTTCAACTCCGAAATAGTAGTAAAGTATATCGATGTATCACATTTTACACGAAAAAAATTGACTATAGACCGAAGATAGGAAAGGTTCACAATAAGTTCAAAAAACTTATCCAATACATTCACACAATTGTCAAGAAGTATGGAAGGAATTTTTTAAATAAAAGAGGGAATAAAAAATGCAATAATTTACACCTGCTTAACAAATACTTGTAATGAAAGGAAGGGAATTCAAAAAATGGATAAACAGCTGGATAATAAATTTGAGGATTCTTTTTTACCGATGACTTCTTTGGGGAGTGGGCTTGGCATCAGTGTTCTTCCGGACATCTTTTGTTATACAAATAAAATAGTCAATCTATGTTTTGTAGGAGATCCCGAAAAGCAGGAGGGCTTTTTTTTAATTGATGCAGGCATGCCGAAAAATGCCGACGAAATTATGGAGGCAGCAGCAGAAAGGTATGGAAAGGGCAAAGCCCCAAAAGCCATTATTTTAACACATGGACATTTTGACCATGTAGGCTCGCTTGTTGAATTGCTTGATCATTGGAATGTTCCTGTGTATGCACACAGTCTTGAAATGCCATATCTAACGGGAAAAGCAAATTATCCTCCTGGAGATTCAACAATAGATGAGGGATTGGTTGGTGAAATGTCACCTTTATTTCCTAACCATGGAATTGATTTGGGAGAAAAAGTACAGGCTCTTCCGGAGGATGGTTCCATACCGGGTATGACTGGATGGAAGTGGATTCACACTCCTGGCCATTCTTCGGGTCATATCTCCTTATTCCGTGAGTCTGACAGAGCTCTTATTGCAGGGGATGCTTTTGTAACCGTTAAGCAGGAGTCACTTTACAAGGTTCTTACACAGAAGAAAGAGATAAGCGGACCGCCAAAGTATTTTACACCTGACTGGCGTTCAGCCTATGAGTCAGTGGAAAAATTAAAATCGCTTAATCCATCTGTTGCCGCTACTGGCCATGGACAGCCCATGGCAGGAGAGGAATTGTCCGAGGCATTGAACTATTTAGTTAATAATTGGAGTGAAATAGGCTTGCCTGAACACGGAAAATATTTGGATTGATTAAAACTGTCTCCGAAATAGGAGACAGTTTTTTGCTGTAAATTAATGGGTATAAAGAACCGATATGGAATTTACCAGTTTACTAGATAAAAAGAAGTCGAATTTTCTGATTATTAGGTAAATTTACTTATTTTTCCTGGTTTTACTGTTAAAAAATTTACAATTTTCAAAATAGCTGATAACATTTGACTCAGTTTCAAAAGCAAGTATTCTACTAACTTTATTAAATGAGGGGGTATTTTTTTGGGGAAAAAGCAAACCAAAGCATTAAAAGTTTTTTCTAGCGTAACTGCAAGCACCATCATGGCTTCCACTTTGTTTGCAGGAGCATTCGCAACTTCAACAGTTGCACCAAAACCAGCCGCAGCAGCGCCAACAGTTGAATCGGCACCTTTTGACCTAAATATCGTCAACGAGGACCGCTTAGCAAAAGCTCTTCAGCAGCGTGGACTTATTTCCAAGGATGCAACTCCTGAACAAGTTCAAAAAGCGGTGAAGGATTACATACAAAAGAAAGGCCAGAAACCTGGTAAACAAGCAGGAGAAAAAGCCCAGGTGACTGAGTTTGATAAAAAGACAAAAGACTTTCTCACTAAGCAAAAAGATAAGCTGAAAAAGCAGCTTGATAAAGGTCACGAGAATTTTAAAAAAGGCAAGCCGACAGGTGCGGTTAAAGTAGATTCTGCTAAGCAGGCAGCCTATAATGGTGCCGTTCGTGAAGATAAGGTTTTAGTACTTCTAGTTGAATATGCTGATTTTGCTCACAATAATATAGAGCAAGAAAAAGGTTATATGTGGTCTGATGACTTTAGTCCAGAACACTATCAAAAAATGTTGTTCGGAAACGAAGATTTCACCTTATTTAATGGTGAAAAAGTTAAAACGTTTAAACAATATTATGAAGAGCAATCAGGTGGAAGTTACACTGTATCAGGACAGGTTTCAAACTGGTTAAAGGTTCCTGGTAATGCAAAAGATTATGGAAGTGATGATCCTGCAGGTGGACACGACAATTTGAAGGGCAGTAAGGGGCCACGCGGACTTGTAAAGGACGCCTTAAATGCAGCCGTTGCATCCGGTATAAATTTAGCAGATTATGATAAATTTGATCAGTACGATCTAGATGGTGACGGAAATCAATACGAGCCGGACGGCCTTGTTGACCATTTAATGGTACTGCATGCTGGTGTCGGCCAGGAAGCTGGCGGCGGTGCACTTGGTGATGATGCAATCTGGTCACATCGCTGGGCTTTAAATGGAGTTTATCCTGTTGCTGGTACTCAAGCATCGGTTCCTTATTGGGGAGGACAAATGGCCGCTTACGACTATACAATCGAACCTGAAGACGGAGCGGTTGGTGTATTTGCACATGAATATGGTCATGATTTAGGTTTACCAGACGAATATGATACTCAGTACTCAGGACAAGGTGAACCAATTGCATCATGGTCTATTATGTCCGGCGGAAGCTGGAACGGTGATATCGCAGGAACAGAAGCACCAAGCTTCTCCCCGCAAAATAAAGAATTCTTCCAAAAGACAATTGGCGGCAACTGGGCTAATATTACAGAAGTAAATTATGAAGACATCAATAAAAATGGTGTTACTTCATTTATTGACCAAAGTGTAACCAAGTCTAAAAACCCTGGCATCGTAAAGGTTAACCTGCCGGATAAGAAAATTCCTGGTATTGCTCCTAAATTTGGTGAAAAGTACTATTACAGTACAAAAGGTGATGACCTCGATACAGTAATGGAAACACCGGAATTTGATTTAACAAATGCGAGTAGTGCAAAGTTTGATTTCAAATCTTATTATGAAGTTGAAACAGACTATGATTATGTAAAAGTAACAGCAGTAGCCAATGATGGAACAACGAAAGATATAGATGTAATTGGTGACGAGTCAGACGTAGTTCGTGGAGGATCAGCTTTTGAATCTTCACAAGGTCAATGGGTAGATAAGTCTTACGATTTAAGCCAATTTGCAGGCAAAAAGGTAAAGCTTAAATTTGAATACGTTACAGATGGCGGACTTGCTCCAGATGGTTTTGCATTGGATAATCTTCAACTAACAGTTGACGGTAATGTAACGTTCGCTGACGATGTAGAAGGAACTCCACAAGTTACATTAAAAGGTTTTGAAGTGGCGGATGGATGGATTAGCAAGCCACAATATTATTACCTTGAGTGGAGAAACTGGGCTGGTGCTGACAAAGCCCTTGAATTCTCACGTGGCGTAAAATACAGCCCTGGTTTAGTGGTTTGGTATGCGGATGATACTTACCTAGACAACTGGACTGGAATCCACCCAGGAGAAGGGTTCCTTGGTGTAGTTGATGCTCATCCAGAAGCGATCGTTGGTACATTAAATGGTAAACCTTCGATCAGCCAAAGCACCCGCTATCAGGTGGCAGATGCAGCTTTCACATACGATAATTCACAAGCATGGTATATCGAATCACCATCTCGCGGAATCTATGACTACAAAGGCCTTCCAGGAGTAACAACATTTGATGATTCTAAGAAATACATTAATGATTTAATTCCTGACGCAGGACGTGAAGTTCCAAACTTTGGATTGAAGTTCCAGGTAATTGGTGAAGCAAAAGACAATACTGCAGGAGCCGTTTGGATTCACAAATAATAGAATGATAGAAGCATCGGGCTGATTTCAGCCCGATGTTTTATTTCTTAATGTGGAAAAAGTTAAAACTAAACTTTTGTTGGGAAATCCAAAGTTTTTGTAAAGAACCCTCAATCCTGTTTAGTGAAAAAATCAAAATGTAGAACAGCCATAACTTATTGTAGATCAGACAGCCATTTTTGTAGAATACCCATAAACTTTTGCAGAACTGTCGCCCATTTTTGTAGATATTCGGAAAAGTTTTGAAGAACACCACCAATTTTAAAGAAAAACAGCCTCTAGACACCAGCTCCCATCTGCGTTAGTATCAAAAGCATGCTGATTCGCCTAATATTGGATTTGAAAAGGTGTAAATACTTATAATAGAAACAAGACGATTTTTTAATTAAAGGAGTTTTTTATGATAAATGTTCAGGAGTTAAAACCTTTTTTAAAAGAGGCGTGGGAGAAATCAGGCTTTGAAAAGCCTACTTCTATCCAAAACGCTGCGCTTCCTGTTGCAATGGAAGGAAAGGATATAATTGCAGAATCTCCAACAGGGACAGGAAAGACTTTAGCCTATTTATTTCCTGTTCTCCAATCGGTCGACGCGGAGAATCAGAGTTTGCAGGCTGTTGTATTGGCTTCCTCCCAGGAGCTGGTTATGCAGGTATACCAGGAGTTTCAAAAGTGGTCGGAGGGAAGCGGCCTAAGAGGAGCTACTCTTATTGGAGGAGCGAATCTGAAGAGGCAGCTGGAAAAGATTAAAAAGCGGCCACAGGTTATTTTTGGCACGCCAGGAAGAGTAAATGAATTAATTAAACAAAAAAAGCTTAAGATGCATGAAGTTAAAACGCTTGTCCTTGATGAGGGTGATCAGCTTTTAACTAAGGAACACACTGGCACAACTCAAAGCATTTTAAAAAGTACCCAGGCGAGCCGTCAGGTCTTAATTTTTTCAGCGACATTAAAAAAGGATACTGAAAAATTAGCCCGTGAATTAACAAATGAACCGGAAGTCATACGGATTAACCGTGAAGAGGAAATCCCTACAGGTGAAGTAGAGCATATTTATTTTTCCTGTGAACCGCGGGAAAAAGTTAAACTTCTCGAAAAAATTGCGCGTCTTGAAAACATTAAGACATTGGCATTTGTTAATGATATTTCGGAAATCACGGTTGCTGGAGCAAAATTGCAATTTAAAGAATTATCGGTTGGACTTCTTCATAGCGAACTGGACAAAATGGAACGGCAATCGGCTTTAAGGAATTTTCGTGATGGTAAGCTGAAGATGCTTATTGCTACCGATGTGGCGGCAAGAGGCCTTGATATTCAGGGAATTACGCATGTTGTCCATATAGATATGCCTAAGGATATTAACCAATATGTCCACCGTTCTGGACGTACGGGACGTATGGGGGCAAATGGTACAGTTATCTCTCTAGTCACAGAACGTGAAGAGAGAGAGTTAAAGCAATATTGCCGGAACCTCGAGATTCCTGTAAGCAAACGAATCTTCTTTAAGGGCCAAATTGCAAACGAGAACCCAAATAAACGATAAATTGAAAAGCCATGCAGGTTGCATGGCTTTATTAAAATGGTAAATAAAATATAAAGCTTTTTTAAATTGTATAGCTCCAGCTTTAAGCAGCCATGAAACGGAAAAAGCCGGCCTTCAGCATGGAATAACCTATACTGATTTAAAACATACTACCCTTAAAAGGAGGGGTATGTATGGGGCGCGTTAAGCTTGGAAATAGAAATGCGCAAATAAATAACAGTAAGAAAAAAGGAAGAACTAGTTCAGAGCTGGTAGAGTTTTCAACCGGTGATGACCAGAAAAGACCTCGTCCAAACGGAAATAGCCGATAAAAACCAGCCTCCCATTTTATTGGGAGGCTATATTTTTTTGGGAATTTAATCTTGTGGATACTCTCCGAACAAAGTTAGTGGAATCCAGCTTCAGCGCCCAGCCCCTCGGGGTCATAAGCCAACTCACTCCAGAAATCAGGATTTCCTGCGTGATTCGTCTTATGCCTGTCGGAGGCCCACAGGATGTGGGTCAGGAAGGCGTTGCCACAGGACGTGGCGATTTTAGCCTTTCATCATCTGACCAGGGCGCTTGCGCCTTTTGTTCTTGTCCAAAATTTAAAAATTCTTCTTTTTAATCCAAATATCGACAATTATAGGTATTTTAGCTTATTCATGTGTAAATATCTAGGAATTATAATGTCAATAAGACGAAAAAGGCAAACCTGCTGAAAAGCTGGGACGCAAAGTTATGGGCCTACTCATTCCTTGAAGGAATGTATGGCAGCCGGCTGCCGGGCTCCTCCTTGGGGATGTCCAAAAAAACCCAATTAGGAGTGGAGAATATGAAAAGTATTAAGAAAGTGCTAGGGTTATTTGCTATAGTTATGATTATTTTTGGATTTGATTTTTCCTCATTTCATTCTAAGGCATCTGCCATGCAGGAAGTGCCCCGGTCTACATGGCTTTGGAATACCTCACTAATTAAAACACAGCCTGACGCTATTCTTTTATTTTTGCAGCAAAAAGGTGTTAAACAGGTTTATCTCCAGGTTGACCAAAGTATGCCGTTTAGCTATTACCAGTCTTTTATCGGGAAAGCTTCGGCTAATAATATTCAGGTTCATGCACTTGATGGAGCACCTGATTGGGCCTCATCAGCTGGGATGACGAAGATGGATACATTTTTAAACTGGGTGCAAAATTATCAGCGCCAGACGTCGTCATCACAAAGGTTTACTGGAATTCATCTAGATGTTGAACCATATTTGTACAAAGGCTGGAACTCTAACTATAAAGGTACTGTTTTGGATTATCAGACAGCATTAACTAAAGCAAAGAACTTCGCAAAACAACAAGGGATAGTTATAGGTGCAGATATCCCATTCTGGTTTGATGAACAGAGCTATTCCAATAAATATGGAAAAGGCTCCCTTGCGAAATGGGTTATCCAAAATACAGATATACCAACAGTCATGGCTTACCGTGATTTCGCTGAAGGTACGAATGGAATTATAGCACTCGTTAAAAATGAGATGCAAATCGCCTCTACCCTTGGAAAAACCATTGCTATCGGTGTGGAAACAGGACAAACTTCAGAGGGCAGCCAGGTAACCTTTTATGAAGAAGGTGAAGCATTTATGAATACGGAATTAGGTAAGGTCCAAAATGCTTATTCCGGTTATAATTATCTCTTTGCTATTCATCACTATCAAAGTTGGGTTGATATAAAGCAATAATTAAAAAAACAGCCAGAGCATATTTTGGCTGTTTTTTTATTCATTAATCCTCTTCTAAAGGATTTTTTAATGACACGAGCGCCGGGCCTTCGACTACTTCTCCGGAGTAAGCGAAACGCGAGCCATGGCAAGGGCAGTCCCATGTCTTTTCCGCATGGTTCCATTCGCATTCACAGCCCAAATGAGTACAGGTTGTATCCACAAGATATAGTTTTCCGTTTTCATCTCTATACCCGCCGGCTCTTTTTCCGTTATGCATGACAACGGAGCCTTCGCCATTTTTTAAATCCCCCGGATCCTTTGGCACAAGCTCAAGCTTTCCTTTTAATAAATGTCCCGCTACAGTGGCATTATAGGATACTGCTTTTTGCAGGCTTGGGTCGGCTTTAAACCTTGATGGAGTGTATAGTTCTTTATAGGGATTTTCACGGTCCATGGCAAAGTCTGATAAAATTTGGCCTGCCAGAATTCCTGTTGTCATTCCCCATTTCTTATAACCAGTTGCAACAAGAATATTTTCTTTATTGTCAGTGATATGGCCTATATATGGTACTTTATCCAGTGTTTTTAGATCCTGGGCTGACCATCTGTAGGAATAGCTGTCTATTCCAAAAGTATCTTTGGTAAACTGCTGTAAAGCATTATAGTGAGTAAGAGTGTCCTGTCCTGTACCAGTTCTATGGTTTTCGCCACCAATAATCAGTAATTTCTCCCCATTTTGCCCGTATGGTGTATAACGGAAGGAGCGGGAAGGATCGTCTGCGCTGATATACATTCCGCCGGGGTATTCCTGGTCAGTTTTAACACCAATCGCATATGACCTTTCCGCATACATCCGGGCAAAATACATCCCCATTCCATCAAAGAAAGGGAAGTGGGAGGCAATGATGACTTTCCTTGCTGACACCCTATGGCCATCCTTTGTAACGACCATTGGCCGGCTGCTTTCAATATCCCCAATTTCCATGGCAGTAGTGTTTTCATAAACCTGACAGCCCATTTTAACGGCCTCGTTTAAAAGGCCCTTCATAAACTTTAAAGGATGGTATTGTCCTTGATTCCTCATATAAAGAGCATTTTTGATTTCAATGGGAAATGGAATGGTTTCAGCCATATAGCCATCTATGCCAAGCGTTTTATAGGCATTCCATTCTTTATCAATTTTTTCAGCATATTGGTCTGTTGTAGAGTAGATACAGGCATCCTGCTGGCTAAAATCACAATCAATGTCCAGCTCTTTGGAGGTTTGCTGGATAAACTCAAGGGCACTAATATTTGATTCATAATACTGCCAGGCTTTGTCCTCTCCGAAGTGACTTATAAGCTCATCATAAAACAGGCCATGCTGGGCAGTTATTTTTGCAGTTGTATGGCCGGTTGTACCGTTAAGAACCCCTCCGGCCTCTATAATAGAGACCTTTACTCCTTCCTTTGCAAGTAAATAAGCTGCAGTGATCCCGGTAATACCAGCACCAACAATTGCAATGTCTACAGTTATATCTTCAGAAAGCTTTCCGAAGGATGGAAAACCTATTTCTCTCCAGTAAGTTCTTGGGAATTTTTGATGTTGGTCAGATGTACTCAAAACGAATCCTCCTTATAAATGCTGTATCTTCCCCAGTTTAAACCCAGAATATTTGTTAATATTCCCTTCTTTGGTAAAATAAATCACACAAAACTGATTCTTATTTGGGGGTATTCGATTGGCAGAAATATGGGCACCTGAACGCATTATGACCAATGAAGAGGCGGCTTTTTTAATTTCAAAACAATTTCCTGAACTTTCTCATGTAGAAATTACCAAATTGGGAGAAGGTTTCGATAACACGGTTTTTATGGTAAATAAACAATACGTTTTCCGTTTTCCTCGAAGGACGATTGCAGTTAAACTGCTTGAAACAGAGAGCAAGCTATTGCCTATGTTGGCGGAAGCCGTCGATACCCCAATTCCTGTTCCTATTTTTATAGGAAAACCGGGAAAAGACTTTCCTTGGATGTTTATCGGTTATAGTTTGGTAAATGGTATCACCCCAGCTGCTCTATCCCCAGAAAAGCGTATGCAGTCGATTGAACCGCTTGCCACTTTTCTGAAAAACCTGCATGCTTTTCCACTTGAAAATGCAAAAGCGGCTGGTGTTCCATATGATGAGCTAGGACGTCTCAGTATTGCCGGAAGAAAAAACAGGCTGCAGGAAAATATTAAAAAAGCAGTAGATGGAGGGCTAACCAATGACCATGCCCGATTAATAGAGTATGCAGAATCGCTTAAAGATATTGAAATTGCTCCTATTTATAAACTGGTACATGGAGATATGCACTTCAGGAACCTCATATTGGATAGTAAAGGGGAAATGTCTGGAGTAATAGATTGGGGAGATACTCATATTGGCCACCCCGCTGTAGATTTATCAATTGTGTATAGCTTTTTCCCTGTTGAGGGGCGAAGACAATTTTTTAATATATACGGATCTGTTGACTTTGAAACACAGGAGCTTGCCAGATTTAAGGCTATTTATACCTCGCTGCTTTTACTTTTATACGGTGCTGATCTCAATGACACTGAACTAGTGAAAGGAGCACAGGAAGCTTTAAATCTTGCTCTTTTATAAAGGGAGGATAACCAATGGTTCAGAATGTACAAGAGTCTAAGAAATTTGACCGTCAAAGAGAAAAATCCGAAAGATTTGAAATTGCATTTAATCAGATCCACGAAGAACTAAAAAAAGTAGTTAAAAATACTGACAACGATCATTTTTTGGATCTTCTTCATAAAGCGAGGAACGAGCATACATCCATACGACGTTATTTTGATGATTTAAAAAGCTACGCCCGCCTTCGAAATGCTTTGGTACACGAAAAAAGCAGAGAGAATTTTTATATTGCTGAACCGCATACGGAAGTGGTCGAACAAATAGAAACGATTGCTAGATTTTTATCCACTCCTCCATCTGTTGTTTCGATTGCTTCTGATAAGGTTAAAAGCTATCAGGCTGAGGAGGAACTCAAAGATGTCTTAATGGATATGGAGAAACATCCCTTTACTCAGTTTCCAATCTATAATGGGGAACAGTTTTCGTTTTTAATGACTGAAAGCGGTATAAGAAGCTATTTTACAAACCGCCTTAAAGGAAATACAATTTATTTAAAAGGCCAAAAGATTAAGGATGTCAGGCCTTATGAGAACACTAATACAGTTAAATTTGTCTCGAAAAAAATGACTATATTTGAACTTGAGGATTTATTTGAGGAACGAATGGAAAAAGGGGCCAAGCTTGAAGCAGTTATTATCACCCCGCAAGGATCGGAAAAGGAAAAACCAATAGGTATTATCAGTCCATGGGATTTAATCAAGACAGAAAGCAATAGGGATTAAAAATAAAAGCACGCTTCGCGCGTGCTTTTATTTTTCTTTATGATTAATCTGATGGGAATAATAATCGACCTTCTTAATGTTAACTCCTACAAAGGTTTCAAGAATCGATTGTCCGCCCGCGATTGATAGGATAAGTATAAGGATGAAAGCGGCTTTTGGAAAAAGGAGGTATAAACCACCAAGAAATGTGGCGCTCCAAATTCCGGCACACCAATAACATTTTAATAGGTAACCAAACATGGATGCAGGAACTTCTTTTGACTTGGTCCCATTTTCTGTTTGAACCTGTATTTTTTTCATAAAAGGCCTTCGGATAAACTCTGTAATTTTATCAAAAACAATTAGATGTGTTAATCGATAGCTTGCTAAGATTAGCATAATATAAGTCATCCATGAAACGTGCTCCATCATATATCCTCCAACTTTTTTTTCGGCGGGGCCTTACAGGACCCTCCGCCATCTTCTTTACAGTTTCCCGCCCAGATGTAGGCTTAACCCTTCTTTTTCAATATTTTTGTGAAGTTTTATTGCCAAAGCAAAAAATAATAGGAGAATGTATATTTTTCACCTTTAAGCAAAAATATATATTCGGAGGTGCGTAAAAGTGAAAAAATCTTACCTGTTTAGTTTCTTATTCCTGCTGTCACTATTTTGTATGCCTGGAATCTCATTTGCCCAGCAAATCTATACTGTACAGCAAGGGGACTCATTGTGGAAAATCGCTGTCAGATTTCAGGTTGGGATTACGGAAATTATTCAGGCAAACCCGCAGTTTAAGAATCCAAACTTGATTTATCCCGGTGAAAAGGTAAACATTCCAAACTTTGACGCAGTGAAAAGTGTGGAACAACAGGTCATTCAACTAACCAACCAGGAGCGGGCTAAAAATGGCCTTCCGGCGCTTACAGCTGATTGGGAACTTTCAAGGGTAGCCCGCTATAAGGCTAATGATATGAGGGATAAAAACTATTTCTCTCATACCAGCCCTACATATGGCGATCCGTTTGCTATGATGCGGAATTTCGGAATTGTCTACAAAGCGGCCGGCGAAAATATTGCCGCAGGTCAATCAACCCCGCAACAGGTAGTACAAGCGTGGATGAACAGTCCTGGCCACAGAGCTAATATTTTAAGCCGAAGCTATACCAGGATTGGTGTCGGTTATGCAAAAGGCGGATCACAAAGATACTACTGGTCACAAATGTTTATTTCCAAATAAATGAGGAATAAGGTCATTTCTTGCTTCATAATCAGGGGTCAGTCCATAAAGGGCTGACCTTTTCTACGTCTCAGGTCCTATTTGAAAATCTGGCTGGAGCACGTTATAGGAGAAATGAAATAAAGGTAAGATGAAATCAAGATAACGAAAGGAGATAAGAAAACATGAAAAAATTTGGTTTGCTTGTTGCCGGAGGTATAGCTGCAATGGTTTTATTATCAACCATTGGGCCAATGATAGGGCTCGCAGTCAGCCTTGTCATCCTGTACTTTATTTTGAAGCAGTTCTTAAAGGCAGAAACAAAAAAAGGAAAAGTTGGAATGGGGATTCTTGGTTTTATAGTTCTGATGGCATCATTGCACAATGCACCAGCTATAATTGGTGCCATTGCAGCTTATGTTCTCTACCTTGTTTATAAGAAATGGAATGAGAAGTCCTACAGAGTAAAGGGAGAAAATGATCCATTTATGAACTTTGAAAAGCAATGGAATGAATTGAAAAATCATTAATCAAAAATGAATTAAGAGGAGAGATAATCATGACAAACTTATTTACACGAATCAAAAATTCAATTACTGCTGATTTGCATGAAGCGCTGGACCAAAAGGAAAAGAAAAATCCTATTACACTGCTAAATCAATATCTTCGCCAATGTGAACAGGAAACAGAGAAGGTCAGAAAGCTGGTTGAACGACAGCATTCATTAATCGAAGAATTTAGTAAAGAGAACCGCCAAGCTGCAGAGCTGGCAGAAAAGCGCAAGCACCAAAGTGAAATTGCTTCACAGGCTGGTGAAACAGGTCTTTATGAATTTGCTTTAAGTGAATACCAGCAATACACGGACCGGGCCAGCCATTTAAGTAAGGCGGTGCAGCAGGCGAAAGAACAGCTTACAGGGCTTGAAAGAAAATACGGTGAGATGGCACATAAATTAAAGGATATGCAAATCCGCCGTATGGAACTCATGGGCCGAGAAAATGTTTCCAATGCCTATAATCGTATTAATAAAGTGCTTGACCAAAATTCCTATTCCGAAAAGTCCTTTTCAAGGTTTGAAGAAATTGAAAGCTACCTGGAACGTCTTGAAAAACAAGTGACCCGCTCGCATTACCGAGACACCATTGATGAACGGATTGCACAGCTGGAAAAAGAGTTGAAATTTGAAGAAAGCAAGTCCATTTCATAAACAAAACATGGTATGCTAAAAAGGTGTGGACAGCTGCGCCTTTTTAGCATAAATGGCAGCTGCAAACTGTATAACAATTTTTCTATTAAAAATTAATTATTTTAGGGGGAGGGAATGGCCAATGCTGAATAAATTAAAGAATGATTATCCAAGCTGGATTGTGATAGCCGGCATTCTTCTTTTATTCTTGGAAGTTTTCTTTTTTAACAGCGGGCTTATCTTTTCCCTGTTAATTTCCGGATTTATGATTTATTTAGGAATGAAAAGGGCTCCAAAAAGAAAAGGAAAGTTACTATTTTGGGGCGGCATCATTATAACGGGTATTAGTGTTTTTAATATGATTACCTTTAAGTTCTTTTTGGCAGCTATATTAATTCACTTTTTCATCCAGTATTTTCAAACAAAAAAGAATCCTAAAATAGTTGTACCTGAGATTCTTTCGAAAGACAATTATTCATCAGATGAACCAATCCTTAGAAGCAAGCCTCTTTTTGAGAATATATTTTTTGGACAGCAAAAAACACCGCAGCATGCTTATGAATGGAACGATATCAACATTCAGGCTGGTGTAGGTGATACTATAGTAGATTTCAGCTATACTGTTTTGCCAAAGGGTGAAACGGTCGTTTTTATTCGTAATTTAATAGGAAATATAAAGATCCTGGTACCTTATGAAACAGAAGTCAGTATTCATCATTCCGTTATTGCTGGCTCTACATCAATCTTTGGAATTCAGGAAAACAAAACGTTTAATCAAGTCTATCAAATCCAGACACCAGGTTTTGAGAAGGCCGAGCAGAAAATTAAAATTATGACATTAATGGCGGCCGGAAACCTTGAGGTAACCCGAATATGAGTACAGTTCAGCGTCAAATTATCTGGGCTGCCAGCTTTGCGTTCGTGCTTGCCCTTGTTTTTTCTGCTGCTTATATTATGGTATTTCCTTTACAGGATTGGGCAGATTTATGGGACCGGCATTTGATGAACATACCTTTTGTTATTTTTGTACCGGTTGCGAGTGTTGGGATTGGAATTCTTTTTGGAATTGCTTCAGGTTTATATTGGAGAAAGCAGCTTCAGCTCACTGACCATTCACTTCATTTGTTAGAGGAAGGCCGTCATTCTGAATTGAAAGAATTACCAGCACTTACCGAAATGCAGTCTATCACATCCCGAATTGAAAAAATAGGAAGGCAGATAGCCGAGCAAACGATTCTTTCCCAGCGGCTTGCGACACAAAAGGCAGAGGATACAGAAAGCAGAATTCAGGAAATTGTCTCGCAGGAGCGAAATCGGCTTGCTCGGGAACTCCATGATTCCGTCAGCCAGCAGCTGTTTGCAGCCAGCATGATGATCTCGGCTATCAATGATTCAAAATCATCTTCAGACAATAAAGAGACAAGGCAAATGAAAATGGTGGAGGAAATGATCAACCAGTCGCAGCTGGAAATGCGGGCACTGCTTCTTCATCTTCGTCCAGTTGCCTTAAAAGACAAAACGCTTCAGGAAGGAATTGAAGAACTGCTTATCGAATTATCCCAAAAGGTTAGCATGAATATCCAGTGGAAAGTTGAAACGTTCTCCCTCGATAAAGGAATAGAGGATCATCTATTCCGTATTTTGCAGGAGTCTGTTTCCAATACATTAAGGCATGCCAAGGCTCAAAAACTAGAGGTTTTATTAATTAAGCGGGATGACCTTATTATTATGCGCATTGTTGATGATGGAATAGGATTTGAAGCAGAAGAGGGAAAAGCAGGCTCCTACGGCATGCAAAATATGCATGAACGGGCAGTGGAAGTAGGCGGAACTCTTAAGGTTGTAAGCGTGAAAAATAAAGGAACAAGGCTTGAGGTAAAGGTTCCGTCAATAGAAAACGGGGGGAATGCGAATGATTAGAGTGCTATTTGTGGATGACCATGAAATGGTGAGAATCGGGGTATCAGCCTATTTATCGGCTCAGCCTGATATCGAAGTCGTAGGCGAAGCCGACAATGGACAGCGAGGTGCAGAGCTGGCACTGGAACTTCGCCCGGATATCATATTAATGGATTTGGTTATGAAAGAGATGGATGGTATAGAAGCCACTAGAAAAATAATCGATCAATGGCCAGAAGCAAAGATTATTATTGTGACAAGCTTTCTTGACGATGAAAAGGTTTATCCTGCTCTAGAAGCCGGAGCGACCAGCTATATGCTAAAAACCTCAAAGGCAGGTGAAATAGCCAATGCGGTGCGCTCAACATACCATGGGCAATCCGTATTGGAACCTGAGGTAACTGGCAAAATGATGATGAAGATGCGGCAAAAAAATCAGCACCTGCCACACGAAGAACTAACCAGCAGGGAATTAGAAATCTTGCTTTTATTGGCACAGGGAAAAACTAATCAGGAAATAGCAGACCAACTCTTCATTGCTCTAAAAACCGTAAAGACTCACGTGAGCAATATCCTCAGCAAACTTCAGGTTCAGGACCGGACACAGGCAGTGATATATGCTTTTAAAAATTCGTTAATAGAATAAAGAAAGCTCCCGGACTGCCCGGGAGCTTATTCAATAGTGGGATGACCACTTTATAAATGTCCAGTTTTAATATTTTCAGCATTTGTGATTTTTTTTTCCTTTGCCTCAATTTCTTTTTCAAAGGCCTGTTTTAAAATGGTTTTATCTCCATAAATAATCAGCTGGTCACCTTCAACCAGTTTCGTATCCAGTTTTTCTTTTCGAATGACGACATCCTCCCCGCGCTTGATAAAAATTATATTCATATCTTCTGTAGCAAACTTTTTTATTGAGTCTCTTAAGGTTTTTCCGATATAGGAAGAATCATGATGGATGGGGATTTCCACAAATAAGTCATCTTCTCCTGTAAGGAAGACATCACTAACAGGCAGGTCCTCGAGATTATATTTTTTCTCCATTTCTTCCTGCAGTTTCTTTGAGAGAATTTTTTGAAGGGCTGGAATTCTTAAGAAAAGGGAGATAAATATCAGCACCCCGGCGCCATAGGCAATCTCTTTTGTCAAAAAGTTTTTTGCCAGAATATTGCTAATTGCTGAGATGATAACTGCCAAGGAAAAGGCTCCAAATAGAATTAAGAAAGCTCCCAATTTTCTTCTGACCGGATGGGAGATAATCAATTCTGATTCGCCGGTTGTAAAGCCTGTGCCGGTTAGCATGGAAATAACCTGAAACCTTGAAATATGTCTTTCAAGGCCAGTAAGAGTAAAAATAATTACATTGATTTCAATAACGGCTAAAATAATGACAATATATATGAGAATAAACAAATAATCCATATAGGTCCTCCATTGGCATCCAACGCCAATTTATCGCTTTAAACAATAAAAACCTAAGGAAAAGAACTCCTTAGGCATCATCTTGTTCTTTTTGATTGTAATAGTGGACCCCATATTGTGATCCTTCACTGACCATTTTATTATCATCTATATCCATTGGGTCGGAAAGCCCGGCTTTTTCAACCGGAAGACTATAGGCTTTGGAAGGAGAGAACTTATTTTTAACCGTTTGCACCATTCCTTGTAGGTCTACCTTATTTTGTCTCCGTGCAAGCATGATTAATGCTCCAATTCCTGCTCCGGCCAATACATAGGTTACGGTCTTTGAATACTTCATAAATTTATCCTTCCTCCTTCATTTTTATAGTATGGTTGTCTCTATCTTTTATATGTACCCTTAATAGCGTGAAAAAAAACCCGCAAGCCAATTTCTTCATTTTTAATTCATCAACATTCTGGAAAAGTACATTTATAGTCCCGTGGAAGATAGATCAGGATGTAACACAACAAAAAGAACAAGAGAAAAAACTGATAAGATTAAGTTATTTTGATGGATTGAAAGGGACTTTAAATAGAAATTACCTCGAATAATTTTTCCAGGCAGTAATTGATTTAATTCTGCCCTTGGGAGTCATTATTGAAATCAGCATCTGAATGGAATGAAAAAGTAATAGAGGCAGACCGGAATATGTATAAGGTGAAGAAAGTATATAAAGAAAGGGAAGTGCAATACAACTAATAAAACGGACAGCTGGAGCTGTCCGTTTTAAAAAATGAGGAAAGTATAATAGACAAATTATCGAGCTTCAGCCCAATCTATTTAAAGCAGAAATAATAACGATGTTTACAGAAGCAGCTGCTTTGCTAACGGGCGCTTCCGCTTTTCTTAATCTTTGCTTGAAAAAATCCCGAAAATACGAAGCAGGCTGATAAACAGGTTGACAAAGTCCAAGTAAAGGCTTAATGCCATTAAGGGAACTTCTTCAGCTCTTATTCCATAATGCTTCATTCGGCTGATATCAAATAAAACATAGCCGCTGAATACCAAAACTCCTATAAAGGAGTAGGCCAGCATCCCAGTAGAACTTAGAGGCCAAAAGATTGAGAAAATCGATATAGCAATTAGTGCAAGCAGGGCTGCCATCAGCATGCCGCCAAGGAAAGAAAAATTCCTTTTGGATTTAGTAGCGTAAATAGCCAGACCAGAGAAAACAGTCAATGTTGTGGCAAGAGCCAGAAAGACGGTGTTAGCCCCAGAAGCTGCAATATAATGGCTCACAATTGGATAGGTTGTAACCCCTGAAAGAAAAGTAAAGCTATATACAAAAGTGTAGGAAACAGCTTTCCTGCGCCGTAAAAAGAAGGCGAAAATAAGAAGCACAGTTTCCAGAATGGCAAGCGGCAAGAATAACCCCGCCGGAACATAAACACCTGCTGCAGTACCAAGAATAGCAAAGGCAAGAGACAAGGAAAAGGTCCTTAAAACCGAAGGCATGTATTGATTGGATGTTTGTGTTGCGTACATTTTTTCCACCTCGTGTTAATTTATAAGGCTGCAGACCAGCAAAACATCAGCTGCTGCATCCTACTCTTTATCATACGGATAAGATGGACGGGAGGTTTCATTTTCTTTTTGTTTTAAAAGATCTCTTATTTCCATTAATAGCTCTTCTTTTTTATCAATAACGATTAAATCCTTCTTTTCTTCTTCTTTTCTTTTAAAATGCTGCAGGAACCTTACCATAACAAAAACAGAAAAGGAAATAATGAAAAAGTTGACTACAGTCTGAAAAAAGTTGCCGTAAGCTACCACTGCCTTACCAACTTTAAATGACTTATCAGATAAATCTATTCCTCCCATTAATAATCCTATTATCGGCAAAAGCATATCATTCACAAGAGAAGTAACAATTTTTCCGAAAGCACCGCCAATAATAACTCCGACAGCCAGGTCGATAACATTCCCTTTGACGGCAAACTTTTTAAATTCATTCCACATTTGCATTTGATAAATCCTCCTAACCACAAGCAAAAAAGACTCTAAAAGAAAATTCTAACCTTGAATAGACGCTTTTTGCAAGCAGGGTTTAGCTGGGAATTCCAGAATTGGGATGTTGACACCTATCCTTTTTTTCACTATATTTACTATGACATAAAATTTCATTATACCGTACAGACAAGAGGTTCATAGCTGATACCCTCTATAAAAAACTATGGAATGGAAAATAACAGCCATGTCCTTAGGGTATGGCTGCTTTATTCTTTAACAGGAATTAATTCTTGTTTGGAATGCCTGTTCCTTTTGTTCATGCGGTTTTACTATAAGGAGGCAATTATAATGGCAGGAAGAACAGATGAAGAACTGGAAGGCGTTACGCTTCTAGGGAATCAGGGCACTAAATACTTATTCGATTACACACCTGATGTACTCGAAGCATTTGAAAATAAGCATGGAAACCGGGATTATTTTGTTAAAATGAACTTTCCGGAATTTACAAGCCTTTGCCCAAAAACAGGACAGCCTGATTTTGCCACCATTTACATCAGCTATATCCCTGATAAAAAAATGGTAGAAAGCAAATCATTAAAATTATATCTTTTCAGCTTTAGGAATCACGGTGATTTCCACGAAGACTGCATGAATATCATCATGAACGACTTAATCAAGCTAATGGATCCTAGATATATTGAAGTATGGGGGAAATTTACGCCAAGAGGCGGTATTTCCATCGACCCTTACACAAACCACGGTAAGCCTGGCACGAAATATGAACAAATGGCTGAATACCGTTTAATGAACCACGACTTGTATCCTGAAAAAGTAGATAATAGATAAAAACAAAAGCAGCTTCCCAAATGGGCAGCTGCTTTATTTAATGGATAAGATACTTTGCTCCTGGGCCCCAAGTCTATTCAAAGAAGCTAGTGTACGGCGTGTCGCAAAGATGCGTGGTGTTTATTCAAAGAAGGTTCTCCAGGAAGTTTATTTAGAGCATTTTCTTCACTGAACGGGCGCTTGCGATTTTCTATGAAATTAGCTTCATTTTTAAGGCTTTAACTGCAGCGTCGGTTCGATTTTTTGCATCGAGTTTTTGAATAATAGAAGATACATAATCGCGGACCGTATAGCTGCTTAGATGAAGCTGTTTTGCAGCTTCATTGATTGATAGCCCTTCGGCCATCAGTTTCAAAACTTCTTTTTCTCTTTCTGATAAAAGGCCCTTTTGCTTACCAAACAAATGAAGAGCTTCTCTCCAATAGGGATAGAGAGTTTCACCAGCAAACTGGCCAAATTTTATTAGTCCGGTTAACGTTTGGTGGCTTACCCCAAATTCCGAAGCTTCACCCTGATCGAGAAGAGCCAGCCCGAGCAGCTGGTTTTTTGATTGGAAAAATAGCGGGAGAATAACAAGTGATTTCATTCTATGTTCCTGTATATATGTTTCAGGCAAGGCTGCGGAAGCATTCGAAAAATAAAGTGGCTGAGCATGGGTCAAAGCATCCAGATAATCTTTTGATAGAGGAAGAGAAAAGCCATCTTCGTTTACGTACTGCCCCTTTTTCTTCCGTTCATCCGGTGAGTATAAATAGAGGGAGCAGCGTTTAAAGGGCATATAATCTGTGAGCCCTTCAGTTATGGCTTCTAATACAGATTCTGCATCCTGCACACCTACTAACCGCTGTAAAAATAGAAGAGCGGCATCTTTCCATTCCATTTTTGCTTCAAGCTGATGAAGTTTTCTCTGTCGAAGATACATTCTACTGACGAATTCCATTTGCTGGCTGGAAACCTCTGTGGCAGAATCCTGTACACACATAAGAAGAGTGTCATTCAAGCAAGGTATCTTAATAACATTAGAATCTCCCGCTAGTGGGTCAAGAAGTCTGGAAACAGCAACCGTAAGGACGTTCATTTCACCAGCTTTAAGACCAGTACACATATCAATTAATGGTTGAGGAACAGGATAATCATTTGAACAAACGACCTTTTCTACTCTTATATCACTTCGATCTTCCTTTACTACTGCAAGCCACTTCATAGGGATGATATTTGTTGCTATGATCATCTTTGCCCATTTTTCTATATGATCCTCCGTGTCCTGTTCTAATAATACCTGATCGAGAGTACGAGAAAAAAAGGACTGAATAGCCTGATGCTGAAGAAAAGTTGTACCTGGTCTGTCAGCCAGACATTTATGGAATAGGTTTTCAATTAAGGTTACGAGAAAAAAAGCTTCAACATCCTGAGAATGAATCGAAAAGTTCTTTCTCCATTCTGCCATTAAAGAAAAAATAAAGGAGTCAGCGTTCTCTGGCGGCTTTTTTGAAAGCTGTTGAAATCCAAAACGAAGGAGCATGTTTAATTCACTTACTAAGGAATAATTGCGTTTTTTCAAGGTGGAAAAGATTAAATTCCAATCTTTCATAAAGGGTTTTTCTAATGTTGCTAATATAGAAATTCCCTGCATGACCAGCTGTTCAACTTTCCGTTCCATTTCCTTCCTCCTTATTTACCTTTTGACTGTTATCAAAAGATACGATTACCTTTTTCTGGATATGAGTGTAGCAGTAATTTTATTTACCCGACAAGTGACGGGGGGTAAACTATTTTCACGATATTTTCCGTAGTAGTAGTTTTAAAGAAAGCAGGGTAATGTTAATAAAAAGGTAATTTTCAAAAAATTTAAAATAGTAAAAGGAGGACAAAAATGGAAAATGTGATTCAGTTGGTTGAGGGTTCAACAAATAAGAAGGTGTTTTGGTCATCGCTGGCAAGTGGTGTGCTCCTGCTTGGGCTTCTTTTAGTAACATTTGGCCTTTCCGGGGTAGCGTATGCAGTTCCAATTGCAGGAGTAGGGGACTTCTATGTTGAGTTTGATAAATTGGTAGGAACCGGTTATAAATTTTATCCTAAAATGGGAGAAACAAGCCGTGAAACTTCTGCTCCCCAAGGAACAAATTTAATTGATAATCTCACAATTAATAATTTGCACTTATACAAAGATTTTCAGGTAGGCGGACAATGGATTCGAGTAAATATAGTGTCATCACAGCCAGTACAAATCACGGGACTCCAGCAGGATGCCGGGCTTATTGAAGCGAATGCCAAATTCCAAAACCTAACTTTGCAGGAAAAGAAAAATGACGATTGGACAAAACAATTCCAGCAAACATCTTCAAATATTACTTTAGAAAAGGCCAAGCTCAAAACACATTATTTATTTCAAAAAACTATGAGTATGAACGGAATGAAACTGACAGTCGAACGGATTAAAAAATAGAAGGGAAGAACTAATAGATGGGAAAGAAAAAATGGAGGAAAACCCGGCCATTATGGGGAGCGTTAATTACTATTATTAGTGGCCTGATGATTCTCTGGGTTCCAACGAACCTTTACCTAAGCGCGTTCCTGCCCGGTTCAATGGCAGTGATTGGCCTTCTGTTTGGAGGGCTGATTACCTTAATTGGAATCCTGGCACTCTTTTTTCCCAATTCTTCAAAGCTGCTTGGGATTTTTACTATCTTTTTATCTGTTCTATCGGTTATTGGAGCACTGGGAGGATTTCTCTTTGGTACTCTCTTTGGAATTATAGGCGGTTCACTGCTGATTGCCTGGAGGCTGGTGCCTGCGGCTGAAGCAGTTCCAGAGAAGCAGCCGTCTGCCAAAATCTCTAAGACTACGGCTCACACTGGTTAAAGGAGATAGGTATATGTGGAGGCAAATAATAAAAAACAAAGGGTTTCTGTTCGGCATTTGTGTCCAGCTATTATTCCTCACCGCTTTTTCAATGGGCACTTCCGTGAAGGCGGCTGTCCAGGCATCAGATGGGTTTATCATCCAGGCGGACAGGGTGGTCGGAAGTGGAATGAGTGCCACCATTATAAGACAGGAAACATCTTCTTCGAGCGGAAAACCTATGCTTCGATTCCAATATAAATCTGCAACTATCTATGGAATGAGGCTGACCAAGAAAATCCAAACTGAAAACGGACCTATTAGTATTAGCTTAAAAGCTTCGGGTCCGGTTACCGTAAAGGGGATGACTGTGGACACCTCTGCAATCACTTTTCAGGGAGCTTGTATAAAGGCGTTGATGCCTGAGCCGGAAGCGGGCATGAATAATGTAGTTATGGTTGCCCACTATATGAACTCGGTGGATAGTAATATCGATCAACTAAAATTGGAAACGGTATCAGGAAGTGTTGGCCCTGATAAACCGGACACCGTTAAAATTCTAAAGGAACTTGCCGGTCTGCCTGCTAATCAAATAGACAGCGAGATTAAGAATATAAACAGCAGCCATCTCCCACTAACTTGTGATGATCCTGCAAAAGAAGGTTCTATTGGAGATACTGCTAAACTGGACCAGGATCTTAAAAAAGCGATTGATATAGCAGATGTTATAACCAATCCTGTCCAAGGAACAATCGGAGCGATAACCCAGCCACTTGTACCAGTTACTGATTTTATTGGAGAGGTGACCAAACCGCTGGAGCCAGTAACAGATACCATCGGAGAAGTTACGAAGCCATTGAAACCAGTGACAGATACTATCGGAGAAGTTACGAAGCCATTGAAACCAGTGACAGATACTATCGGAGAAGTTACGAAGCCATTGAAGCCCGTAACAGATACCATTGGAGAGGTTACGAAACCACTTGACCCTGTTAAAGATAAGGTAAATGACACAGTCAAAAAGCTTGATCCTGTCGTTAAACCTGTTACAGACAAAGTTGGAGAGACTGCAGCTAAGCTCGACCCTGTAACCAAACCAATTTCTAAGACTGCTGAAAAAGTTACTCTGCCTGTCCAGGAGACAGTAAAGCCAGTGGTTCAAACGACGACACAAACGACTCAGAAGGTCGTCACCACTACTGTTCAGACAGCCCAGCAAAAAATTGACGCAACCTGCAGCCAAATCAGCAGCTCGGGCGGACAAATCACCAAGGAAAATGCTCTAACGTTAATTAATGGTGCAATCGCCAACAAAAAAACACTTGAGGATATGTGCAGCACAACTAGCCTGAAGGATACCATTAAAAAATGGGACGATTCATTGCTGAAATCGCTGGGCCTGTTAAACATATTCGGCAAAAAGCTGCTCAGTGATCCAATGAAAGAACTAGAAAAAATGCGTGAACAAATTTCAAGCCAGAAAGACGGTACTATCATTTATAAGCCATAGAAAAAGAGGCTTCCCCATGGCGGGAAGCCTTTTTTTTGATGTGAATGGTGTATACCCATTTAGGTATCTTTAATTAATTTTTATAAGAATCAGCCATGAAATTCAAGATTTTCTAAGAAAAGTTTGTATTTTACCTTAAAAGAGTCATCTTTTTTATAAAAAATAACGATTCTATACGGAGATATTGTCTCTAAACAGGGAATATACCCTATAGTTTTCATGCAAATGCACGGGTTTCTATGGGGAATGCACGAATTTACAAAGAGAATGCACGAATCTTCGAAGGAAATGCACAAATTTACAAAGAGAATGCACGTTTTCACAAAGGAAATGCCCGAGTTAATCCTTAAATGCACAACTTACCAGAGCAATAACCGCTTAATAAAGTGTTTGCCCGAGTTGAGGTGGATATGCCCAAACGCCAGGCAAAGCCGCTTTAAAAAATTAATCAAACGTTTGATTAATTTTTAGAATGCCCAGCTTCCATTACGGAAAATGGCTTCAGATGTACCGTCTTCAGTCACTCCGTCAATGTCCATTTCAGCAGAGCCAATCATGAAGTCCACATGTGTAAGACTTTGATTTAAGCCAGCTTTTTCTAGTTCCACAGAGGACATTTTTTTGCCGCCTTCCACACAAAAAGCATACGCGCTTCCAATTGCCAGGTGGTTCGAAGCGTTTTCATCAAATAATGTATTAAAGAATAATACATTCGATTGAGAAATGGGAGAATTATAAGGGACTAATGCAACTTCTCCAAGATAATGAGACCCCTCATCTGTTTCAACAAGTCTTTTAAGAATTTCTTCTCCTGCTTCTGCTTTTACATCTACAATACGGCCATTCTCAAAAGTAACGGAAAACTTATCGATGATATTACCACCGTAGCTGAGTGGCTTGGTGCTTGAAACAACTCCATTTACACCAGTTTTTAAAGGAACTGTAAATACTTCCTCGGTTGGCATGTTTGCCATAAATTCATGGCCGCTTTCATTTATGCTTCCTGCACCAACCCAGATATGTCCTTTGGGAAGTTCAATGGTCAAATCAGTACCTGGAGCTTTGTAAACAAGCTTCTGGTAACGTTTATCGTTAAGGTAGGTAGCTTTTTCATGAAGAGTTTTATCATGATTTTTCCATGCTTCTACAGGATCCTCATGATAAACACGAGTTGCTGTAAAAATGGCATCCCAAAGCTTGCTGACTTGTTCTTCTTGATTAGCTTCAGGAAAAACCTTTGCAGCCCAGTCTGATGAAGGAGCAGCTATAACGGTCCAGCTAACCTTATCTGACTGTATGTATTGACGATATTTAGACAGTGCTTTTCCAGCCGCTTTTTGGAAAGTTGCGATTCTTTCTGGGTTTACCCCTTTGAGAAGGTCGGGACTTGAAGAAACAATGGACATAAACGCTGCACCTTTTTCAGCGAGTTCTTCCGTTTCTTTTGCACGCCAAACTGGGTACTCAGTAAATGCTTCCTCTGGAGCAAGATCATATTTTGTACGATTGACGGTATCGTCATTCCAGTTCACAACCACATTTTGTGCACCAGCTTCATATGCCTTTTTTACGACTAAACGAACAAATTCAGCTGCATCAAGTGTGGTATTTACTACTAATGTTTGTCCTTTTTGAACATTAACGCCAACCTTAACGGCAAGCTCAGCGTATTTTTCCAGGTTCTTTTGAAAGTCACTCATTGTTTTGTCTCCTTTAACGGAATTTTCATATTTAATTGTATCTTTTTTATCTGTAAAAAGAAACCTATTCAACCGCGGAAGCTATGTAATAAAAAAAGGGCTTATTGCAGCCCCATTGCTTTTTTTCTATTCTTTTCAAAAATCATAAACATGAACCAATAAATTCCCGCACTGGCCAGTGACAATAAAAATAGTGCAAAGAATGTCCAGTGGTATCCAACCCAGGTGGTCATTGGAATGGATAGGGGAGCGATGGTCCTTCCCATTGTATACCTAAGGCTCGCAGCAGCAAAGTATTGGCCTCTCATATGCTTGGGCGCCAACTTTGAAACAAAGCTTTGCTGGAGACCAGCGGTCATTAATTCTCCGAAAGTGAACAATGCCATTGCAAAAATAAGTCCCCAAATCCATTTGGTTTGGCCGAAATAAAGGATAGCCGCAGCATAGAAAAGAGAGGCTGCAACAAAAACATTTCGTTCTTTGTATTTTAACATCCATTTGGTTACATAGACTGTTAGTAATGCGACCAACAATCCATTTTCTGAAAGAACGATACCAAATGCCTGTGCCCCTTTTACTTCAAATGACCAGCGTCCCAAAGATAACAATGTCTGAGTTCCTACGGTGTCTTTTATATAAACAGGCAGAAGCAAATCCAGCTGCATAAAGGTTTGGCCTGCAATTACGCCTGCAATAATGAACAATAGGAATGTTTTATCTTTAATAATAACAGCATAGTCACGTATTTGATTTCGTAAAAAGTAATACCACTTTCCTTCATTGTCCCATTCCTTTTTTATGGCTGGGACGGTTTCCCGTGTCCACTTCGTCAGAACGAAACCTAGGAGGATACAAACAACTCCGGCAATGAGCATTACTTGAAAAGGGTAGCGGACATAAAAGATGGCACCCAAAATCGGACCGCAGACAACAGCAATATTGATTGAAGTATAAAATATGGCAAAAACAGAGCTTCTGTCCTTTTCCTCAACTACATCCGCAACCATTGCCTGGCTTGCTGGCCAATAGATGGATCCAAAAACTCCCGCAACTGCGAAGCAGATAAAGCTGATCCAGGGGGCATGAAGCCAAGGGGAATTCGCCAAGCCAAATCCAGCGAAAGCTAACCCTTGACCAATAGAGGAGATAACCATCATTCTTTTTCGTCCAAAGCGGTCAGCGCAATATCCCCCAAGCAGATTGGCAAAAACGGAAAAGATCTGCGAAAAAATAAGCAATAAACCGGCTTTGTTTTTTCCAAACTCATCGGAAAAATAAATCGTCAAAAACGGAAAAAACATCCAAAAGGTTATATTCATTAACGCTTCGCCAAAAAGGCGAACCTTTAAATTTGAATCCCAATCTCTAATTCTCATCAAAAATCCTCATTTCATACAGCTAACTTGAAACTTAAATAACGCCTAACTATCATACTATCGGACATCAAGAACTTACAAGAGAAAACAGGCTGGCTAGAAGGAGTTCTGAAAGGGAACGGGATAGGAAAAAGTGAAGTTTCACAAAATGAGGTAGATGTTTTTTTCTAGCGAAATTGTGGGGTACCGGCCAGAAACTGGTCCTTTTTAATGGTAATTAAAAGTTTTCGAATTTTGTGAGTAGCTTGTAAGGGGAAGCTTCTTTAACAAACAAAATCTCACATTCTTTATGTTTTTTTGAAATTTATTTATGTAAAAACGTCTAGCTACTCATTAAATGAAGATAGTTTTACAGGAAAAACACTAAAAATAGACTGTGAGAAAGATATTTTTAAAATTTAAATGGGAAATTCATCATTTTAGGAAAAGAATGCACGATTTCGAGGAAGAAATGCACGAAATCGAGGAAAGAATGCACGATTTCAGAAAGGAAATGCACGGAGTTGAAAAAGGAATGCACGATTTCAAGGAGGAAATGCACGTATTTATATCGGAATGCACACCAAAACGGGGACGAAGTTCAATTGGAATCCAATTAAAAAAACCGGGCAATATGCCCGGTTCACAACATTTTAGTCTTCTTTATTTAATGCTTGTTTCAGCAAATCGCCAAGGCTTGTTCCAAAGTCCTCTTTTTGTGTGTACTTATGGACAAGCTTCCGTTCTTCGCGCTTGTTGACCGCCTTCTTCTTTTCCTCCGCTTTTTCCACAATGTTACAGCGGCGGCATTGGAAGTAAACTCCTGCTTTTCCTTCGTGAAGCTCCATTTTCTTATGGCATTGCGGACATCTGCGGTTGGACAGCTTTGGATCCTTCCGTCTGCGATAGGAACATTCAAGGTTCGAACAGACTAGAATTTTTCCATCCTTTGTATTTCTCTCTTTTAGGAAGGAGTCGCATTCCGGACATTTAGAGCCAGTGAGATTATGTGCACGATAGGACTTATCACTGATTTTAACTTCAGATACAAGCTGTTCTGTCTGCTTCCTGATTTTTTTAGAAAATGCTTTAGGATCAGCTTTACCCTTTGAAATTAACTCAAGCTCCTTTTCCCATTTAGCTGTAAGTTCAGGTGATGTTAGCTCATCATTTACCAATTCAATAAGCTGCTGTCCTTTTTTAGTAGGATGGAAACGCCCGTTTTTGCGCTCGACCACTTCGGTTTCAACTAGGCGTTCAATAATCTCTGCTCTAGTTGCCGGTGTTCCGAGCCCGAACTTTTCCATTTGTCCCAATATATCAGCTTCAGAATAACGGGTCGGAGGTTCGGTCCATTTTTGCTGGAGAGAAGGCTCTTTTATATTGAAAGACTGTCCCTGGGAAAGCTTTTGCATGGATTGCTTTTCAAGAGGAGCATCCTCTTTGCCCAATATCTGTTTAAAGCCTGGATTAATAATAACTGTTTCAATTGCTTTAAATGTTTCGCCCTCTGCCTTAAATACGGTCTGTATAGTTTCATACTCATAGGCTGGCAAAAATAAAGTCAGAAATCTGCGGGCAATCATGTCATATAGCTTTCGTTCATCATTATCCAAATCACTAAGCACCAGACGTTCTTCAGTAGGAATAATCGCGTGGTGATCTGTTACTTTTTCATTATTAAATACGCGCTTACCTAGTACCTTCCCTTTATTAGCAATAAGCGGACGGATTTCCTCTTTATAACCTGAACTCATTCCTTGAAGCCGGTCGAGCATAGTTGATTCCATGTCAGAGGTTAAATATCGGGAATCGGTCCGAGGATAGGTAACAATTTTATATTGTTCATAGAGCCTCTGCAGGGTGGATAAAGTCTTTTTAGCTGAAAATCCGAATCGTTTATTTGCATCTCTTTGCAATTCGGTTAAATCGTAAGGCAGTGGCTGCGGCTCACTCTTTTTCTTTCGGTCGATCTTCTCGATAACAGCCTTAGCACCTTGCAAATTCCCAACAATTTTTTCTGCAGCTTCTTTATCGAAAATTCGTTTCTCATTATTTTTTTCCCAATCAGCTGTAAATGGACCAATATCTGCTTTGATTGTCCAATATTCTTTAGGTGTAAATTTCTGTATTTGCGCTTCACGCTCCATAACCATAGCAAGAGTTGGTGTCTGGACACGGCCTGCAGAAAGAGGATCTTTGTATTTCGTGGTTAAAGCCCTTGTAATATTCAATCCAATCAGCCAGTCAGCCTCTGCCCGGCACACGGCTGAATGGTAAAGATTATCAAACTCTTTCCCCGGTTTTAGATTCCGGAAGCCGTCTTTAATAGCCCGATCGGTTTGGGAGGAAATCCACAGGCGCTTAATAGGCTTGTTCCAATTCGCTTTTTCAAGAATCCAGCGTGCTACAAGCTCCCCCTCACGGCCAGCATCGGTGGCAATAATGCACTCCTTAATGTCTTTCCGTTTCATCAAACTTTCTATCGCTCTGTATTGGTGATTTGTCTGCTTGATCACCTGCAGCCCCATTTTAGGAGGAATGATCGGAAGGTCCTCCAGATTCCAGGTTTTATATTTATTATCATAATGCTCCGGCATTTTAAGCTCGATCAAATGTCCAAGCGCCCAAGTCACAATATACTGGTCGCCTTCTAAATAACTTTTATGTGTTTGTCTGCAACCGAGAACACGTGCCAGTTCCCGGGCAACACTCGGTTTTTCTGCAAGTACAAGAGATTTCATAATGACTCCTTTCCAAATAGGCAAATTAACCTCCCTACAGTATAACGGATATTTTGTGATTTTTGTAATCGGGCAGTTTAAAAGGTTATAAAGGAAAAGTCTTTATTGACAAAAAGAATTTGCTAAACATACAATAAAGATAATTACTTGTAAATTCAGAAATTTACAGGTGGATAGGGATGATGGAGATGAAAGGTTCAATAGGGGTACTTTTCATAAAAGAGGCTGGGATTCAAATCTAAACGATTTGAAACCCAGCCTCTTTCTTTATTTTACTAATGCGTTAGAGGTGAGAAATATGGTTATTCTGACTGGAAATACATTGTCACTTGAACAGGTTAAGGAAATCCTTTTTCAAAATAAACCAGTTGCTGCTTCACAGGATAGTATGGATGATGTTCAAAAGAGCAGGGATGCAGTGGAACGGATTGTTCAAGAGAAAAAAGTAGTATATGGAATCAATACGGGTTTTGGCAAATTTAGTGATGTTCTTATTGAACAGGAAAATGTTCGTGATTTACAGCTGAACCTAATCAGGTCACATGCCTGTGGAGTAGGGGAGCCGTTCCCTGAAGTGGTTTCCAAGGCCATGTTATTACTTAGGGCAAATGCACTGCTCAAGGGGTATTCCGGAGTGCGTCCTGTTATTATTGAAAGACTCCTTGATATGGTTAATAAAAACATCATCCCAATAATTCCACAGCAGGGATCACTTGGAGCAAGCGGTGATCTTGCGCCTCTTTCGCACTTGGCGCTGACTTTGATTGGTGAGGGAAAAGTTTTTTACAAAGGGGAAAAAATAAATTCCGAGGAAGCTTTTAGGCAGGAAGGTATATTCCCGGTTACACTCGAAGCAAAAGAAGGGCTTGCTTTAATCAACGGGACCCAAGCTATGACAGCAATGGGAGTGATAGGTTATCTTGAGGCAGAACAGGCAGCCAGACAAAGTGAAATCATTGCAGCTATTACTATTGAAGGCCTTAAAGGCATCATTGATGCCTTTGATGAGGACATCCACATTGCAAGGGGATACCGGCAGCAAATTGAAACAGCTGAACGGATTCGCCATTATTTAAGAGGCAGTCAATTAACAACAAAGCAAGGGGAAATAAGAGTTCAGGATGCTTATTCCTTAAGATGTATTCCACAGGTTCATGGGGCCTCGTGGCAGGCTCTTGACTATGTAAAAGAAAAACTTGAAATTGAAATGAATGCGGCAACAGATAATCCGCTTATTTTTGATAATGGGGAAAAGGTCATTTCAGGTGGGAATTTTCATGGCCAGCCGATAGCCTTTGCTATGGATTTTATGAAAATTGCTGCGGCAGAGCTTGCAAATATTTCAGAACGGCGCATTGAACGGCTTGTAAATCCTCAGCTTAATGACTTGCCTCCATTTCTTAGCCCCGAGCCGGGACTGCAATCTGGAGCAATGATTATGCAATATGCGGCTGCTTCGCTCGTTTCGGAAAATAAGACACTAGCACATCCTGCAAGTGTGGATTCAATCCCGTCCTCGGCAAACCAGGAAGACCATGTAAGCATGGGGACCATTGCGGCAAGGCATGCTTATATGATTATTCAAAACATGAGAAGAGTTTTGGCAATTGAATTGATTTGTGCTTTGGAGGCAGTGGAATTTAGAGGGATTGAAAAAATGGCTGAACTGACCAAAAGCTTTTATGAAAGAGGCAGATTGGTTGTACCAAAAATCTTGAAAGACAGGATCTTTGCAAATGATATTGAAGCCGTTTCTGAATGGCTCAAAAATATGGAGTGGAACAACCTAACGGAACCTGTCAGTTAATAAAATGAGGCGTGAATATCACGCCTCTGTTTCATCTTCTACTCTGTTTTTAAAGGCTTCTTGAGTAACGATAAATTCCTCGTCATGGACTGCCTCTTTGGTATGTTTTTCTGTTAAGACATCTGACGGAAAATCTCCAGGATGATGCTTCTTTTTATGATTGAAACTTACTCCTCGTGACATGAGGCCCCTCCTTTCTTGTCGTTTAGGAAATTATAGATTTTTTTCCGAGTGGATAACTCCGAACAAGGTTATTGTAATCTAGCTCCAGCACCCAGCCCGTCGGGGTCATAAGCCAAATCACTTCAGAAATCAGGACAAGAAACGCTTCGGAAGCATCCGCATCGCACGAAGGAAAAGCTTTAAGCTTTTCCGAGGATGACTGCGTGATTCGTCTTATGCCTGTTGGAGACCCACAGGAAGTGGGTCAGGAAGGCGCGTTGCCACAGGACGTGGCGATTTTAGCCTTTCATTATCTGATCAGGGCGCTTGCGCCTTTTCTTCCTCACCTTTAGCTTTCCCAATGCTTAGCGAAATATGACGGTCCTTTTATAGGGCAAATGCATATCTATATAAAAGATATAACCAGGGGAAAGGAGTGCAGTTATGCCGGATGAATTATATGCCAGTGACCTGGCGGCGGGACCATCCTTTTTTTATGCCACCAGAGATGATAAAGCCCCATTATTTACAGCAGATGGTGTACTGGAAGGCCAGATAAAAAAGTACAGCCTTGCTGATTATAGAGGAAAATGGGTTTTGCTTTTCTTTTATCCCTCTGATTTTACATTTGTTTGACCAACGGAATTAGCGGCGGTCGCTGTTGTTCATAACAGGTTAAAAGCATTGAATACCGAAGTGTTTGCTATAAGTACAGATAGTGTATTCTCTCATAAAGTATTTTTGGAGACCTCACCTTCCCTGAAGGATGTTCATTATCCCATTCTAAGTGACAGGAATCAGGAAATCAGCAAAGCATACCGGGTGCTGGATGAAACGTCTGGGGCTGCTTTTCGTGGATCCTTTTTTATTAATCCTGATTTAATTATTACAGCAAAGTTTATTTATCCGAGGGAAGTTGGCCGTAATCTCGAAGAACATATAAGGCTATTGGAAGGACTGCAATATGCTATTAAAACAGGGGAAGGGGTGCCTGCAAATTGGCAGCCCGGCCAGCCGGGTTTGAAAAGGGATCCAAAGATGATAGGGAAGATCTGAACTTTTTATTGGACGAATCCTCTCAGGGATATACAGCTTGGGAAACTGGTAAATAGCTGGTATAATTAAAATAGATACCAATGGTGTTTAAGCTGAAATCGCGGGGAGGAATGGCAATGGATTTTACACATATCATTGAGGATAAAATTCGCAGGGCTTACGACGACGGAGAGTTTGAAAATCTTCCTGGTTTCGGCAAACCCCTAATTCTTGAAGATGTTTCCGGAATTCCCGAAGAGCTAAGAATGGCATACAAATTATTGAAAAATGCAGGATATAGCGAGGAAGAGAAACAGGTTAGAAAAGAAATGATGACTATTGAAGATTTAATTAGAAAGTGCCAGGATCCCGAAGAAAAGCAGAATCTCCAAAAAAGGCTGAACCAGAAACTACATCGCTACAATGGTATGATGTCCAAAAAAGGTGCACAAACGAATTCTTCCCTATTTAAAAATTACGAGCAAAAAATCCATAAGAAATTAGGTCTTTAAATGAAGAGCTAAGGCAATCAATGATTGCTTTGGCTCTTTTTGCTTACATATGAAAAATTTGAATCGGAAGATAGCTGCACTGCTCCCTTGTTCATAATTAATGATAGCTAAAAAATTCCGCAGTAAAAGAAAATTTAATTTATAGAAACACTTAAAAAATCAGGAAATATGTCGAAATAAAAAGAAAAGGAAACTTTTAAAAGGCATTATTTAATGGCAGATGAGATAGGTGAGGACGCATGGATAAAACATCAATAATAGGTATCATACTTGCTTTTTTAGCGGTAGGGGTGGGAATGGTTTTTAAAGGAGTTCCCCTTATTGCTTTGGCTAATCCAGCCGCTTTTTTAATCATTATAGCGGGAACAATTGCAGCTGTTACCATTGCATTTCCAACAAATGAACTTAAAAAAGTTCCAAAGCTTTTTGGAATCCTTTTTAAGGAGCAGAAACTGCTTAAACCAACCGACCTGATAAGAATGTTTTCAGAATGGGCCCAGCTTGCCAGGAAGGAAGGCTTGCTTGCTTTAGAGGCAAAAACTGGGGAAGTAGATGATCCATTTTTAAGAAATGGTTTATCGCTTGCAGTTGATGGACAAAGTGCAGAATACATACGGGATGTGCTGTCTGAAGAAATAGAGGCAATGGAAGAGAGGCATTTATCTGGAGCCGGGATTTTTACGCAGGCTGGAACATATGCACCTACACTTGGAGTTCTGGGTGCTGTGCTTGGTTTGATTGCTGCTTTAACTCACATGAATGACCAGGAAGAACTGGGCAGGGCCATATCTGCTGCATTCGTTGCTACATTGCTTGGAATTTTTACCGGATACGTTTTATGGCATCCTTTTGCAAATAAATTAAAACGCAAGTCACAGCAGGAAGCAAAACAAAAACAAATGATGGTTGAAGGTATTCTCTCAATACTCGAAGGAGAAGCACCAAGGGTAATAGAGCAAAAACTAGCTTCTTATCTTCCCGCAGGTGAGCGCAGAAAGTTTCTTGAAGAAAGCGTTGTGACCCAGAATGAGTAGACGCAGGAAAAAGAAACATCATGAAGACCATATGGATGAATCATGGTTAATTCCTTATGCAGACCTTCTCACTCTTCTTCTTGCTTTATTCATTGTTCTTTTCGCTATGAGTTCCATAGATGCACAGAAGTTTCAACTTATGTCGAAAGCATTTAACGAGATGTTTACCGGTGGTACGGGCCTAATGGATTTTTCAAGTGCTGCGGATGATGGGGCCTTGGATAAACCTAATGTAAAAAAGCAGGAAACTCACAACTCAGTATCCAACAAAGAGCAGGAGAATGCTGCAAAATTGAGGGATCAGGAAGAGCTTAAAGGACTGCAGGGAAAAGTCCAGGCCTATATTAATCAAAAAGGTCTCACAGATAAGCTTCAGACTTCTCTGACAGATGAAGGTCTCCTAATTTCGATAAGAGACAATGTTTTATTCAATTCAGGAAGTGCGGACATCCGAGGCGAGGATATTAAAACAGCAGGGGAAATTGCAGACCTGCTCATTATGGATCCGCCAAGGAATATTATTATCAGCGGGCATACAGATAATGTGCCTATTAAAAACTCGCGGTATCAATCAAACTGGGAGTTAAGCGTAATGCGGGCCGTTAGCTTTATGAAAATTATTCTGCAGAACGAAAAGCTGGACCCTCGCTGGTTTAGTGCTAAAGGTTTTGGAGAGTATCAGCCGGTTGCACCAAATAATACTCCTGATGGCAAGGCAAGAAATAGAAGGGTGGAAATTTTAATTCTGCCTCGCAGCAAAGGCTAAATCAAATATTGGTTTAGCTTTTTATTTTATATTTTTTTCTTTTTAAGCCTTCGAAATTTCGGTTTTCTTTTACCTCTATATTAAGAAATTAATATTACGGAGTGAATTCTTAAAGGATTTCCTCGAGGTATTAACGAATATATATATTAAAGAAGGAAAGCGTTTGCGCAGTCGAGTGAGTGCAGAAATGAGAAACATCCTGCCTGCGATAACGGGAGATGAGATAAGCGATGGATCAAGTTGAGAAAAAAGCTTTATTAGACATCCTTGGAAAAGACCCGCATTTTTCAGCATCACACGAAATGAATGAATCAAAAAGAAAGCCTGATATTTTGTGCATCGGAGGAGCCAATGTCGATCGAAAAATTCAATCGATAAATGATCTCATATTGGGTAACTCGAATCCGGCTAAAAGTGTTGTTTCATGCGGAGGAGTAGCCAGGAATATCGCTGAGAACCTAGGACGGATGGGCTGTAACCCTTCTTTGCTGTCATTTATGGGAAATGACCCTGAAGGCCAGTGGATTCTTAAACATTCAAATGAATTTGTGAATTTCGCCCCGTCAGAAATAATTAAAGATCAGTTAACAGGATCATACACAGCTGTCCTTGATGCGGAAGGAGAAATGGCCGTAGCCTTAGCAGATATGGAGATTTATGAAAGTGTAAATATAGAATTAATAGACAGCAAGTGGCCGTTTATTTCGCAGGCGGATTTTATCTTACTGGATACTAATTTTCCGGCTGCTGTTTTGGAGAAAATTATTCTTTACTGTAAAACTGAAAAAATCCCTTTATGTATTGCTCCTGTTTCTGCTTCGAAAATTAAAAGATTGCCTGCATGTCTTAAAGGCGTGGAATGGGTAATTACAAACAAGTCGGAGGCAGAAGCGTTATCAGGAGTGGATATTCTTTCTGAGGGAGACTTTTTCAAAGCCGCAGAAGCTATCCTGGCAAAAGGTGCAGAGAGAACTGTTATTACACGTGGTGATAAGGGCTTGATTTACTTTACGAGGAATGGAGAGGCAGGCGTTCTGCACTCTCCATCTGTTCCGGTAATGGATGTAACAGGAGCAGGAGATGCACTAATAGCAGGAATCCTATATGCATTTATAAAAGGAATTGACATGGAGAATTGCTGCAAAATTGGAGCGGCGTGTTCAATTATTACCTTACAGTCTTTAGAAACAGTTAGTCCAAAATTAACTTCTCACGAACTTCAGGAAACATTTCGCAAATTTTTTAGCAAGGGGGTTATCAAACATTGATAAAGCAATATTTAACCTATTCAGAGGAAGTAAAGCAGGCGAAAGCTGCAGGGATGCCAATCGTAGCACTTGAATCCACTATTATTTCACATGGTATGCCTTATCCTCACAATGTTAAGACTGCAAATGAAGTCGAAGAAATCATCCGAAACAATGGTGCTGTACCTGCCACAATTGCGATTATAGATGGAAAAATTAAAATTGGTCTCTCTGAAGACGAGCTTGAATTTCTAGCTGTGAGCAAGGATATTGAAAAAGCCAGCAGAAGGGATTTGCCTTATCTTCTTGCGACTGAAAAGCATGGAGCTACTACAGTTGCTGCTACAATGATTTGTGCGCAGCTTTCAGGTATTGAAGTATTTGTTACAGGCGGCCTTGGAGGCGTGCATAGGGAAGCTGAAAAGACGATGGATATTTCAGCAGATTTGCAGGAATTGGCTAAAACCAATGTGGCAATTGTATGTGCAGGGGCAAAGTCGATCCTTGATCTTGGATTAACCATGGAATATTTAGAAACTCAGGGTGTGCCGGTAGCAGGATATCAAACGGAGATACTTCCGGCATTTTACACAAGAACTAGTCCATATAAGGTCAATTTTAAGATTAACTCACCTGAAGAGGCGGCTAAGCTTATACGGGTAAAGTGGGATCTGGGACTGGCTGGTGGTGTTGTAATTGCTAATCCTATACCTGAAGGTGCGGCGCTGGAAGAACAATATATTAAGCAAATTATAGAGACCGCTTTAATAGAAGCAAATGAAAAAAGGATTAAAGGAAAGGAAGTTACTCCATTTTTATTAAAAAGAGTAAAAGAACTGACTGAGGGTAAAAGTCTCGAAGCAAACATAGCTTTAGTCAAAAACAATGCTGAAATTGGCGCCCAAATTGCAGTTGAATTGAAAACACAAGATATAAAGCTCCTGTAAGGGGCTTTTTTTGGCTAATAAGAATTTATATCCATAAATTCTGAACGCATAAGAAAAACTAGGGCATCCGCCAAAAGGACTTGGCGAATGCCAAGCTTTTCTAAAAAGAATTTTTAAGAACAAAGCTTAAAAATAAGAGAACATCCGGAATACAATAATGATGTTTTTACAATTTACTGGTTATTTTTAGGTTAAATCGACGAGAAATTTAATTTTTTTAATAAATTAAATTGTAAATAAGTATATTTTACTAAAAAGTTAAAAAATTAGGACAATAATTTGGGGAATATTGAAATAATTTGTTTATAATTTACTGGATATTTGTGACAAAAAACAACACAGTATGAAAAAAGAACTATATATAATAAACATACCGATAATACTTAAGTATGTAAGCGAATTTATTTATTAAATCAAACAATAAAGCAGAAAAAGGCAAACCCGTTGAAAAACTGGGACGCAAAGCTGCAGATCTAAGGCAGAGAGTAACTGTTAGGATGGCTGGGCTGCCTGGAATACGATTGTATTTTAGGGGTGGGAAAATGGTAAAAACAATGAAAATGGTCGAAGGATTAGATCAAGAATGGATAGATCTAATATTGGAAGCACGCAACTTGGGAATTGAAATGGAAATGGTAAGAAATTTTTTCAAGCAAAACGTAACAAAAGAGTTAGTTGCAGTGAGTGAAAACAATCAATAAGCCATTTTTCTGCCAGAAAGCACTTATATTATTATTAGTGATCATTACGAGAAATAAAAAGAGGCTTGCCAATGGCATGCCTCATTTGTTTGGTTGATTAATACGCCATCTATTAAATTCCAGGAATTCGCGAAACTGATCCTTAGAAACACCAGAGCTCATAGCTTCTTTTACAAGCTTCATCCATTCAGAGTCCAGATCATCTGGGTTCATTTCATCATGTATGAAATGATCAACAGGAACATGCAGTACAGCTGCAATTTTTTCAAGAAATTGAATGGAAGGATTTCTCTGAAGATTTCTTTCCAAAGAACTTATATAGGATTTGGCAACGCCTGCCTGTTCAGCTAGTTCGGATATTGACATTTTCTTTTCTAACCGGAGTTTTTTTACTCTGTCACCAATCATTCGTCTCACTCACCTTATTTTCTCTATATTAATCATGATAACAAATAGAAACAAAAAGTTCCATATTAAGAACGAAAATGCTAATAAAAATTAACATCTTTTATTAGCTAAAACTGTTTTTTCTAAAATAAATTCTGTTTAAATACGAGAGCAGAGGGAAAACAATAACTGAAATTATTTTAAAAGGAGCTGACACAATATGCCTAAAAAAATCGCTTGTTTAATTACATCCATGTTTGAGGACTCAGAATATAGCGAACCGGCAAAAGCATTTCAGGAGGCTGGACATGAAGTAGTGACCATTGAAAAAGAAACTGGCAAAACAGTCCAAGGCAAGCAGGGAGAAGTTTCTGTTAAAATTGATAAGAGTGTTGATGAAGTTTCCCCTGAAGATTTCGATGCGCTATTTTTACCAGGAGGATTTTCTCCTGATATTTTAAGAGCAGATGAACGGTTTGTTAATTTTTCTAAAGCATTTATGGACGCAAAAAAGCCTGTTTTTGCAATTTGTCATGGTCCTCAGCTTCTCATAACAGCTAAGACACTTGATGGCAGACATGTAACGGGCTATAAATCGATTAGAGTGGATCTTGAAAATGCAGGAGCATCTTTCTCAGATGAGGAAGTGGTTGTTTGCGGAAACCAGCTTGTAACAAGCAGAGATCCTAACGATATTCCTGCCTTTACTCGGGAATCTTTAAAGTTACTACAATAGTTCGTCGCCAATCCCTCCAGTATGGGGGGATTTTTTATTTTTTTTTTTTGAAATATTGCTTCACAAGGGCTAATATTAAAGAGGAATTCCATACAATAGGAAGAGTAGATAGCGGCAAGTCAGAAAGGCGTGAAATGAATGATAGTTCTAAAATCTCAGCGTGAGATTGAATTAATGAAAAAGTCAGGAGAGGTTTTGGCAGCCACCCACCGGGAAATCGCTAAGATGATTAAACCCGGAATCACTACCTGGGAAATTGAGGAGTTTGTTGATAAATTTCTAAAAGAGCATGGGGCAACACCGGAGCAGAAGGGATATAAGGGGTATAAATATGCTACCTGCGCCAGCATTAATGATGAAATTTGTCATGGCTTTCCTCGGAAATCACCGCTCAATGAAGGAGATATTGTAACAATTGATATGGTAGTAAACCTAAATGGTGCTCTTTCAGATTCTGCATGGACATATGCGGTAGGAAAAGTTTCTGACGACACACAGCGTTTGTTGAATGTAACAAAAGAAGCTTTATATAGGGGAATAGAGGCATCTGTGGAAGGGAACCGTGTAGGAGATATCGGCCATGCCATTCAAACCTATGTAGAGGCAGAGGGGTTTTCAGTCGTACGTGACTTTATTGGTCATGGAATTGGGGCAGTTATTCACGAAAAACCTGAGGTGCCTCACTATGGGCTTCCTGGAAAAGGTCCAAGATTAAAAGAGGGCATGGTATTTACAATTGAACCGATGGTCAATATTGGCCGTTATGAATCCAAAATGGACAATAATGGATGGACAGCAAGAACTATTGATGCTAAGTATTCCGCCCAATATGAACATACCATTGCCATTACTAAAAATGGACCAATCATTTTAACTGACCAAGGCTAAATGCGGAAATTTTGAAGAGAAATGCAGCACATTGAAAATAAAAGCCCGCTGCTGGAAAAGCAGCGGGTTTTTAGAAATTACTTTAAATTTCCTTTTTTAGCTTAAGATCCTGGCTAGTTTTCAGCATTGAACAGTTTCTTTGCATGGGAGTATGACCTTTAAGTGGTACTTCATGCAGCTAGGGTCCATCCCATTTCTCCCGACGACAAGACGAATCGCTAGCTCTTCGTCTTGTCTAGCTTCAGTTACACAGGACTTGGCGGATTTTTGCTTTACTTATTGTTTTGTTTTCGAAGATTTCCAAGCTCTTCTACTAAAGCTTGCATTTCGTTTGGACTAAAAGAGTTTTTTCGCATAACGAGCTCATAGATTTCTTTTAGTTCCTCATACATTTCTTCGTCAAAATGGGAAGGCTTGATGGCTCCAAGGTTTAAGACATTTAATTTTTCTTTTATTTGTTCAATCATATATTCAACATTTTCAATTGATTTTTGTGATAAATCCATACTGTCCTTCCTCTCCATTTAATTAATCCCATCTTTCCATGTTGCAGTAAAAAAGTCAATTAAAATTCTACAGAGAGCTTGGATGTTTGGCCAGGTTTTAAAGGGGGAAGGATTAAAACATGTAATCACATGGTTAATCAGTTGAGAAAATGGGGAAAAGTGCTTGCGGGATGAAAAGAACTGGCTGTAAAATTTAAAATTTTTTTAAGGAGAGATACAAATGTCGGGTACAAGCGGTTTCTGGAAGGGGATTTTATGGGGAGCAATTGCCGGAGGCACCCTAAGCTTATTAAAAAAAGAAACAAGACAATCCGTATTGGAAGGCTGTAAAAATGCATCTGGAAACATTTCTCAGGTAATGAAGAATCCCGGTAAAGTATCAGGACAGCTGAAAACTGCAGCTTCTAAGCTTCGTTCAACAGTGGAGGATGTAGTCGAAGATTTGTCTTATATTGCGGACAAAGTGGAGGAATTGAAGGACGTAACTCCGCAGGTTACAGAAATTTTTAAAGAAACAAAGGAAGCTTTTTCAAAAGCTAGCACGCTTCCGGTTGTTAAATATGAAAAGACTGTAAGGAAAGACCCTTTAAGTGGACCGGAGGCAAAACCGGAATCCTTAATGGAAGATGAGAAGACCTTACAGGTTTGAAGAGGAGATGAGGAAATGATAGGTAGATTTAAACCTTTACTTAAAAAGCTCTGGGAGAGAATCCAAGGTGATGATCTGCCAGGATTATCCGCACAATTGGCCTATTTTTTCCTGCTTTCTCTTTTCCCGCTGCTTATTTTCCTCTTTACCCTTTTGCCTTATCTTCCTATTCCACACCAAAACATTATGGGCATTATAAAGGGCATTGCGCCAAAGGAAGCACTTGCACTGATTAACAAAAATTTAAAGACAATTATGAGCAATCATAGCGGAGGGCTATTATCCTTTGGTATCATTGGTACCATTTGGTCTGCGTCGAATGGAATCAACGCTTTAGTTAGGGCTTTTAATAAGTCATACGATGTCAAAGAAAGCCGTTCGTTTATCGTAGCGAGAGGAATGTCAATTCTTTTAACATTTGGGATGATTTTTGTATTCCTCATCGCACTCCTTCTTCCGGTTTTAGGTAAAGGAATTGGACTATTCTTATTTTCTTATCTTGGCTTGACCAAGCAGTTTTTGACATTATGGGGAGCGCTTCGCTGGCTGGTCAGTGCTCTTATCTTATTTGTCGTCTTTACTGGGCTCTACTGGATTGCACCAAACTTGAAGATGCGCTGCAAAAGTGCCATCCCAGGGGCAATTTTTGCAACAGTCGGATGGATTATAACTTCGCTTGGGTTTTCCTTATATGTAGGGCACTTTGCAAACTATGCCAACACTTATGGAAATATTGGAGCCATTATTGTTCTTATGACCTGGCTGTATTTGTCCGCTTTTATAATTATTATAGGCGGAGAAATCAATGCGTTTTACGCTGACCGGCATAAAAAAAATTGTTAAAAACCCCTTAACTTTCCTTCATGAATCAATGGGGAATGTAAAAACTATAGGCAGGGATTGTTTGGAGAGGCAAACACCCTGCCTATTTTTTTTGTTATAAAACATTTTCGGGAGGGTTAACAATGGCTAAATCGAAAAAGGATGGAAACACAAAGCAAAAAGGAAAAGGAAGCCCTAAACAGAAAACCTCTGGCTCTGCAAACGGTTCGAACGGATATCACTAAAAATGAAATAAAAAACAGGCTGGGAAGGATCCCGGCCTGTTTTGATTATTTTAATGGATAAGAAAGCATAAAGTTTTGCCCTTTTAAATTGTCTAGCTCCAGCGCCCAGCGAGTTTTCATCTCTGTAAAGCTTCCTTGAGTATCTTGCACCAAGTATGACCTTTAGGTGATACTTGGTGCAGCTAGTGTCCATCCCGCTTCTCCATACGATAAGTCAGCATCGAACTCAAGTGCTCCTGCGCCACAATTTTTTCACAGAAGCTTATGTTCAGCTCGTCGCAAAGCTGCATGTCGTCTATTCAGAGAGCCGTTACAGGAAGTTTACTCAGGTAGTTGCTTCGCTGAACGGGCGCTTGCGCTTTTCTTACTTTAAAAGCCTGAGACTGTTAAGAATAACTAGTATAGTACTGCCCTCATGTCCAATCACTCCATATGGGAGGTCAAGGACCTGAAAAAAATTGGAGCAAATTAGAAATGCGATAACAGCAATGGAAAAAACAACATTCTGTTTAATTATGCGGTTCATTCTTCTTGATAAATTAATGGCTTCTGATATCCGGGGGAGGTCGTTTTTCATTAGTACGACGTCTGCTGTTTCTAAGGCAACATCGGTGCCTTCTCCCATCGCTATCCCTACGTTAGCTGTAGCAAGTGCTGGTGCATCATTAATTCCGTCCCCAACCATTGCCACAGTTTGAAACTCATCTTTTAGCCTCTTAACATGATTGACCTTCTCCTCCGGAAGGCAATTCGCAAAGAATCGGTCTACATGGCTTTCAGCAGCAATCGCATTTGCAGTTTTTTCACTGTCGCCTGTAATCATAACGGTGTAGATTCCTTGAGTTTTTAAAATGTCAATGGCAGCCTTTGTTTCATCCCGAACAATATCTTTTAGAGCAATCATCGCCCCAAGCTGCCCGTTTATCTGGACAAAAACAAGGGTATTACCCTGGCTGGCCAGTTGTTTTGAAATACCTCCTGCAAAGCTTTCAGCAGCTTCTTTACCGACAAACTCAGCTTTGCCAATTTTCCATACCTTGCCATTTAGACTTGCTTGAAGGCCCCATCCAGGTACATCTTCAATGTTTTCAGGATCAAAGAGGCTTTCGTCTGATTTTGTCTTTGCATATTGAACAATTGCCTGAGCCAATGGATGATTCGAATGGTTTTCAATTGAAGCTATCTTTAAAAGGATATCCGCCTTATTTAATCCTTCTTTTACAATTAAATCATTTACTTCAGGTTTTCCTTTGGTCAATGTTCCTGTTTTATCGAATGCAATTGCTTTTAAATGGCTTAAATTTTCAAGATGGACGCCGCCTTTAAAAAGAATTCCGTGCCTTGCACCATTCGAAATGGCCGATAAGGTTGCGGGCATAATGGATGCGACGAGAGCACAGGGAGATGCAACAACAAGAAGGACCATTGCACGATAAAGGGATTCATTCCAGCTCCAGCCTAAAATAAAATGGGGGAGAAACATCATTACAAATACGACTGCCAGAACGACTTTCACGTATGTTCCTTCAAAGCGTTCTATAAAAAGCTGAGAAGGAGACTTTTCACTCTGGGCGTTTTGAACAAGCTCAATAATTTTATGAAAAAGTGTATCAGTACTTTCCTTGGTTATTTCAATGTTAATGGAACCAGTTAAATTAACCGTACCAGCAAATACGTTGTCTTCATCACTTTTTGAAACGGGGATTGATTCCCCAGTTATAGCAGCTTCATCAATATTTGTACGTCCTTTTTGGATTCTGCCGTCTGACGGGATCCTTTCACCCGGCTTAACAAGTATGATATCACCGACTTTAAGATCTGCAACTGGGACAAGCCTATCATCACCGCCAGAAATCAAAAGTGCTTCTTCCGGCTCCAGTTCCATTAGGGCGGATATCTCTTTATTGCTTTTATTCATTGTGTAAGTTTCTAATGCACCGCTCACTGCAAAAATAAAGATTAATATGGCGCCTTCTGTCCAATATCCTATAATGGCAGAGCCTATAGCAGCCAGAACCATTAACATTTCTACGTTTAATTCTTTATTTTCAATAGTTTCCTCGATACCTTCCTTTGCCTTGGCGAAGCCGCCAATAACAAAGGCAAGCAAATAAGCAATAATGGATTCTGCCCGGTAATCGCCCTTGTCGAGTAAAAAGCCTACTGCTATCATAATCCCGCTTATTGCTGCCGCAATCAATTCGGCATGGGGTTTCATTTTATCAAGGAAGCCTTCAGGAGCTGTTTTCCTTTTATCTAATGCTTTTGCTTCGCTGCCCATTTTATTCCCTCCCGTATTCAAACGTTTTTTTACTAAAGTAACCAGTCACCTTGGAAATTTTTAATTGAGAAAAATAATCAGAATCAATACCCTCATAAAAAGACGAAAGCTGCCATCCGAGGATGACAGCAAATATTTATTGGTTAACAGATATTCTTTACTTAATCCTATTTTATCATATTGTTAATAAAAAGAAAGAAACAAGCTCCATATATTGGATAGAAAAATTGATAATCTAAGCCCTTTTTCCGCAACAGTTAATGTATGTTACTAACCTCTGTCCGTCGATTTCCAAAAGTGAGTAGGATAAGGGCAATGGCAAATAGAAGTGTACTAATAACCATAAAAAAGCTTATATTCTCGAACCATTGAATAATAAAACCACCAATAATTGGACCGCTCAGACTTCCAAAGCTAAAAAAGATACCGCACATGAGGTTGCCGGTTGGCAAGAGATTTCTGGGAGTTAAATCTGTCATGTACCCGATTCCTAATGAAAAAGTAGATCCAACCATCATTCCTGCTGCCAAAATGGCAATAAACAGACCTATGAAGGATGTTTCAACAAAGCTTGCCCCTGTAAATGTCAGGAAACCGGCAAATAGAACAACGATTAATACATTTCTCTTGCCATATTTATCGCTCAGCATACCGAGAGGAAGCTGGGTAATCAGGGTTCCAATAGAAAAGGAAGTTAATATAGCGGATACATTCGAAACATCAAGTCCTTTTCTTAAAGCATATACCGGGAAGCTTCCATTAAGGGAGGATTCCAAAAAACCATAAACAAAAGGAGGAAGGAAAGCCAGCCAGGCGTACTTCCATGCGGTCGAAAAACGCTTCATGGTTTCAATAAACGAGTTTACCCCGACAGCTTCAATAGGAAGTTCATTACGTACGGTGAAAATAAAAATCCATGCTGCAAGGCAAAGGGCTGCTGACACTATAAATGGAAGGGAAGGATTAATGTCAACCAATGGTGTCATTAGTGGCCCCGCTGCAAAACCAATACTAAAAAATAGACCATACAGTGCAATACTTCGCCCGCGTTTTTGTTCATCAGAAGATGAAGTTATCCAAGTTTGAGTGGCAAAGTGGAGAGCGTGGTCCCCAATCCCGATAAATAGGCGAAGGATAAACCAAAACCAAAAGGATTGCCATAAAGGGAAAAGCAACAGGCTGACGATAACGGTTCCGCCGCCAAATGCGATAACAGGCTTGTAGCCATATTTACGCAATGGAATTTCCATAAATGGTGAAATAAGAAGAATCCCAATATATAAGGAGGTTGCATTAAAACCATTAAGGGACGAGGAGACTCCCTTATGCTCAAAAATAACCGCTATTAGCGGAAGCAGCATGCCTTGAGTAAAACCAGAAATCGAGACAATGATGACTAATATCCAAAAACGAAATCGATTCAAATTCATTTAAACAGTCCTTGACCTTTTATTAAAAATTTTAACTAATTTTTATAATACAACAATTCGCTGGAAAATAGGCAAGTTAGGTGCATCAAAATTAAAATTACCATAAGAAGAAAATAGAAATAGGGAAAATTGACCTTATTGTTTTGAAAGTTTAAGGAAATAGTGTATTCTCCTATTCAGGATAAACATTAAAATGAGGTGAGAAAATGGAGTTTAAAATGAAAGAGGGAGGTTTTTATTCCGAATTTCCCTATGGAAGACTTGATGTCTCAGGAAATGAAGAATATGGCTTTCGTCCCTATCAACTAATGGTTTCATCAGTTGCTGTTTGCAGCGGTGGGGTTTTAAGAAAGATTCTCGAAAAAATGCGAATTGAATTTGAAGATATACATATTACAGGCGAAGCAGAAAGAAATAAGGATAAAGCAGACAGAATTGAAAAAATCTCTTTGCATTTCCGTATTAAAGGAAAAGAATTGAATGTAAGCAAAATTGAAAAAGCAATGGAGCTGACTAAGAAAAACTGCTCCATGGTTCAATCAGTAATAGGCAGTATTGTTGTTGAAGAAACCTTCGAAATTATCGAATGATATTAGGGGAAGAATATCATAATTGGTTATTTATTAGGATTGAAAGGTTATAAAGGAAGTGAGAACTAAGAAAGAGAGGATAACGCCATGACAAATAAAATATTTATGATCCTGACATTTATCGGTGTACCGGTATCTGTAATAGGATCGCTAATGCACTGGCCAAGTATTTTAATGTTTATTATTTATTGCCTAACAATAGTTTCATTGTCCAGCTTTATGGGCAGAGCAACCGAAAGTTTGGCAATAGTAGCTGGTCCAAGAATAGGCGGACTTTTAAATGCCACGTTCGGAAATGCCGTAGAGTTAATCATATCAATGTTTGCTTTAAAAGCCGGGATGGTTGGAGTAGTGCTGGCCTCAATTACTGGTTCTGTACTAGGTAATTTGCTTCTTGTAGCGGGATTATCGTTTTTTGTAGGTGGGCTAAAGTTTAAACGCCAGGAATTCAACGTCTATGATGCACGGCATAATTCAGGTCTTCTAATGTTTGCAGTATTAATAGCTTTCGTTATCCCGGAAGTATTTTCGATGCGTATGGAAAAACATGAAACATTGACACTTAGTGTTGGAGTTTCGATTATCTTAATTGCACTATACCTGGCAATGCTCTTTTTCAAGCTTGTAACACATCGGGGCGTTTACCAGCATGAAAGAGAAACTGAAGGCCATGACGAGGAAGAACCGGAATGGAGCAAAGGTAAAGCTATCGGTGTATTAGCTCTTGCTACAGTTGCTGTTGCTTATATTTCCGAAAATCTTGTCCATACCTTTGAAACAGTGGCACATTCTTTTGGCTGGACCGAGTTGTTTATCGGGGTTATCATTGTAGCCATCGTTGGAAATGCAGCCGAACATGCTTCAGCTGTTTTAATGGCTTTTAAAAATAAAATGGACGTAGCAGTTGAAATTGCAATAGGTTCCACCCTACAGGTGGCAATGTTTGTAGCACCTGTCCTAGTACTGGTTTCCTTGCTTTTTAATAATTCTATGTCATTAATATTCAGCTGGGCGGAATTAGTTGCCATGGCTTCATCCGTGCTGCTGATGGTTGTTATTTCGAACGATGGGGAGTCCAATTGGTTTGAAGGACTGACACTAATAGCTGCTTATGTTATTATGGGAATCGGATTTTATCTCTTATAAAAAGGAAAAGCCTCTGCGCCGAAATGGCACAGAGGCTTTTGTTCGTTTATTTTAATGTTTAACCATAAGTATATTTTTTTTATCCGATAAGGGTTAAAAATCAATCGCTTGCTCTTATATTCTCGGAACGATCACCAACCTTTATGTTTTTTTAGATAAATAAACACAATGTTGACTTTTCATAAAAGACCGAGATCCCAACCTCCTTATTAAAATAGGTAGCGAATTGATCACTGCCCTCCTTTTTGAAAGGTTAAGGAAAGTATAATATATAAAATTAGTTTTGTAAATGTTCTGACTTTTACATTTTGATTACGTTTATATTAATAATGGTAATATTAAAAATTCCTTTGAAAAGTAATTTAAATGGATAATAAATTGAATCTCCGAAAACACTAAAGGCAGACATTATTTGTATGCAAACAGGTGAGAAAGGAGTTTTGTTAAGGTGAGAAACAAGAAATTAATACTCTTGGCACTGTTTTTTATGCTTTCATCCATAACGCCTGTGTATGCTGAAAAGGGGCAGGGGAGCAGCACTATAAAAGCAGAACCATCCAAGTATCAGGTCCCTGGTTCCGTATTAAGTATAACTAAGGACAATACCTATCCCAATCCTACTCAGGATATCCCTTTATTGCAGCCGAGTGAACTTACCAAAAAGCTTATCGATTCCTCAAGGATTAAAATTGAAAATCCGGATTTAATCAGGATGCTAAATGAATCATCAATCAACAGCACTCCCTTTGCATTAGGGTACCGTGCTATCATTTATTTGGGACAGTGGCCCCTTAATTATCAGTCGTCTGAAACTGCTCCAAATTGGGAGTATCAAAAAATAAATACAAACTACTTTGATAATCGGGGTACTGAAACACCTTATAAGATTCATTATGTACAGGAGTCGCAAAAGGTCGTTAATGGAGGTTTAACAGCCAAAATACCGAATGCTGAAGAAGTTAAAAAAATGATGATGTTGAAGGCAGCGGAGAAAACAAGACTTCCGCTATCTTTCGAGACTGTTATCGGGGCAGGAACAAAGAAAGACCAAGTATATAATATTCCAGCCAAAAGACTTGGATATTTATATGCATATGCACCTGCAGTAAATGAAAAAGGAAAAGTCACATATGGTGAAGTTTATATAATGCTAAAAGGTTATAAAAAGTTCCTAGTCATTAAAAACGTAACATCGCAGGGAATCGGTGCATGGATTCCTATCCAGGATCATGTATCCTTTAGTTTTACGGCCACAGATAGACCAAGATAATATGAGTAAGGCTAGAGCTCCCGGAGAATTTTCCGGGGTTTTTTATTTACTTAAAAGTTAAACACTTATTGATTTTGTATAAAAGGGGGTGTCTCGTGTTTACCTTCCCTATGAAACGGGAAAAGAAGACCAAGCCTAACAAATATATTTCAAATAGAGGAGGATTTACGATGAACCAGACATACAGTAGCAGTAATGAAAGTGAAAAGAATAGCAAGCTTTTAAAAGGTGTTGTAATTGGCGGGTTAGTCGGGGGCGTTATTTCCCTTCTTGATTCCTCTACTCGCAGCACGGTAAAAGAAACAGCATTGGGATTAAAATCGACTTCGAAGAATTTACTCAACGAAGTAAAAGAAAATCCTGGCGAAGTGAAAGAACAGATGATTTCTCAATTTAAGGAAGCATCCAATATTCTAAAGGATGCGATTACTGACGCACAAAGCTTATACGAGCGCCTGAATAATGATATCTTTGGCAAAATGGGTGATGTAAAAGAAATTACCAATTCTGCTATGAGTACTGCTAAAGACGTTACAGGAGACCTTAAACAAATCGGTTCCAAGGTTGCTGATGCTGGCAGTGAGTTAAAGGCAGTTGTTCCTACAGGCGGATCATCAACTTCCAGCTCTTCATCCTATAGCTCGTCAGATATGGGAACTGGAACAATTGAAATGTCTTCAGGTCCAGATAGTTTAACTCTGGAAGCTGGCTTAGGTACTGAGGACCTGACCTCAGGTACATTATCTGACTCAAGCTCAGATAGTACCTCATATGGATTAGGGAATTCAGTAAATTCTACAATGGCAACAAGTGGCGATGCCACATCATCACTTGAGTCTGACTCTGATTCTTCTGGAAAATTCTCCAGCAAGGACAAATCAGGCGGCCTTGGAAAAAACAACAGCAAAGGCAAGCACACTCTAGGCGGTCAGGAAACTCCTAACCACGATAAATTGTAATAAATGAATAAAAGAAAAGCTGGTCCTTCGGGGCTGGCTTTTTTTGTTCGTTTTTTTCTGGGAATAAACTCTTGTTTAACTAGCAAGCAGAAAAGGGAAAAGGCTTATATAGAAGCAGTTAGCCAAAGGAGGTAATGAGATGAATAATAAAAAATTAGACAAAACCCGTTCAAATAAATGTGATATGGAAAGAGAAACAGCAATAGGAAAAAAGGGAATGGTGGCTACAGCCCACCCACTTGCAACTGAAATTGGCCATAACGTTTTAAAGGAGGGAGGCAACGCTATTGATGCCGCCGTTGCCATACAGTTTGCCTTAAATGTTGTAGAACCGATGATGACCGGCATAGGGGGAAGCGGGTTTCTAATGGTGTATGACAGTCAATCAAAAACAACCAAGATATTTGACGGCCATTCAGAGGCGCCTAAAGCCGCACATTCAAAAATGTTTTTAGATGATAAAGGGGAAGTAATCCCTTTTAAAAAGCGTTCTACCCACGCAACTGCAGTAGGGATACCCGGGATTTTAAAAGCAATGGATGCAGCCTTAAATGAATATGGGACAAGAAGCCTCGCTGAAATGATCGAACCAGCAGCTGCTGCGGCTGAAAAAGGAGTACCGATGAATTGGGTTCTTATGGACGCTCTCGAATTATTTGAATACAGGCTAGGTCCCCATGGAAGAGAATTGTTTTTCCCTGAAGGAAAAGGTTATAAGGAAGGGGATACTCTAATAAAGGAGCAGCTTGCGAAAACCTTTAGAATCCTGCAAAAGGAGGGAATTTCAGCCTTTTACGAAGGTGAAATTGCGGAAGCCATTATAAAAACATTAAAGGACTTAGGCGGCTTCATGACAATGGAGGATTTAAAAAATTATCAAATTACCCATGATGAACCAGTGTGGGGAGAATACAAGGGTTATAAAATTGCATCATCCGCTCCGCCAACAGCAGGAGGGACAAGCCTTTTATATATTTTAAAACTTCTGGAAGACTTCAATCTAGAGAAATACGGTCCGCGTTCATGGGAAAAGTATTATTTATTTACTGAGGCGATGCGGATTGCTTTTAGCGACAAGATAGCTTTTTTAGCAGACCCGCGTTTTAATGATATTCCAGTCGATGGCCTTTTAAGAGATGAGTACATTAATGAACGAAGAAAACTGATTAATTTTGAAAGCAGGAATAACCTTGTTGATTTCGGGAATCCATGGAAGCATGAAGGAAAAGAGCCTTTTAAGGTTGTTCGGCAGCCCGATGACATGGAGAAAAGCGAAACGACTCACTTTACTGTTGTTGATCAATGGGGCAATATCGCTGCCTGCACCTCTACCGTTGAACACCCATTTGGCTCAGGCATCATGGTGCCAGGCTATGGAGTATTTTTAAATAATGAATTAACAGATTTTGATCCGATTCCTGGCGGTGTAAATGAACCGGGCCCAGGTAAACGGCCAGTCAGCTGCAAAACTCCTACAATTCTATTTAAGGACGGGAAACCAGTCCTTACACTTGGGTCCCCTGGAGGCCCGACAATAATCGCTTCTGTGTTTGAAACAATTATTAATGTAATTGATTTTAAAATGGACCTGAAGGAGGCAATTGAAGAACCGAGAATTTTTGCAACTCCAGGGCCACTTATTTCATGGGAAGCGGGAATGGACATGACTGCAAAAGGAGAGCTTGAATCAATGGGCTATGAATTTGGTGAGAAGCCCCACGTCATAGGAAATGTACAGGCAATCCAAATAAGTCCAGAAGGTTTGTATGGTGCCGCTGATTCCAGCCGGGAAGGAACAGCACTTGGACTTGATGAGTAGTTTTTGGGGTATACTTTTAAAAATAAAGCTGAAACCATTGCGGATTTTGCCATATTCATTTAGGATGTAGAAAGTATTCGTTTAAAAGGAGAGATTAGCTTGGGCAGCCAACTTAACGATAAAAATAAACAGGTGGACTTCCTTAAACAAAGACTTAATATGTTCCTGGATGTTCTGGATGCTATTGAACCTGAAGACACAGAGCTTGATGATATCGACAGATTAATTGGTATTGTGGATGAAATGGAAACTAAAATAAAGGAATTTAATCATCGGGATTTATAATTAGGAGAGCACGCCCATAAACGGGCGTGTTTTTTTTAGCTAATCAGAATTAATATCCATAAATTCTGAACGCATAAGAGAAACTAGGGCATCCGCAAAAAGCCTTGACGAATGCTAAGTTCCTCTAATGGGGAAATTCCCTGTCAAATTTCCCCGGAAATAGTCCGCTAATGCAGAATGATCTGTAATCGTTTGCAAGCTTGGTCTTTAATTCCTACCTTGATAGGAGTATAATAGTAACCGTTAAAAATAATTGCAAATATTCTAATAGACTTCTTATACAAAGGGATTCGGGAGAGGGGTAAAAAGAATGAATTTAGAAAAATTCCAGGAAAGCATGTATCAGCTTATCGTTGAAACTTCCACAAGGCTTCCTAAGGATGTCCGCCGTGCAATCCAGGCGGCAAAAGCAAGAGAAAGTGCAGGAACACGTGCAGCAATGAGCCTTGCGACAATTACTAATAATATTAAAATGGCGGACGATCAGGTATCTCCAATTTGCCAGGATACAGGTCTTCCTACTTTTAAAATTAAAACCCCCGTTGGAGCTAACCAAATTGTTATGAAAAAAGCAATCTATGCTGCAATTACTCAGGCAACTAAGGATGGGAAGCTTCGCCCAAACTCAGTTGATTCTCTGACTGGCGAAAACAGTGGCGACAATCTTGGCGGAGGAACACCTGTCATTAAATTTGAACAATGGGAAAATGATTATATTGACGCACGACTTATTTTAAAGGGCGGCGGCTGTGAAAATAAAAATATTCAGTACAGCCTTCCATGCGAGTTAGATGGTCTTGGTCGTGCAGGACGTGATTTGGACGGCATCCGTAAATGTATCCTGCACTCTGTTTACCAAGCTCAAGGACAGGGTTGCAGCGCTGGATTTATCGGAGTTGGTATCGGCGGCGACCGTTCAAGTGGATACGATTTAGCAAAGGAACAGCTTTTCCGTTCTGTGGAAGATGTTAATCAAAATGAAGAACTTCGTAAACTCGAAGAGTATATTATGGATAATGCAAATGAACTTGGAATCGGTACAATGGGTTTTGGCGGCGAAACCACTCTTCTTGGATGTAAGGTTGGGGTCATGAACCGTATTCCTGCCAGCTTCTTTGTATCTGTTGCGTATAACTGCTGGGCGTTCCGCCGTCTCGGCGTAAGCCTAAATCCGGAATCCGGAGAAATTTTGGATTGGATGTACACTGAAGGAGAAAACATTGATTTCGCTCAAACAGAAGCAGAAAAAGAAACAGCTGCTGCATCATCAGGTGAAGGTGTCATCCAGCTCCAAGCACCAATTACTGAAGAGCAGGTACGTTCATTAAAAGTTGGCGACGTTGTCCAGATTAATGGAATGATGTACACTGGACGCGACGCAATCCATAAATATTTATCCGATCACGATGCTCCGGTAGATTTAAACGGTCAGGTTATCTATCACTGCGGACCGGTTATGCTTAAGGATGAAGAAGGTCAATGGCATGTGAAAGCAGCTGGACCAACAACAAGTATTCGCGAGGAGCCTTACCAGGGCGACATTATGAAGAAATTCGGCATTCGTGTTGTTATGGGTAAAGGCGGTATGGGACCAAAAACTTTGGCTGCTCTTGAGGAGCATGGCGGAGTTTACTTAAACGCTATCGGCGGCGCTGCTCAATATTATGCAGACTGCATCAAATCAGTTGAAGGTGTCGACCTTATGCAATTTGGTATCCCAGAAGCCATGTGGCACTTACGCGTAGAAGGTTTCACAGCAGTTGTTACCATGGACTCTCATGGAAACAGCCTTCATGCTGACGTAGACAAGAACTCACTCGAAAAACTAGCTCAATTCAAAGAACCAGTATTTAAATAATAATTTGGAGGGGCCAGCCGTGGGGCTGGCCCTTTTCAATTGGAGAAGATTTTTGTGGAAGTCTCCTTCAATTTTGTAGAACGGAGAATAGAAAATGTAGAACGGTTCCTTAATATTGTAGAATAGGCCAGCACAATTGTAGATAGGAGTTACATTTGTAGAAAGCATCTTCAATTTTGTAGAACGGAGAATTGAAAATGTAGAACGGTTCCTTTATTTTGTAGAATAGGCCAGCACAATTGTTGATTGGAATTCAATTTGTAGAAAGCATCTTCAATTTTGTAGAACAGGGAATCAAAA
>NZ_JAAOEO010000087.1 GCF_011393025.1 Neobacillus terrae | reverse complement strand
CAAGCAGCCAGTAAGTCCATCGGACTTCGACAAGGCTCCGAAATGGCTAAATTAGAGCTAAAAACGATTCTGGCTAAATATGAATTAATTCAGTTAAAATTCGAAGAATTGGATGCAAAAATAGATGGTTTACTTGATGAAATACCAGGTGTACCACAAATGTTAGCCATAAAAGGTGTGGGAAGGGATACAATTGCCGGCTTCTTTGCGGAAGTTGGTGATCTTAGTGAATATACTCATCCCCGGCAAATTATTAAGCTGGCCGGCTTAAGCTTAAAAGAAAATACATCCGGTAAGCACAAAGGAAAAACGACCATCACAAAAAGAGGTCGGAAGAAACTGAGGGCTCTGTTATTCAGGGTTTGTATGATTCTCGTCGCCAAAAATTCTGCATTTAAGGCATTACATGCTTACTATACTCAACGTCCAGATAATCCATTAAAGAAGATGCAGTCTCTTATCGCTTTATGTAATAAACTGATCCGTATCTTCTTTAGTATAGGTAAAAAGCAATTTGAGTTTAGTGAAGAAAAGATGTTAAAAGACATCCCTCATTTGTCAGTATTAAAGAAGGAAGAATTGGCCGCTTAATTTTGTTTTTTCTTTAGATAAATAATAGTTATTGTTTTAAGGTTTTGGGGACATTTGAAGCACGGATTAGTCGGCAAAGCAACTAAATTACGGGCTAAGACCCTGTGGGGCAGCATGGCCGACATCCACCTCATGG
>NZ_JAAOEO010000086.1 GCF_011393025.1 Neobacillus terrae | reverse complement strand
CTTCTCACTCTGCACCTTCGTAAATGTAACCCCAAACATTCTCTTCTGTTTCTTTTTGAACAAGTCTATCTCTTGACTTACTCTTCTCACTATACACCTTCGCGATAAACATTTTAAACCAATCTATCTCTTCACTTATTATTCTCACTATCCACCTTTGCGAGCATTGCAAATTTTCAAAACACTTAACGAAATCCAAAATCTTACCAAATAATAACATTTAACCTCAAAAAACAAACTCATATAAAATTAAAAATTCATTAAAAAACTATTACTTTATTAATATAAAAAGACTTATATAAACTTAAAAATTATTTTTTTTAAAATAATTTAAAAAAAAATCAAATCTTAACAACAAAAAACTAAATCTCAATAAATCATAACAACAAAACCACTCTACCACTTACAATACCCCATCACATATTTAAGTCGTCTGCAAAGGATTTTAACGGTCGCTCGGTGGTAATTATAATTTAAGGCGGTTCGAACGCCGTTTTCGCCGAACGTATTTAGTCAACGATACGTGTTTTTAGTGGTTAATGTTTTGGTAGAGGTTATGATTTTTTGAAATTGAGGTTTATTTGGTCTTAAGTAAGTGTGTAATTGAATTAGAAATTTTTTGATTTGTTTAATTTTTAATGTATTTAGATAATTATTTGTTTTGGTATAAATGGTTATTATTTGTTTTTTTATTGTGAGGGGGGTTGATTGGGATTGTTTTAGTAATTTATGTAATTGTTGATTTTTTGTTAATTGATTTTGCGTAGTTTTTTTGAGGTTAGAAG
>NZ_JAAOEO010000085.1 GCF_011393025.1 Neobacillus terrae | reverse complement strand
TCACACAAAATACCAAAATATCCCCATAAACATCAATTCCACCCACCTAAACTAAATAAACATACTTCATCAAAAACGAACATAAATGCTCCTAAACCATTTAAATAACAATATAATCATCCTGCACACAAAATACCAAAATATCCCCATAAACATATAAATATAAACAAATTCAAACTATAAAACTACAAATAACTCATTAAATCAATTATAATTTATTTAATAATAACTACTACTCATATAACCATAATAATTCTAAAACTAATACCTACAACAAACCCCAACTTATAAAAAAAACACATTTATTAAATAAAAAATCAACACAAACTCTACCCAGTACTCTAATAACCCACAATAAATCAACAAATCCCATAACCCCTCTACTAACCACACATCATTCAAATTTCTACCCTATCAACTTTCAATAATAAAATAATAACCTACCATAAAATAACGAATAACAAAAAATTAAATTCAATTCCAAAGAAAAAACCTGAAAAACAACTACCACATCCAAAAAAAACAACAAACACACAAATTACCCAATCCTAACACAAAAAAATAATAACAATAAATAACAATACCAAGCTCTTTCAAAGCTAATAATTAAAATAAATACCACCTACCTCCCTTAACGAAAATCCATTAAAAAACAAATCTAATACCAACAACCACAATAATTCCAACTCCAATAACATATATTTAAAATTCTATTCCAAAGAAAAAACCTAAAAAACACCTACCACACCCAAAAAAAACAACAAACACACAAATTACCCAATCCTAACACAAAG
>NZ_JAAOEO010000084.1 GCF_011393025.1 Neobacillus terrae | reverse complement strand
ATTTTACATATTTACTACTACCACCAAAATCTACACCAACAACCACTCCACCCAACCTCACACCCTAGATTTTACAACAACCACCACACCCTCCTACTCATCAAAACCTAACTCTTACCCCAACAACCAAATATAGATCACACACTTAAGCACCATCCATTTTCAAAACTAGTTAATTCAACAGATAAATTATTACACACTCCTTAACAAATTTCAACTTCCATAACCACCATCCTACTATCTTAATCAACCAACACCCTTTATAAATTCTAAATTAGCGCGCAGTTAAACACCGTAACCCGACTTCCGGTTCATCCCGCATCGCCAGTTCTACTTACCAAAAACAACCCACTTGAAACTCTCGATTCCGTATAACGGCTCAACAAAACAACCGACACGTCCTACCTATTTAAAATTTAAAAATAAATCAAAAACATTGCACCCCCAATGCCTCTAATCATTAACTTTACCCAATAAAACTCACATCCAAACTCCAACTATCCTAAAAAAAACTTCAAAGAAAACCAACTACTAAATAATTCGCTTAATCTTTCACCCCTATACCCACATCAGACAAACAATTTACACATCAGTATCACTACAAACTGCCGCCAAAATTTCCTCTACCTTTACCCCACTCAACCGGAATTCACCAGCTTCCAAATCCCATCAGACAGACTCACACTCAAACCCTTCTCAAGAAATCAAAATCAATCAACAATACACCCACAAAAAATCCCACCAATCAACTTCCTTACACCTTACAAATTTACTCACCCATTAACTCACACACATATGAGTGGTGCGAGGGGTTGGTA
>NZ_JAAOEO010000083.1 GCF_011393025.1 Neobacillus terrae | reverse complement strand
TTCACAAACTTATTGATAAGCCTATCCCTAAAATAATAAACGCATCAAATTAATTGAGGATCAATTCGAGACCGTTTGGATTACTAATCACCTCTTGGTCACTTTAATATGTAAATCAAGTCCACTAAAATTTAGCGAGGACTAAGCTGTCAAACACCTCCGACGCAGTAAAAATGGGCTTATTTTACGAAAAGTTTTATTGACAAGTGATGCTATTTAGTAATACTATATACTAGTAATCAGTAATAACGAATATCTGTATCACAAAATACCTGTGATACAGAGTACTGAAATAAATATAAGTGAAATACAAATGGAGGAAAAAAACTTGGAAAATATCACGGAAATGTTGAAAGGGGTGCTTGAGGGTTGTGTACTTGAGATCATCAGCCGTGGCGAAACCTACGGCTATGAAATCACGCAACAGCTGCGAGAACTTGGCTTCACTGATGTGGTTGAAGGCACGGTTTATACGATTACTATGCGGCTTGAGAAAAACAATTTGGTGGACATCGAGAAGAAACCATCTACTATGGGACCGCCTAGAAAATTTTACACCCTCAATGCGGCAGGTCAAGAGCAACTTAAAATCTTTTGGAAAAAGTGGGAATTCGTCTCAAGTAAAATTAACGAACTCAAAACTAATAAAATTAAAAGGAGAGAAGTAAAATGAATATTTTTGAAAAAATTATCGGAAGTCTGGATGACAAGCGGGAATGGAGGGAGATGGAGGCACGTGCGAAGGCACTTCCAAGTGATTACCGCAATGCTTACAAAGCTATCCAAAAATATATGTGGACTGCTGGTGGTGGTCCCACCGACTGGAAGGACAGCAG
>NZ_JAAOEO010000082.1 GCF_011393025.1 Neobacillus terrae | reverse complement strand
GCTTGCAAAATATTTTGGCGATTAGTATCAACCATTTTTGAAGCTTGTGTTTTATCTTTCTTATTAATAGCCTCTTCCAATGCATCAAACTTATTATGCATTTCTTCCGCTAAATTAGTGTTTTTCTTCTCTACAGGAGGTAATACAGAAGTATGAAAAGCTTCATGAAGGCTTTCATACTCATTTCCAGCACTTTGGAAATCACCTTTTTGAATCTCACTTTGAAGCTTGGTTAGTCCATCTAATTCAGATTGGAAGTCTTTCTCCGCTTGTGATGGGTTCGATTCTTCACTGTGCTGTTCTTCTGTATCATTATTTGAATGTTTATGTGAAGATTGATTGTTTGAATCAGTTGTTTGTTTATCATTTCCCTTTGAGTTACATGCCGATAGGGCTATAACCAACAGAATAGTAAGCATCAAACTTAATAAATTTTTGGATTTCATTTTATTTCTCCCTTTTCAATGATGTTTTTCATGACTACTTTTGAACCAAATGCATATTCCAGTAATACTCAGAACTACCATGCATAGAGAAGCCAAATCAGTAAGCCACAAGATTGAATAATGTCCAATTCTTCCTGAGTGAAGTGCAAAGATGAACTTTTGAATCATCATTTCTTTATCCGAATCATAGCCAATTAGGGTTCTATGATTTAACAATAAACCTGTTATTGCCATAACTAATACAAGGAAGGAACCGATAATTCCTGTGATGCGGTGAATTTTCCTAATAATACGGTTCATAACTTTACTCCTACCTATAAATCCATCTGAACGGGATAATATCCAATATATTATACTAACACTTTTTCATTATAAAGTTAAAGTGTCCTTTTTCAACTAAACTGCC
>NZ_JAAOEO010000081.1 GCF_011393025.1 Neobacillus terrae | reverse complement strand
ATCTGCTTTTTTAATCAAACCAATAAATGCAAATACTTAATTAAGCATCACACCCTATAGTTGTACAATCAATAGATTTTTTAAGTAGAGCAAAAATTTTACTACCCAAAAAGGACAAGATTATTGAGAAATCTTTCATCCGTTTATTAGAATAAGTATAAATTTTTAACTAAATAAATTGTGTTAATAGCTGGTTAAACTGGTCACGTTCTTCCCAGAAAGGACCATGACCACTATATTGAAACGGGACTAGCTGTGAATTTCTTATTTTTTGGTTTAGCTCGTGAGCCTGTACAAATGGAATGACTTTATCATGAATACCGTGAATGATTAAAGTAGGGACATTAACTTTTGAAAGATCTTCATGCAGCTTCTCATCTCTTAATGTAATAATAATAGCAGCTGTCGACCAACTTGCTGCCTGTAATCCCATTTGCAAAAACCAGTCCGAGAATGGTTTAGTAATATACTGGAAGAAAAAGGTATTTATTACTCCCTGCATCATCTTTGGGCGGTCATTTAGGGTTTCCGTAAGAAGTTCATTGGCCGTTTCTGTAGTAAATCCAGTTGGAGCGGCCGCATCAATAAGTACAAGCTTCGATACCCCAAAACCGTTGTGACGAGACATATATCGAATGGCGATAGCCCCACCGGTAGAGTGACCAACGAGAGTAAAATTGTTTAATTGAAGTGTACCAACCACTGTGCGGATATCATCTGCAAGTTTGTTAAAAGTATAGCCACTCATTGGTTTATCCGAATTGCCAAAGCCCCTCCAGTCTAAACCAATACAGCGGTAACCCATAGAAGGAAGAACATTAAACTGATATTCAAACTGCTTATGGCTTAACGGCCAACCATGTAAAAACACAATGGTCTTATTTCCCCCCGGGTTAATATCTTCAACATATAAATTCACACCCTTTTCTACAGTAAC
>NZ_JAAOEO010000080.1 GCF_011393025.1 Neobacillus terrae | reverse complement strand
GATTGAGTCCATATAATTGTGTAAAAAGAAAGAGTCATTTTATTCACTCTTGGCAACACTGTTTTCAACGACGATAAACAATGAAAAGAGGAATAATAATGACTCACTTACAGTTTAACCTAGATATGGACCTTTTAAAAGAATCAGTTATGAATTCAAATATCGATGCAGTCGTTAGGTCAGCTATTGTTTTAGTTTTAAATGAGTTTATGGAAAAAGAGAGAGATGACTTCTTAAACGCTGCGGCTTATGAACGCTCTGCGGAGCGTCGGGACTATCGCAACGGTTTCTATGATCGAGAATTAACTATGAGTATAGGTAAGTTAAAACTTAAAGTGCCTAGAACTCGCAATGGGGAATTTTCAACTTCAGTCTTTGAAAAATATGCCCGATGCGATCAGGCCCTTGTCCTCTCTATGTTAGAGATGGTCATCAATGGAGTCTCCACCCGAAAGGTTACTCACATTGTGGAACAGCTTTGTGGTGAAAGCATTTCTAAATCGTTTGTTTCTTCTCTTACCCAAAAGCTCGATCCCATTGTTAATGACTGGGCAAAACGGCCTTTAAATGTGATGTATTTTCCTTATGTTTTTGTAGATGCCATGTATATAAAAGTACGTGAACATCACCGGGTTGTCTCAAAAGCTGTTTATATCGCTACTGCTATTTCAGAGAAAAACAAACGTGAAATACTCGGTTTGAGTGTGGACCATGTTGAAAATTATGAGAGCTGGAGCCAATTCTTCCAACAACTTAAATCCCGAGGTCTTCAATCACCTAATTTAGTCATCTCAGATGCACATCTGGGACTTCAAAAAGCAATTCAAAGGGAGTTCATTGGAACCAGCTGGCAAAGATGTAATGTACATTTCAAGCGGAATATCATTGAAACAATCCCTAAAAAAGACTCAGAGGAATTCCGCGTGATGCTTAAGCGTGTTTTTGAAGCTGTTACAATTGAAGATATACGGAAATTCAAAGATGAACTGATGACCCGGTTTAGCGAAGACAATAAATATGAGAAAGCCCTCGGCATATTAGATGAAGGTTTCGAAGATACCATTCAATACATGAACTTTCCTGAAAAAATACGCTCTCATAT
>NZ_JAAOEO010000007.1 GCF_011393025.1 Neobacillus terrae | reverse complement strand
TTATCGTCGTTGAAAACAGTGTTGCCAAGAGTGAATAAAATGACTCTTTCTTTTTACACAATTATATGGACTCAATCTCTTCTCACCGGTTTGGGGGCACGATACGAGACCTTTTGTTACCCCTTTTCCTTTTCCGCACCAATTTGGAGTCATTATATAACTTCCGGCGATTATTGTCCGAGCCTGCCGCGATCCGCTTCGCAATGCCACAATCCTGTATGGTAACCAATTTTTAACCTACAGATTTATTTTCTTCAACAAATAACTTCAAATGATTCGGCAGCTCAATCCCATACAATTTTGAGACACCTTTTTTCTTGGCATTCCTGCATGTCTTTAAGAGAAACCTGACAGTTGTTTTGATTTCCTTATCTTTTATACTTGCCGCTTGCAAAATTTTATGTATGTCTACTAATATTGCTTGGATAAAAGAGATTTTGGCACAAGCAAGTTCATAATATAACCGGCCTATTCTTTTCTCTCTAAATTTATAATCTTCACTAATCCCTAAAACGCTTATTTCTGCTAGACTAATGTGATTTCTGATTTGTTCTATGGCAAAGTATTTTGAAGTGGCTATTAAACTTAGTTTCTCGTTATCCTCTTTCTTCACCATTTTGAGAATATCATCAGCAACGCCTATAATTTGCTGCGTGATTAAATTAATGTTTTTCCTTTTTTTACATTCTTTATTGAATTTTCTGAATTTTTTATTCCCAAGTTCCTTTTTCTTTATTTCTATGTTGACCCTAGTGTTAAATAATTTTATATAAATCGAACCATATACTTTATTAAAAGAATCATTAGCTGCTGTCCTTTTTAATCTGCCATCTACGACTTTATAAGTAATAAAACCGCCTACCAATAATCCTATTAATGGAGAAAAAATATTAAATAATAAAAGTGGCTCGTTTAAAAGTTTACTAAAATGAATCATTCTTTCCATCATCCCATCCTCCATTAATTAATTCTCTCTCTATATTTATCCCTCTACGTAAAACTTCGGGGTTTAATCAATCTAAAAGGGGGTATAGATAATTTTTGAGTCTTTTTAACCACTTTTATCTTTTTAGAGAAATGAACAAAAAACCTGGCTTTTAACCAAGTTTTTGATGGTGTTTATAGAGGTAGATTTTTTCTGCAAAAAAGCTTACAGCCAACCCGATTAGCAAAGGGGTAAACGAACCAGTTGAAATAAAGAAGCCATTAGAGTTATCTATATATTTGTGGTGAAACATTAACCAAGGAATAGTAAATAAATGCCCAATCAGGTAAAGTAGAGCTGTCGAAAATACGAATGATCCAAAAGTAACGATAAAGCTCTTTAACTTCATCCAACCACCTCCATATTATCAAAAATCACGGTCACTAAGGCAACCCTTAAAACTTTGAACTTTCCTATTTAGGGATTACTTTCTCTTTCTCTCACCTATCCGCTTTAGCAAATACGCAAAGGCAAAAGCCAAAATTGCTGCCCCCATTATAAAAGCAGAAACTCCTCCAATCGCTATTCCAAACCAGGGGTTCGAAATAAGCGCTACAATAAAACTGCTTACTACTCCTATAATGCCAAGGCCAAAATTTACTTTTGCTGGAAGATAAGTTCTTTTCGGATGATAAAGATATAGATAAGTGGTAATAAAACAAACGAGAAGCAAGTAAAGTACAGCTGCTGTCGTACCATTTGCCAGCTGAGACATTCCGTATAAAAACCAGGGAATAGGTTTTTGACCAGGAATCGAAAAAGCAATGGGCTTCAGTTTTTTACTATCAAGGTCCTGTATAAAGAAGTCGTATTTTTCAGGAGTATCCGCCCAGTTGGTCTGTTCCAGAAAAGCAATTTGGTTTTTTCCATGAAAAAACTTTGGATTACCAACTGACGTATTTAGATCAGTCATTCTTTTTGTTTTTCCGGTTGCCATGTCCATCAAGAACAACTCGTATTCGTATAATGAGCTGTTTCTGGATTCCTTTGCAATAGCTGTGTACGCGATGTTTTCCCCGTTAGGCGACATTCGAATAGAGTAAGCTTCACTTGGCATTCCTGAAGGAATATTTACGTCTACTTCAGCATTCTTTTCTATTGAAAAGGATGTTAATTTAGCTCTGCTCGTATCGTCTAAAGCGTAATAAACGTCTTTTCCGTTTGGCGAAAGGGAAAGGCTATTCATGCTGAAGTGATCTAAATTCGTTAGCTGTTTGGGTTTACCACCCTTTACACTAATAGAGTATAAATCAGCACCTTCTTTTGTTTCGCCCTCCGCTTTTTTATAATCCTTGGCCGGAATGGCTATAAAGTAAATGGTTTGGCCTGATTTTGAAAAAACAGCTTCTGAAACATGAAGTTTCTTTGTTGTAAGTGTATTAGGATTACTTCCATCCCTATCTGCAACAACCAGAGAATTTAGTTGCTGTGAATTTTGAGAAAGATATAATAATTTCTTACCATCCGAGGAGTATCTTGGGTCATGAAGTCTTTCCGTTTCCGACTCGGCCAGTTTTCTAACATTTTTTCCATCTGAGTTTGATTCATAAATAGCTTCATCCCCACCTGTAAAATAAGAAAAAAGGATGTTCTGGTCATCAGGTGACAGATCAAATTGACTGTCCAGCCCATTAAAATATCGGTAGGCGTCTTTTTCTAGTAAAAAATTAAAAATCAGGGAAACTACTACTAAAATTGAGGCAACAGCGTTTAAACTTCCTAACGTACGTTTCTTTTTCAAATGATCCTCCCTCTCTTAAAATTGCTTCGATTTCTTAAAAAAATCAGTGTAAACAGCTGTCTGGAAAAGAGGTGAGCCACTGCACCTATTGGTATTCCATACAAATCCAGCCATAAACCTTCCTGGTACTGATCGGGATGCTTAATAAGTGAAAATGTAGTTAATGCCCCGATAAACAGGGAGGGCACCAGAAAGAAGGACCAGGGATTTCTTAGCCATTTCGATTTATACTCTGCCGCAACCGCTTCGTACATTACCTCTGCCACTCCTGAAATAATAGCTACTAAAAACATCCCTGTTATGACGGTATCTATTGATAAGGCATTATCAAACTCTGGATGATAATATTCCATCGCGGTAAAGGAAACTAGACATAAAAACCCGGTAACAAAGACGACATTCCATAGGTAACGAAAGATCTTGTAAAATGGAAACATTGATCTTTTTAATTCCCGATTCAGTTTTCTTTCATTGCCAAAACACTCGATAGCTATATCAAGGGCTTCTTCTTGTTTAAACCCTTTTATGATTAATTCGTTAACATGCTCGTTCAAGTGAGAATATAATTCTTCTTTAAATTCACACTTTTCATCCTCATTCATGGGTAAATCAGATACAACACTATTTAAAAACCTTTCCAACTTTTCATTCATGAGAAGCCCTCCAACGTCTTGTCAATTAACTGATTTATTTGTTTCCAGTTCTTCAGTTTTTCTTCAAGGACCTTGCGGCCATGATCTGTAATGGAGTAATATTTGCGTCTATTTCCATCCTGTTCCTGGCTCCAATACGAGGAAACGCAGTCTTTGGTTTCTAATCTTTTCAATGCTGGATAAAGCGTTCCCTCGTTCATATGGTAGGCTTCATTGCTAAGGAGACGCAGCTTCTTTGTCATTTCATAACCATAACCATCATTTTCCACCAGTAAAGAAAGTAATAAAATCTCAATACTTCCCTTTAGCAGCTCTCTATCCATATGAAAACCTCCAAATTTTTCTAGTTACATTGTATAACAACACACCTTGTATAACAATGTATTTTTTCAAAAATATTCCAAAGTTTCTAATTAACCCCTGAATTTTTAAGGAAAAAAGTCAGTAATCGATGAGATTACTGACTTTTTTTTATATTAGCTTACCAAGCTTTTGAATTCCTGCCGTAATCTCTTTCTCACTGGCATAACTAAAGGAAAGACGTAAAAAATCAGACCCCTCCTTCTGGTCCAAGAAAAAGTATTTACCCGGAACAAAGGAAACTCCTTCAGCGAGAGCTTGGGGCAGCAATTGGGCTGTATCAACTCCGGGTGCTTTCACCCATACAAAGTATCCGCCTTCTGGCACGTACCAGGAAACCGTTTTTGGAAAATATTGCTCTAGTGAACGAATGAGTGCGGAACACTTGGCTTGATAAACCGCTCTTAAAGTATGGAGCTTTTCGTCAAGATTGGTATTTTCCAGGTAGGCAGCCATAGTGGATTGAGCAAATGGGTGATCTAAATCTTTTTTAAACCAGGAGGCTGCTGAAATGAACTCACTTGCTCCGGCTATCCATCCAATCCGCATTCCTGGTGCCACAATCTTGGATAATGATCCGACATGCAGAACTCTCCCGCTCTTATCCATTGCTTTAATGGGTACTGGATGATTTTTAAAAGCTAGCTCACGGTAAGCGTCGTCTTCTACAATAAGAAAATCAAACTCTTCAGCAAGCTTCAATAAATGCTTCCGGCGCTCGTATGACATGGTCGTTCCTGTTGGATTTTGAAAGGTTGGAATTGTATAAAAGAACCGTGGAAGAGCAAGACCCTTCTGTTTTCTTTCAGCCAGCATTCCTTCCAGTTCATCCGTCCTCAGCCCATCTTCATCAATTGGTACACAAAGAATTTGTTTCGTATAATTTTGAAAAATCTCCAGAGCTTCCATATAAGTTGGGGCTTCGACAGCCACGATAGCTTTTTCATCCAAAAAAATGCGGGCAATAAGATCAATCGCCTGGCAGGCACCAGAAGTGATCAAAATCTCTGAGTCTGAGACACGAATGTCCCGCTCTCCTAATCTCTTCATTATTTGCTCTTTTAATCTATTAATTCGCGGACTGCCTATATAATGAAGGGGAAGATCCTGTTCCTCCTCAAGAAGTACAGCAACAGACTTTTTTATTTCACTGGAAGGAACTAACTCAGGATCCGGATAGCCTGAACTCAGGCGAATACATTCCTTTGGAAGATTAGGCATCCAGGCACCTGGTGGATTGTTTTTTAATGCTTCTTTAATGTTTTCAGATAGAAATTCCTCTGCCTTCACTATGGCCCTTGCTCCTTTCAAGTGAATACATAGATATATGTTTCATTATAAACCTTCTAATACAACAGGTAACTAAAAATTATTTTATTATTTTGTTAATATAATTGACGACACAATAATTAAAAGGGTTCTCCATTTTTGATGGAAAACCTTTAAAAATTATATTTTAATAGATTCACAGTTGAAAACTTACTTTCCGTGCGCTAATTTTCTTTTTAAAGTGCTACTGCTAAGTTCACTGGCATTCCAATAGGCTGTTCCCGTAGCGACTAAAAGCAGGATTCCTGTCACAATAAAAACGCTTTGAACAGGGAAGATACCGCCAAGGAATCCCCCAATCATGGGCCCTACCATCCCGCCTAGCTGGTTTGAAGTTTGACTCAAGCTGAAGGCTCTGCCACGGAAATCCTCCGGTGTAGATTTTACAACCAAGCCGTTTAAAGCCGGATAAACCGCACAGAAGAAAATGCCAAATACGAAACGAATCATAGAAAATCCCCAAATATGAGAGAACATAACCTGAGCTAACATTCCAAGTCCCCCGCCCAGCAGTCCAATAAATAAGACTCGCTGGAATCCCACTTTGTCTGCCCATTTACCCCAAATCGGAGCGAAGAGAGTACTGGCAATACCAGGAAGTGAAAATACAATTCCTGCAATTAGCGAAGCTTTATCAGAAGAGCCGCCGAGCTTCACAATATAGAGAGGCAGAACCGGTTCAATCGTCATAATCGAACAACTGACAACCAGCGTCAGGATAAGCACCAGCAAGAAGGAATGGTTGGCGAGGGCCACCTTAAAGTCCTTTTTAACCGAACCCTTTTCCTTACTGGGTTTAAAGTTTTCTTCTTTGACCCAGAAAATAATTAATAACGTCGCCAGGCCTACAATAATTCCCCCAGTGGCAAAAGCCCACCGGTTTCCTACTAATTGAGCAATGCCTCCCCCAAAAAGCGGACCGACAATCTGCCCTGCCGCTGAGGCTGAAGAGATTAGAGAAAGAGCATATCCTACTTGATTCGTAGGCGTGTTCGTACCGATTAAAGCAATGGCTCCAGGGATAAATCCGCTCAACAACCCCTGCAGAATTCTTAATGCTAATATTTCATAAGGATTTGTTACAAAAGCCATCAAGGTATAGATGACAAACAGGGCAATTCCCGCCCTTACGATCATTGGCTTCCTGCCGTATTTATCGGCCATCCTTCCCCAAAATGGTGAAGCAATTGCACCGGCAAAAAAAGCAGAACTAAAGATAAGACCCGACCACATTTCTGTGTGCTGATGCACGCCTATTTGCAGAAGAAATAGAGGCAAAAAGGGAATGACCATGGAAAAACTTGCTGCTGTAAAAAAGACCCCGACCCAAAGTACCCACAAATTACGTTTCCAAGTTAGCACGCTGTTCCATCTCCCAGTTAGAGAAAAAGTTTATTAGTTTCATCATGAAACTATTATGTTTTTTTATATTACCACAAAATGTTATTATTTTCACTCACGAAATATCCGATTTGTGAAATAAGTAAATTATAGGATCTTCTTGTCTGAACGGGCGATTCATTCAGACTTCTTTGGGAAAAGGAAATTCCTCTCGGTCCGAATACGTTGCCATTAGCCGCACTACTAAAAAAATCCCGGCATGGCTTTATGCCCGGGATTTTTTAAACATTATTCTACTTTTTTAGTATAGTTATATTTGGTCCGATCGACAGGAACAAAATCTTTGGGAGTGTAGAAACGCAGTAAATCGCCATTAACCACTTTATCTGATAAAGAAAGTTTTTCCTGAACGATTTCCTGATCCCTCTGAACTTCTGCCATTTTGTCTTCCCCTATTTCCATTCCTGTTTTAGAATCGTAGAATTTCCCTTCCACTGCTGTAATAGTCGGGCTTACAAAATCTCCATTTCTAAAAGGAATCAAATCATCATGTTCTTTTGATAACAAGTCGGTTCCAAATTGAATGTATTTTTTCGAATCAATTCCCAGAAGATGAAGAAGAGTCGGCAGAACATCCACCTGCCCTCCATATTCATGGTTGACCCCACCCTTTATACCCGGAACATGAATAAACAATGGAACTCTCTGCAGTCCGGCACTTTCAAAAGGCGTAATTTCTTTCCCCATGATTTTGGACATTTCTTCATTATTATCTTTCGGAATACCATAATGGTCTCCGTACAATATAACAATCGTATGGTCATCCATCCCGGACTTTTTTAAATAAGTAAAAAACTGCTTTACCGCTTCGTCTGCATAACGGGCGGTCTGAAAGTAGTCATCCACTGTTGGAACACCCGTGTCAGCCGGCTTAATCGTGGTTTCCTTTTGATCCATGCTAAACGGAAAATGATTCGACAGTGTGATTAACTTGGTATAGAACGGCTGGTGCAAAGACTCAAGCATCGGAAATGATTGCTTTAAAAATGGCTTATCCATAAGCCCGTATTCCGTAAGATTATTTTGATTCATATTAAAATAACTTGAATCAAAAAACTTATCGTAGCCAAATGATTTATATATTTCTTCCCGGTTCCAAAAACTTGCAGCATTCCCGTGAAAGACAGCTGTGGTATATCCCTGCTGTCCCAGAATTGCCGGAGCAGCCTGATAGGTGTTTAAGCCTTTTAACATATAAGCGGAACCCTGAGGAAGGCCATACAGAGAGTTTTCCAGCATAAATTCTGCATCGGACGTCTTACCATGTGCTGTCTGATGAAAGAAATTATCAAAGTATATGGTATTTTGTTCCTTTGTTAAGGAATTTAAAAATGGTGTTACTTCCTCGCCGTGCAATTTGTAATTTATAAGGAAGTTCTGGAATGACTCCAGATGATAATAGATAACATTCATTCCCTTGCCCTTGCCAAAGTACTCAGGATTTGGCTCCGCATAATTCGACTTGGTATAGTTATATACCGCGGTAATATCATTGCTGTCCGCCAGTGCTCTTTGTGCGGATGCTCTGGTGCTTTGAACCATATCGTAAAGAGAATAGTTGTACAACCCTACATATTTTACAATGTAATTACGGTCAAAGCCCCTTGTTAATAATTCAGGACGGTCGATTTCAGCTAATCCAATATTCGCACACAAAATAGTTAAGGTAAGTGAATAGTAAGCAGAAATTCTGTGACGGTTATAATTCCTATTCTCAATTTTTATTAAACGAAATAATAGCACTCCAGCCAAAAAAATGAAATCTATGAAAAACAAAACGTCATAGGGTTTTAACAAGGATTTCACACTGCCGCCTATATCTCCTGCATTTTGAGTCTGAGTTAATGTTGGCATCGTAATAAAATCATTAAAGAACCGGTAATACAATATATTGCTGTACAACAGTACAGATAAAAAGAGATAACCACCCATAAGCCAATAATATTTTTTCGTGCCTTTCGACAGAAAAGCAAGTCCCTGAATAAGCAGGGCGGATCCCAATGGATTTATGAATAACAGAAAATGCTGATAAGGGCCCTCTATCCCTAATTTGAATTGAGTCAGTTGTGCTATATATGTTTTGATCCAAAGAAAAATTACAGCCAGGAAGAAAAAGTTCGTATATTTGCTAAAAAAGCTCTGACCTTTTCGGAAAAAATTATTCATGCTCCTCCTCCATCCTGTTCGATCTGCCCCTTAGCGTTTCTTTCATATTATTTATATCGTACATATTGTTTTTAGCCATTAATAAATAGCATAAGGCAGAAGGAAGAAGAAAAACCTGAAGAATCGATAAGGTAATAATATACGTATTTGGTTCTTGAAAGTGGATTGAAATCACGCCAAGCAGTATACCTACTCCCAAGTTCCCAATCGTTCTGCCTAAACTATTGAAAAGGTTTGCCACACTAAAGGCTGTTCCCCGATGTTCAGGAAAGTTTACATCCGTTATAAGGGCCAGCCAGTTTGGCGTGTTTGCGGACTGTGCTGCAGAAGCAAAGAAAGACAAAACAAACAATAACGCCATCCAGGGATTCATAAATAGTTGTTTTAATAATCCGAATAAAATAAATATAGCATTACTGTCTTTAGGAAGCAGCAGGTTGTCCATTGGAATACTAAACATCAATATATAAAGGGGCATCGTAAGAAATACAAAAACAGAAGTAAAAATAGCCCTTCCCTTATACGTTTTCTTTTGAAATCTGTCACCAAGATGACCAAAGTAAGCTGAGGCCATTCCGCCAACCTGAAAAATGGCATAAAGGTAACCAGAAGCAATCATAGCTGTTTCAACACTATAGCCCTGCTGCTGAATTTTAATAATAAATAAAGTAGGTATCCAAATAAGACTCCCTGTTGAAATATTCATAAAAAATGCCTGAACAAATAGAAACACATTACTTTTTTTAAATAAAATAGGCAGTATCTGCTTTGTGTCTATAAAATAATTGTAGGTCTGCCCCTTTTTTATGAGACTTCTAAGCTCTGGGTCTGACTGGCCTCTAGGTGGTTCTTCCACAAAAGCATATAAAAAAATAAGTAAAAAACCAATAAATCCAATTATTTCAAAAGGCCATCTCCAGCTATGGCTTGTCGCAGTCAAAGAAGCCAAAAGAGATCCCACAATTCCCCCCAGGCCTTGCGCCATGCCCCAAAGGCTCAAAACCATGCCTCTTTTTTCATAATGAATATAATCTGTTAATACACTATACCCAATGGAGGCAATACAGCCTAAACCAATTCCCGTTACTATTTGAAACAGGAGCAGCTGTGTGTAGTTTTGACTAAAGGCGGTTAGAAAAACAGACAATACCCAAATAAGAGTGCCGATTATAATTAACGTCTTCCTTTTAAATTTCCCAGATAGATAGCCCCAATAAACCGAAGAAACAGCTGTTATCAAAATATTTACTGCAGAGACGGTTCCCAATTTAGCTATACCTACATTTAAATCCCTTGCAATAAACTTAAATAGCGGTGGAAATAAGCCAATAATAATATTATCAAAGGCTGCAAGGGCAATAAATACACTTATCGTAAATAGAGTTTTGGCTTTAGAGCTTTTCGAGTACATGAAAACCCCTTATTCTAAATTATTTAACTTTTATATGTAATCCGAAAAGGTAAGGAAACTTTCTCCCTCACCAATCCATTTTAAATGCTAGCTAGACTTCCATATCAAGCAAGTTGAAACTTCCACTCCTCGCTGGTTTCCACTTCCAGAAGGAACTGAACGATTTCTTCAGCCACTTGCGGCTTAATATATTTTTTTTGGCTGTTTATAATACTTTTCAATTTCTCTGCATTGCTTCCAAGCAGCTGATCGATTGTAAATTTAATTTCACTTGTATCTTTACAAATAACACCCAAATTGAGCCTTTCTGCAAACCGAGGATTGTCCTCTTCTTGTCCAGGCAAAGCCCCCGTTATTATGATAGGTGTATTGGAGGAAATGGCTTCAAACATTACATTTGGGCTGCCCCTCGTAAAAGCGATATCCGAATCAAACATAAGATCCTGAATATTTTTTGTGAATCCAAAAATGTCAACCTTATTACCATATCTGCTCTTTAGCGACTGCTCAAGCGTTGACTTCAGTTTTTTATTTCTTCCGGCCACGATCTTTACATGGCAATCAAAATGGTCGAGGAGAATTTCGGCTATATCCTTCATATTCCCCACACCCTCGCCACCGCTCATTATCAGGCATTTTAAAGGTTCCCCTTCGTTGAATATGCTCTTTTTATTAACACTCTCCCTAAAAAACCGAGAGCGCACAGGGAATCCCAGAACTTTTAATTTATTGGCTGGTACGCCGTATCCAATACATTTGTCCTTTGCTTCAATTGTGGGGCTGATGGTGTAATCTGCTCTTGGATCAGCCCATAGCGGTGAAATATTTACAAGGTCTGCTATAAGGACAACAAAAGGGATTTTAATAAGGTATTTTTCCAAAATATTTAATATAGACCCATTAAAATTAGGATGAACAGATAAAATGATGTCGGGTTTTATTTCGTCCAATAATTTAAGAAAATTGAACCTTATTAATTTCTCTATAAATTTATTAATCAAAGTGGGATTTTCAGCCGAAAAATTAAAAACCATTTTCCATAAATTTTCCGAATGCCTGGTTATTGGCCCATAGGTCTTGCCTATTCCCATCAATGAATGCCCTCCTAGCGAAAAACCGTCTACAACATGTACGGTTATATCAGGGTCCATTTCAATCTTTTCATACAAAGATTCAGTTATGCTCTTATGGCCATGACCTGTATGATCAGAAGAAATGATTAAAACTTTTTTCCCCATACTTTCAACCTCACTTAACTCCAATTATCCCTTGGTGAATGACAAACTAACAGCCGCCCACATATGTCTATTTTAAGGGAATGAATAATTATGATAAATAGTTATTTATTTAAAAATAAAACCAATACCCTTAAATATAAAACTAATTTATTTATTTTAAAAGAGAGAAAACATTAAAATTCTATTAATTTATTTGAAGAGCATGACAGTTAATTGTGAAACGGGAGCCTTTTTAATCTACAAAAACGCCCCAGCCATCTGAATAACCGCCATGCGGTTTGCTTATTTCATCTAACTTTTTCTGTATTTTAACCAACTCGCTATGATTTAAGAGCATTTTTTTAGAACAGGAGCATGTCCACTCATCTGTTTCATCGTCCTGGTAAAGAAAGGAGTTGAAGCCATCCTCCTTTAGTACCTGGGATAGCTTTTCACCTGTCTGTTTATCAGGCACGGCCACAAAAAACTCCACTGATTGCGGCTTTTTAAAACTTACACCATCATTATATAAACTTTGTAAGGCTTCTCCATTAGCATCGTTTGGAAATTTCATTGGTTTTCCTCCATCATCTTTACTTTCACTGTTGTATTATACTTCACTCATTTCCTTTCTCCTAATCATTTCCGCCGTTATAGGAAGGTTGGAAAAAGCATATGCTTTTTTCTTCACAAGGATTGTACCTTTCTATTTTTGGAAAGAATGATAGTTGCTCAAAATATGATGAAAAGAGTGTTTAAGAATGAAGGAAATAACCTTTAAAGCATTTGCTATCACCAATGAAATTGATTTGAATAAAATCGCTATACAGTGTGGTATTCCAAAGAAATTCACCTGGGAAGAGCCATTAACCTTAAAAGAAGATAATCTAAAAACCATCCTCCATAAAAATGTGGATGAATCACAACTAGTACTTGTTTTTTCTTTTGGCAGTATTGTCTTCATCAATTTCTCCCAATACTTTGAGATCAAACATATTTTGAAGTTCATCCATTCATTCGAACCGGACATTAATCTTAAAAATCCTGACAATTACAAAGATGATTACACTCTTCGCATTAAAGATACGGAGAAAATTGAGTTGACCGACGAATATGTAGTGGTTCCTGAATATGAGACCTTCTATCCCGAATTAATATCAACGGTGATTGCGAAGTCAGTGGCACTTGAAAAAACAGAGGAACAGCTCGGAAAAATCAATGATAGTCTTGAAACACTGATTGACCGGCTGGAAAAAGGCAAGCTGAGGATTGGAAACAAGGAGCTCGCTAGAACAACTGCAAAAATCGTCCGGCATGAATATAACACCCTCGCGTATATCATGATTCTGGATAAGCCAGAGATTACATGGACGAGCAGCGCAGCCAGCCAATTTTATGATAAGATGCTTAATTTTTTCGAATTAAATGATCGTTATAAAATCATGAAAAGCAAAACAGAAATTTTATACAACATCATGGACGGCTTCTCCACCATCAGCCATTCAATTAGAGGTTTATTCGTGGAATGGATTGTGGTTATATTGATTGTGATTGAGATTCTTCTAACGGTGTTTGGGATACTGGGGTGGCTTCCATAATTAATATTATAAACTACAGTAGAAGCACCAGTAGTCCATTCCATTCTTGTGCAATATACTCAAGCAGCGGACATCTTTATCGACAGAAAAGAAGACAGTATAAAAAGGCATTTCAGCAATTTTCAAAACCAAGTTTTTTTCATAACGAGAGCCACCCAGCCGATAAGCTGCAGTGGCTCTTTCATCTTGTTAAATTGCATTTTTAATTGTTGCTTTTTGTTCTCTCACTACCGGTTTGGAAAAGCGGCTGGCATTTATCCATTGATAAAAAATGGGTACAATCAGCAAGCTTATCAATGTTGAACTGATCATTCCCCCTACAACGACAATCCCAAGGGTTTGCGAAATTAGCGTATCCGCACGGGAAGAAAGTGCGAGAGGAAGAACGGTTAAAATCGTTGTAAGAGCTGTTGCCAGGATGGGACGAACACGTGTGAGTGTACCACGTAATATCGCTTCCTCCAGTTTCATTCCCCCTGACAGGTTCCTTTCTATTTTATCCACAAGGACAATTCCGTTTGTGACGACAATTCCTGTTAACATCATTAAGCCCACTAATGCTGCAAGATTCCATTCCAATCCAAAGATAAACATTCCGATTACCGATCCGATGAAAGACATCGGAATACAAATCAGGACTGACAGAGGCGCCTTCCATCCCCGAAATACAGCACTGACAATCAAAAGAACCAGCAGGATGGAAAAGAATAAAGCAATAGCCATTTCATAAATCATTTCATAAACCTGCTGAGGTGCACCGGCAAAGGAATACTTTACCCCCTCAGGAAGCGGAATCGCGCTTAAGTTACTTTTAACTTGTTTCGTTACCTTTCCAATGTCCTTGGAAACAATATTCACTGTGATTACTGCATAAGGCTTCCCATCCTTTTCCCCGATAACCGGTGAACCTGATGGTACAAGCTGGGCAAGCTGAGTTAAAGGTATCTTTCGCCCCACCTTATTTAGAAATGTTTCTTGACCCATTTGAGAAAAGACATCTTTTGAAACACTCTTTTGGATATCGGTATGGATAACGATTGGGAATTTGTTATTATTGATAGATATTGTTCCTTTAGTTCCTTCAGCCGTATATTGCTGAATTCTTTCGAGAACCTCACTTAGTTTAATACCGTGGTGTTCAATTGCCTTACGATTGAGACTGATATGGTATTCGGTTATATGGTCTTCAGCATCAGCAGCTCCCTGGACTGACAGACCAGGAACTAATTTCAGCTGGTTCCGAATCGTTTGGGCCAAACCTTCCAGCGTTTGGCTATCTGCACCCGTAAGATTTATTTTTAATTGAGAATCATCACCAGCGATGCTAAGATTCGATACAGTATATACAGCTTTGCCAGTTAACGAATTTAATTGATTTTGCAAATTCTCCATCAACCTGTTTACCTCTACACCTTTTTTAACCATGATGGACAAATTGGCAATGTTCGGCTTCTGAATCCATCCTCCTCCCGCATCAAAAACATCATCCGATTGAGGGGTAAAGGATGAACCCAATCCTGAAGAAAAAGAGTCTACATTCGTGTTGCTTTCCAATAAAGTTTCTACTCTTTTAACTTCGGAATCAACCTCAGCTAAGGAAGTATTTTGAGGCATTTCAACTTGAACTCCTAATTGGCCAGCATTATTGGCCGCTGGCAGAAAGTTCACCGGCAGAAATGCAGCGCCTGCTGATGCAAGCACAAATAAACCAAGAGTGGCCATAACCACTAGTTTTTTACGAACATATATCCATGTAAAAATTTTATGGGCAAAAGGCTCTAAGTTATCACCAGCAGCTTCAGGTTTTCCGTTCCAAAAAAGGTTGTACAGGGCGGGAACGACCAAGATGGCAACAAAGAGTGAAATAACCAGGGCAATCACAACAGACCAGGCAAAGCCTGAAAATGCTGAACTCACCATGCCGCCAATCAAGGCAATGGGAACGTACACCGCGATGGTTGCTGCAGTAGATGAAGCAATAGCAGGGATCATTTCAGAGACCGCATTGGTTATCAAATGAATGTGATTTATTTCTTTTGCGCCATGCACTTTCCGATTCATATTATCGAGAATAACAATGGAGTCATCTACTACTCTTCCCATAGCTACAATCAGCCCTGAAACGGTAAGAAGATTGAGACTAATCCCCATGATTTTTAATAAACCGGCAGTCACCAGTAAGCAGATTGGCAGAGATATAGCTATAAATAATGTAGAAAGCACTTTCCGGAAAAAGAGAAAAACACATATCATTGAAAATAAGCAACCCAGCAATCCTTCTTTAATAAGTCCCTTTATAGAGGAATTGACCTGTAGTCCCTGATCAAAAAGAATAGAAAGATGGACATCTTTATTTTTTAAAGCAGGAGCTTCTTGCAAACTGTTCTTGATTCGATCGGATACATCCGTAATATTAGAGGAAGGTGTTTTCAATACATCCAGGATCACACTCGGTTTCCCATTTGTTCTTGAAATGGTCTGCAGGTTCACGATTGAATTTGAAATGTCTGCGACCTCAGACAGCGGAACCTTTTTTCCATTTGGTGCCGAAATAGAAATATTCATTAAATCCTGCTGAGTCAATCCCCAGCCAGAAACCTGTATGGGAACCGTTATCTGTGAATTTGATACCTTTCCTTCAAGCCCAGTTGTATAATCCTGTTCAAGTGACCGTTTTATGTCCTTTATAGTTAGACCTGCTTTTTTTAACTCGTTGGTCCGAATGCTGACTGAATACCCGGCAGTTCCACCACCTGATACGCGTACATCTTTTACCCCGGGAACAGATTTCAGCCGATTGACGAAGTCTTCCTGAACAGCTGTTCTCAGAGTATTTTCAGATATATGATCAGAAGAATTCATTATACTCATTCTGATAATAGGCTGAGAGTGTGTGCTAAGTCTTGTTATGAGTGGTTTTTCCACACCTGGGGGCAGGACAATGCCTTCCAATGCTTTCGATACTTGTTCCTCCGCTTGCTTCATATCATAATTCATTGGAAAGTTAAGACTAATCAATGACCCGCCGTTAAACGAATTCGTCTCTACATCCTGAAGGCCGTCCACCACCCGAACCGATTGTTGAATCGGCTCCGTAATCATTGATTTGATTTGTTCTGCCTGGTAATCCTCTGCCCTGACCGTTAATGATAGGGTTGGATTATTGATTTCCGGCAGATAATCCCGCTGAATATGTAAAGCAGATATGCCGCCCCATACGGTGATGAGAATAATTAGGGTTACGATAAGAACGGCACGTTTCATGGTTTCACCTATCAATCGCTTCATATCTGTTATCCGGGTCTTGAATCCCGAAATGTTCCCCCCTCTGCATAAATGATTAAAGTATGTATTTAAAATGCTTGTAACGAAGGCCCGCGTAGCGGACAAATCTTAAGGAACTCAAACGAGTTTTGTCCCTGAAAGCCCGTGTCGTGCACAAATCCTAAGGAAATCAAACGTGATTTGTCCCTGCTTGCTTATATTGAATCGGAATTAGTTATCAGCTTTTTTATATCACTTAAAAACGCAGCCGGGCTTACACTTTTTCCCTTATAACAATAGCTACCCTTTTTGGGTAGCTATTGTTTAAATCACATGTTTCCCAGCTGCCCGGCACTTCTTAGGGAGCTATTAATCATTGTCAGCAGGATTTGGCGCAAAGCTTTCAGGCTGCTTTTCAACCTCTTCTGGAGTATGGGCCTTTTTATCACCTGGATATGGTTTATCGAAACCTTCAGTTGCATACCAAACCGCATGGTTTAGCATGTTGGCGTTGACTTCATCCGGTGAAGCATGTTTACCAGTAAACTTGTCCTTATTCTTGTTAGACCATTCTGTCCACTTTTTGGATAGTTCCTTTGCTTCTGGTGTTACTTGCTCTGTATTAGCAAGTGCAGCCGTATTGGAATTCGGCTGGCCATTCAGGGTGTCAAGCGGTATCTGGTTAGCTTCAAAGTTATAAGGAGTAAAGTCAGGTTTGTTTGTAAATAGTTCACTCATTGGCTCTGCTGCTGCATCATTTTGGTTCATGGCAGGGAGACCAAGAATTTGCTCAATACTCCGGACCATGTTGATGACAGTCCAGTAATGGCTGTCGGTAATACCCTTCTTCACCCAAGGACTAATAACATGTGCAGGCTCGCGATGGCCGTCCACGTGGTCTAATCCATTCTGTGCATCATCCTCTGTAATAAAAATGACAGAGTCTTTCCAATATGGACTGTGTGAAATCAGGTCAACAATTTTACCTACTGCCAAATCATTGTCTGCAACCATTGCCTGTGGCGTAGGGGAACCAGTTGTATTTCCTGAAGTATGGTCATCCATCACCCACATCGTGTTTAGTGCTGGGAGATCATGATTTTTGACGTGTTTTTCAAACTGCTGCTTGAAGATTTCAAAGCGATATTGATCCGGGATATTCGTATCAAACGTCGGGAACGGTTTATACGTTATTGGCCCGAGAGAAGGAATATCATATGTTGCAGAGTAATTGCCAATTGGTACATGAAGATCTCCCTGCTTTTGTCCTGAAAGGATTTTGTAGTCATTGTACCAGTCTGTCCATGTACCGAATGGCGCTGAACCCGTAAATCCAGTAGTGTCTTCACCAAAGTTCTCAACAGATACGCCGTATTTAGCAGCCTGATCCCATAAATGCCCTGTAGGAGCATACGCCATTGCATCACCGGCACCGCCAGGATAGCTTTTAACATTAGCTGTATCTGTTTCCTTATCCTCATAATCTGTGTTCGTTCCCTGCATTACCCACTGGTGTCCGCTCGCTGATTGGATGCCGGAAGTATACACATTATCCAGAAGTGGGAAGGTAGTGGCAAGCTTATGAAGGTTCGGTGTCACAGCCTTAGGGAACTGTGTTAATGCTGGTTCACCATTTCCTTTACCTAAATCACCTAATACTTGGTCATAGGTCCGGTTCTCTTTGATAATATAGAATACATGTTTAATGGTTGATGGTTCACCAACACGTTCAGGCATAGCAACGGGTTTCTTATTCGGGCGGGGCTTAGCGTTTAAATTCTTTAAGCCAAACCAGTTATTGTCAGCAAAAACCTGTTTCGTTCCCTTAGCAAGATCTTCGGCAGTTGGGAATGGGATCAATGAAAGAGATCCAATTTGCGCATAAGAGGAGTGGCCTGTAGCCTTAATTCCCTGAATCGTTAAGTCACGGGCAGGTCCGCGAGAACCAATTCCATCCGCATTAGCGACTACTAAACTTTTATTTTCATTATCTATCGCAATATCAACCGGGAACCAGGCTGTCGGCAAGAGTCCTTGCAGTTCAGGAGTTTTATCAGGTCCCTGCCAATCATAAACAGCAATCGCGTTATCACGGCCAAGGCTGACCATCAGCTTGTTATCTACTACCTTCACTGCATTTGGTGCCGATCCTTTTGGTGCATTGGGATATGGTTTAATGTCTATTGTTTGTACGACAGCATTTGTTTTTGTGTCAATAACGGAAACGGTGTCGCTATTGGTGTTGGTTACGAATATGTATTGTCCGGACTGTGTCATCCGTTCTGGCTGCACACCAACTTCAATGGTTTTCTTCACTGTGTTGGTTGTAAGGTCAATAACGGAAACCGATCCTGTTGAAGTTGCACCTGTTTTAGGATCTACAACAACTTTCGTTCCAGAAGAGTCTACAGTTGTGTCACCCGTTTTAGCTGCCCGTCCGCCCTGGTTTGTTACATAGGCAGTGTTTCCATTTACTAAAACACTTGTAGGGGCATTTTCTACTGCGATTTTGGAAGTGATAGAACCTGTTTGCGGATCAATAACCCCAAGGCTATTGTCTCTGTTTAGAGCTACCAAAAGCTGGCCCTGTGGTCCCACAGTCAGGTCAAGAGGGTTGATATTTCCGCCCACTGCTGCATTAGGAAGAGTATAAGACTTTTGAATGGCAGGAGTTCCATCGGCACCTACAGACATTACAACAACTTTGCCTTGACCGCTTTTAGAACCAGTTGCATAAAGCTGGCTTCCATCTTTGGAATAAGCTAAACCCCACATAGAAGATAAACCTAAATCCAGATCTTTCTGCATCAGCTTTCCTGTTGCAAGATCGACAACATTAATGCCCTTGCCTCCGTAATTGTTACGGCCAACAATAGTTACCGCCGTTTTTCCATTTGGATTAATAGCAACAGAGATCGGGTTTCCACCAAACTCAATTTGCTTTCCAGCGGGCGTGATCAATTGGTTAACAGGTGTTTGCACTGAACCATTTGCTTGTTTGCCAACTAAATTATTTCCAAAACCGGTCTCCTGTGCAGCGTATGCTCCAGCCGAACCCAATAGGACGGAACATAAAGTCAGTCCAGTAAGCAGCCTTTTCTTTTTCTTAAGTTTTTTTAACAATATTTTCACTCCCTTTCTGAATGTGACTTTAGAATACTACTAATTTATTAAGCTTCTATTGAGTAGTTGTAAAATACAAATAAAGAAATTTCAGACTATCTAACTATTCCATTTCTCCCACTGAGTCCCTATATACTAAAAATTTATAAAATAATTCCAATTCCTCTTTTTTGATGGTCGTATTTTAGCAATTCGATGTTAGACGCGCTTCAAACATGAAATAGGCCTGTGACATAAAAACAAAAGCAACGGCCTTCTTTTTAGGAAGGCCGTCGCTCTAATCTTTTATACTTTTACTCCCACATTTTCTGCAAAAACAAGAAGGGATTGTGAATTCGACTTATCTGGTAACCACTTTATCCTCAAAGACCTGCTTTAAAGCTTTTGCCGCATGTTCAATGGATTGTCTGCCCTGCTCGAGTGCTCCTGGCATCCAGAAATAGCCGTGGATCATGCCGTCATACCTTTTTGCTTCTACCTGAACGCCTGCTTCTCTAAGACGTTCTGCATAAGCCTCTCCTTCATCCCGAAGCGGGTCGAACTCCCCTGTTAAAACTAATGCTGGCGGCAGTCCGCTTAAGTCTTCTGCTAGCAATGGAGACGCATATGGATTTTTACCGTCCTCTTCACTCTGCAAATAATGATTCCAGAACCAGACCATGCTGTCCTTCGTTAATAGATAGCCATCAGCATTTTCAGTGTAAGATTCTGTTGCGTATGAATGATTAGTAACAGGATAAACAAGCATTTGATAGGCTAGTGAAATTTCACCCTTGTCCCTTGCCATTAATGCTACTACCGCTGCGAGGTTTCCCCCTGCACTGTCACCTCCGATAGCCACTCGCTCCGCATCTACTTGAATAGAAGCTGCATTATCCACGACCCATTTGGCTGCAGCATAAGAATCATCTGCTGCTGCAGGGAATTTATGCTCTGGTGCCAGCCTGTAATCGACTGAAACGACCACACAGTTTGCTCTATTGGCTAAAAGCCGGCAAGGCACATCCACTGTTTCAAGATTACCAATAACCCAGCCGCCGCCATGGTAGTAAACTAACGCAGGAAAAGGACCTTCCCCTTTTGGGGTGTAAATACGTACAGGGATCTCTCCTCCTGGACCAGCAATGGTTTGGTTTTCTACCTTTCCTACCTCTTCAGGTTCACCTGCCAAAGCGCTAAAATCAGTCGTAGCCCTTGCTTCTTCAGGTGAAAGAGAATCCATTGGAGGAGCGCCTGCAGCCTCCATTTGTTCTAACAGAAATTTCGCTTGTGGATCCAATGCCATATTATATTTCCCCCTTAAATTAGATTAAAATGATAGAATTCATGCTATGCTTGTTTTTTCAGATTTAGAACTATAATACAGGTTCCTTGGAAGGAATTAAGGCAAAGCCTTCATAGCCTTTGTCCGCAACGTCATCACAAATCTGCCGGTAGGTTCCTACTCCTCCAAGATAAATCTGGAATCCGCGTGCCTTCCCTTCAATATTGGCCCCCATATACCAAGAATCCGTCTTTGTAAATAGAGTCATATCCGCCACTTCCCGGCAATGCTGGTTCCAATTATTTTCGGCGTCCTCATTTGCCTCTATAACCCCTAATCCGTTTTCGCGAAGATAGTTGAGGCAATCAGAAACCCACTCCACATGCTGTTCGATTGAAACCATCATGTTACTCAATACAGATGGGCTTTCTGGTCCTGTTAACATGAACATGTTTGGAAATCCCGCTGTTCCGATTCCAAGATATGTCCTTGTTTGCGATCCCCCAGCCCATTTCTCTTTTAAAGACACTCCGTCTTTTCCGCGAATGTCCATTTTAAATAATGGCCCGGTCATGGCATCAAAGCCGGTGGCAAATACAATCATATCGAGGTCGTATTCCTCCTCGGCCGTCTTAATTCCTGATGCAGTAATTTCCTGAATTGGCGCCTTTCTTACATCAATGAGGGTGACATTGTCACGGTTATAGGTCTCAAAGTAATTAGTATCAATGATTGTCCGCTTAGTCCCATAATAGAAGCTTGGCAGGAGTTTTTCTGCCACCTCAGGATTTTTTACCACTTCACGTATTTTAGAGCGGATAAATTCTTGAGCAGTTTCATTAGCCTCCGGGTTAATGCTTAAGTCGTTATAAGTGGAAGATAGAGTCATAAGCCCGCCTTTTTCCCAGGCGGCTTCAAATAACCTTTGGCGTTCCTCCGGTGGATCTTCCAATGCAGACCGTTCCCCTTGTACGACTGGTATTCCAACAGCTGATTGCTGCATTTGAGTTTTAATTTCGTTGTAATTCGCTCTTATTTCTTTTAAATATTCAGGGTCGTGAGCAGTGTTCCTTGCAGGTGAACTATATTGAGGGGTCCTCTGGAAAACAGTGAGATGTTCTGCTTCCTGAGCGATAACAGGAATAGACTGAATTCCGCTTGATCCTGTACCAATCACCCCTACTCTTTTTCCTTTAAATTCTACTTTTTCATGTGGCCAGTGTCCGGTATGGTACCACTCGCCCTTAAAGGTTTCCAAACCCTTCATTTTCGGGACATTGGAAGCTGAAAGACAGCCCACCGCTGTTATAAAAAACTTCGCCGTTACCGATTGGCCGTTATCTAATTGAATATCCCATCTATTTTTTTCTTCATCGTAATGCGCAGTATTTACCCGTGTCTTAAACTGAATGTCCCGGCGAAGATCAAATTTATCTGCGACAAAATTAATGTATCGAAGAATTTCTGGCTGCTCTGCATATTTAGCGGACCATGTCCATTCATTCAGAAGTTCTTCAGAGAAAGTGTAGTTATAATAGATACTTTCAACGTCACATCGTGCTCCCGGGTAGCGATTCCAATACCAGGTTCCTCCGACATTATCCCCTGCCTCGAAAACACATGTTGAAAAACCTGCCTCACGCAGCCGGTGAAGCATATATAAACCAGAAAAACCTGCCCCTACGATCACTGCATCCAGATTCAGTTGAGTTGATGCCATTTTTCTACCTCCCCATTTTTTTAGTAAGATTTTTAAAAAATCTCATGGTTTTGGGCATTTCAGCATTTGTTACTTAATTGCCTTTTTAGGTAAAATTCATATGAACTACAAACTTGCCCCCCGTTGTGTAAGCGGTTACAATAGTAGTTACATATTCTCCATAAGCATCATCAAACTAGAAAGATACTACCATTCCAACTCCTTTCCTCTCTTAATATTTTAATTTCAGCAAATCTCTGAGTATGTCTATCTTAAGTTTAATAGGTTTTTTCGATTTTTAATATTCCCAATTTTCTATGTATTACATCCCTATAAAGAAGGTGTTAATATGCCCCGGAACTATCCCGTTTTGGATAATATTCGAGAACTTGAAGATGCAGGAAGCCACGAAGACAAGCTTTATAAAATATTGGATATTTATATGAAACTCTTTCCTGTTAAAAACTCCTTCCTATTCAGGTACTCCCATTTAGGCTACCTTGGAGAAGGGATTATCTCTATAAACCAAGACGGACTATCCCATATCCGGGATATTAGGGATGATATACGATCCCTGCCGGTAATTTATTCGGCTCTCTATGAAAGAAAAGCTAAATACTGTTCTGGTATTGAATTTTTGAAGCAAATAACCAGCAAATATATACTTCCCTCAAATGTGAATACCTTCTTAGCTGTGCCGATTTGCTTTGGCTCCGTCCCCATTGGGTACATCTGCAGCTATGAATTTAAAAAAGGGACTGTTATGACAGATCCATTACTTTCTTCCTTTACTAACTATGGACGTCAGGTGGGAAAAGTTTTAGAGCAAACTAGCGGAGCAGTGGAAACACAATTATTAAGCCGAAGAGAGCTCGAAGTGATGAAAAGGATATCCTGGGGAGAAAGTACAAAAGAAGTAGCGGATGCGTTATCTATTAGCGAAGTAACGATCAATCAGTACGTCAAATCAGCTATCAAAAAACTTGGTGCACAAAACCGAGTACAGGCTGTTGCAGAATTATTTCGGAAAGGGGTTATTTCTTAAAACCAGCTCCGGATAAGAGCTGGTTTTACTTTTGACAAAAAATAGTCTGCCTGCCTTCCTGTTCATTTTCTTCAAAATAAAGAATTTTCCAGCCAAGGAATTCGGTAAGCAATTCATTAGAGTGAAGCTTGTACTGATCGGACACCTTCTGAACATTTGGAGTCAAATAATAGGTTTCCATAAAAAAGTATCCATTTGGCTTTAAAAGTCTCTTAATCGCCGGAAAGATAGACCTGTCTAGATAATAGGTCATATTTACGAAATCATAGGAGTGTTTTTCTAATGGCAGACTTCCGAAGTTTGTAAGGTCTTCGGTCAAAGTAGTAACAGGCAGCTTTTTCTTTGAAGCCCAATCGTAAATAAATTTTGTTGCAACCTCTGAGAAATCCACTGCCAGCACCTCGTAACCCGACTGGGCCAGGAATACACTATTTCCGCCAAGGCCACAGGCAATATCCAGAGCCTTTCCTCCCCTCAAATATTGGGAAAGGTTTTTTAGTCTTACATTCGGTTGAAGTTCCTTAAGATCATCTAGTCTATCTTTGTGTTTCTTGTTCCATTTATCTAATTGATCCATCGTTACAACCCCCTTTCTTATTTCTTTTCTTCATTCTACAATTTAAGATACCCTTTTACAAAACCGGATTCTACTTCTACAAAATGATCGGGCGATTCTACAAAAATATCAGCCTATTCTATAATTCACCATCCTTTCTACATTTTTGAGATATCCTTCTACAAAAACGAGTCTGCCTTCTACAAAATTAAAGGACTATTCTACAAAAATATCAGCCTATTCTACAATTCACCATCTTTTCTACAATTTTAAGATGTCCTTCTACAAAAACTAGTCTGTCTTCTACAAAATTAAAGACTAATCTACAAAAATATCAGCCTATTCTACAATTCACCATCCTTTCTACAATTTTGAGATATCCTTCTACAAAAACGGGTCTGTCTTCTACAAAATTCAAGGACTAATCTACAAAAATTATCAGCCTATTCTATACTTCACCATCCTTTCTACAATTTTAAGATATCCTTCTACAAAAACGAATCGGTCTTCAACAAAATTAAAGGACTAATCTACAAAAATATCAGCCTATTCTACAATTCACCATCCTTTCTACAATTTTAAGATGTCCATCCACAAAAATAAGTCCGCCTTCAACAAAATTAAAGAACTAATCTACAAAAATATCAGCTGATTCTACTATTCACTATCCTTTCTACAATTTTAAGATGTCCTTCTACAAAAACGAGTCTGTCTTCTACAAAATTAGAGGACTATTCTACAAAAACTATCAGCCTATTCTACAATTTTGAGATATCCTTCTACAAAAACGAATCGGTCTTCTACAAAATTAAAGACTAATCTACAAAAATATCAGCCTATTCTACAATTCACCATCCTTTCTACAATTTTAAGAACCACTTCTACAAAAACGAGTCTGTCTTCTACAATATTCAAGGACTAATCTACAAAAATATCAGCGTATTCTACAAAATCAAAAAAAGAGCTCTGCCGTTAAGCAGGAGCTCCTTATCTTTTTCTATTCTAATTCCAATAAGAGGAGTTCCGGGTCTTCCAATAAACTTTTGATATGATTTAATGCGTTTTGCGCGATCACCCCATCGATGACACGGTGATCATAGCTTAGGGATAGCGACATCATTTTACCAATGGCGATTACCCCATTTTTCACGATCGGCTTTTCTACAATTTTCCCTATACCAAGAATAGAAGTTTCCGGATGATTGATGACAGGAGTAAACCATTCTCCACCGGCCGATCCGATATTGGAAATTGTACATGTGCCCTCTTTCATTTGGTCCATCGTTAACTTATTTTCCCGTGCTGTAGTAGTAAGCTGATCTATTTCTTTTGCCAGAGTCGAGATATTTTTGCTGTCCGGATTTTTTACAACAGGTACAACCAGCCCATTGTCTGTCTGAACCGCAATACCGATATTATAGTATTTTTTATAAAGTATATTCTCTTCTTTTTCATCAACAGAGGCATTTAATTCTTTATATTCTTTTAAGGCACTAATGAGTGCTTTTACCACATATGGGAGGAAGGTTAATTTGATTTGCTTTGATTTTGCGGCTTCCTTCAGCCTTTCCCGATGAGCAGCCAAAGCTGTAACATCAGCTTCTGCAAAATGCGTTACATGCGGAATGGTTTGCTTTGAGTAAGTCATTGCCTTGGCGATCGCTTTGCGGATTCCCCCAAGCTTGACTATTTCTACATCATTGGTGGTTTCCACAGATGGAGATACCGCCGTAGCCTCTGTTTTTTCTGCAAAATTTAAAATATCTTCTTTATTAATTTTCCTATTGATTTTTCCCTGTAGCTCTTCAAGGTCCACTCCTTTTTCCCTGGCCAGCTTTCTTACAGAAGGAGGGGCGACGATCCTTGTCATTCCGACAGCTGGCTTTTCAGCTACTTCATTTTCTAGAGACGTATCTGCTAAATCCCGTGCCGCTTTCTGGACATCTTCTACGGTAGGTTCTCCATTTTTCCCTGTACCGGTAACAGAGGCCAAATCCACCCCTAAATCCTTTGCCAATTTGCGTACCCTTGGAGAGGCCTTAACGAATGATTTATCTTGTTGCTTTTCCTGCTCAACAGGTAAAACGGAAATTGATTGATTTTGAACAAGCTCCGATACTGCCTCTTCCTCCGCAATGCTTGCTAGGGGCTGACCAACACCGATAACCTCTCCTCTTTTTTTATGGATTTTAACAATGACACCATCTGTATCTGACTCAATTTCTGAAACAGCTTTTTCAGTCTGAACCTCTACCAGGACATCCCCTTTTTTCACAGTGTCCCCTTCTGATTTATGCCAAAAAGTAATTAAGCTTTCCTCATCTGCTTCAGAAAGGCGAGGCAATGTAATGTCGTGAAGTGTTTTTGTGTCTTGCATACCAATTCCTCCTAAATCAATCATAAAAAGCGACTATTCTGATTCGGAACAGCCGCCTGCAAATTAAAATCTTTTATTCTTTCATTAATTTAACGACTGCATCGGCAATTTTCTGTGCGTTTGGCAATACATATTTCTCAAGGTCACGGCTGTATGGGATTGGAACGTCTGGAATAGCGAGTCTCTTTACAGGAGCCTCAAGCTCATAAAGTGCCTCTTCGGCCGCGATCGCTGCAATTTCTGACGTAAATCCATAGGATTTATAATCTTCGTCAACCACCACTAGACGATGGGTTTTTCGAACCGAATTAAGAATCGTTTCTTTATCAAGCGGGACCAGGGAACGAATATCTATCACTTCTGCACTAATGCCCTGGTTTTCAAGAATTTTAGCAGCAGCAACGGCTTGGTGGGTCATCATTTGGATTCCGACAATAGTTACATCTGTTCCCTCACGCACCACATTTGCCTTACCGAGCGGAACCGTATAGGCTTCTTCTGGCACTTCTCCTACAGACTCGTCCACCTGATCCATCCAGCCTAATCCCTGAAGCGTCTTGTGGAACATAAATACCACCGGATTATCATCACGAATAGCTGAGGCCATCATCCCTTTAAGGTCATATGGAGTCGATGGTGCAACTACTTTCATCCCTGGAAGATGGGCAAAGGTTGCGTATAGAGTTTGCGAATGCTGGGCAGCGTCACTGTATCCTCCGCCTACGCCAGTCATTAATACCATCGGCAGCTTGACATTGCCGCCTGACATGTAAGGAATTTTTGCCATATGGTTGTAGATTTGGTCCATACAAACACCAAAGAAATCAACAAACATCAATTCTACAATTGGCCTCATCCCCTCTGCCGCTGCTCCGATCGCAGCACCAATAAAGGCCGTCTCAGATATAGGAGTATCCAGGACTCTTTTGTCCCCAAACTTCTCTAGCAGTCCTTGGGTAGCTCCAAAAATACCACCATATTTTCCAACGTCTTCACCTAAAACAAATACATTCGGATCTCGTTCCATTTCCTGGGCAATCGCTTCTGCCATTGCTTTGTTTCCTGTGAGCATACGTTTAGTTGTTTGCATTCCGTTCATCTCCTATCTTAGTAAATTAACAAAATACATCTTCAAGAGCGGCTTCTGGCTTTGGATATTCACTTTCTCTCGCAAATTGGAAAGCAGCATCCACTTCATTTTTCGCTTTATTTTCAAGTTGTTCCACTTCATTTTCAGATGCAGCGCCTTCAGAAAGAATTTTATTTTTTATCCTTTCGATTGGATCTCTTAAAAGCAGGGATGGAACCTCATCTTTTTCACGATATAATTCTGGATCTCCCTGGAAGTGCCCTAAAAATCGGAAGGTCTCAATTTCAATAATCGATGGTCCCTCACCACGGCGTGCTCTTTCTACTGCTTCCTGTGAAACTCGGTACATTTCAATTGGATCATTATCCTCTACCAGGTAGCCTGTGGTATTCTCGTAAGCAGCCGCCCTCTTGTCATTAGAGGAAATCGCTGTCGAAGCAGTCTTAGGAACGGAAATACCCCAAGAGTTATTTTCTACAACAACAATTAAAGGAAGTTTCCATAAAGCCGCCATATTTAATGTTTCGTGAAAGGCTCCTGCATTGGCAGCTCCTTCTCCAATAAAAGCAACCGCAACCGAATCCGTACCCTTTTGCTTTGCTGCAAGGGCTGCTCCTGCTGCCTGTGGAATACCAGCTGCGACAATACCGCCACATGAGAATTTCACCTCAGGGTCAAACAGATGCATATGCCCGCCTTTTCCTTTTCCAAGCCCCGTTTCTTTCCCAAAAATCTCAGCAGTCATACGATTCAAATTAACACCTTTTGCGATGGCATGATGATGGGGACGGTGTGGGGAAGCAACTGTATCATCCTTTGTTAAATGGGCGCATATCCCAACCGCAGCTGGTTCCTGTCCATTTGACAGGTGCATTTCCCCAGGAACGGGGCCTGCTCCAATATTAAAAACTGGCTTTTTTCCTTCAGCGTACGCTTCAACAAGCTGCTCTTCGTAATAGCGGCTTTTTACCATGGTTTCATACATCCAAAGCAACTTTTCCTTAGGAATTGACATTGTGTATCCTCCTTTTATACTTTTACTGCTCTCATTTTTATAGTTGCAAGTTTCATGCCAAAATCGTAAGCGTTTTCATTCCCGTGTAAAAAATCCCTTTAAATCAATAGAATTTTTATTTTTCAGATTAGTTTTGCCTTCCTAAATGAAATAATAGACCTAATAAAAATGTCCCATTTTGTATCAAAATGTATCGTTTTATCTGATACACTGACACAAAATGGGACACTGTCATTTCAAGTTATACCGTTCCATTCGTCTGTAGAGGGTACTTCTTGATATATTTAATGCTTTAGCCGCTTGACTATAGTTATAATCACAATTCATTAAAACCTCAAGCAGCATGTGCTTTTGCCTTTCATCCTTTTTTATAGGGAATCTCTGTACGGAAGGAGTATGCTCATGGTGGCCGCCAACTTCTTCAGGAAGAGACTCAACGGAAAGAACTCCTGTACTTGAACGGTTTAAGGACCTTTCAATGACATTTTGAAGCTCCCTGACATTCCCAGGCCAATTATACTGCTCTATAGCCCTCATAAAAGAAGATGAAATCGATTCGATCCGTGTAGGGATTCTCTTTTTATAGAGTTTTACAAAATGAGAGGCTAAAAGAGCGATATCTCCTTCCCGTTCTCGTAAGCTCGGGATATGAATAGGAAGAACATTTAAGCGGAAATAAAGATCCTCTCGGAAATTCCCTTTCCTCACCTCTTCTTTTAAATTTTTATTCGTTGCAGCAATAATCCTTACATTTACAGGGATAACTTTATGGTTACCAATTCTAGTAATCTCTCTGTTTTGGAGAACTCTTAATAATAGAACTTGCATATCCAGCGACATTTCTCCGATCTCATCAAGAAAAATCGTTCCTCCATCAGCGAGTTCAAATTTACCTGAATTTCCCCCTTTTCTTGCACCCGTGAAGGCCCCTTCTGCGTATCCGAACAACTCACTTCCAAGCAAATCTCTTGGAATTGCTCCACAGTTAATGGCGATAAACGGCATATCACGCCGTTCGTTTTCATTGTGGATTGCCTGAGCAAACAAGTCTTTCCCAGTCCCGCTCTCACCTAAAAGCAATACATTTGAAGGGGAATTGGATGCTGCCCTCGCTTCATTTATGCTCCTTATTAATAATGGGCTTTGACCTATTATTTCCCTGAATGTGATATTAGCCTGGTTACCTGTAAACTGATTCACTAGCTGTCGAACCTTTTGGATCTCCTGAATAATAAGGAGAGATGCAATCTGCTCCTCACCTTTATAAACAGGCTGACTATTTAATAGAACCTGCTTGGGAAAACCTCCGTTTTTTATTTTTAACCGGATATCTTTATCCTTAATAATATCCAAGCAGTATATTTCATTCTGAAATAGCTTGTTTTCAAAAACCTGATCAATCTTTTTATCGATTAAATCCTCCTCTTTTAACTGAATCATGTCCTGTAAGGTTTTATTTGCCTGAATGATTTCTCCTTGCTGGTTCACCAACATAATTCCTGTTGTAAGAGAATTCATCGTAGCTTCTAAATAGCTTTGCATCAATTCGTTTCTTCTAATCTTTTCTTGCAATTTCATAAGGTTTTCTACTGCTTTTGCAGTGGATACCACCATTCCTAAAGTATGCCGATGAACTTTTTCATATGGACCTGCCATATTCAGTACACCCATTAGTTTTCCATCCAGACCGAAAATAGGTGAAGCAGAGCATGTCCATTCCTGGCAAATCTTCATATAATGTTCATGATGAAAAACCTGAAGCGGTACTTCTGCTTTAATACAGGTGCCAATCGCATTTGTGCCCACACCCTCTTCGCTCCAGTCTGCCCCTTCCACAAAGGAGATAGCTCGTGCTTTTTCTAACGTATCTTCATCTCCTAAAGTTTTAAGCAGTAATCCACTCCTGTCACAAAGAACAACCATAAAACCTGTACCCTCAACCAACTGATAGATATCATTCATTAAAGGCAGAGTCGTATTAATTAATTCAGCATTCTCTAAAATACTTTGTTTCCACACTTCCTTAAAAACCCTTCCATTTCTTTGGTTAGGGTCTATCTTATTTTCCCTGGATCGTTGCCTTGATTCACGAATAATATTTGAAAAAGAAGAATCCTCCAATGGTATGCCGACAAAAAAAGAATCAGTTTCTATTATTTCGCTTATATTTACCAAGCTATCCACTCCTGATCTTTTTGTTAAAGCAAATTGATCTTCTGTTATGTTGATTAAGCGGAAGGCGCTAGACTCCTCGAAAATGCATTCGCATTTCCTTCGTGCGTGGGCGGTTCCATGATGCAAATTCAATATCCAGCGGAAAAATTGGTCACCGTGAGCGAAAATCAACAGTCAAGTTTTACAGAGCCTATGGTTTAAAAACAAAAGTGATTTTATGTAAGTATTAATTTATTTTACCATATTTTCTAACAATTCTTAAAACTCCAGGACTCCCTATTTCCCTAATTATGTATATAGTAATAGAAAAAGAGTTAGCTGCTATGTAGGCTAACTCTTTTAATGATAATCCAATTCAATTATTGGCCTTGTATACTTTTTGATCATATAACTTCCCAGGAATAGGCAAATACCTAAAGAGAACAGGATTAACATCATATAATGATTGGAAAAGTGGTTTAGAGCCTCATCGGAGATGAATTGCTGTGCAGATTTAATAATAAAACCGTGCAAGAGGTAAATATATAGAGTTCTCTCCCCAATGACTGTAAATAAATTGCCCTTCGACGGAACAATTGATAGAAAGCCGTAGGAAACAATCCCTGTTAATAAATACTGTAGTGAACGTATAATTCCGCCTGATAAATCCTTTACTCCCATACCTGCATAGGAGGTATCTCCCAACAGCCACGGAATGGCACCCTTAGGGAAAAAAGCGGCAAAAATTAATAAAGAAGATACAAGAATGCCTACACCAACCACTGGAGACAGGCGTTTTTTTAGAACTGCTTTTAGATGCTTTTGTTCTATTAAATATCCCAAAAGAAAGTATGGGAAAAATACCAAGGTCCTCGATAAGGATAAATAACTTCCTGCATGATTGAAATACCCAATACCTATTCCGATAGCGACTGCTAAGATAAATCCCTTCCATTTTAATTTTGCAAACACATATAAGAAAAGATTCCAGCAGCACATGCTTAAAAGATACCACAAGGTCCAATGCGGCTTCAGAAAATCGATTTTCAAACTGGATATCTCCCCATCGACATAATAGAACAGGGAATAAAGTGCTTGGAAAATTAAATAAGGCAAAAGAATTTTTTTAGCTATCTTAGCAAGATAGCCTTTTTTCCTAAACCCCTTAGAAAAATATCCGGATATAAAAATAAAGGCGGGCATATGAAAGAGAAAAATAAATGAATATAAGTTAAATAGTACATCATTATTTTCTTTTAAAGGACTGATTACATGTCCAAAAACAACTAGAAAAATCAAAAGAAATTTGGCATTGTCAAAGTAAAGACTTCTTTTTAAGCTGGAAGCCATAACAAAACACCCCCAACTTATTAATTATTAGACCCAAGTAATATCTTACAAAAAAATTATTACTAAATCATTACCGTTTTATAAAAATCTATAAACAATCAAATTTGTTTCTTCCATTTATCGATAAATGTGATTATATATCCACTCTTTGCAAATATAGGATAGGTTTACCTGCTATTACTCTTACTCAATAAATATTCCTATATTCTTTCTCCAAAAACCCCTTTAATTCGTTCTCAACCGACAGCATTTAACAACTATTTTTTCAGTATTTTTTCTCCAAGTTTTTTATGGTGATATTTCAATATAAAGCATGAATTTAAATTGAAAATTTCTAGCCCATATTTTTCAACTCTCCTAAAACTTTTATCTTAGGAAATTCTCCCTACTCTTTTAACCTCATAAAATAATAAAATTTCCTTCGAATTTTGAAATATTTGTAGGACGAATAAGTAATGAATTTTCATTTATATGACAAAATATTTTGACAATTTATTTTACAATAATCCTGTTTCCTTAAAAAATAGAGAGATTTCCGGAGGTGCACGCTTTGATTAATTGGAAAAAGCAGAAGTGGAAGAGAAATGTAATGATCATGACTGCTATGACTGGGCTAGGTTTCACAGTCCTCTACCCAGGATTCAGTACCCCAACAAGCGCAGTTGGGCAGCCCGATCTGCCACTGCCTAAAGAAGAATCAGCTTCACTTGTTCAGCTGGAAGTACCAAACCAGCAGGCAAAAGACAAGCTACTGGAACTGGGGATTGACCTTTCCCACCGGGCTGAAGAACATGATGGAATTTGGGATGTGGACGCTGTTGTTACACCATCGGAGATTGAAACGCTAAAGCTTTATGGTGTCAGGGTTAAAGATACTCTATTTACTGAAAAGGATTGGAATGCCAGAACGTCTGAAAGACAAACGGCTTTGCAGCAAGAGTCAAGCCTGGCTGCATCAGAGGATTCAATTAAAATCCTTCGCGCCAATTATTATACTAACCAGTCAGATACTTTTCTTTATATTGAGGCAAAGTCAAGCGCAGGAGCAGCTGCAAGTACAGCACTGACAGCAACCTGGACTGAAAATGGGGTTGAAAAATCAGCCACTTTAGACCGTCTGGTAGATGCCGGTGAATACTTATATCACTATTTAGAAATTCCTATTACCTCCATTCCCTCCTCGGTAAAGGTGGAAAGCAATCTTGGCGGAGCTGCCTCAAGCCCTGTTTCAGAGTGGCTTGGAGCGGACAAGCCTGGAAATCCGCAGACGCATTATATTAAAGACTTTGTGGATCATTATATGGATCCAACAGAACTTTACCAAAGAGCAGAGAAGCTTGCTAAGGAGTTTCCCAATTTAGTAGAAATTATTGATATGCCGAATAAAACAAACGGATACCGACGGCTCGCGCAGGCTATGTTAGGAGGTACTACAAACTCTTCAGTTGTAGTCTCTTCTAAGGCCTGGGGCTACCAAGGCGGTAATGACCTTTCCGTAGAGTTCAGAAATCCTAATGTTAACAACTCTTCTTTAAAAGTAACAATAGAGGGGAAAAAGATTTTAGTAGATTTAGCTACTGATTCATCAGGTAATGTTACAAGCACATCAAGGCAAGTAGTGGATGTTTTAAACAAAGAAGCAAGCCAGCTTCTATCTGCTGCTACCTATCGCGGCTATACTGGTTCAGGAATTGTTTCACCTGGAGCGGCTGCTTTGAACGATGGTTTAAAAGCCCCAGCAAACATCTCCCGTGATCCGTTCACGGTAAAAGCTATTCGAATTGGGAAACATCGTGATGGTTCCAAGCCAGGTGTACTCGGTTACGCTCAGGAACATGCTCGTGAGTGGGTAACACCTTTGGTAACGATTGAAACGGCGGAGCGCCTTCTTAGGAATTATGATCATGACGGTGAAACGAAGAAGCTGGTTGATAATCTTGATATTTTCCTAGTTCCGTCTACCAATCCTGACGGCGCCACTTACAGCTTTTATGATTACAATATGCAACGTAAAAATATGACAAATCACTGCAGTCCGGATAAATCTGATCCAGGGTATCGAAATCAATGGGGTGTAGATATTAACCGGAACCATTCGGTAGGTTCTGCTTTTGATGGATTTATCGGTGCGTCAACAACAAACTGTACAAGCACTACCTATGCAGGACCAGCAGAAACCTCAGAGCCGGAAGCGAAAAACATCGTCTGGCTTGCAGATAAATTCTCAAACATCAAATTTGCTATGAATATTCATAGCTATGGCGGATATTTCATGTGGTCACCAGGATCATATGATGCTAACCGTAAAACTTTACCGCGCCCATCTGCAGGTGAAGAAGCTTATTACTGGGCCGTCTCTGATATTATGTTAAACAAAATTCAGGACTACCGTGGCACCGTTATCCTGCCTAGCCGTACCGGCCCGGTTCCGGATGTTCTTTATTCCGCTGCAGGCAACTCCGCAGACTACTTATGGTATGAAAAAGGAATTTACGCCTGGGACTTCGAAGTTGGAGCTGATTTATGGAATAAGGATATAAAAAAATGGCAGCCAGTTGGGTTCCAGCCGCCATTCTCTGAAGGCCATGAAGAAGCAATGGAGTTTTCAAATGGTTTAATTGGTTTAATTCAGGTAGCCTACAACAATTCAAAAGACCATCAGCCGCCGTCATCAAAAGCAGTTCCTGAAAATGGAAAGTTTTCAAGCCCTGTAAATTTAGCTTTTGATACTAGCGAACCAGCTACCATCTACTACACTCTGGATGGCAGCCGTCCTACTTTTAAATCAGCAAAAATCAATTTAAGCGGAACCCGTGAATCTGCAGAATCTTTAAAGGTTGATAAAACAACTACCATTAAATGGTTCGCTGTGGACGCCGCTGGCAACATTGAGAAAAACTACAATCCTATTAGCAATGGAAATAATTATAATACCGCTGTGATAACGATCAAATAAGTTTTGTAAAAAGGGCAGGCCTTTTACGGGTCCGCCCTTTTAAACAACTATTATCAAGGAGGATCATAAATGAAAAAGAAAAAACTATTTCCTTCCATTTTAGCAACCTCTTTATCCCTTGGCGTTGTCACTTCCGCTGCATTAGCTGATGAGACTTCACCAACAGTTCCAACAACTCTTAATATTAAGCCCCCTGCATTTTTCATTGGGAACGGTCAGGACAAACAAAACTATTATGTTGATAAAATTCAGTTAAATTCAATTAAGCCAGTACCTGGTTTTGAAAGCGCAACCATTTTACATGGCATTCATAACGGGGCTGGATATTGGATTGAAGTCCCTAAGAACTGGAATGGAAAGCTTGTACTATATGCACATGGTTATCGCGGAGAAGGACCAGCTTTAACGGTAAGCGCTCCACCAGTTCGTACCGAGCTTCTTCAGGAAGGTTATGCGTGGGCAGCTTCCAGCTATAGTACAAACAGCTATGATGTAGAGTCAGGCGTAAAAGATACACATGCATTGAATGGATTATTTAGAAATCTGGTCGGCAACCCTACTCGTACTTATATAATGGGCCATTCAATGGGAGGACATATTACCGGCGTATACGCGGAGCAATACGGTGATGTGGATGCTGCAATGCCAATGTGCGGCGTAATGGGTGATTCGGAGCTCTTTGACTTTTTTACAGATTACGGGCTAGTAAGTCAATCCTTAACTGGCACTAATAAGGATCAACAACAGTTTGTAGCTGATGATAATTATTTCCAAGCGAAAGTACCTGAAATGGAACTGAAACTTGGAAATGGTTTAACGAAAGACCCGGTCACTGGTTCTTATGTCTTTAAGTCTCTAACAGAAGCAGGACAGAAGCTGGAAAAAGTGACTGAGAATCTTTCAGGTGGGAAACGCCCGTTATTTGATTTTTCCTATAAACATGCCTTTGACGATTTCCTTCTTCAAAGAATGCCTACGAACCCTGCATATAACCAGGCGACCGGCAATGTAATTAACAACACCGATTCGGTTTATCAGCTCGATGATAATCCAGCATTATCTCCAGAGGAAGTTGCTTTAAACAATAATGTTCTTCGAATTACAAATGATCCAAATGGCCGACATAAAAATGGACTGGCTGCGATTCCTGCAGTGACAGGTGATCTGAAGGTACCAACTATGTCACTCCATACACTTGGTGATCTCTATGTTCCGTTCTCCATGGAAGAGATTTATGCAAAAAGAACTGCTGAGAAAGGCAAATCCAATTTGCTTGTCACTCGTGCCATTCGCGGAATTGGACATTGTGAATTTACCAATCAGGAACAAATCAATGCTTTTAATGACTTAGTTGATTGGTCTGAAAAAGGGAAAAAGCCGGAAGGAGACAATGTCCTTGATCCAAAGGCAGTAGCTGATCCATACTTTGGAACACGCTTTACCTCCCAGCTCCGCCCGTATGACCCTTTGTACAAACGTTAAGACCAAATAAAAAGGAGGATTGTCCGAAATTAACGGGTTATCTTTTGTGGTGCAAAAGTCAATTTCACAATACATTTTTACCGTGAATTCACACATGAATTCACGTTTTTTATTTCCTTGATATTACTACACTCTTTGATGTTTTTATTAAATTCGATCAGGAATTCACATATCAATTCTCGAATATGGAAGTAATTATTGTACAGTGCGAATTTAACAGTGAATTTTCATGTGATTTTTACTGTGAATTACGAAGGATATTTATTTTAAGTAAGTTCTGTTATCTTTCGTTGTTGATTTACTTTATTAAGGGAGTCCTGTTGAACAAGTTGTAAATTTTACATTTTAAAGTATGTGCATTTCTTTGTAATGAGAAATGCTTTTTATTTTTATCAAAATTAAAAGGATGTTTTAATAACAATAATAATATAATGAAAAACAATATAAATTTATTGCGAAACAGTAAATACTGTAGTAAAGTCAAAACTGACATTAAATAATTGAGGTGCACTTTATGAAACGAGGAACAACACTCTTTTTGAAGATAGCTGTTATTCTTATTGGAATCCCAATTTTCGCTTTGTGCATATTTTTAGTGCCTAAGATTGGGGATTTTGCTGGAGAATTGTATCCAAAAATGTCTTATATGAAATCTCTCGTTTTAATCGATATGTACGCAGCAGCAATTCCTTTTTACTTTGCTCTGTATCAGGCTTTTAAACTTTTAAGCTATATTGATAAGAACCAAGCGTTCTCGGAATTATCGGTAAAAGCTTTAAAGCATATAAAATACTGTGCCATCACAATCAGTACCTTGTATCTGCTAGGTATGCCGCTCTACTATCTCATGGGGAAGAGAGTTGACCCTCCAAGTTTCATACCAATCGGATTGGTTATTATTTTCGCCTCTATGGTTATCGCCGTTTTTGCTGCTGTCCTTCAACATCTTCTAAAAGAAGCGATTAACATAAAATCAGAAAATGATTTGACGGTCTGAGGTAGAGGATATGGCAATTATTATTAATATTGATGTGATGTTAGCAAAACGAAAAATGAGCGTAACGGAGCTTTCGGAGAGGGTTGGAATTACTATAGCGAATCTTTCCATTCTGAAAAATGGAAAAGCAAAAGCGGTTCGTTTTTCAACATTAGAAGCGATATGCAAGGCTTTGGATTGTCAGCCAGGTGATATTTTGGAGTACAAAAGCGACGAAGACACTCAATAAAAATAGACAACAAATTTATTTAATTAAAGGTAGTCGATAGAGAATTTAAGGGATAGCCATAAAGCTATCCCTTCTTTGCGTTTATTGATGTTATTTAATCAGAGAATTCCATTGATATTAGTGACAAAAAATATGCTTCGATTTGCAATTTTTGCACCTCATAAGGGAACCCGTTAGTCAGAAATGACGTCCTCCTTTTTCACACCATTACTTTATTGCTACTGCCTTCCCAATATGCTCATCAAGAAAATCAGCAACTTCTGTATAGGCTGTAATATTGTTTTTGAGTTTAACAAAGAAATGTCCTTCGTCCTCAAAACGGATGTAATGGACAGGATGATTGCGGTCCTTTAATTCCTTTACCATCTGTTCAGTTTCTTCAATCGGCACACGCGGGTCATTCGCACCATGAAGCATCATGACAGGACATTCGATATCCTTCGTCCGGTGAATAGGATCAATTTCATCAAAGAAATCCCCGTCGATTTCGATGCTGCCATATTCCGCTTCCCTCAGCTTGCGGCGCCAAACACTGGTGTTTTCCAGGAAGGTTTTGAAGCTTGATATTCCGACAATATCAATAGCCGATGCCCATAGCTTTGGATAGTGTGTGATAGCTGCCAGAACCATGAATCCTCCATAACTGCGACCCATAATGGCAATTTTGTCAGGATTGGCATTTCCCTCTTCTTTTAACCAATCTACTAGAGAAGTCAAATCTTTAACAGAGTCCATTCTTTTTCTGGCATCATCCAGGTGAGTATAGCTTTTTCCATAGCCTGTACTTCCCCTCACATTCGGAGTACAAACGGCATAACCGCGGCTGAGGAAGTATTGCAGAAATGGATTGTAAACAGCGCGGATTTGCGATTCTGGACCCCCATGGACAAAAACGACTACAGGAAGTTTCCCTGAAGCATCTTTTGGTTTGTAATAAAAGGCAGGAATCTCCAGGCCATCAAACGATTTAAAAGAAACCAGCTCTGGTTCAACAAGCTGCTCTTCAACAACCGGCAGATTTGACACATAGGTAAGCCGCTGGATTTGTTTGGACTCCATATCCAGTTCCCAAATATCTGAAGGCTGAATAGCACTATTAAATACATAGGCCAGTTTTTTGCAGTCAGGCGAAAATGTAAATTCCTGTATAACCCCGATTGGTGTCTGCCATGAACTAAAGGAGTTATCTTCTATATGATAAAGAACTCCCTTTGAAATCCCGCCTGCATTCACTGTATAAGCTAACTGCTTTTTATCTCCGCTCATTACCAGGCCTTCAAGATCCCATTCTCTCCGGTCAAGCCATTTTATTTCCTTTGTTTTTATATTAAGAAAGGCAAGTCCTGTTAACTCCCGATCCTTATTGGTTAAAAAATAAAGATGGCTGCCATCTTGGCTAAACACCGGATCTTCAAATTTTGCTTCCTCTTCATGAGTGGTCAGCCAGGAAACCTCTCCCGAAGAGATTTCCAGTAAACCTAGATCATTATCAAGATTCGAATTTACTTTTTCAATCAGTAGCGAGCGCCCTTCTGGGGACCACTTCAATGCTTGATACATTCCATCCCCCTGAAAAACCTCCTTGATTTCAAGTGTTTCAAGGTTTTGAACATAAATATCAAAATGAGCAGCCTTCCGTCTATTGCTCGCCCAGGAAATCCACTTCCCATCAGGAGAACTGCCGCCATACTGGTGGATATGGTCTAACGAATCCGTGAGGTGCAGCAGGCTTCCATCGTCCTGTAATAGGAATAGCTGCTGTTTTTCATTAACACCAACGTCCATCCCTATAATTCTTTTAGAAGTGCCTGATATATAACTGACAAACATAATTCTTTCTTCAGTAAATGAACTTTGTGATGGCCAGCCTCCGTTTAAGTTCAGTTCCCAAACCTGCGGCAGGCCTGTATAATTAGTAACAAAACTAATTTTGCTCCCATCCGGATGGTAAACTGGATTACTTGCAGTACGTACATGCAAAAATGGCTGAATGCCGATGCTCATGTTCTCCCCCCTTTTCTGTTAAGCCTCTATATTTTCCACTTTTTGCTCTAGGGCTGAAGGCAATCCCAACAGCATGTATGCCATATGAACAATGCCCTGTTCAAAATCCTGAAGGCGAATCGATTCATTCGGCGCATGCGCTTTTGACTGGACCCAGCCTACACCCGTGCTGACAACCGGAAGCTGAAGCTGTTCCCCGAAAATATACATTGGCCCTGTTCCGGCAGAATTCGGTGCCAGGACGCTTCCTGCCTCATATACCTCATTAGCAGTGGCGATTACATGTTTAATGAATGGATGATTAAAATCAGATCGGTAAGCCTTCTGCCCATTTAAAGAAGTTACCTTAACATCATGGAAACCATGCTTTTCCAAGTGTTTTTCAACACATTCTAAAATATAGTCCGGATCCTGCCCCGGAACTAATCGGCAATCCACTTTGGCTCTGGCGTTTTTAGGAAGAACGGTTTTAGAGCCTTCGCCTGTATAACCGCTGACTATTCCGCAGATGGTCATGGTTGGTTCAAAAACCATCGCTTCCCGCGGGTCTTGTCCTTTTGCAGCTGTAATAAGAGGACGCTTCAAACCATAAAGCCTGCTTACTCCCTCTTCATCGAAAGGAATAGCATGAACAGCTTCTAACTCTTCCTCTGTTGGCGGGATGATTCCATCATAAAAACCTTCAACTAAAATCTCATTTTGCTGATTTTTCATAGTGGCAAGAGCCTGAACAAGCCTCCATGCTGCGTTATCCACATAGGCTCCGACTGAGGAATGCATGTCGATATCTGCACCAGTACAGCTTAGCTCCAGGTAAGCCATCCCTTTTATTCCGGCTACCATACTAATTCTTTCTTCTTCATCCTTGCCGCCGAATTCCCAGATACAGGCATCGGCTGCGAATAAATCTTTATATTTCACCAAGTAAGGCTCCAGATTGGGACTTCCGATTTCTTCTTCCCCTTCAATCATGAACTTAATATTGCAAGGCAGTCCCCCTGCAGCCTTTTGCAGGACCTTAATCGCGGTCAAACGGGCAACCAGGTCACCCTTGTTGTCTGAAACCCCTCTTGCAAAAAGAATTCCATTTTCGACAACCGGGTTGAACGGCTCTGAATTCCATTCGTCCAGTGGCTCAGGCGGCTGGACATCATAGTGGTTATAAAATAGTAAAGTCTTACTTGAATTTCCTTGTTCTCCAGCTGCAAAAAAGGCATAAACGACCGGATTGCCTCCCAAATCATCTAGCACTTGTGCCTCTCCACCAGCATCCTGAATCATTTTAACAACATACTCAACTGTTTCTGGAATGGCGGAATTTTGAGCAGAGATCGTTGGAAGTCTTAAATATTCCCTTAAAGTTTCTACTGAATCAGATACTAGCTCTTTCGATTGCTGTTTTAATTCTTCTAATTGCGGCTTAACCATAGGACTGCCCCCTTTTTAAATAATATATTATTATTTCGTTAATCGAAGAATAACTCCTTCTTTTTTTCGAAATATTCTATAAAAAATATGTTTTATTAAACTTGTTTGTTAATTTTCGCTAATGGGACTCGCTTTCCGCTCCAATCAACATAGTCTAAAATCAACAATATTCTTTAAACAAAAAAGAGACAGAAACCTGTCTCCCGGAAATTTACTTTTTAATTAAAAGTGGCTCACTTACATTTTCTACCCCAACCAACCCAAGCATGGTTAAAAAGATTTTTTGAACCCCATAAAAGGCATTGGTTGGATCGTAGTATTCTTCGAGCGTATGGCATCCGCCAAACTTCCCTCCACCGCCAAGCGTAACGGCAGGAACTCCGAGGCTGATTGGAACATTTGAATCAGTGCTGCTTGGTTCATCCAAAATGGGCTCAAAGCCAAGTGCTTCCGCAGATGCAAGGGCTGCCTGCACGATTACACTGTCCCCGGGCTGAGAGCCAGCAGGCCTGTCACCTACAAGTTTAATATCTACTTGAATATCATTTGTTTCCCATCGTTTATTTTCATCGTCAGCAGCCATTTTTAAAATATCAATCACTTTATCTTCTAAAGCTTTTAAAGCATCTGGCGATACGGAACGCATATCAATCAGCATTTCCGCTTTTGCCGAAATGGTATTAACAGAGGTTCCCCCATTGATCGTTCCAACATTAAAGGTTGTTTTCGGCTCTTTCGGCGTTTGGATGTCACTTATTTTAGCAATGGCCCTTCCCAATGCATGGATAGCGCTTGGCTTTCCAAAGTCTCCAAAACTATGCCCGCCCGTTCCGGTATATGTAACATGATACCTGCGGCTTCCTGTTGCAAGATAGGTAATGCGTTCAGGACTCCCGGGCTCGATAGAAATAAACCCATCAATATCCTTTCTGTTTTCAAAGAGTGCCTTCACGCCATTTAAATCCCCTAATCCCTCTTCACCAACGGTTGCTCCAAAAATAATATCTCCTGTTGTTTTTATATTCGCCTTTTCTATTGCCCTTAACAGAGTAAGTACGGAAGAAAGCCCTCTGCCATCATCAGCAATTCCAGGTGCGTAAATCCTGTCATCCCTCAGTTTCGCTTTTACATCCGTCTTCATGGGAAAAACAGTATCAAGATGCCCTGCAACCACCAGCTTGGGTCCATTCCCTGTTCCCGGTCTCACTCCAAACACATTCCCCTGACTGTCGATCTCTACATTTTTAAGTCCGTATTCTATTAATCTTTTTTGATACTCCAGGCCGCGCTCCTGCTCCTGAAACGTTGGGGCCGGTATTTCTGTTAAAGCGATTTGCTCCTGGGTGGTATAATCATTATCCTCTTCCAAAAAATCAAGCCCTGCTTTTACATTTGGATTGTTAATCAATACCTCAAAAACTACTTTTGTTTGTGTCATAACTTTTCCCCTCCTTAGAAATTACACGATAATTCTTATTTTTTATTATAAGGCTTTGTTAAACTTAGTTGTTGATTTTCGCTCCAAGACACTCGCTTCAATCAACATAGATAAAAATCAACACAGTTCTTTAACAAAACCTATTAGAAAATAATTATAGAGAAGATTAATACTTTTAAAGTTCTCAAAACAAAAAGCGTCCCCATTTTAAATTGGAGACGCCGTGATGTACTATTTTACAAGATTATCAATAACCTCATAATCAATCGTATACCATTTGGTTTTGTCCATCTTGTAAGGGTTGAAATTATTTGAAATCACTACCCCCTCCTTTTCCAATGATTGCATCGTCCGTTTGATGGTACTTTCCGACAAGAATGGAAAATGAACCTTCCAATCCTTATATGTATTGTAAATCCACTTTTTCCCTTCAATCACATCAGACCTTTTTCCAATAATGAATGAATCTGCTGTAAAATAATGGCCTCATTTATTCCAAACTTTTTGCCAGTGAAGGTAATACCAATAAAGCCTCTTCATTCAATAGTAGTTCTGCCATTTAAACCGCTCCCTTTTATTATATTGGAAGGGTCGTGCCGCCATCTCGAATGGTTCAACCCTTTCATCTTCTATATACAAAAAAAACGATAAAAAGGTAAGGGTGAAATCAAAAAATTTCAAACTAAAGATTCAGGTTTGAAAAATATACCACCATGAGGTTTTCGTTTTTGATGATGAACAAAAGAAGCAAACATGACACTTATGTGAAACTTCCTCATTCAGCCTTTCCGGCCAGCTCCCTTAAACCTAAAATGAATATAGAATAGTATGTGAAATAATGAGCATATTTAAGGGGAGATTTAGACCAAGGTCCAATATAACTGGTTAGAAGCCATAAATGTTACAGAAGATATGTTAATGAATACGGATAGACGTTTACCTGAGATATGAACAGTCTGCAGGAAAAAGAAAAGATAATTGGAAATCGTACAGCCGTCTATGCAACTGTCCGTTTTGTTTTTTGAAAAGGTATACACGAAGCAGCTATTAATAAGAGGTATTGAAACTGAAGAAAGTACATGGAGAAAAACACAAATGAAGTCCTACATTTGTAAGTGGTTTTTAATCTTGGCTATTTCTCTTTCGTTTTTCGCTGCCTTTTCCCAAATAAAGTCCTGGTCTGCTCTCATTTCTGCAAGAATTTGATTGGTCTTTATTTGCTCCCTCTTAATATCATCGAAGCCTTTCTTCATTTCTGCTTTCACACCATATAAATCTGCTTTTACATCGCCCATTTCCTTTTTGAGATTCTGTACCTCTTTATTCAAATTACCAGTAATCTTAATTAAATCTGTCAGCATATTTTCCATTCTTTCAAAACGTTTCTCATCCATTCTTCTCACCACCTTTGTTCACTATTATACAACAAAAGATAGTAAAAAAACGGACAGCATTCCCCGCTGTCCGAAACTTTTTTAAAACTGCAAACTGGGAATTGTAATAAGAAAAGTAGTACCTATCCCCTTCTCACTCTCTACTTCAATTTTGCCATTAACCTTATCAACAGTACTATATACCATCAGCATTCCGAGGCCGGTTCCTTCTTTTTTCGTAGAATAGTAAGGTCTACCTAATCGTAAGACCTCTTCTTTGGTCATTCCGATGCCTGTATCCTTTATTTTAACGACAATTTGATTCCCCTGCTCTGAAACATCAATGGAAAGAATACCGCCATTTTCTCTCATCGCCTCAATAGCGTTTTTAAATAAATTGATTAAACACTGCTGTGCCTGATTTTTATCGTACATAATTTTTAAAGTGTTATTAAAACTCATTTCTACATCTACCTGATGCATGTTGGCATAGGGAATCATAACATTCGTTACATAATCTATTTCTTCTTTTAAATTGGATACTACCATGTTTTCCGATTGTGGCTTTGAAAAAGCAAGAAAATCGGTGACAATTTGCTCAGCCCGTTTTAATTCTGATAAGGAAATCTCAACGTATCTTTTTTCATCACCTGTAATGTTTTGTGAATCCTTTAAAAGCTGAAGAAATCCTTTTGTAACAGTAAGCGGGTTTCGAATCTCATGAGAAACACTCGCGGATAAATCGCTCATTACATTTAATCTTTCCGAATGTAAACGATACTCTCTGGTTTTTGCATTATCAATAATTTTCTCTATTAATACCATATTAATAACCATAACTGCTGCATAGGTAGTTAATGCATAAAATGCTAAAAGCCAAAATCCTTTATCCAAAGCCGGTATGATCAAAGTAACACTTGAAAGATAAAGGACCATTGTAAATAAAGAAATGATAGCCGCAATGAAAATCCGCTTCTTGGGACTCTGTTTCATAAACACTTTATTTAATAAAGATACAAAAATATAAATTACCGTCGAAAATACGAATGAATGAAGGAAATATGGTCCTCCAATCAAAAAACGACACATATTTAACACAATATAAAGTGGGAAGGTGTATCTATAGCCCCAAAAGAGTGCTATAAGTAAAAAAGGAATGTATCGTAAATCAAAGATTGGACCAAATTCTAATTTAATTGGAAAAACCATACAAAGAATCATTGATATGGAAGAAAGAAAAATAATGACGGATTTGTTATATGTATAAAACCTATTTTCAAAGAATATTAAAAAAATCAGCACCGGAAAAAGCAGAAATAGGAAGTTTAATAGAAATGACTCAATCAACGCCGGACTCCTCTCGAGAGGTTTAAATATATAATGGGACCATAAGTATACTAACCTATATCGAGTATCCTTTACAATAGCGTTTTCAAATTGGCTTTTTCAAGAAGAGTCTATCTTAAATCCGCGAGAATCCTAGGATTGCACCAGAACAAGTTTCCTATTTTTCTCGTAAAATATGATACAACCATTAAAAAGTGAGGCGATTATATGAAACTCTATTTAGATCCAGGACATGGAGGGACTGATCCAGGCGCTCAAGGTAATGGTTTAAACGAAAAAGATATTACGCTGGATATTGCCCAAAGTATACAGACACTCCTTCTTAATCATTATGAAAATATTGATGTTAGGATGAGCCGTACAAGTGATATTACGAAAAGCTTAGCCCAGCGGACAAATGAAGCGAATTCCTGGTGCGCAGATTATTATTTGGCCATTCACATCAATTCAGCAGAAAGCAGCTCTGCTCAGGGATATGAGGACTATATCCACTCCAACGTTTCAGATACAAAAACAGCCGCAAAGTACCGGGAGATTATTCATGCGGAAGTCATTAAACTGAATCAGTTAAATGTTCGAGGGAAGAAAAAGGCCAATTTCCATGTGCTGCGCGAATCTAACATGCCGGCAATGCTTTCCGAAAATGGCTTCATTAGCAACCCACACGATGCGAGCCTAATGAAACAAGCTTCCTGGAGGCAAAGTGTTGCGCAAGGACATGCAAATGGGATTGCTAAAGTTTTTAATCTTAAACCAAAATCAAATAGTACAACATCTCCTTTGACAACTTTAATTAAGAATTCCAGTATTATTTACAAAGTAATAGCCGGGTCATTTAAAGTAAGGGAAGATGCAAATAACCGTGTCGCATTCCTTCACTCCAAGGGAATTGAAGCATTTGTTGTGACAGTTGTTATTTCAGATGAAACCTGGTATCGGGTTCAGGCAGGCGCTTTTTCAAGCCGGGCAAACGCTGAAGCCCGCGAACGGGATGTCAAAACTGCGGGCATTAAAGACGCTTTTATCGTGACACAAAGTTCTGACTCGAGCCCTGCTACAGCACATAGATCAGCACCAAACCCTTCACCTACTCAAAGTGCCAGCCAAAGCACCGTGCGTTCAGAACCAACTGGAGATTCAATCCTAGGGCCAACCTATTTGTCCCCGGAGCAAATGAACCTTTTTGCCAAGTCAGTTAATCCGGATGCACCTGAACTAGGAAGCTACTATTCTGCTTTTGGAGAATATTATGGTATCAGGGGTGACCTCGCTTTTGCCCAAGCGTTGTTAGAGACAAACTATTTCCGCTTTACTGGAGATGTAAATCCTGAACAAAACAACTTCGCCGGAATTGGAGCAACAGGAGGAGGCAATTCAGGCGCCAGCTTTAAAACACCGAAAGATGGAGTCCTTGCTCAGTTTCAGCACCTGTTTGCCTATGCTTCAACCCAATCGTTGCCTGATAAATACCCGCTCGTTGACCCACGCTTTAATCTAGTTCCAAGAGGCTCTGCTCCAGCCTGGGCCGACTTAAACGGAAAATGGGCCGTTCCTGGTACAAGCTACGGGCAATCAATTTTAAGTCTTTATGAAAAAATGATTACCTTCGCAATACACGAAATCAAATAAATAAGAGCAGCCGGATTCAATTTGAATCCGGCTTTTTACGTATTTTCTTAATAGAACACCGAAATTTACAGAAAGGAAATGTATTTGTAGAATGCGTCTTTTATTTTGTAGAACAGAGAAGCAAAAATGTAGAACCTCTTTTTAATTTTGTAGAATAGATCCCCAAAATTGTAGAAAGAGTATACATTTGTAGAAATGCTCTTCAGTTTTGTAGAACTGGTAAGCAAAAATGTAGAACCTCTATTTAATTTTGTAGAATAGATCCCCATAATTGTAGATAGGTAATATATTTGCAGAAATGCTCTTAATTTTTGTAGAACTGGGAAGCAAGAATGTAGAACCTCTTTTTAATTTTGTAGAATAGATCCCCATAATTGTAGATAGGTAATATATTTGTAGAAATGCTCTTAATTTTTGTAGAACTGGGAAGCAAGAACGTAGAACGAGTCTTTTTCTGTTTCAATAAATTGGGCAAAAGAAGAACCCTTATGATTTCAATACCTAAAATGAAAAGCCTTCCCCCTAAAGGGAAGGCCACTTTGTGCAATTAAGGAATCATCCAACTTAATAAACTTGTATTCTGCACGAATGTCAAAATACCGATTAATACAACCAGGATGAGACTATACTTAAATGTGAATCGGAACAGGTCTGCTTCCTTACCTGCTAATCCTACCGCTGCACACGCAACTGCAATGGATTGCGGAGAGATCATTTTTCCGGTAACCCCTCCTGATGAGTTTGCAGCAATCGCTAATACATGGTTCATGCCAAGGGAATCGGCCGTAATCTTCTGCATGTTTCCGAATAACAGGTTTGAAGAAGTATCGGAGCCTGTGATAAACACTCCGAGCCATCCAAGGAATGGAGAGAAGAAAGCGAACATCGAGCCTGTTTTTGCCAATGACATACCAAGAGTTGTACTCATTCCGGATGCGTTGATTACATAAGCAAAACCAACTACGGAAGCGATTGTAATGATTGGAAATTTCAATTCATTAAGCGTTTCCCCAAAGGTTGCTACCCATTCCTTCCAGGAAATTTTAAAAATAAACTTTGTAACGATGGCTGCAAAAAGAACGGAAGTACCAGCTGCGCCAAGTAATTCAAGTTTGAACACGGCTGCAATTGGAGTACCCGCCGAGCTAATGACTTTATTATTTAATAGAGGTACTTCAGGCATATAAGTAAACAAAGCACCTATGGAATTGACTGCTTTTAAAAGTCCATTTGTTCCAATATAATGACCTGCCAGTGCAAGCTTGATTGCCGGAATTCCCCAAATGGTGATAAATCCAGTTAGAATAAGGAAAGGTGACCATGCTTTAAAAACTTCAGTGCCGACGTTCTTTACTGGCGGGTTACCTGGTGCCGTTGCAATCGTAGCAGCAATTTCAGCCTCTGCTGAAAAATGGAAGATGTTTTTCGGTTTCCAGAATTTCAAAAAGATTGCCAAAGCAAATAATGAAACAAGCGCGGATAAAATATCAGGAAGTTCTGGTCCAAGGAAGTTAGAGCTGAGGTACTGAGTTACCGCGAAAGAGATACCTGTCACTAAAATTGCAGGCAGGACTTCCATTGCTTTTTTGAAGCCAGCCATAATAACAACTAAGAAAAATGGAAGGAATAATGATAAAAATGGCAATTGACGGCCAACCATTTTAGAAATTTCGATTGCGGATACGCCTGTAGGTCCTTCAACTGCAATAATTGGAGTACCAATGGCACCAAAGGCAACCGGTGCAGTGTTGGCAATTAGACATAAACCTGCTGCGTATAGCGGATTAAAGCCAAGACCTACAAGAAGTGCAGCTGAAATCGCAACTGGTGCACCAAATCCTGCTGCTCCTTCGAGGAAGGCACCGAAAGAAAACGCTACCAAAAGAGCCTGAAGACGTCTGTCCACCGTAAGTGAAACAACGGAATTACGGATAATATCAAATTGCCCAGTCTTTACTGTTAATTTATAAAGGAAAACGGATGCAATGATGATCCAGCCTATTGGCAGAACTCCATATACTCCCCCTTGTACTGCAGACATAACCGCCATCCCTGCAGGCATCTTAAACGCCACCACTGCCAGTATTAGTGCAAGCAGCAAGGTGGTTAACCCCGCAATATATCCTTGCATCCTTTTAATAGCCAAAGCCCAGAAAAAATAGAGAATGGGTATAACCGCTACCAATGCGGAAAGGGCCAGACTATCCCCTACCGCTGAAAAATTTTGTGTGAATGTCATAGTTAATCCTCCATAATACGAAATGTAATGTTACCATGAAAAAAAGTGATGGAACAGACAACGTAAGCACTATGGTGACTGATTAATATGCGAGTTTACTGCTTAATAATAAATGAGAAACACACACTCCTCTCTGTTTCGTAATAAGAAACACTGTTTTTAATTTGTTGCGAATTACAAAACATTGTTATACAACAATACTGTTATTTGTTATATAACAAGGACTTATCTTTTTTAATTATACATAACTTTGTCAGAATTTCAATAATTTTTAGAATATTAAACCCGTACAACTTTAAAAAAACATTTGGCCAATATACCTTCTCTACCAGCCAAATGTTTTTGTTTTTTAGAAAACTATAGGTATCTATTTGTAGTATAAAACTCTGAACGAAGTTAACGTAATCCAGCTTCAGCTCCCAGCCAGTTTTCCTCGAGGATATGCTTCGTTGAATATCTTGTGAGGATCATGACCGATAGGTGATGATTCGAACAGCTCGGGGTCATAAGCCGTCTCACTCCAGAAATCAGGACAAGGAAAGCTTCGGAAGCATAATCATCGCACGAAGAAAAGCGCAGCTTTTCGAGGATGTGGCGATTTTAGCCTTTCATCATCTAACCAGCTTGCGCCTTTTATTCTTTTAACTGATTCTGCTTTCAAAACCGAGCCGTACCGAAATTTGTTTACCAATGTACAGCATTCTGGCTTGAAGATGTTTCAAACGGTCTTCCGTCATACGCATTGTTGGTCCGGAGATACTTGCTGCAGCAATCACTTTTCCTAGATGGTCAAAAATAGGAACGGCAATGCACGTAATACCATATTCATTTTCTTCAAGATCCAGTGCATAGCCATTCCTCTTCACGTCTGCCAATTCCCTCATAAAGTCCTCTTTATTCGTGATGGTTTTATCTGTGTGCAAAGCCATGCCTTTGCGATCAAGGATATCGAGTACATTGCTGGAAGGAAGATGCGCGAGAATCGCTTTTCCAACGGAGGTACAGTGCATAGGCGCCCTTTTGCCTACCTTGGAATGCATCCTCAGCGTTTCATTGCCTTCTAATTTTTCAATATAAACGACTTCCCCCTGATCATAAACAACCAGATGGATTACTTCATTCGTCTCATTTTCCAGCTGTTTCAGAAAAGGCTTTGCCTCTGCCCTTAAATCAATGGAGTCCAGAAGCTTCGAACTTATCTCAAGAAATTTATAACCCAGCTTATATCGGCCGGTATCCTCATCCTGCTCAACATACCCATACTGGACAAGTGTTGAAAGGATTCGGTAAACAGAGCTTTTATTAATATCTATTTGTTTGGCAATCTCAGTAACACCCAAGCCGCCCTTTTTCATGCTAACAAGTGTAATAATATCCAATGCCCGGCTTACAGACTTAACCATATTTTCTCTTTCCAAAATTGTTCACCTCATAATTGCTGACAATAATAGTTTAAATTATAGCATAATTCTTTTACCGGGCATTGTAACGTCTTAATAGGTTTTTGAATGCTCTTTTTGATTTACAAAAGAATTACGTAAAGTTCCAATCTCCTTTATTTCACATTCAATCAAATCACCGGCACCTACGAATTCCGCTCCTACCGGACTCCCCGTCAGTATGACATCACCCGGCTTCAGCGTCATCACCTTAGTTAAATAGGAAACCATTCTTCGGATTGGAATGATCATTAAATCTGTTGCACTATTTTGTTTTTCAACACCATTCAGTCTTGCCTCAACGCTTACGGAAAAAGGATCCAGCTCGGTTTCAATAACAGGTCCTAATGGTGTGAAGGTATCAAAGGATTTACCAACTGTCCAATGGCCGTCTTGGTGGAAAAATTGAGGTGCGGTTACGTCATTTCCAACTGTATATCCAAACACATAATCAAGAACTTCTGACTCAGGTACATTTTTAGCTTCTTTTCCAATGATAATCGCTAATTCAGATTCGAATTTTACCTGTTCAATCCCTTCAGGAATGACAATTTCTTCTTCAGGGCCAATAACGGATGATGTTGGTTTAAAGAAGAAAACAGGAATTTCTGGAAGCTCGGAAGGCCGGTCCTCAACTTTCGTAACATAGTTTGCACCAATTCCAATAATTTGATTTGGCTCTAAAGGAGCAAGAAAATTTACCTCTTCAGAAGAAAATGTTTTGCCTGTGAACTGCCAATCTCCAAAAATATCTCCTTCAATTTCCCTGATTGAGTCATCTTTAATGACACCACTATAAATGGAAGAACCTTGCGTAAATCTTGTGAATTTCATTGTCATGCTCCTTTTTAGACCATATTTTTAAGTGGAATATCCTTTCGGGCAACTCCCGTTTTAATTGCAGCTTCTGCGACCGCTGCTGTTACTGCTTTCGCCACTCTTACATCAAGCGCGTATGGAATGACATATTCATTTGAAAGTTCATTAGGATCAATAAGATCGGCAATAGCGTGTACTGCAGCCAGTTTCATTTCTTCATTTATTTTAGTAGCTCGAACCATCAATGCACCTTTAAAAATACCTGGGAATGCGAGTACATTATTAACTTGGTTCGGCAAATCCGAACGGCCTGTCCCTACCACCGCTGCACCGGAAGCAATTGCTTCCTCCGGCATGATTTCCGGAACTGGGTTTGCCATGGCGAAAATAATGGAATCCTGGTTCATGGACTGTACCATCTCTTGGGTTACTGCTCCGGCAACGGACACACCGATGAACACATCTGTTCCTTTCATGACACCCTCTAAGGAACCTTGTATATTCTCTCTGTTCGTTACCTCAGCAATGGCGTCTTTCATGGAGTTCATTCCCGCCTGGCGCCCCTTATAGATGGCACCCTTTGTATCACACATAATGATATTGTTAACACCCATATTCAAAAGGAGTTTGGTAATGGCAATTCCAGCAGCACCAGCACCATTAACTACTACCTTAATGTTTTCTAGTCGTTTTCCAACAACCTTTAAAGCGTTTATAAGCCCTGCAGCAGTTACGATGGCTGTGCCGTGCTGATCATCATGAAAAACCGGAATATCCATTTCTTTTCTTAGTGTTTCTTCAATAATAAAGCAGTTTGGGGCTGAGATGTCCTCCAGATTAATTCCGCCAAATGTCGGCTCCAGTAATTTTACAGCCTGGATAATTTGATCGGCATCATTTGTATTCAAGCAAATTGGGAAAGCATCAATATCAGCAAATGCTTTAAACAATGCTGCTTTTCCTTCCATAACAGGCATTGCCGCGCCCGGGCCGATATTTCCAAGTCCTAAAACAGCGGATCCATCTGACACGACTGCTACAAGATTTCCTTTAATGGTATAGTCATAGACTTTTTCCGGGCTTAAGTAAATTTCTTTACAAGGCTCTGCTACCCCCGGTGAATAGGCCAAGCTTAAGTCTTCCGCATTTTCCATCGGAACTTTGACATTAATATTAATTTTCCCTTGAGACTGCTTATGAAGTTCCAACGACTTCTCCCGCAGGTTTGGCATAGCCTCAACGCCTCCATTCATTTTCTTTAATGTTAATGACCATTCCAGCCGTTTTTAGAAAACAGGGGCATTTTTTCGAATAAAATGCCCCCTGTTAACATTATTGTTTTACAGCAAATTTAGCTTTTGCTTCAATGCGTCTGCGGTGAAGAATTGGCTCAGTGTATCCATTTGGCTGATTGTATCCTTCAAAAATCAAGTCACAAGCAGCCTGGAATGCTACCGAATCATCGAAGTTCGGAGCCATGTTTTTATAAAAAATATCTCCGGCATTTTGCTCATCAACGACCTTAGCCATGCGATGTAAGGTATCAAGAACCTGCTCTTTCGTGGCAATTCCATGGTGCAGCCAGTTTGCCAAGTGCTGGCTGGAAATACGCAATGTAGCGCGGTCTTCCATTAGTCCAATATTATTGATATCTAAAACTTTAGAGCAGCCAACTCCCTGATCAACCCAGCGGACAACATAACCTAAAAGAGTCTGGGAATTGTTGTCGAGCTCCTCCTGGATTTCCTCTGGAGTCCAGTTAGTGTTTTCGGCAACTGGGAACTGCAGAATATCATCTCTGTAATCTGCTTTTTGATTCAGCATTTCATTTTGCACTTCTCTTACATCTACTTGATGGTAGTGTAAAGCATGAAGAGTAGCAGCTGTTGGAGACGGTACCCACGCTGTTGTTGCTCCTGTTTTTACATGACCGACTTTTTGCTTCAGCATTTCTGCCATCAAATCAGGCATTGCCCACATTCCTTTACCAATTTGGGCACGATTCTGAAAGCCAGCTGAAAGTCCGGCAACAACGTTTGATTTTTCATAGCCCTGAAGCCAACTGGACGATTTCATATCGTTTTTGCGAATCATTGGACCTGCTTCCATGGATGTATGAATTTCGTCTCCTGTTCGGTCCAGGAACCCGGTATTAATGAAAACAATGCGGTCTTTAACTTGCTTAATGGATGCCTTCAGGTTCAAAGTTGTTCTGCGTTCCTCGTCCATTACACCAATTTTAAGTGTATTGCGTTCAAGTCCAAGCAAATCTTCCACTCGGTCAAAAAGCTCGTTTGCAAAAGCTACCTCTTCAGAACCATGCATTTTTGGTTTAACGATATAGACAGAACCTTTAGAAGTGTTCTGGAATGGGCCATTTCCAAGAAGCGTATGTTTTGCAACAAGGCTTGTCACAACTGCATCCAAAATTCCTTCCTGAATTTCATCACCGTTTTGATCCAAAATAGCGCTATTCGTCATCAAATGACCTACATTACGGACAAACAGAAGGGAACGGCCATTTAAAGTAACTTCTCCTCCCTCTGGTGATACGTAACTGCGATCAGGGTTAAGCTTCCGTGTCATCTGTCTGTCGCCCTTTATGAAATTGGATGACAAGTCACCTTTCATAAGGCCTAACCAATTTCGATAAACAAGCACTTTGTCTTCAGCATCTACCGCTGCTACAGAGTCCTCGCAGTCCATAATGGTTGTAACAGCCGCTTCCAGCAGAACATCCTTAACCCCAGCTTCATCCGTGCTGCCAATAGAATGATTACGGTCAATTTGGATCTCAAAATGAAGGCCGTTATTTTTTAGCAGGATGGCTGATGGAGCTTCCTGACCTCCCTGATAACCGACGAACTTTTCTTCGTCTTTTAATCCTGTGCTTGTGCCATTATTGAGAGCTACATTTAGTTTGCCATCCTCAATAGTGTAGCGAACTGCGTCCTTATGAGATGCGTCTTTTAATGGCGCTGCCTGATCAAGGAAATTTCTCGCAAACTCAATTACCTTTGCACCGCGGACCGGATTATACTTCCCTTCACGATGTGCACCATCTTCTTCACTGATTGCATCTGTGCCGTATAGTGCATCATACAGGCTTCCCCAACGGGCATTTGCAGCATTAATCGCGTAACGGGCATTATTAACTGGTACAACTAATTGCGGGCCTGCCTGGATGGCGATTTCATCGTCGACATTTTCAGTACCAATCTCAAAATCTTCTACATCCGGTTCAAGGTAGCCAATCTCAGTTAAAAATGACTTATATGTATCAAAGTCAAAGTTTCCATTATTCTCCTGATACCAGTTGTTTAATTTATTTTGGAAATCATCACGTGTCGCTAACAATCTCTTGTTTGTTGGGGTTAAATCCTCAATTAACGCTTCAAAACCGGACCAAAACTCTTCGGGTTCCACTTGGCTTCCAGGCAGTGCTTCTGAATTAATAAAATCATAGAGTTCCTGGGCCACCTGAAGGTTCCCTTTTTTCACATAGTTTTCCATAATATATTTCCTCCTTGCGATTGTTTGTTATTACGCAACGGTGTTTCTTATTTCGTTAAAAAAATAATAGCACGTTTATCCAAAGTATTTCAATTATTTTGATAGTTTATTTTTTTTAAGAAATTGGGAGGAGATGAATACCTGATGCTTATGGAACTCATCCCCTATTTTCCCGCGAAATTGCTTGGTTTCTCCGCTGAAATTTAAATTTTTCCGCTTGATTCGTACACTATTCCGCCAAATTCAACATTTATTCCGCGAATTACTTCGGCGAGAAAAATTTATGAAATCGCAGTCTCTTTTTCTTTTAGTTCTCTCTTAATCTCCACACAGCGGCCAGGAGTTGGAAACAGTTTTCCAGCGTTTAAGAGATTAAAAGGATTGAAGACTTCACGGATATCCGTTTGTGCGATAATTTCCTCATCGGTAAATACGAATCGCATTTCTTCCCTTTTCTCAACACCCACTCCATGCTCTCCAGTGATGGTTCCGCCGACATCTGCACAGGCCTGCAGACAGGCGCTTCCCGCTTCCAAGGCTGCTTCCCTTTGTCCAGGTATTCTGGCATCAAACAGAACTAATGGATGAAGATTCCCATCTCCGGCATGAAAAATATTGGCGATCCGAAGTCCATATTCCTGGCTAATATTATTAATGTTGTTAAGGACCTCTGGCAGCCTGCTCCGAGGAATAACCCCATCTTGTACTAAATAATCCGGAGAAATGGCACCCATTGCGCCGAAGCCGGTTTTCCGGTTCGCCCACCATCTCGCTCTTTCTTCCTCCGTTTCAGCAGCTCTAACCTCACGGACATTTCTTTTTTTGCAGACTTCCATGATATTGTTGATTTGTTCATCCAGTCCTGCTTCAATACCATCTACTTCGATTAGCAGGAAGGCTTCAATATCCTTTGGATGTCCTACTGGGAATGCGGCCGCTTCTACTCCCTCAATGGCAATCTTATCCATCATTTCAAGTGCAGCAGGAACAATCCCTGCTGAAATGATATCCGAAACCGCCTGGCTTCCATCTTCTACTTTGTCAAAATAAGCGAGCACCGTTTTCTTCGCTTCCGGGTTCTTCAGAATACGTACCGTAATCTTCGTTACAATCCCAAGCGTCCCTTCAGAACCTGTCAACAGGCCAAGTAAATCGTATCCTGGTGCATCAGGAATACCGTTAGCTCCTATTTCCACAATTTCACCGTTTGGAAGAACGACTTCTAGCCCAAGAATATGGTTGGTTGTTACACCATATTTAAGACAGTGGGCGCCACCAGCATTTTCTGCAACATTTCCACCGATTGTACAGCAGTACTGGCTCGATGGATCGGGAGCATAATAATAACCTTTATCCGCAATGGAGTTCGTCAGCTTAAGATTGACAAAACCCGGCTGCACTACTGCACGCCTATTCTCAAAATCAACACTTAACAGCTTCTTCATTCGCACCATGCTGATGATAACTTCTCCGTTCAACGGAATTGCCCCTCCGCTTAGCCCTGTACCAGCACCGCGAGCCAGGAATGGAAGCTGATTGTCTGAGCAATATTTAACTAATGCAGCAACGTCATCTGTATTATTCGGGAAAACGACCGCTTTTGGTAAATGCTTATGCAAGGTGAAGCCGTCACAATCATATGCAATTAGATCTTCCTTATGATAAATAATGGAACGGGCATCCCCTACGATATTTGCAAGATTAAGAATATGCCGATCCTTTGATTTGATTCCCTTGACCGCCATTACAGCACCTCCTTGCCATCCTCTTTTTGATAAGCCCAATCCAGCAGCTGAACGGTATGCACGATTTTTTGGTTTCTTCCATGCTTTTGTACGCCCATTGCCATCTGGAGCATACAGCCTGGGTTGCCCATAGAGATCATTTCGACATCTTCAGGGACGTTTTGCATCTTGCTTTCCAGTACAGCGGACGCCATCTCCGGATTCGTGATATTATAAATTCCTGCGCTTCCACAGCAGCGGTCGGAGTTTGGCATATGAACCATTTCCACTCCAGGAATATTGAGTAAGAGATCACGTGGCTCATGTCGTATTCCCTGTCCGTGTGCCAGGTGGCATGCGTCATGATAAGTGATCCTGGTATTTAATTCAGCTTTTGGCTTTTCATAGCCGGTATCATAAAGGTATTTTGAAATGTCCTCTATTTTAGCAGAAAACTCTTCCGCCTTTTTATACCACTCAGCATCATCACGGAACAGTTCAGGATATTCTTTGAGCGCACAGCCGCAGCCGGCTGCGTTTACAATAACCTTTTCAGAATCTTTAAAGGCTTCAATATTTTGTTTTGCCAGCTTTCTTCCTGTATCGCGGTCCCCTGCATGTACATGAAGCGCTCCGCAGCAGGTCTGGTTTTTTGGAATCGTTACGTCATTACCATTTCGGGTTAATACATTAATGGTTGCTTCATTAATATCACTGAACATCACATCCATAACACAGCCGGTTAACATCGCAACCTCATTTTTTGTCTGGCCCTTCGCTTTGATGACGTCCGTATTTTTGTATTTTTTACGAACCGGTTCTTTTACCTCGGGCATAATCGCTTCCATGTCGACTAAATGCTGAGGCATGATATTAATGAGCTTAGTTTTCCGGACTACCTTCTGCATGCCGCTCTTTTGATAGAAACGCAGCAGTCCTCCTAATGAATTCAGACGGTTATGATGAGGGAACAGCCCCTGCAGAAACATTTTGCTTACTGTTCCTTTCAATCCAGTTAACGGCATAGCCTGGCGAACCTGGCCGCGGGCTTCTTCGATAAGGCCGCCGACTTCCACATCCGCCGGACAGGCCGTTGTACAGGCACGGCAGTCAAGGCAGGCAAAAATAGGATCCATAAAAAACTCGTTCACATTGAGTTTTCCTTCTGCCACCGATTTAATCAGATGAACACGGCCGCGTGGAGAATGCTGCTCCTGACCTGTAATCTCGTATGTTGGGCAGGATTCCAGACACATACCGCAATGGACACAATCTGCCCATTTGTTTTCATCCGGGTGATCCTTTGCAAGATAATTACTTAAACCAGTGGTACAAGCCGGATCTCTCTTCAAGTCGATTTCTGTTACACTCATTATTAAATCCCTCCCACAAATCGTTTAGGGTTAAGAACTTTGTTTGGATCAACCTTTGATTTGATTCCTTCTAATAGGAAGAAATGTGCCGGCTTCGGACCCCAGGTGTCTACTTCCTGCCTCAATGCAAATGGCAAATGTTTGATAACAACATACCCGCCAAGACCTGCAACCGTTTCTCTCATTTGCTGGATGGCTGAAACGACATCCTCCTTTGAGCCTTTAAGGTTGACCTGGCATAAGCCGTGACCTAATCCGCCATGAGCCTGGACTTCTAAATGATGAGAATCACCTAACAACTGACTTTCTTTCATTACTTGAGTTACATCCATGTTTACCACACCGATTTTTAAAGAAGCAGAAGTTATAAGGCTTTCGCTTTCCAAGGAATGAAGAGAGTAAAATTGGTTCCAAAAGGCTTGAGCGTCAGTTAGTGTGAGGATTTTCATATTCGTATTCTCCGGCTGAATGCTTTTGATAAAATTCTCCTGATATTGTACAGACGTTTCAACATCCTCAAGTCCAATTGCTAAGGTATAACAGCTCTGACCAGTCAGACCCTCTGACAATGCAGGACTTAACAGTTCAAGAGTAACTGGCTCCATCGTTGAATCAAGGAGCTTTTGTGCAAACGCCTTGATTTCCTCCATATTTCCTTGGGGGAAAAATAATAAAATGAGACTCTCATATTTTGGGAGCGGTCGAAGCTTTACCGTTACTTCAGAAAAAACACCCAGTGTCCCCATGGAGCCTATAAATAATTTGTTCATATCGTAGCCTGCCACATTTTTGACGACTCTCCCGCCGGACCGGATCACTTTGCCATCAGGATAAACAATTCTTAAGCCGATTACCACGTCTCGGGATGAACCATAGCCGAGCCGCTTTGGCCCGCTGTCATTGGATGAAACAATTCCGCCGATCGTAGCAGCCTCCGGATGGAAAGGATCAAGGGAAATCTTTTGTTTATGCTCCGCCAGATAATCCTGCAATTTCTTAAAATTGGTTCCAGCTTTTACGGTTAACGTCATGTCGCCCACCACATGTTCCACAATGCCCTTATAGTCAGCCAGGGAAAGCAAAATATCCGCGGACTCGCTCAAACCTCCAAATCCTCTTTTCGTTCCGTTCCCCTCAACAAAAACCTTTTTACCATTTTCGTTGGCGTATTTAAGAATCGCTGAAATCTCTTCCTCTGTTTGAGGGTAAACCTTCACTAGCCCGTTATTCCCCAGCAGATGATCATTCTCTCCTTCAACTATCCGGTCCTCTTGAATAAGGGCTTTTACCTCTGATAAAAGTTCTGCAGTTATCAATACCAGCACCTCCTGTTGTTGCGTAATACGCAACAACGTTTCTTTTATTTTGCAAAAAAATACGTTTTTTCAATTAACAGCCGTTTGACTTTTTAAAAGCTCTTTTTCTACAAAATTTAAGTGCTCAATCATCCTTTGTTTCGCTTTCTCAGGTATCCCTAACTTTATAGATTCATAGATTCCGATATGCTGCATTTCTATCAATTGAGCAATAGCTGGATGTTTCTCAATATAATGATGAAAATCGATCATGGCGTTCTTCATGGTTGTCGAAATAAATTGCATTAGCTGGATAATAATCTCATTACCGGCTGCTTTAGTAATTGCTGTATGTAAGTGATAGTCTGATTCCCAGCTCTTAATGGATTGATTAGAAAAAATTTTCTCCATGTATTGCAGATCAGCCACAGTCCGATGTATAGCGGCCATTTCTGCAATTTCAGCCTCCAAAATCTTTCTGACTTGAAAAAGCTCACTGATATCCTGAGGTCGGGGCAGCAATAGATGATTACTGAACAGCTTAGTTGAATCAAATCCAAGAATATAGGTTCCTTCTCCCTGCTTTACATCCACCACACCTTTACCTTTTAAGGTTGTAATGGCATCCCGGACAGCAGAACGGCCAACACCGAACAACTCGCAAAGTTCTCTGACAGAGGGAAGCTTTTCTCCCGCCTGAAATGTACCGGATTTAATCATTTCTTCAATCTGCTCAACAACTGAATCCGACACCTTCTTCGTTATGATTTTCTTTACCTGCACACATCTACCCCCTTCCTTTCAGACATCACATATCTGATAAGTTAAATCGCTTACATTTATTAAAGCATGATTAAAAATAAAATTCAAATAATATTCAGAATAAAATCTTATTTATGAAAATTGAATCATCTATTTTCAAAGAAAATATTACTTAAGTATGAGAAAAAAAGGATGAAACCCATTTGATTTCATCCCTTAAATATTATTTTTTCTTCACAACCACACCGCATTGTTCTTCAAGAGGCTGGATGACTGCCGCCATATCTAAATCAGATAGACCTTGCTCAGAAGCATTTCGAAATGCCTCTTCTGCCATTTGGCCTGTAAATTGTTTGATACCTGCCTCTTGTAAAAGCTGATTTGCCAATCGCACATCTTTGTGGACATATTTTACAGCCCCGCCAGGCTGAAATTGGCGTTCAAAAACATATTGCTCCATATGCCTCTCTAAAATCCGGCTGTTCCCATAGCTCACTTTTAAAATATTATATAGCTGTTCGGAATCAAGGCCATATGCTGCACCCGTTACCATTGCTTCTGAAGCAGCAAGTGAATGTACCGCAACAAGATATTGATTAATAAGCTTGGCAATGCTTCCAGATCCGGACGGACCAAGATATTCAATGGTTTTTCCAAGAACACTCAGAACAGGCAAAACCTTTTCAAAAGCCAGCTTCTCGCCTCCAACCATAATGGTCAAGGTCCCCATTTCTGCTCCTTCAGGCCCACCGCTAACCGGAGAATCGAGGTAAGAGATTCCTTTTTCTTCGCCTTGCCCGAAGATTGTTTTGCTTGTATCCGCTCCTACGGATGTAAGGTCGATACAAATGGCACCAGGAAGAGCATTTGCAATAATTCCCGAGTCCCCCAGATAAACATTCAAAACATCCTCCGGCATAGATAAGCATGTGCAAATGATATCACTGACCGAAGCAAGCGTTGAAATCGTTTCGGACAATTTTGCTCCGTGTTCTTCAAGTGCCCTTGCTTTCTCCTTGCTACGGTTATATATATGTACTTGATATCCATGATCCAGAAGTCTTTTTACCATTCTAGACCCCATGACACCTATACCAATGAATCCGATATTCATTTTAATTCCTCCCAAATCCATTCAAAACTTTCTTCGCTTTTTCCGCTTGGAGTATATTCAAGTCCAATTTGACCATTGTACGTATTATTCAAATAATGAATGATTTTTTGATAATCCATTTCCCCAGTACCCGGCTCGTGGCGGCCTGGAACGTCAGCAATTTGAACATGATCAACTTGCTCAGCGAATTGTTTATAAAGTGAAAGAGAATTTCCGTGGATTCTTTCCACATGATAGAAATCAAATTGAAGCTTTACATTAGGGAGGTTAACCGCCTTTAGAATCTCTGCAGCCTGATATAGATCACTTAGAAAATAACCCGGCATATCAAATTGGTTAATAGGCTCAATTAAGACCGTCAGTCCATGCTTGGCCATTTCCGAACCGGCATAGCGAAGATTATCTATATAAACCTTTCTTGCTGCATCACTATCCACGATACCAGCCATGCAGTGAATCTTTGAAACATTCAGTGCGGTGGCATACTTGATACCTTCCATTACTGACTTTCTAAATTCTTCTACTCTATTAGGGTCTGCTGCAATCCCGCGGTCTCCCTTTTCCCAATTCCCAGGAGGTAAATTCAACAGCACCATCAATAATTGATTCTGTTCAAGCTCCTGCTGAATATTCTCTATTGAATACGAATAGGGAAACTGACATTCAACAAAGGAAAAACCACATTCCCTTGCTTTCTTAAAACGTTCTAAAAAAGGGACTTCTATAAAAACAGTTGAAAGATTCACCGCAAATTTCTTCAATTTAACCTCCACCCCTCGAAAACTTATAAAAAAAGAGTTCGACTAAAATTTTCGTATTCCTTTTAAAAAAAAGGAGACAAATAAAGACGAATGTCTCGTTTGTCCCCTTGGGATTCATTTTCCAAAAATTTTCCTAAATTTTGGTGCTACGCGCTTTTTTGTATGCTGCTCATAGGAATAAGCAAGTTCGATTAGTTTTGGTTCGCTATATGCCTTCGCGGAGAAGGTAACTCCTACCGGCATTCCGGAATTAGTATAGCCTGCAGGAACCGTGATGGAAGGATAACCTGCTTTAGCAGGTAGTGCTGCACCAAAGTTATTTACGAATAAAAGGGCATCGAGATTATTTTCCGCCATTACCTGATCAATACTAAGCTCCCTGGAACATTTAATATCGTTCGCACGCTGCTCATGGTATTTTGAATCATCCAGGCTTTCACTCTTATTCTGTGACTCTACTAAAAATGCCTGTCCAAATTTCATTCTCACATCCGGATCTTCTTCATTAAATTTAATCACATCTTCAAGCGTTTTAACCTTTACTGTTTCCGGAGTCTTTTTCAGGTAGTCATTTACATAATGCTTAAATTTATAAAATAAAACGTCAGCTGTTAGTTCATGATTTGGGATGGTTACCTCTTCAACACTTGCACCCAGTGATTTCATTACTTCAATTTGTTCTAGAATGATTTGTTTCAGTTCAGCCTTTTCTTCATCTGATCCATAGAAAAAGCTGTAATCAACCCCAATACGCACAACTTCTAAGCCGTCAAGCTTTTAAATTGCTTGTATAGTCAGTCAGGGCTTTTCCTTCACTTTCAGCTGTGATTGGGTATGTAGGATTTTGAAAAAAGATGTTAGACTCCATTGTTAATTTTCGCTAAAATCTGATCTCTTGGAGTAACCAACAAATAGCACCTTCTCAACCCATCAATTCCAACAGGTTTTTATTACATTATAAAAGGTCCTCTTTCTGAAAGCTATTTTCCTTGCGATTCGAGTATTGAATTTTTCCTTCAATAGTAATATTACCTATACATTATTTTTCAATAGATGTAACGGAGAGAAATCAGGGGGTAGACGAAAGGAAACATTGAGAGATAAAAAAGACCCGCTAAGCCAATAAAACCTAGCGGGTCCTTAAACCTTTCGTTAAAGGGGTACTGATATCCTCTTCTTTTCTTTAAAATAAACCCATTCGGTAAATCCAATCTCCTTGAGTCGTTTTTGGACAAACTCGAAATCATCTCCTACCCTGTGCGGGTCATGAGCATCAGATCCGAATGTTACTTTGACTCCGTAATGCTTGGCCACTTCTAATATTTCATCAGCAGGATACCAGCCACCTGAATCCTTTGTTTTGCCTGAGGTGTTAATTTCAATGGCGACATCCTGCTCACCGATGATTTTTAGCGTTTTTTCAATAGCATCAGTCTCTATGGATGAAAAAGACGGGTAGTATCCCTTCATAGCGTCGATATGACCCAGAATCTGGAACAGGCCGCTTCTGGCCGATTGTTCAATTAATGAATAATAGGCTTCTTTAACCCGCATTTTTTCGGTTGTTGAAAGTCCATCCCATCGACCTTTCTTAAAAATACTGACATCCTCAACAAAATGAACAGAACCGATAATATAATCAAACGGATACTTGTCATAGAAGCTTTTGTATTCTTTCAAGTGTTGGGGAAAGAAGTCAGATTCAACTCCCAATAATACGTCTATTTTCCCAGCGTATTGCTTTTTTAACTGAAGGACTTCTTCCACATAACTTGAAAATTCACTCTTTCCCATTGTTATATGGGGAAAAGGCCTGTCCTCTACCTCAGCGAAGTAAGGAGAGTGATCGGAAATACCGATGGCTGTCATGCCCTTTTCGATGGCAGCATCAATATAGTGCTGTATCTTGCCGCGGGCATGGCCGCAGCGGTCGTGATGTGTATGTAGATCGAATAGTACAGAAGGATTTGAACCGTTCATAAATACTTCTCCTCTCTAGTCTTATTAACTATATACAGTCTAACATAGTGATATAGAAAACGTGCCCAGAAGGGATATCCTTTCATAGAATAAGGCCCCTTAACGGGGGCAGGCCTTAATTGTCAACTTCCTCAACACCTGTACGATTTCCTCTTCTCCGGTACCAGCCAACGCCAGTTTAGCCCTGGACTTCACTTCATCCGGTGCACTGCCAACAGCAATCCCCATGCCGGCATTTTCAATCATCCCGAGGTCGTTGAAGCTGTTGCCGATTGTTATAACTTCCTCAGGAGTGATCCCGTATTTCTTTATGACGGGAACAATTCCCGTCCACTTGGAACCTTTGTGAAACACTTCGAGCCGGTCGCCTTCATCATAACAGCTCACATCAGAAAGCTCCTTCATTAGGAGCTGCCTCACTTTCTCTTCCAGAAATAATGCAAGACGGTGTGCATCTCTGTTCGTATCCTCTATACCGGTTTTTGCGGCAAATGGTAAAAGGTATTCTGTATCAAGCCGGGGCTGGTTGGAGTACGATTCGCTGCCCAGATAATGAAGATAAGTACCGCCAAGTTTTTCCGTCGTCTTACAGGCATAATGGGCTATCTCCGAAGGAATCCGGTTTTCAAAAATCGCCTGACCCCCATCGATTACGAGGCCGCCATTGTAAACAACGTATGTAACACACCCTAATAAATCCCCATACAGTTTGGCTCCTTCAAGGGAGCGCCCTGTTGCAAGCCCCACCTTAATGTCTGCATTCATCAGGTCCCTGACAGTGTCGATTAAATATGGGTTCAGTACTCCTTCTGGTGACAAGATTGTTCCGTCAATATCCAAAAACACCATTTTATACATTTACATCACCCCAGTTGCTTTTATATATTCTGCAAAAATCCTTTATGCTGTTCATAGGCCATTTTCCGGAAATATTCCTTATAAATATCAGTTGGGCCTACCGATTTTGACAATTCCAAGGAAGTAGTGAGCGCCATTATCCCGTTTTCGATCCCTTTCGGGGTTTGAATGATAAATCCGCAGCCAGTTTCGGCTGAAGGAATCGCAATTGAAGTTGCGTTGACAATATTTCCACACTTCAAAAGATACTTCCCGCTCGCATCCTGTTCATTTCCTCCAATAATGGAATCACCCAATCCACGTTGGTCGACGGGACCTTCATAAGAAATAACAAGATTTACATAATTTTTGAAAAGACTATCCAGGAATTCGATTCCTTTGTTCCGGCTGCTGTATTCCTTCAGTTCAAAAGTAACTATTTCGGTGAATTGATTTTTAATTGGTCCGGGAATACGTTCCAAAGCATTTTTAGAAAGGGCTGCCCTAATAGGCATCGTCAAGCTGCCAGCCGAAGTACCCAACATCGATTCAAAAACAAACAAAGCTGTTTCAAAGTCCCGGCCGAGCACGCCTATCCCCGGGCTGAATTCAAATCCATCTGTCGACACTTTTACATCCTGGCCATGCATTCCCATTCCTTTTCCATTAATACCGACAAGGCCGGCACTCAGGGCTGGAGCTAAAATAGAGCCCCCACCGTCTGTCGCCACCGCTGCATCCGTTATGCCATGCAAAATATTAACGACACTTCCGCTTGATGAACCTGTCATCGTCTTTCCGGTAACCGGATTGGCGAGCTCAACATCTATCGCCCTGCCATGTGCAGCCATCTTATCAACACTCATCCAGACAATTCGCGGAACCTTCCGCAATTTTGCCAGGAGCGAATGGGGAATCTGATCGGTATCCTTAATCCCAAGCATCACTAAATCTCTAAAATCCCGCTCGAGCCACTCCAGTGCTTGATCCACACATTCATCATTAACAAAAACGACACTATCCTTTTTCCGGATTGCTTTGGCATATGCCTTAGCAATCCGGGCTAATTCCTGTAGGCTATTCATTGCTTTGCCTTTTCAATGGCTTTCTTGATGATGTCAATCGTCAGGTCGGCGCCGCTCCTCATAGGATTGATACGGAGAAGATACGGTGCCGAGTCAGGGGCGCTTTCGAGGAATGCCCCCGATACCCGATAAATCATTGGAAGGATCTCGTATTTCGATTCTGCACCGACTGGATGGATTGCACCGCCAAGTTCATCGGCATGCTCTAACACGTCATAGGCGATTGGATCCTTCAGTTTAACGATGACGTTGCGTGACTGTGAATTGGACAATTGCGCCCATTCAACACCATCCAGTTCGCCCCCGTTCAGGCGGTCAGCAATTTTCTTCACTTCTTCACCCTGTATGGCAATCAGGACAGGGGCATGGACAAGCGCGCGCAACAGTTCCATTGCTTCAGGGCCCTGAACCTGGCCCCCGCCTGAATAGTTGCGCTGCTTAATCACCTCTATTCCTTCCTTCTTGCCAACGACAACCCCAATTCCTTCAGGTCCAAGTACTTTAAAACCTGAGAAAGTTGAGATATCTGCACCAAAGTGGACACCGATTTTTGGTGTTTTAAAAACGGTATAGTTATCATCAACGAGGATAGGCATATCCGCTTTTTCACTTTTGACGGTGTCGATCACGTCTTTTATCCGGTAACTGTCCTTAATTTGCTGGAAGGAGTGCTGGATGTAGACAACCTTCACTTCCGACAAATTTTGCCGGACCGCATCCAAGTTATGATAATCAACAAACACCGGCTTCAGACCAAGCATCCTAAACGTTTCCTTTGTTGTCGTATAAATCGGGGCATCATGCACCATCACTTTATCCCCGGACTCCAAATAACTGGTCAGCGCAAGGCGGATCCCGCCTGTGCCCGAACCCCTAACAAGCGCGCAATCTTCTGTACCGAAGAAACGGGCCAGTACCTGTTCAACTTTTTGCGTGCGTTGAGGGGCTTTATTGTTCTTGACTCCATAATCGCCGGCTGACAAAGACTCTTCTCCTCCGAAAAAATGGGCCATAGCTTCAGTTAAGCTGAATTGCGCCTCGATTGCCTGTTCCATCGACATATTGGGTAATGTGGACAGTTTAAACATGATAACCTCCTAGTATGCTAGAAATTTCCTTGGATTCAATACAAGCATTTTTTCAATTACTTCATCAGAAACGCCGCGTTCTTTCAGCATCGGAACAAATACCGTAAACAAATGTGAGTACCCGTACCCATTGTTGGAAAGCAAATGGGAGCGGCGGGTAATGTCACAGGAAAGCATTAATTGATCTTCATATCCCTTATTTAGAAGCGCGACCAGATTGTCGGCGCGGTCTTCATCTTTCCGGTAGCGGTTCTTGCCGACTGTATCAAACTGCATATAGGCCCCGCTGTCTAGTATCAGACATTGCTCTTCAAAATTCAGGTTTAAATCCTGGTGTCCAAAGGAAATCTTCTTTAAATTGACATTATGGTTTTTAAAAATCGCCAGTTGTTCCTTGCCCATAGTGCCGATTTCCGTATGTGTGCTAAGGGGTGCTCCAGTTTCTTTCTGGGCTTGAATCGCTGCCTCGAACACTTTGTATTCCGTCGGCGTTATTTCATTCAAGCTGCTGCCAATCTCGGAAATGAGGCCTGCCTTTATGCTCGTCCCATCCATCCCCACGGTCAGGTCACTGATCATTTTGGCTGCAAGGTCTTCTTTGCTAGTCGTAAAGACATAGTCCGGATAAAAAGATTCCTTATACCAGCCCGTCGAGGCGACAATGACAAGATTGAACGCTTGGGAAATGTCGTATAAGGACTGGGCATCGCGTCCCATTCCCATGTTTGATACTTCTATCAATGTGTTGCACCCATTTACTTTTAGTTTCTCAATCTCGAGGTTAAGAGCATCGTTGTTTTCCAAAATTGAATCGGTATCATTGCGGACACCGGAAAGGTCGAAAACCAGATGCTCATGAATCATTGTTTTCTGGACCTGTTCGACTGCTACTTCTCCTGCTACACTGTGAATTTTCATGTTTGCTGCCTCCTATTTGTAAAGGTAGGAAGCACTTGGCCTCCTACCTTCCTAAACTGTTAAACAATTAAATTAAGTGAATCAGCTTTAATAAGTTCAATAGAACACCTGTCAGGATTATTGCTACTGGGCCGGCTGCAAGTTTCATGATTGGGCGTCCCATTCCTTCGTTTGCTGCATAAAGCAGGACATACACAGTCAGTGACAAGCCAAAGGCTTCCGGTGCCATTTTCATCGCAGCGAAAGCGCCTCCAATGAAGAGTGCAAGCTCCATCATGGTGTTCATCGATGAACGGATATGCTCACTCGATTCCCTTAAAGATGGGTAACGCTGAAGAAAACGGCCGATTCCGCGCAGGGCAAGAACTTCAAGGCCGAACCAGATGGCGCCAAGGATTGCTGCGACAACAGGATTTGGTGACAAATAGCCGATTGGGAATACAAATGTCAAACCTACGACTCCGTATACACCTGTTGCTAGGGCAGTAGTCGCGATTAAAGGAATGAAGCTCAAGCCGCGAATAGTATCTGCGATAGCTGCGCTATGAAGTAAATCAGTCCGTTCCTGGCCTGTTGATGCCCAAGCTTTTTGCAAAATTGGACCAGCAACGTCAGATCCTGTGAAGATACCAAGATTACATGCCATTGCCATCAGTGCCCCGATTACCATCAGAAGCGGCAATGCTTTGGAAATACGTTTGGTCCGGACGTCAAAAATATTTTCTTCTTCCGTATCATTTTCATATGCAGCCCCTTGCTCCTTCTTTAGCCTACGGTCCTGCGCTACAGAGAAGGAGATAAGAAAAATCATGCCGACCAGCATCAATACAGCAACCTGCATGGTAAATCCGCCAATTGTATTGGCAAGTGAGTTATTCGTTGTTGCTGTCGTTATATAATCTTGAATTTGCGAATTTCCTTTTGCAGCATCAGACAATGAAGTAATTTTGGCTGCAAAATCAGCCTTTTTAGGGAAAGTGACATTTGCCAGCTCTCTTGCTTTTTCAAGAGCATTTGTTGCCTTATCGGAAAAAGTCCCTGCGATAAGCGGTAATAATTGACGTACGATAAGAGCAGTAATAGCAGCAATCAACGCACGGACTTTACCAAATTGAGAAAGAATTGCGATAATTGGGAATGCAGTGAATCCAATAAGTACAGGTGTGGATAATTCACCTAGGGCACCAAGCAAATCGACCGGAAGTGAGGTGAATGCTGTATTAACAGCACTCAGGCCGAAGATAACGACCACGCCCCATACAGCCCCCAGGCCTGCTGCCAGCCACCATGAACCTACGATAACCCCAAGGATATCGGTAGGGAGGAAAAGCAGCCATGGATTAAGTAATTGGAAAGACAATGCAAAAGATAATCCAACCGATACAATGAAACCAATACTTAGACCGAATGCAATAGATGCAAGTTCAGACCTTTTCATTCTGCCTTCCAAGAACTCAGGCATGATTGGCCGGATTCCATCGTGGAATACCGATCTTCCCAGGTGTGCAGCCAATGCGGTACATGCGGTAAGCAGCATGACTACAATAATCTGAAGTGCGGATAAATCCTGCAAAAAGTTTAATTTTTCCATTATAACACCCCTATAGAGTATGTTTCTTCAATAGACTCTGTATAATCATCGGTGTAGCGGTTTCAATATTCTCCACAGACATACCAAAAGCGATTTTCCCATCCTGTACCAATTTATCGATTGTTTGGGCATCAGGTTTTCCACCGTTTTTCGCAACGGTAGAACAGTTGGAATACCCAAGGATCCCGATGGCGATGGAAAGAGCAGCTCCTCCGCCGCTATTGCAGGCGCCAAGATAATAATCGGCCTGGCCGGCCTTCACTTTTTTCGCGGCATCGAAATCTGATGTAGCAGTGACAGTTACTTTGTCACCTCCTGCTTGTTTAACGGCGCGTTCGGTTTGGTCTTTTTTGAGTCCTGCAACGACAATTCTTAGCATGTTCATTCCCCTTTTCCAGTTAATGTGCATAAATAAAGTGTGATATATAGAATTTCAGCTTCTTCGTCTGTTTCCAGAAGGTTTTTAGCAAACGAGAACAGATCGGGATATTTTTCAGCCAAAAACTGAAGCCCTTCAGGTGTTCCCTGAATGCTTTCACCATTTTCGATCCGTTGAAGCGCGATGCAAAGGTGGGTAATAAAGGCACCGCCATTTTCTTCGTCTAATTTGATTCCGAATTCATCCTCTACTCTTTTAAGCAGCAAAGGAACCTTGGAAAAAATCACATCGCTGATTTGATTCGTATCATGCAGCAAATCTAAACGTTCCGCTAAATTCTGATCCATAGTTACCTGGTTGCTCATTTCTCACCTAGCCTAATACCAGGTTTCACCTCCTTTAAAAGTTGGATTAAGGTTATTGCTCTTCGCTTCAGGCACTCATATCCGCACCATTCAACTAAAAACAAAGAAAGCTAGTATATAATATTTTCAGGATTCAGCACTTAGAATAGCTCTAATAGCTTGGATACCTGGTTCCATCGATAACTTCTTTCTGAATCTGGAGAATCTGCTCTGAGTCTACCAGTGAAAACAGGTTACGGAAGACCTTCTCATCATCCACCTTTGTTACGATGACAGCTTCTGTGTTGCTGTTCCTTTCGACAAAGGAGATTGGAACCAGTTTGAAGGTAGTATACCGGTCTTCCACCTCATCCCGGTTAAAGACACAGGCATCAATTTCTCCGGCCTGCAGCCGGTTCAACAATTGCGAGTATGGGATAGGAATGAACTGTACATTTTTTCCCTCACATATTTTTTCCGTCAGCGTCTTTTGGTCAATCGATTCAAAGTCGAGGCCAATTTTGAAACCATCCTCAATCTGATCTTTTTCCTTGTCCCGAAAGACGAGGCTATGGCCGGATACATAGGTTTCCGTCCCAAAATTCATCACGATGGAAATCGGCTCCCCTTCCTTGATGGCTTGCTCAGCTGCATACCGCGAGATGATGACAAAATCATATCGGTCTGTGAGCAAGTTATCGATCCGATTGTTGGCTCCCCTCATATAGGCGAGGCTCAACCGAAGCCCTGCTTTTTCAAGAACCTGCCGAAGTCCTGTCGCTAGTCCTTCATACCTTTTAGAGTAAGGGAGCGGCATAAGCGCTGTCATTCCATACATGGACACCATTTCCCAGGTCCTCAGCATGTCTATTTCGGTTAAATATGTCCCCTGGTGACCTCGCGATTCCAACTTCACCAGCTCTAATTCTTCCAATCTCTTTAAAGCCTGCTGGATGGTTCCCCTGCCAGTGCCAAATTCCTCCGCTAAATGGGATACATTTGGTATGCGTTCACCCGGAGAAAAGGATAAGAGCGTTTTGGCAATACGGATGATAGACGCACCATTTTTCGTGAACAGCTGTTCAATAATATCGTTCACATAAACAACCCCTATTTGTACAATAATCTGTATTTTGTATTTTACGATTATTATAACCGATGAAAGAAAGGGTTTACAATGTTATTTTTCTAAATTTAACAATTGAAGAAAGGATGACCCGTTTTCCGTTTTTGGAGCAGCAAAATAATCCACCGCTGTTGCCCCGACATCGGACATCGTCTTCCGATGGCCTATATATTTAGTAGACTCCCCCTTTTTGTAAATCAGCAGGGGTACCCGCTCACGGGTATGGTTGCTATGGCCGATTGTCGGATCATTGCCATGGTCCGCCATGATGACTAAAATATCTTCTTCAGACAGCTTTTCAATCAATTTTGCAAGATAGGCATCCGACACTTTCAGGCGGTCCGCATAGCGTTCTACATCTTCGGCGTGGCCAGCAAGATCTGTTTCCTGGATGTTAAGGCAAACATAGCCGTTTTCCATTTTCTGAATCTGTTCGATTGTTTGTTCAAAAAGCCATGCCGATTCAACACCGGCAATGCTTGTGCCATAATCGTTCTCAACAATGTCGGCAACCTTTCCGATCAATGCAACCGGTATGCCCATTTTACCAAGGATGGTAGGTACCTGTACCTGGGGGTCAATGCCATAGCCAAGGTGGATGACCTGGTACCCCTTTTTATAAACGCCAGACTTAGGCGCGTCGACGCCTATGTATTTTCCTTCATTTTCCCTTATAGCAGCAATTAGGTCTTCTTTTGTAACGTCCTCACCTCCGAAAGCAATTACTCGGGAAATTTTGACAACACTTCTTACAACTCTGCCGATAGCCTTAATGCTGTTGAAATCGATTAAATCGAGGCAGCCTGTAACATTGTATACCCTGCCCGGATCAGTTTCGAGATTATCCCCGACAGTCACACAGTCGTTAACAAGCAGCAGTTTGGCATTGTTCCCAATAAACTGTACGTCATAGCCTTTTTCAACCAGCGCTGCATACACCTCGTCAATGACATCATTGAAAGGCTGAATGAGCGGTCTTTTTGGAATGGTACCCATGATTTCCTGGTGCCCCAAAAAAGTATCCCCACCTTCGTGCATAAGGTCAGATATTCCGTAAACGGCAGTTTCGGAAAACTTGAATTTGCCTATTTCTTTGCCAAGCGCATTTATTAGACCCAATTTTTCCAAAGTGGGCAGTTCCAAATCAGGCTTGGCTTCTATAATATGTCTGCAGGTATTGGCGCCGATATCCCTTGGGCGCACCTCAGGTACATCATCCATCGCACCGACACCAAAGCTGTCAAGGACGACAACAACAAATCTACCCATTTAAATCACCTTCCTGTCTCTTTTCCCTGGCTGTCAAAAATACCTACAAGCTCTGGTGTCCCGCCTGCAAGACCTTTGACAACTCCAACATTGCTCCGTGTCACAAATACCTGTGAACGGAATGACATGACGACGGTATCGCCAACCGGCAGCTCTTTGTTGAGGCCGATATAATAGTCGATACTTTCCGTATCTGGCATTTCCACGCTAACCTTTACAGCAGAATCAAGTTTTTTTCCAACCAGCGCATTTTCCATATGGGAACGGCGATAATGACCCCCGCCATAGCAGTAACTCTGTCCGTCAATCGTATGTGAAATTTCGCTGACATATACCATTGCCGGCCGTTCGGCCAAATCCTTGACTGCATGCATCGGGGTCGTCCCCATTAACCCGTGTCCCGGTTCGCCCTGGGTGCCTCCATTTTCTTTTATCATCTCAATGAGATGAGTACAGGTAGAAGAAGGCATGTTCATATGCGTGATGTCGATACCGAAGCGCTCCTTGAGAATTTCTTTCCCCTTTCGGAGTGTTTCAGCATTAGGAGTTGCCACGATTTCCCCTTTAGATTTTTCATAAAGAAAACATGGAAATGTTGTAACCCCATCAATAATTAAATTCGATAGTTTAAGAATCTCAGGTACAACAGACTGCAAATCTTTTAAATAAAATCCTCCATATTGAGCCGGGTACAAAATATCGCCTTCATTTACGAGCCGGAGGAAAATCTTCTGCTTCTTCCCAAGCTTCCTGCATGCTTCATTAATTTCCTTCGCTTTTTGAGTACTGTAAACAGTGATAAACTCCGGGTTCATTTCAACAAATGCTGGTACCAAATGTGAAGGTATCTGGACAAGATGGCCAATATGTGTAAGAGGAATGCCATTTTCGTATAAAACCTTGGCTTCTCTGAAATCGACAGCAACCGTCCCTTTGAAGCCTTCTTTCATCAATTCGGCAGTCACAAATGGATTTCTCCCGTATTGTTTGGACATGACTAATAAATCTATATTTTGCCTATTTGCCTCTGCTAGCATCAAGCGGCCATTTTCAATTATAGTATCCAAATCTATGACATACGTGTCAGGCTCAATCAATCCCGCTTGATGAAGATAGATGGAGTAATCAATCAGCTTAGCATTTCTTCTCAAAGTGAGATCTAGAAACATTTCTTCACCTCCTTAATAGACTGCAAGTTTTTTATCTCCAAAATACAAAGTACAATATTTTGTATATTCATCAATTATATTACCATTTTATGATTACGCTTTCAAATATATTTTTAAAAAATATCATAATATATTATTAGCTATTCATTTTGAAGTGTATTAATAAAACAGAAATGCCCATATGTATTTATTAACCTAGATTTATTAACCTAGATGTATAATTCAGAGTTGGTCCAAGCTGATTTAAAATTGATTTAATTTCATATCTATTTTAGTTACTTGGCTCAAACAGTAATCTATTGGACTTAGTAATTTGCTTGTAGAATCTTAGATGTGAAAAATCACAGGATAAAATTAACGTCCCTACTACATACCAGTTGTAATAGAAAATGATGTTTTAAATTTTGATTAGTTGATATTTACAGCAAGTTGAGATGATACCGGAAGCTACCTCCGAATTACAAAAATCAATTTAGTCCATGGCCTGAAATTCTATTTTTTACCATTTAACTATCCTAAATGCAACTTTATCCTTTTTTACATTGCAGAATAGACTTTAGTCAATTTCCTTGAAGAATCTTAAAATAAGGTATAAGAATGAAATGAGATATGTAAGAATGCATTCGAATATTATTTGTTTTTCAAATAATGCCCTATTATGGTCATTTCAGTTTGTCGAAAAAAGGGGTTCGGAATGATTTATTCCGAACCCCTTTTTAATTTTATTGAGATTTCCTATAGGATTATACCCTCCTTATTCACAAATTCAAGGTGGTTACTGGACCCACAGACATGTGTACGAGGAGGAGGGTCACCGCCCGCCCGCGGAAAGCGAGTATTCGGGAGAAAGTCGAATTAAACTGAGGGAGTTTAACAAAGCCTTTCCTTTAAGAAAAAGGAGACAAATAGAGACGAATGTCTCGATTGTCCCCTTGGGATTCATTTTACAAAAAATTACCTTAAGGTTGGTGCTGCGCGCTTTTTTGTATGATGCTCATAGGAATAAGCAAGTTCGATTAGTTTTGGCTCGCTATATGCCTTTGCGGAGAAGGTAACTCCTACCGGCATTCCCGAATTGGTATAGCCTGCAGGAACCGTGATGGATGGATAACCTGCTTTAGCCGGTAATGCTGCACCAAAGTTATTTACGAATAAAAGGGCATCGAGATTATTTTCCGCCATTACCTGATCAATACCAAGCTCCCTGGAATATTTAATATCGTTCGCACGCTGCTCATGGTAGTTTGGATCATCAAGACTTTCACTCTTATTCTGTGACTCTACTAATAATGCCTGTCCGAATTTCATTCTCACATCCGGATCTTCTTCATTAAATTTAATCACATCTTCAAGCGTTTTAACCTTTACAGTTTCCGGGGTCTTTTTCAGGTAGTCATTTACATTATGCTTAAATTCATAAAATAAAACGTCTGCTGATAATTCATGTTTTGGTATGGTTACCTCTTCAACACTTGCACCCAGTGATTTCATTACTTCGATTTGTTCCTGAATGATTTGTTTTAGCTCCGCTTTTTCTTCATCTGTTCCATAGAAAAAGTTATAATCAACCCCAATACGGGCTCCCTTTAAGCCGTCCAAATTAAGGTACTTTGTATAATCTGTAAGTGCTTTTCCTTCACTTTCTGCTGTGATTGAATCTGTAGGATCGACACCCGTCAAAACTCCCAGTGTAATGGCTGCATCTGAAACAGTTCTCGCCATTGGACCCGCAGTATCCTGGCTCTCTGAAAGCGGAATAATGCCAGAGCGGCTGATTAATCCGACTGTCGGCTTGATTCCAACAATGGAGTTAGCACTAGCAGGGCTAAGAATAGATCCAGATGTTTCAGTGCCTATTGCGACTGATGCAAAGTTTGAGGCAATACTTGCACCTGATCCAGAACTTGATCCGCCAACCGTTCCCGCTTCGAACGTCTCCGGTCCATATGGGCATAAAACCTGTCCGCCAAGCCCGCTATATCCGCTTGGAGCGCCATCTGCCATAAAATACGCCCATTCACTCATGTTCGCTTTTCCTAAAATAATAGCGCCCGCTTCGCGGAGTTTTTTAGCAACCCATGAATCCTCATTTGCATAGTTATCTTTTAAAGCAATCGTACCAGCTGTTGTTGGCATATTATCTTTTGTTTCAATATTATCTTTTAAAAGTACTGGAATTCCGAATAAAGGGCCTTGTACTTCCTTTCCACGAGCTACATCCATTTCCGCTGCTATTTTTAAAGCATCAGGATTAATTGCTAAAATGGAATTAATCTTCGGACCGTTCTTATCATATGCTTCAATTCTATCTAAATACATTTGCACTAGTTGAACTGAAGTAAGCTTCCCTGTTTTAAAAGCTTCATGAATTTGAGCAATCGTGGCTTCTTCAAGCTGTAAAGTCCCAATCCCTGCAGGTAAGTTCATTTATTATCCTCCACTAACTTATTTAAATATTTAGTTATTCTTAAACTATTAGATAATTATAACTCCTTCGGGACTAGAAAGATATCAGAAAAGATGTGAAATTAGCTAAATAAAAATGATGCCTCCCCCGTGTGGGGATGACACCTTTTCTAACTCTGATTGTTTTTTCCCTGAAAATGTTCATGTGCTTTTAACTCATTGATGGTTCCTTCTATTTCACTTATGTAATCGTCAAATATATGAATATTCCCTGCATCTTTGAAGTTTTTTTTATCAATAGAATTTAATAAAGCTATAATCGCTTTAAATTTTAGATCATCATGAAACGGGATTTCAGCTTCTCCGTTAATTTCTCCTTTTACAACTAACTCACCTTCGTCATTCTCCATTTTAAAATGAAATGTTTGCAAATTATCCATAAACAAGCTTTCCACCTTTTTATTTTTCACTTTAATATAACCAAAATCATTGATTTTAATTTGTTACTTATTAAAAGCGAATGACTTAAGACCGGTTTATTACCAACCGGCCCTTACATAAAAATATTATGACTGGTATTGGCTGCATCTCAGGTAAGAATAATCTGCAGGCAACTCAAAAATCATAAATGAAATCTATCTTTAATCATTTTAGCTACTTCAACTGCACTCAAGCTTGTATTGTTAATCTTTATATAATTTGAAAATGTAATTTCACCTTCTAAAGAATTCAATCTATGTTTCTCCATCGTACGTTTTATATCATTTTCAGACCATTCAATATCTCTTTTTTTAGGCTTGTGTTCAAGTCTATTTGAACTTTTATTTCTCTCCAGCCTCTCTTCTAATTCAGCCTCAAGTTCTACATAGTAAACAGTGCCTCCTCCGGACTCAAAAAGCTGGGAGAGCTGCTTAACATAATTCCAATCCGATTCCATATCAAACATCCAGACATAAGTGAAGATCATTCCATACAAATTACTCTTTGATACCTCTTCAAAAATCTCCTGACGAAATAATTGGACTAATCTTTTTCCTTCTTTTGTACTGTAATCAAAAAAATGACTAACCAAGTCAATCGTCATATGGTTATGAAAAAGTTTCAAATCCGTTATTTTCGCTAATTCCTGCCCAACTGTCATTTTACCAACCGCTTGAGGTCCAAATACATGAACTAATTTCATAAGTTCTCCTTAAAATAAATTTTTTCTACTTATTTCTATAATTAAATGATAAATCCCTTCTTAAGCCAATGCTGCTCCTTTAGTCCAACAAAAAAGAGGCTTAATCCTTCGTGGACTAATGCCCTTTTACTTTAATTAAAATTAGCACGAATCCTCGGGATATACCGAGTGATTTTTTAAAATAATAAGATGGTTAAACAATATATTGAGGAGGACTGTTATGCAACAGGATCAACATGCTAAAGAAAATTTAGATTCTATGATGAAACCTGGTGTTGTTGGAACCAATGCACAAAAAGTAAAACAAGAAATTCAAAAAGATATAAGCGAAGGACAAGGGTCAATGACCTCCCGAGAGGCAGGAGCAATGCGCGATTAGTAAACTACTCTGCGCAGCTTTTTATTTACGTCTCTTTTCGATTGGATAAAGATGCCAGTAACCTATAAGGATGGTTGGTTGAAAAACACTGATTGACCGTGAAATGTCTAGCTAAAGCCTTACACATAAAAATGCTAAAAGCAGTGTGATTTCGTTAGTGAAATCCACTGCTTTTTTACTTGTTCTTATATCTGTTTTTTACTATACATCTACTCCAAAAGAGAACGGCATTTTTTCACTTTTTTCTATTTAGCCATGGAAAACAATCATCTTTTTAAAGCATGGAAATAAGATGGAATATATTGTCCCTTAAAAATATAAAACATTCTATATTATCATAGATATATAAATAAGTAGCTTAAAAACCATCGCAAAAGTAAGCGGAATCTGTTTCGTTTCCTCCGATTCCTACGAATCATCACCCCTAATAAGGAGGTTTTTATGATTAAAAAAATAATTTCAACCATTTTATCCTGCTCAATTGCGCTAACCGGAATTTTTTCCGTTTCTATATTAACTTCAAAAGAAGTACAAGCTTCGACATACAATGAACTGGGACAACGCCCTTTTATGGGCTGGAGCAGCTGGAGTTCCATTCGTAAAAACCCAAATGAAAAAAACATTAAAGAAGCTGCAGATGTTTTGGCTGAGAAATTTAAATCCCACGGGTATCAATATGTGAATCTTGATGATTATTATATGCTCAATTGGACCACTACCGTCGACAAGTATGGCAGATGGGTGGTAGATCCTAAGAAATTCCCGCACGGAATGAAAGCACTTGGAGACTATATTCATAATAAAGGCTTGTATTTTGGCTCCTATGTAACCCTCGGTATTCCAAAAGCTGCGGTGGACCAAAATACGCCGATCGAGGGAACACCTTATCACGCAAAGGATATCGTAGATTTCAGCAAGGGACAAAAGGTAAATTTTAATTTTAAGAATATGTATTCGATCGATTTTTCCAAGCCAGGGGCACAGGAGTATATTGATTCCTGGGCAAAGCTATTTGCTTCTTATGGAGTGGATTACTTGAAAATTGATGGTGTACGCAACCAGGATATTAAAGATATTGAGGCATGGGCAAAAGCACTTAAGAAAACAGGAAGACCGATTCATGTTGAGCTATCCAACAACTTGGATATCAAAAATGTTTCTAACTGGCAGGATTTATCCAATGGCTGGCGGACAGATCATGATGTAGAAAGCTACGGAAAGCCAACGAATACAGACTGGGAACATGTTTACCGACGGTTTAAACACGCGGCTAAGTGGCAGCCTCATGCTGGACCGGGCGGCTGGAACGATTTCGACTCCCTCAATGTTGCAAACGGAAGCAAGGATGGTCTGACGGATGACGAAAAACGATCCCATGTATCTCTTTGGGCCATTGCTGCATCTCATTTTGCTATTGGCAGCGACATGACCAAATTAGATGATTTCGGTATCAGCCTGCTTACGAATGACGAAATAATTAAAGCCAATCAAAGTGGAGTAGCCGGAAAAAGCTTATACAACACATCCAGCTCTCATGTCTTTTATCAAAGCCTGCCGGATGGTTCTTACAATGTCGGTCTATTTAATACTAGTCCATCCACTAAAAAAGTATCTGTTCCATGGGATGAACTTGGTTTTAAGGGTTCAGCTGACGTTCGTGATATGTGGAGCCATAAAGATATAGGAAGTATGGAATTAGGATTTACCGCAACACTTGCCACTCATGCATCACGAATGATCCATGTCGTTCCAGCCTCATCCCTGATTGTATCCCCTAAAAGCGGTGAAACAGAGGTGAATCCTTCCCATGTTTCTCTAACGTGGAAAGCTCAAACAGGTGCTGAAGACTATCATGTGCTGGCAGCGAAAGATCCTTATTTTTCAAAAGTAATCTATGATCAAATTATATCTTCAACGTCGACAAAGCTAAAAAATCTTGCAAATGATGAACAATACTATTGGAAGGTTTCCTCCTTTAAAAATGGAAAAGAAAAGCTAATAGGAATTTATTCCTTCCATACCGAAATGACTACAGCTCCAGCTGCCCCTGACTGGGTATTAGCAAATAGGAATAATAAAGATTCTATTACACTTACCTGGAATCCGTCATTCGGTGCAAATTCTTATACCCTCTATCGCAAAAAAGTGAACAGCTTAGGGATCAGCAGCGGCTACAAGCAAATTGCAGCAAACATCACTGATCCTAACTATGTGGATCATAAAGCTACTCTTCAACATGGGGGCCATTATTCTTATATGGTTACTGCTCATAACGCAGTAGGAGAAAGTGCAAAGTCAATTGAAGGTCACTCAGACAAACAATCATCCATAATGGTGAGGGCAATACCAGCGGCAGGAATTCTCCTGATCTTAATTACAGGGGCACTCTTTATTATTTCCAGACGCAATAATAAACCCACAATACAGGCCTAACTCACACAGGTACCTTTCACAATGACGGTACCTGTTTTTTATTTGCATAATTTGGAACAATAAGCAGTGGAGGGATGCAAATGGAACATTATGAAGATTTTTTGCGGAGTAAAAATTGGATAGATAAAGATTTGGATGCAAGGTACATAAATATTAACCACCCATATGCCATTTTAATTTCAGGTGATGAGGGGCAGATTACTTTGAGAGGTAACGTTGGTTCGGATAATGGATGGAAAGGCGAAGAAATTTTTAGTTTCGAGTCATTAAAGGATCTTCAGGAATGGTTTGAAAACAATATCGGTGAGTAATATCAATATAATTTAATTAGAAATCCAAAAAACCGGAACACACTAAGAGATCCGGTTTTTATCTTTATGAATGGTGATTTAACAACATGTTAATAGTAAAAACTCATTTCTTTTAAAAAGTTGTTTCTATTTGGTGAACACAGAAATAAATATGGTAATATAACCATCAATTTTATCTTCGGCATCACACAAACACCCAAAAAGGAAGGAGGTTAAATTGAATCTATTACAAAATGTTTGCGAAAACTGTCGAGAAGCTATTTTTAGAATGGAGGAACCATATTCAAGCTCGAAAAAAGGATTGATTTACGCAGCTTTTGGATGGCTGTTCCTCGCTGGGATTGATGACTTTTTTAGAAAGAAGCCAAATTCACGGGGCTATTTTAGTATTCTTTGCTGCCATGACCACTATTTTCAGCACCCTCTTTAGCATTTTTATCGCAGGCACGATGTTTATATAAAGAAAAAGGCTAAGACCTATTAAATCGGCTTAGCCTCTTTCACCATTTGTATGGTTCCATCCTTTAAAAACTGTTCCACTTCATCTTCAGTGTAGCCAAGCTTTTCTAATATCTCTTTCGAATTCTCTCCCAGTTTCGGCGGAGCATGATGAATGGAAACTGGCGATGTGCTCAGCTCAAAAGGGAGCCTCGGCAGCTTGAAGTTTTCAATATTAGAATGATTTATACCAGTCCACATCCTGATAGCTTCTGCCTGCTCATCCTGTACCACTTCTGAGATCTTCTTCACCTTTGAGCTTGGGACTCCCGCTACTGCTAATAGCTCTACCCATTCATCTGCTGTTTTGGCTTGAAGAATGTTTTCAATCGCGACTCGTAAGGTTTCCCGATTCTCCACACGTTCAGGGTTATTTTGATAACGTGGATCCTCTGTCCACTCTTCCTTTCCAAGCACCTTGCATAATCGCTTAAATAACGAATTATTTGAAATCCCAATGATGACAGGTGCATCGCTTGCCTGAAAGGACCCATATGGCGCGAACGCTGTATGGCCGGCGCCGTTCTTCTTCGGCTCTTCTCCAGTAGCAAGCCAGGATAACATATGATAACCCACCCAGAAAACACCCGTTTCGTACAGGGAAGTTGTCACAAGCTGGCCTTCCCCTGTTTTTTGCTTGTGGAAAAGAGCGGATATGACGCCGATTGCTCCCCACATAGCACTTCCCTGATCAAGGACGGATACTGGAACTCGAGCAATCTCAGCTCCCTCTGCTCCATTAATCCCGATAATACCAGAATCTGCCTGCGCAATCGCATCATAGCCAGGCCTGTCACGAAGAGGTCCCTCCTGTCCATATGCCGACAAGGAACAATAAACAAGGGAAGGATTAATTCTTTTCAATTTTTCATAACCCAGTCCCATTTGCTCAGCTTTTTTAAACCGAAAGTTTTCAACAAACACATCCGCCGTTTTGACAAGGTCATAAACAATGTTACGTCCGCTCTCTTTTTTCAAATCAACAACGATTGATTGTTTATTCCTATTAATATGAAGGAAATAAACGCCGTCGCCTTCCCAGAAGGGACCCATCCCCCTTGAATCATCACCAATGTCCGGTCTTTCAATTTTTATAATCTCAGCACCAAGATCGCCTAGTATCATGGTTAAACTTGGTCCGGAAATATTGGTTGTTACATCCACTACTCTAATTCCGCTTAATGGCCCAGTCATGCTGCTCCTCCTTTTTTAAAAGAAAGGACCTCTTTGAAAAAGGTCCTATTCATATTAGAATGAACGTGGTAAACCAAGTACGTGCTGTCCTACATAACTTACCACCAGGTTATTCGTGATTGGTGCTACGATAAACAAACGGGCTTCTCTAAACTTTCTTTCGATATTGTACTCTTTGGCAAAACCGTATCCGCCGTAGGTGTCCATCGCGGCATTGGCTGCACGCCATGTTGCTTCAGAAGCAAGATATTTTGACATGTTTGCTTCAGCCCCGCAGTCCATCCCTGCATCAAACATCTCTGCAGCTTTATCTCTCATCAATTTAGCTGCTTGAATATCCATATAGGCGCGGGAAATCGGGAATTGAACACCCTGATTTTGGCCGATTGATCTTCCAAAAACCACTCGCTCATTTGCATACTGAACGGATTTATCAACGAAGTACATGCCATCCCCAATTGATTCAGATGCGATCAAAATCCGCTCTGCATTCATACCGCCTAACACATAACGGAAACCCTTTCCTTCCTCGCCAATTAAATTCTCAGCGGGAATTTCTGCCCCTTCAAAAAATACTTCTGTAGTTGCGTGGTTAATCATGGTATCAATTGGACGAATATCAATTTTTGAAGCTTGTTCCTTCATATCTAAAATGAAAAGGCTTAGTCCGTCGGTTTTCTTGGCAACCTGATCCTTTGGAGTGGTTCTTGCTAAAAGCATCATTAAATCGGAATGCTCGGCCCTTGAGGTCCAAATTTTCTGGCCATGAACCACATATTTATCCCCGACCCTTTCTGCATAGGTTTGAATGCTGGTGGTATCACTTCCGGCAGTAGGTTCGGTAATTCCAAAAGCCTGGAGGCGAAGTTCGCCGCTAGCGATTTTCGGAAGGTATCTCTGCTTCTGGTCTTCATTTCCATATCTCAGCAGGGCCCCCATTGTATACATTTGGGCGTGGCAGGCTCCCGCGTTGCCGCCGGAACGATTAATTTCCTCTAAAATGATACTTGCTTCCTTCATGCCAAGACCTGCTCCGCCATACTCTTCCGGAATTAGAACGGAAAGCCATCCCTCTTCGGTCAAAGCCTGGACGAAGGCCGTTGGATAAGCCGCTTTTTCATCCAGTTCTCTCCAATACTCCTCGGGAAAGCGCTCACATAAAGCTCTAACGCTTTTTCGGATCATTTCATGTTCAGTGTTTTCAGTCGTTTTTGTAGTTACCATTATAAAAACCTCCTAAATATATTATTTGCCCTTCCATTCTGGACTGCGTTTTTCATTAAAGGCATAAATACCTTCCAGACGATCTTCTGAATTTGCACATTTATAATAGGCTTCCAATTCTAAAACAAGTCCTGTTGCTAAATCTGTTTCCGTTCCTTTATTAACTGCTTTCTTTAACGCTTTTAAAGATAGAGGCGCATTACTAGCGATACTTTCAGCCAGTTTCAACGTTTCTTCTAATAGGCTTGCCCCATCATAAACATGATTGATTAGTCCCCATTGTTTTCCCTCATCTGCTGTAAGGCGTTTTCCTGTAAAAAGAACTTCTTTTGCTATTCCAACCGGAAGAATTCGTGGAAGCAGCTGAGTGCCTCCGATGCCAGGAATTAAACCTAGCTTCGCCTCTGGCAGCCCTAATCCTGCCTGCTCTGTCGCTGTTCTTATGTCACAGCTTAGCGCTATTTCAAGTCCTCCTCCAAGTGCATAGCCATTGATAGCTCCAATAACGGGGTATGGGAATTCACGGATGCTTTCAGTTACTTTCTCAAAATAATCATGCTGCCTTTTCCAATCTTTCTGGGACATACCATTACGCTCTTTTAAATCTGCTCCGACACAAAAGCTTCTTGATCCGGCACCTGTTAGGATTAAAACATGGACATTATCCTCGTATTTCAACTCGTCCAGAGCCTCGATAAGCTCTACAGCCATTTTGGTATTCAGTGCGTTCATCGATTCCGGGCGGTTTAAGGTTAAAACTGCAATCCCCTGATTCCCCTCAGCCCTTGTTAATTTAATAGTTTCGTAGGTTTTCACCAACATTATTTTCATCTCCTTAACTTGTTACTTTATTTGGTACTGGATACAAGCGGGAGCTTTTCCCTGCTTTAGCCACCTGGCCAGGCAATTCGTGTCCCAGCAGCTCCTCCAGCCTGTTGGATGCATGAATTAATTGATCAAGATTTATAGAGGTACGGACTCCCATTTCCTCTAACATGTGGACTACATCTTCTGTGCAAACATTGCCTGTTGCTCCTGGCGCAAATGGACAGCCTCCGATGCCTCCAAGCGAAGCATCAAAAATCGTAATCCCTGCCTCTAATCCGGCGACTATATTTGCAAGGCCCATTCCCCGGGTATTATGAAAATGGCAGCCAAATTCAAAATCCCTGAACTCATTTACAACCTGTTTTGTTAATTGATAAACTTGTTTCGGATTTGCCATGCCTGTTGTGTCCGCAAGAGTGATTCTTTTGATGTTATGTAATAGAAGTTTTTCGATGATGTTCATGATTCGCTGTGGTAGGACAGATCCTTCAAAAGGACAGCCAAAAGAGGTAGCAACTGTAACATTAAGAGCTATATCGTTATCTGATGCAAACTGAGATAAATTGCTGAAGTTTTCCAATGATTGTTCAGTGGTTTGCCGAACATTTTGTTGGTTATGTGTATTACTCGCCGAAAAAACATAATTTACAGACCTGACTCCGTTTTGCTTTGCCAGCTCCAGTCCCTTTAAATTGGGTATAAGCGCGACCAGCTCTATTTCCGGAAATTCTTTTACATGATGATAAAACTCGGCTGTATTTGCCATTTGCGGAACCAGCTTTGGGTGTACAAAGGATCCAAACTCAAGCTCTGAAACATTCGCCATTTGCAATAAATAAAACAGCTCTAATTTCTCGTCAACTGATAATATTTTTGACTCTAACTGTAGTCCATCCCGCAAGCCTACTTCGTATATCGTGACATGATCAGCTAATTTCATCCTAATTTGATTCCTCCATCAATGTGCTGAAAAATGATACCGCCTATAAATAGGATACTGTATCCAAAATACAATTACAAATATTTTTTTAGAAAATTCATAAATTAATATATATTCAGTATTTAATACAACCAGCAAGACCTCTATTCTGAGATCCTGCTGGAAAATTTCTCTACATTCCTTGTCTGCTCTTGGAATTGCTGTTTACCGATTTTGTACCAATCATTTCCCTCACTATCTATAATAACAACGGCCGGGAAATCCTTAATCGTCAGTTTATATATAGCTTCCGGACCGAGATCCCCGTAAGCCATTACTTCCATAGATTTAATGGATTTTGCTATAAGTGCACCTGATCCTCCGATGGCAGCAAAATAAACAGCTTGATTTTTTTTCATCGATTCAATGACTTCCTCGCTGCGGTACCCCTTCCCAATCATCCCCTTTAAACCCAGGTCTAAGAGGGCAGGAGTATACTTATCCATTCGGCCGCTCGTGGTTGGCCCTGCTGAACCTATTACCTGCCCGGGCTTGGCGGGTGTGGGACCAACATAGTAAATGGTTTGTCCAGCGATATCAAAGGGCAAAGCTTCCCCTTTTTGCAGTGATTCAGCCATTCTTTTATGGGCTGCATCCCTGGCGGTATAAATCGTGCCGTTTAGCAAAACCCTATCACCGGCCCTAAGTTTCAGTAAATCCTGCTCTGATATTGGATTCGTTATATGAAGAGCTGGCAATGTTGCTCCCTCCTATATTCGTACCTCTTTATGTCTGCTGGCATGGCAGTTTAAATTTACGGCCACAGGCAAGGCTGCGATATGGCATGGCTCGATTTCGATTTTGACATCAAGAGCTGTCGTATTCCCGCCCATCCCTTGAGGGCCAATCCCCAGCTGATTAATTTTTTCCATTAACTCTGTTTCGAGTTCTGAGATTTCCGGGCGATCACTTCGATGTCCGATCGGGCGAAATAAAGACTTTTTAGCCAGATAGGCACAGCGCTCAAAATTCCCGCCAATCCCCACCCCGACAACCAATGGCGGACAGGCATTTGGACCAGCCTGTGCCACAATACTTAAAATATAGTCCTTAATCCCTTCCAATCCGTCCGCTGGCTTCAGCATTTTTAAAGCGCTCATATTTTCACTTCCGCCGCCTTTTGCAGACATATGGATGACCAGTTCATCGCCCGGTACCAGCTCAATATGAATGATGGAAGGCGTGTTATAGCCTTTACTCTTTTCTCTTGTGATGGGATGATCAACAATTGAATGCCTTAAGTACCCCTCTTCATACCCTTTTTTTACGCCTTCATTAATCGCATCATAAATACTTCCTCCAGCAATATGGCAATCCTGGCCCACTTCCACTATAAAGACGGATACCCCGGTATCCTGGCACATGGGTACACGTTCTGACCTGGCTATATCGGCATTTAGGATCAGTTGCTCCAATATGTCTTTGCCTGTCTCAGAAGTTTCTTTTTTCAATGCGGATTGAAAGGCTTCGACAACATCCTGGCCCAGCTCGAAATTGGCCTCTCGACACATTTTCGCCACCTGGCTGACTAACTGTTCATAAGTAATGGTTCGCAAAGCCCTCTTCCCCTTTATTTTAAAAAATTAAGACATTTCACTGACGAATTCCTGTGTGAATTGAATTTCTTTCTTTCGAATTACAATATTCCCTTCCCATTCCTTCTTTTCCTCTTTTACATCCTGAATAATATGCGCTCCTCGGCTTTCTTTTCGGACAGCACCAGCAAAAGCGGCAGCCCATGCAGCCCTGACTTTATCCTGCAGCTGCAGTGCAAGCACACCGGTTCCCTCGCTTAATTCTTGCGCAAGTGCATCCAATTCTTTTTCCGCCTGGTTAAGCGAACTTGTTGTTCGTTCAATTCCTACATTCTCCCACATGATTTCTTTTACTCTCTGGGAGACTTCTATCTCTTTTCCCGGCTGCAATGTGTTTTCCATATTTAAGTGGCTTTCAGTTTTTTGGACTGGTGTGTTTTCTAAGACAGCCATTTTTCCGGTTCGATGTCCAAAAACAAGTGATTCGGTTAAGGACCCACCACCAAGCCTATTGGCGCCGTGAAGTCCTCCGGCTGCTTCACCACAGGCATATAAACCCTGTAAAGTCGTTCTGCCCCATTCATCAATCTTGATTCCGCCCATGCAATAATGCTGAACAGGATACATTCTCCATTCTCCCTGATAACCCTTTTTAACAAACCGATAGAGGTAAGGACTATGTTGTTCAATGATGCTTTGGTCAACATTGGAAAAATCGAGGAAAACTTTATCCTGCTTAAACATTTCGTAGCTCAGGACATCCCTTGTTTCCAGTTCTTTTCGGGGAAAATCCTTCATAAACCGCTCAGACTCTGCATTTAAAAGCATCGCTCCCTTGCCAAATATCCTTGTCATCACATCCAGGTTAGCAGGATGCTGCAATCGGTACGGATAAAATTGAACAAACTCCATGTCGACCAGCTGTACCCCATGCCGCCACGCCATTCCAATTCCTTCACCGGAGACATCTTTTGGATTATCGGTTGATGCATAAAGCCCTCCAAACCCTCCTGTTGCCAAAATGACAGAGGGAGCAGAGAACGCTAACAATTCTTGTCCCTTTTGAACAAGAACACCCTTAACCCTTTGATCCTCAACCATTAAGTCAACCAAAGAGGATTGTTCGAAAAACTCTATCTCTAATTCAAGCGCATATTCCCTTAAAACCTTTGTCGTGTTTTTTCCAAGTCCATTCGCTGCATATATCCTTCGCGGATAGGAATGTCCCGGTGTGCTGATTACCTCTTCCCGTTCCAGCTCAACCCCATATTTTGTTTCAAGTTCTCCGACCCTGACGGTGCATTCCTCAGCCAGCACCAGGGCTAACGTCCGGTTAGCCAAAAAACTGCTGCCGCAGATAATATCATTGAAAAAAGCCTCCGGAGAGTCGCCCGGCGAAAAGATCGAAGAATGGACACCATCTGAAATTACGGATGATCCTCCAAACCCCGCTTTACCTTTCGTGATCAGAGCAACCCGGGCTCCTTCTTCCTTTGCCGAAATGGCGGCAGCAAGTGCAGCCTGCCCGCCGCCAATCACGATCACGTCATAAAAATAATTCACTTTTGTCATCACCTCGTTTGTATTATTAAAGAGCGAGAATTTTGTCTCTTGGGAGGACATTTCCCGTCACCCAGCTGGGATATGTCCTTAGGAACCCAGCTCTCGGACATTTCACTGGCTGCCCCGCACGTTTTTGGCCGAGAGACCCCTCCTATCGAACATTATCCTAACTGCCTAGCCCGTTTTTGGCCGAGAGACCCCTCCGATCGGACATTTTCCTGGCTCCCCAGCCTGTTTTTGGCCGAGAGTACCCCGTTTAAGGAAAGGAATGCACGTTTTCTTTCAAGTAATGCACGTTTTCTTTCAGGTAATGCACGTTTTCTTTCGGGTAATGCACGTTTTCTTTCGGGTAATGCACGTTTTCTTTCAGGTAATGCCGATTTCTTTCTGGTATTGCACGATTTCTTTCGCTAATGCACGAAATCTTTCCGTGATTACCCGGCCCCGATAACCGCTAAGCTACTTCCCTTATCACCCAGTAGAAAATTCTCAATATTAACCCCCTATTACTTTACGAGAAAACAATTCTCTCGTTTTAATTTCCTCTAACTTAAAAATAGCTTCAACTTCTTCCCGAGGATTCTCCAGTTTATCCGAAGTCATGGCGATAAACTTCTCAATCAATTCTTCTTTGCTGGCCGTTTTTTCAGGATCGCCCTTTGGATAGTCCGTTGCCTTGCTAAAAACGCGGCCGTCCTCCAGCTTAACTTCTACTTTGGCACCCCATTTTTCCGGATAAGCTTCTTCATAATAAGGATCCACTTTAACTTCAACTTTTCCCATTAGCTCAACGATTTCAGGATTCTTCAAGCTTTCATTTGTAAAATCCCTGAGAGAGGCTGATCCTTTTACGGCCGCTAAACTTGCACAGAACTGGCTGCTGAATTTGGAGGCATATACCGTGCCTGGATTTGGATTATCCGTAATATTGAGTACAGTTTGATAGGTATTAACCGTAATCTTTTTTATACTTTGGTACGAAATGTGGTGTTCGTTCATGATGTCGAGGACACAATCGATTGCAGGGTGTGTGTGGCGGCATGAGGCGTGTATTTTAAAGCTGTTTTCGGTAATCTTAAATTCCCTGCCAAGGTTTTCCGTAATTTTCGAAGGGTCGGCTGCTTCTGACATGGACTCGAAGAACCCTCTTCTGCCTTCTAAAATCCTGGTTGCTCCAGTGAAGTTCTTTTTTGCAAGGACAGCAGCAAGGGTACCATTGTAGGCAGCTTTCGCTGTATGAAGCTGTTTCGTGTTGGCACCGTCCTCAATAAACTCCCAAAGACCCGCAGCCTGGCTGCCCGCATTTCCGAGCGCATAAATGGTTTGTTCAATATTTAAGTTTAATAGTTTCGCGACAGCGGCCGCAGACCCGAATGTTCCGCAGGTGGCTGTATTATGCCAAAAATAATAATGCGACGGCGATACCGCTTCTCCAATCCGGTAGCAGACTTCATACCCCACAACCACAGCAGTTATCAAATCTTTGCCGCTTAAGTTGTATGCTTCAGCTACTGCAACGGCTGCCGGAATGACGACGGTTCCCGCATGTATAATAGAAGCTTTATGAATATCATCCAGCTCGACGATATGGCTTGAAGCAGCATTTACTAACATGGCGTTGCCAATCGAGGATTTACCGCCTGTCACAAGGCTTGCCTGTTCATGTCCGCCCCACTCTTCTATCAATTCCTTAATTGCCTGGATAGGTGGCTCATCTTTTCCAGCTACAGCAGATCCGTACCAGTCAAGGATACAAATTTTAGTGAATTCAACAACAGCCTCAGGCAAGTCTTCAAATCGAGTCTGGTCAATATATTCAGCTAATGCTTTTGTAAGTGTCATCGTATATCCCCTACCTTTTCTCCTAAAATAGTTTTTAATACACCTAGCATGTCATCATATAGATCTACTACATTGGCTCCCGCTTCTCTAAGCGCTTTCATCTTTAATGAAGGGCGGCCGATATCTCCTGAGATCATCGCTCCTGCATGTCCAAACACGGTTCCTTCAGGAAGGTTTTCCGTGAATTTCCCGGAAACAAACGAAATTAAAGGCTTGGTAAATCCGCCTTCTTTTAAAAATTGAGCTGCCTCTTCTTCGAAGGATGTACCCGGTTCAGAAAAAGTAACCACAACTTCTGTTTCCTCATCCTTTTCAAAAAGTGCCAATAAATCCTTGATTGTAGTTCCTATTAAACTATCTCCGCCAATACCGATACTGGTGGTGACTCCAAATCCTGCCCTCTTCACCATCCACGCCGTTTCTCCAGTCATGCCACCGCTTCTGGAAATGACACCTACATTGCCAGGGACAAAACAGCGTTCAGGCCGGTCGCCTCCAATGGAACCCATTTTGATCCGATGCTTTGGATTGATCATGCCAACCGTATTGGGCCCGATAATCGTTACCCCTTCCTTCCGGGCTGCATACAGAATTTTGACGGCATCAAGCTGAGGAATATTTTCTGTGGTGACAACAATTAATTTGATTCCCTGATGAATCGATTCAAGCACAGCATCCAGCGCGAATGCAGGTGGGACAATTACTAGGCTCGCGTTTACATCATGCTTCTTAACAGCCTCAGCAACTGTATCGTAAACAGGGATTCCCTGAACAAACTGGCCGCCCTTGCCAGGGGTAATTCCGGCATAAATTTTGGTTCCGTATGCCAGGGTATGGCTCACCACCATTGAAGCTTCCCGGCCAGTAATCCCCTGTACGACAATTCGGGTATTTTCATTAATAAGAATTGCCATCAGCTTACGACCTCCATTCTTTTGGCCATATCGGCTGCCGCTTCTTCAATGGTTCGTTCTTCTCCATAATAGGTAATTCCAGCGTCTGTGAAAATCCGCTTTCCTTCCTCGTCATTGACTCCAGCCTGCCTCACCACAATCGGAAAAGAATCCAGATCAAGCTTTAGCTCCTCTATCGCCCTGACAATCCCTTTCGCCATTACATCAATTTGCGTATTATTGGTAATATTTTGTGAGACAAAAAGGCCCTTCACTCCGGCTTTCGATAAAATTCCTTTCGTCAGCCCATATACTTTTTCTTCAGGGGGATTTCCGCCGGTTTCAGTATAATTTGCCGGCTTTGCGCCTAAATTGACGAGTGCATCAAAGCTTAGGAGACTTCCGCCACCACCTCCGCACATAAAGCCGAGATTTCCGCCATCCATTTCCGTATACCGTGCAGTGCCTCGATAGTCTGCATCATTGACCTTTACCATTTCTTTTTCCAGCTTCGTCAGTGGCCTCCAGGACCGTTCACTTCCGGATTGTACTTTACCTGCAAGCTCCGGCTGGCGGTAAAGAGCAGAATCATCAATTCCCATTACCGATGCTGCTACCATAATCTCTTCATTTTTAGTCAGGACAAGCGGGTTAATCTCTAAAATATAACAATCATATTTTGTGAAAATATCATACAGCCTGCATAATACTGAAGTTGCCTTGACCAGTGGTTTTCCAGTAACTCCGAGGCTGCTCCAGATCTCTTTTGCCTGATAAGGCTGCAATGGCAGAAAAGGATCGACATGCCGGATCACAACTTTTTCCGGGGAGTCTTTGACGAGATCCTCCACTTCTATCCCACCTTCAGTTGTTGCAATGATGACCGGCAATTGCTTTTGGCGGTCAATCGTAATCGAAACATACCACTCTTCATCTATGTCGATCTTTTCCTCTAAAAGAATCTTTTCAACAGGGTAGTTTCGTACGGTCATATTCAAAAGTTCGCCGGCATAAGACTTGGCTTTTTCCACAGTATCTGCAAACTTAATTGCTCCTGCTTTTCCCCGTTTCCCTACTGGAACGAGAGCCTTTAAAACACATGGAGTAAGTAAGTGCTGCTCCGTTATTTCCTCTGGTGAGGAAATGACCACATGGTTCGGGATAGGTACCCCATTTTGATTTAACAGTGTCTTACTTGAATCCTCGAGCATTCTTCCCATTTAGGCACCACCTTTTTTGGATATTGGATACAAAAATTTTTTTTAAAAAAAGAGGGCATTATTTCTGTGCCTCTTCTTTTAAGCTTTTTACTAGCTTATCTCCTGTTCGTGAAATATGCTTGGAAACAAGATATGCGGCTGTTTCCTTATCCTTGTTGACTACTGCATTCAAAATGCTTCTGTGTTCAACATTAGATGTTTCTTTTTGTCCGGTCAAAATATGGGGTGTCTGCTGAGGCAGTCCATTCCATAAGGTGCTGATAAAAGAATTTAGGCGCTCCCACTTGCAGTTTTTCATTAATAAACGATGAAATTCAATATTATATTCGATAAACTCATCGACATCCTGCGCGGCTTCCATGTGTTCTACCAACGTGGTGAGCTGGCGGTGATCATCTTCCGACAAATGTTCCACACTCTGATATACTGCCATTTTTTCCAAATTAGCTCTGAGTGTATAGATTTCTTCGATATCACTGACATTAATCGGTTTAACAACCGCTCCTTTATGCGGCTCGAGTATGATTAGCCCTTCGGATTCCAGTTTTCTAAAGGCTTCTCGTATAGGCATCCGACTTACACCCATTGCATCGGCCAGTTCCGATTGCTTGAGCCTTTCACCTGGTTTAAAATCACCTCGTAAAATTGCCTCGCGAATCCTGTTGCAGACTTTTAAGTGCAGAGTATCTCTATTTTCAATAAGGAGTCCATTTTTTTCAATCATAATATAACTACCTTTCTAAGCCTATTGTACCATTTAGAATACAGAATCTATGGTGAATTGTCGATACAAATATTTGTATTGCGCGAATATTTCCTTTTTATAGCAAACCAAGCCAATTCCACCATGAAAGGGCTACCAATATAACAACGAAGCTCATCAGTATTGTGAGCCAAATTCCCGGCATTAAAAACTCCTTTTGCTGTATTCGGCCTGAACTATACACAATGATGTTAGGAGTTGACTCTACTACAAGAATATATCCATGCAAACAGGCTAATGAGGCAGTCATGCAAATCAAAACAGGATCTGCACCCGCTTTGGATGCTAACCCTATGAAAATAGGAACCAGCGTAACGACCGCCGTAGACACGTTAGCGACTGCAAGATGAAGGATATGCGTAATGACTAAAATCACAATAACAGCAATAATCGGCGAACGAAGTAAATTAAGAATCCAATCGGAACTTAGGCTTTCCCCTACAAACTTGGCAGCACCCGATTTATTAAAAGCATAACCAAGCGAGAGTGTGGCACCGATCAGAAGGACGGTATCAAAGTTAATCTTCACCAGATTATCCCACTTGGTAAAGCCAATTCCCGGCATAGCCATTAAAATGGCCCCGATTAGCGCTGGTATACTCGAATTCAAACCGTGTATAGGCTCCGTAAACCACAATGCTACGATTATCATTAAAATGATTAAACACTTTTTTTCATCTTTATTTAATTTACCTAAATCAGCGAGCTTCTTTTCCAGTTCTTCTTTTACATGGGGAAAGCTGCTCTCTTCCTCTGATAATGGGAAGCATTTCAATAACAAATACCATGCCACCGGGATCAGGATAAGCCAAATCGGAAAGGAGTACATGAACCACTGCATATAGGAAATTTTAATCCCTAAAAACTCTTTTAAAAGTTCAACAGTCAGGATGTTCCCGATTGCAGCTGTCATGATGGCTGTACCACTGATCGTACCGCCGAAAGCTACACCGAGGAGAATCATTTTTCCCAGATTCCCTTTAGCTTTTTCGCCAATAATATCAAGTGACATCGTTGCCACTGGGAGCATCAAAGTTGTCCGGACAGCGGCAGCCGGTATAAAAAGGGACTGGATCTGCGGGAGGACCATAATGCAGGCAAGCAGCCCTTTCGCTGTACCTCCCCATTTTGATAAAAAAAGATACGCCATTCTTTTCGTAAGAGTTGTATCATTCACGCCTTTAGCCAGCATCATCCCTGCTATGATCAGAAATACCGCCGGTGAGGCAAAACCGCTATACACAATGTCTGTGTCAGCTACTCCGAATACAAGCATTAGAACGAGCATCATCACGGCCGTTAACCCAATTGGGATGGGTTCAAACGTCCAATAGAATACACTCAGCGCCAAAAGAGCGAGCATGATTCTTGCTGATTCGGTGTATTCTGCAGGAAGCACCAAATAAATTCCTGCCGACAAAACAATTCCCAGAAATAACGTTAACAATCTGCTGATTTCTGGTTTAGGTAAAGGCTTTGATTTAGGGATAACATTTACCCTCGTATTTGAGGAAGCCATAACCTTCTCCTTTTCATACGAAATGGTCATACCGGGGTTCCCCCGGCTGCCACTTTAATATTTGTTTGCGGTCTGAGCCGGTTTGCAAAGGCTGAAAAATCCTGTAAGATCCTCCAGCTCGTCAAAGCGGTTAACCAGATCAATCAGCGCACTTTTCGCGTGTGTACTGATAACATCCCCAGTAACATCATAAAATTTATCCTTTAATTGTTCATTTGTCATTGGAGTGTCGGTACTGCCAATTGCATGCTCAATACATTGAGTGATTTCCCTGCCATCTGCGAGCTTCACTGTTACATTGACCTGATCTTCTTTAATATTTTCATCTATTACGAGATTAATTTTGTGACGAAGTTCTTTCACATCCGGACGGTTTACGTATTCATCTGTGAATTCATAAACTCCTGCTTTCAGATTAAAGAATCCGGCGGCAACACAGTGAAAAACGCTAAATTTACCTTCCAGTCCAGTGGTAATTTCAATCTTGCCAGTAAGCTCTTTTACTAGCGGATGGGCTGTAACCGTAATGGATTCCACATCTCCAACCTGAAGCTTGTGTTCCTTTTGAATCGTAATAATCGCATCAATTGCTGGATGTGTAACAATACCGCTGGCGAAAGGCTTATAGCTGTTTTTCTCAACCTCCCATTTTTCACCCCAGTTCTCGGTGATAAGCTCCGATTTATTTTCTTCTGAGGTTACTTTAAGGAATCCCCTCTCTGCCTCAAGCGGTTTTACTGAGCTGGTGAATCCCTGCCCGCCAACAAGAGCAGCAAGAAGGCCATTCATTGCAGCTTTTCCTGGATGATATGGTTTCGTCATGGTTCCGAACATTTCGCGTAAACCGGTAGGATCGGTTGCAGCAATCCCAAGGGCATAAATCGTTTTTTCCACATCCAAGCCCATCAATTTACTGATCGCAGCAGCTGCTCCAATTCCTCCGACGCTGCCGGTAATATGCCATCCTCTCCAATAATGGGAAGGATACACACTTAGTGCAAGCCTTGCCTCTACCTCACAGCCGATAATGAAAGCCTCGAGTACTTCCTTTCCGGTTTTCTTTTCTTTTTCCGCATAAGCTAAAATGGCTGGGAATACCGGTGCAGAAGGATGAAGAACGGTCTCAAGCAAGGTATCGTCGAAATCATAGATATGTGAAGACATACCATTTAACAATGCAGCAAAAAGCATATCTACTTTTTCATTTCTTCCTAAAACGGTGGCCTGCGGCTGGCTGGCTGTCGTTTTAGCGACATTTAGTACCATCTCCATCGATTCATGGTTTGCCGCGCCAATTGCAACACCAAGCCAGTTTAATAGGCTTCGTTTGGCTTCATGAATCGCAGTTTCACTAAATTGTTCATATGAAGTCTTTGCAATATGCTGAGCTAAGGTTTTCGTTACCATCTTATTTCCTCCCATACTATATTTCTTGCAAACTAGCAAACTCTACTAACCCTTTTGCTTTTTTATAAACAGGATAATCAACCAGTTTATTCCCTACGGAAATAGAGGCAATTCCCTGCTGTTCGGCATTTTCAAAAGCATTCACGATTTCCAATGCAGCCTCGACTTCTTGTTTGCTGAGTGTAAAAACAGTATGTATAGGCTCCAGCTGTTTTGGATGTATCGCTAATTTCGCCTTAAACCCAAGCTTTCTCGCCCTTTGCGCCTCGTCCAATAATCCGGCTTCATTTGCTAGGTCAGGGTAAACAGCATCAACTGGACTTCCTATTCCCGCAGCCCGGGAGGCATTTACTATATTGGACCTTGCATAAACCAGTTCAGTTCCATCACTAGTAAGCTCGCAATCTATATCCAGAGAGTAGTCGATCGATCCGAATACAAGCCTTTTAATAAAATAATGTGCTGCCGCAATTTCATATGCGAACTGTACTCCCCTGGCAGTTTCAATTAATGGAAGAACAGCAAACGAATCCAGGACTCTATTATTTCTTTCTAAAAAGGAAACGGCGGCTTCACAAAGGATTTTCATGCTGACCGCACTCTCTGCCTTCGGGACAACCACACCGCTGGCACCGCCTTGTATCGCAGCTTCTAAATCCTCACGCCACCAGTTAGTCGTAACATCATTTATTCTGATAAAAACATCCTTTTGAAGCTCGGTGTTTTGAAGATATGTCCTGGCACGTTCTCTTGCTGCTCTTTTTTCGGAAATGGCCACGGCATCTTCTAAATCAAAAATGACACAATCAGCAATGCTTGCTAAGGCTTTATCAAACATTTTGGCAGATGTAGCAGGTACGAAGAGATAAGAACGAATCATAATATTAGTACTCCTTCCTTTTGGATATTGGATACACATTATTACAGGACCTGCTCCTCTCTTATAGATGCGCCAGGCCCTGTATGTATCAGATTGCGTTTAACATACCGACTGGTTATTTAGTTAACATCAAAGATAACTGCGGGAAGAGAATAACCAGAACGAGTGCGAGAATCATAAGCCCAAAGAAAGGTACAACACCTTTAACCACTTCCCCTACTTTTTCCCTGGTGATACCACTAACAACGAATAGGTTCAGCCCTACCGGAGGAGAGATCATGGCGAGTTCCATATTGATGGTCATAATAATCGCGAAATGGATAATATTGATATTAAACATCACAAGAACCGGAAGCAGGATAGGAAGTGTAATCAATATGATCGCAACAGAATCCAGGAACATTCCCATGATAAAGAACATAATGTTAACACCAATCATAAAAATCCATTTATTTGATGTACTTGCTTCAATCCATGTAGCAAAACTCTGTGGAACCTGTTCGGTTGTCAGGAACATTCCGAAAATCATCGCTGACGCGATAACCAGGAAGATCATAGAAGTGATATTAATAGACTCTTTGAGAACCTCTCTAAATTTAGGGAAGGACATTTCCTTATAGATAAAGACAGATACGATAATTCCGTAGAAGCAGGAAACAAACGCGGCTTCTGTTGGTGTAGCGATACCAGTATAAATTCCTCCCAGAATAAAAACTGGAAGCAAAAATCCCCAAATCGCTTTTGCGGTCTTTTTCCATCTAACGTTCATCGGCTCTTTTGGCAATTTACCATAATTATTTACCCTAGCATGGATTATTGCTGAGATTAACAGAATTCCTCCAAGTAATAATCCAGGGATAATTCCAGCTGAGAATAGCTTCCCTACTGATTCTTCTGCAACTGTTCCGTAAATGATTAATGGGATAGACGGCGGGATTAGGATTCCGAGTGTACCTGATGCAGCAACAAGACCCATTGCGTATCTTTTGCTGTATCCTGCATTCACCATTCCGGGAATCATGATACTTCCGATTGCAGCTGCTGTAGCTGGACTTGAACCGGAAATAGCCGCAAAAATCATACAAGCCAGAACGGTAATAACAGCCAAGCCTCCGCGGATATGTCCTACCCACGACTTTAAGGCTTCGATTAAGTAGAATGAAATTCCGCCTTTTGACATGATAATACCAGCAAAAACGAAGCCGGGAATCGCCATTAAGGTAGCTGAATTCAGCGAGTTAAACATTTTTTGGATAACGGTATATAGAGTAAAGTCTGCCATTGAGAGAGCAATAACACTTGATAATCCTAAGCTAACCGCAATAGGAACCCGGATTAAACAAAGAACGGCAAAAACTAGAAATAATACTAAGACTGGATTCATGCGCCTACCCCTTCTTGGTTTGATTTTTTATCGGCACCCTGCATGGATTCATATAATTGTTCAATCTCACCGACGAGCTCCCTTTGATCACCTTTCATCGCTCTGTAAGCCTTTACAAAAAAGTAAAAGCCAAGTAAACCCATTCCAACAGGCAGTACAAGATAGGCAATCCAGATTGGAATTCCTACGTCGATCGTTTTAATTCCTTGCTGTTTCGAAAGCGTTATCAATTCAATGGATGAATACGCCAAATAAAATGCATAGATTCCACCGATAAGATTAGCAATAGTAGCTACGACTCTTTTTGCTCCTTTTGGAAGCATATCAAATAATATTTCTACCTGAATATGACGATTGTCTTTTAGTGCGAGTCCAAATCCAATAAAAATAGACCAGGTTAACATAAACTCGAATATTTCTGTGATCCAGGATTCTGGTGCATTTAAAACATACCTCGTAAAAACCCCATACAAACTGACGATTACTCCTCCGATAAATAGCACTCCTGATGTTCCTTCTTCGATGAGATCAAGCCATTTAAAGAGTTTTTTCATAAAATTCAACTCCTTTTTTATTTTTATTTGTAGATTGTATCCAATATACACTTGGAATTAATTTTAAATATACAAGATGTTTGATGGAAAAGTAAACAGAAAATTTTATCTTTTTTATATTTTTTGTGTATTCACAATATTAATATTTTTTGTTATAGTGGTAATATCACCTAAAGTTTAGTCTATCGAAGCTATATTTTGTATCCAAAATCCAATATACAGGAGGTAAAAAATGGAATTAGAAATCAGAAAAATCGTTACCATTACGGAAGAAACTTACATCGAAGGTTTTAAAAAGGCAGATAAGCCAGTCCGGGTGTCAGCTGCACTAGCTGTTATTAAAAACCCTTATGCCGGCAAATATGTTGAGGATCTTCTTCCATTAATTAAGGCATGTTCCGAACAGCTTGGTGAACTTTTACCTAAAAAAGCGCTGGAAGCATTAGGTGTGACTGGACAAGAAGTAGAGGGTTATGGTAAAGGAGCACTTGTTGGCCTGGATGGAGAAGTCGAGCATGGCTCTGCTATCATTCATACTCTAACCTTTGGAAATCCGTTTCGCTCTCTTTGCGGAGATGCGGAGACACTCCTTCCATCAGCTGAAAAAAGAGGTGCTGCCGGCAGCAGTCTTGATTTAGCCATCAAACATAAAATGGATCCAAAAATCCGAAGCCATCATATGACGTTTGAAACAAGAATACCTGACGCACCCCGTAATGATGAAATCGTCATTGCAGCTGTTTTGACAACGAGCGGACGAGCCCACCCGCGAATCGGCTCTTTACATAAAGAGCTTGAAGGAGTTTTTCCTTCATGATTCAAACTGTAGGTTTCATTGGACTTGGAAAAATGGGAATGCCCATGGCGAAAAACCTGTTAAATAGCGGCTTTGGGGTTTTTGGTACAGATGTAAATGAAACCGCTGTCAGCGAGTTCGTTAGCATTGGCGGCAAAACAGGAAATATGCTTGAATGGCTTAATAAAGTGGATAGCATCATATTAATGCTTCCCTCTTCCAAAATCGTTAATCAGGTAATTGATGAAGTTATTGAACATTACACCCCAGAACATCAATCCAATGAGAATCCTTTAATCATCATTGATATGAGCAGCTCCTATCCTGCTGAAACCAGAAAAAACTTATTGAAACTTGGTGGATCCAATATACAATTTATGGATGCACCTGTAAGCGGCGGAGTGAAAAAAGCCATTTCTGGTACGCTTACGATTATGGCTGGAGGCAGTGCTGATTTATTTAGTAAATGTAAGCGTTTGCTAGAGGCGATGGGAAGTAACATCTTCCATGTTGGACCAATTGGAAGCGGGCACCTAATAAAAGCAATCAATAATTATCTTTCCGCCACGCATCTTCTGGCCAGCTGTGAAGCAGTTCAATTACTGCAAAGCTTTGAAGTGGACCCTGCCACCGCCATTAATGTATTTAATCAAAGTACAGGAAGAAGCGGATCAACAGAATATAAGTTTCCGTCCTTTATCTTAACGGAAAGCTATGATTCAGGTTTTAACCTGGAGCTTTTAAGAAAAGATCTTGAAATGGCTACACGCCTATTTTCAGATTCAGAAGCAGCTACTAAACTGCCTCAGTTCATTTTTGAAAAATTTGATGAAGCCAGCCGTTCTCTTGCACAAAATGCAGATCACACAGAAATTTATCAATATGTAACTAGCTATCTATTTCAAAGGGGGATATCAAATGAAAAAGATTCAAAAGCTATTAGTAATTGCAATGACACTTCTGTTAGTATTTAGCCTTGCAGCATGCGGCGGTTCAAAAGATTCGAATACTTCGGCAAAAGCAGATTCGAAAAAATCCGGTGATGGCATTCAGGAAATGACCATTAAGATTTCTCACGTTGTAGCGGAAAACACACCTAAGCACCAGGGTGCACTGGCAATGAAAAAATACATTGAGAAGGAATCTGGCGGAAAAATTAAAGTCCAGGTGTATCCAAACAGCCAATTATTCGGTGACCCAGACGAATACCAAAACCTAGTTGCCAATAATGTTCAATTCATTATTCCTGATATGTCCAAGCTTGTAGGTAACGACCCAGGCTTCAATATTCCAGCTATGCCTTTCCTATTTAAAGACGATGCGGCAGCAACAGCATTCTGGGATGGTGAAAAAGGCCAGGAAATCTTTAAGCGACTCGAAAAAGACGGCGTTCTTGGTTTGAAAATGTGGCCAAATGGGCCTAAACAAATGACTAACAACAAAAAACCTATCAAGAAACCTGAAGATTTAAAGGGCTTAAAGATTCGTACACAAGGCGGACAGCTGCTTGAAGCTATTTACAAGAAGTTAGATGCAGGATCTGTTTCCATTCCTTTCGGTGAGCTATACACTGCTTTACAGCAAGGTACTGTAGATGGCGAAGAAAACACTTATAGTAATATCGAATCAAAGAAATTCGATGAAGTTCAAAAATATACCACTGTAATGGGTCATACACGTGTTGACTATGCATTATTAACAAACACGAAGTTCTGGAACGGCCTGAATGATAAAACAAAAGAAATCGTACAAAAAGGTGTAGACGAAGGAACAAAGGTTGCCCGTGATTCTGCGAAGCAATTAAACGAAGATTCGTTGAAAAAGCTAAAAGAACGCGGAAACACAAAAATCAATCAACTTTCCGATGACCAAATTGCTGAATTCAAAAAGACATTAGAGCCAGTTTACAAAGAATGGTCTACAAAAATCGGCAAAGACATCATCAAAGATGCAGAAAGCAAAAATAAATAATTAATTTGTAAGCCCCCTGTTCCGAGGAACAGGGGGTTTTTATGTGAGGTGTAGAGATGTACGTAGTCGTGTATATAAAACCAGAATTCGTGTAGAAAAAAGGTTGTGAAAGCAGCGGTGCGTGCATAGAACAGTTGGTAATGTAGATCGCGGATTTATTTTTTAGAACCAGTTCCGGTTTGTGTTGATTAGGGCTTACTTTTTGTAGAATAGAAGTTGGTTTTTGTTGAACAAAACTCTCAATGTTAATAGCAGACTAATTTTTGTAGAACCCGTTCCTATTTGTGTAGATTAGGACTGAATTTTTGTAGAATAAAACTTAATTTTTGCATCAACTAACCAGGAAACGTAAAAGAGCCCAATCCGCTTACCGGATTGGGCTCTTCAAATTGTATTTTAAGACACACATACCTGCTTCAAACGGCTGCAGATTGCTTCCCCTACTTCGATAGTAGAAGAAGATCCGCCTATATCACCTGTCTTAATTCCATCGTTGGTTACGTCTTCTACCGCGTCAAGCAGCTTTTGCCCTAATTCATGCTCCCCAAAGTGATCAAGCATCATTTTAGCAGTCCAAATCTGTCCGATTGGGTTGGCGATTCCTTTACCGTAAATATCCGGTGCTGAGCCGTGAACAGGTTCAAACATGGATGGATACTTTCCATTAAGGTTAATATTGGCTGCAGGTGCAATCCCTATGCTTCCCATGATGGCTCCGCCGATATCTGTTAAAATATCACCGAATAAATTGCTCGCCACAATAACATCAAAAATTTGTGGTCTTGTTACGAAAAAGGCTGCCAGTGCATCAATATGATAAGAAGCTGTCTGAATATCCGTATAGTCTGCCTTTACTTCATTAAATACCTCATCCCAGAAAGGCATAGAGTGGACAATTCCATTGGACTTTGTCGCAGAAGTGACATGACCTCTTCTTTGTTTAGCCAGATCGAACGCGTAACGCATCGCCCGCTCTGTTCCCTTGCGTGTAAAAATCGCATTTTGAATCGCAACCTCATCTTCACCACGATGAATCCTTCCGCCTACTTCACTATATTCCCCCTCACTGTTTTCCCTTACAACAATCAAATCAAAGTCATTTGGATTAACAAGCGGAGATTTCAAACCTTTGAAAAATTTAGCAGGACGAATATTGATCGACTGTTCAAAGTCTCTTCTAATTTTTATCAAAAGTCCCCATAAAGAAACATGATCAGGAAGAATTGCAGGATTACCGATTGCTCCTAGAAAAATAGCATTGAAGTTTTTCAAAGTATCCAGCCCGTTGTCCGGCATCATTTTTCCATGTTCAAGATAATAATCACAGCTCCAAGGAAACTCTGTGTACTCAAACTTTAAACCACCATGAATTTCAGCCACAGTATCAAGCACCTTTGTAGCTACTGGAACTACTTCTTTACCAATTCCATCTCCTGGGATAACCGCAATTTCGAGTTTCTTCATTATATACCCACTCCCTTATTCAAATTGTAATTTTCGTATTTGGCGATTTCCTGTTCATACAAATCCTGTCCATGTGCGTCATATGCAACCAGCAACGGAAAATCTTCTACTTCAAGCTTTCGAATTGCCTCTGGTCCAAGGTCATCGTAAGCAACAACTTCCTGGGATTTCACTCTTCTGCTAAGAATGGTCGAAAGCCCGCCGATTGCCGCAAAGGAAATAGCGCCAAATTCCTTACACGCCTGCTTCACCATATCTCTTCTTGGTCCTTTCCCGATCGTGCCTTTTACTCCATACTCATACATGGCAGGAGCAAACGGATCCATGCGGAAGGCTGTAGTTGGAGCGACCGGCCCTATCACTTGTCCAGGCTTGGGAGGACATGGACCGGCATAAAAAATGACTTCCCCTTTTAAATCCACCGGCAAAGGCTGACCTGCTTCGAGAAGCTCTACCATTCTTTTATGTGCCGCATCCCTTGCCATATAAATCGTTCCTGTTAAAAGAACCTGGTCACCAATTTGGAGCTTTTGGATATCTTCATCTGACAGCGGAGTTTTCAGTTGATATTCAGCCATCTTGTCTCCTCCTTACACGACCGCCGTTTTTTTACGGGCAGCGTGGCATTGAATGTTTACGGCAACAGGAAGTGCAGTGATATGGCAGGCAAATGTCTCAATCGGCACCCACAAGGCTGTATTGGTTCCGCCCAACCCCTGCGGTCCAATACCTGTATTATTGATTTCTTCAAGAAGCTCTTTTTCAAGCTGTGCAATATGCTGCTCATGATTATGGACACCAATTTCCCTTAACACCGCATGCTTAGCAAGTGAGGTTACCTTATCAAAGCTGCCGCCAATTCCGACACCTACAACGACTGGAGGACAAGCCTTTCCCCCTGCCTCTTTGATCGTCTGCAAAACAAAATTCTTAACCCCTTGCATTCCTTCTCCCGGAAGCAGGAATTTCATAGCACTCATATTCTCGCTGCCTCCCCCTTTAGGAAGGACAGTAATTTTAATCTCATCACCAGGTACGATTTCTGTATGTACGACCGCTGGTGTGTTATCCCCAGTGTTAACGCGAATCAGCGGGTCTCCGACAACGGATTTTCTGAGGTATCCCTCCCGATAGCCAGTGCGGACGCCTTCTTGTATTGAATCCATAAAGCTTCCCCCAGTGACATGAACATCCTGTCCAAGTTCAACGAAAACAACGGCCATTCCTGTATCATGGCAATAAGGCATATGATTCACTTTGGCCTCTTCTGCATTTTCAACGAGCTGCTGAAGAATGTTTTTTCCAATTGGAGAAGCCTCTGTTTTTTCAGCACGCCTAAAACCTGCAACTACATCCTCAGGCAGGTAATAGCAGGCTTCCCAGCAAAGTTTGGCAACGGTTTCAATTATTTGATCAACGTGAATGATTCTCAAAAATCATCTCTCCCCTAATTGTTCAATGACTTGAATCAAATTTTTAAGATCCTCTTCCGTATGCTCTTTTAATCTATCTGCTGCTTTTTCTGGATCCCTTTTCTTCATCGCTTCAAAAATCTGAGTGTGGCCCTTTAATATGGTATTTGCCCGGTCTGTACCTTGAATATTAAGCACTCGATAATAGTTAATTAAGCCCTTTAGGTCCCCAACTATCTTTATCAATCTCTCGTTGCCGCAATATTGGAGAATTAATTCGTGAAACCTGGCGTTATTAGCAATAATAGAATCAGCGTCTTTATCCTTTATCGCGACCGCCGTGGCTTTCAACGTTTCATCAAGCTCCTGCAGCTGCTTAGATTTCACACGAACCGTTGCTAATGCAACCGCCGTAGACTCAAGTGAAATCCTGCATTCATAAATATCCCGTACATCCTTTAAGGTAGGTTTGTAGACAGATATTTGGGACTTCTCATCCATCACGAGCAGCCCCTCAATCACCAGGGCACGAATTGCTTCCCTGACTGGACTGCGGCTAATATTGTATTGTTTGGCAATTTGGACTTCGTATAATCGGTCACCAGGCTTGTATAGGCCGTTAAATATACTTTCCTTTATGGACTGTTGAATTTGCTGGTAGTAAGGAATCGGTTTCTGAATTGGACTAAAATCAATCAATTCTTTATTCACCTCACTTTCCTTTAATTTGAGTAGTCTTTGTGTTTACTATTCCCCTGATGTCGAGTGTCGACAGGATACAATTAAATTATAATAACAATAGTCTGATATTTCAATTTATTATTTGCCATTTTATGATTTTATTTCAAATATTTGATTCGGTAAAACGCTAATAAACTTTTAAAACATACCTGGATCTTTCTGGTTAAAAGTTGTTTGTTCCAAACGGCAGTAATTTTCACATAGGTAAGGATTATAAAACAGCAAAAACCCGCAATAGTATGCGAGTTTTTAATCTTGTAATCTTATTTAATTATCCCTGCTTAAGAAATAGAAAAAGTAAAAGTAAATTATATGATCTTTGATTCTATGATTCTATATCCGCCGTACACTCTTACGATATTCAGATGGCGTTAGCCCGGTTTTACGCTTAAATGCGTTACTAAAATAGGTAATATCCGAATAACCCAGCCGGTCGGTTATTTCTGTTATCCTTAGGGAGGTGCGTTCTAATAGATTTTTTGCTTCTTTCATACGGATATCAAGAACAAAGTCCATAAAGTTTTGCTCTGTTTTGTCTTTAAACAACTTGCTTAAATAGCTTGGATTTAAATGCACGCATGCGGCTGCTTCGGTTAACGTAACTTCTCCAGGAGCTCTGCTCTTAACGTATTGAATGACTCTTTCTACAGGGGACATTTCAGAAGGATCCAATTCCAAGGCATATGTCCCTTCTTGAACATCACTCTGCTTCTTTTTACTGTGATGTTTTTCCCATTTTTCCAAGCATTCTTTCATATCCTCCAGCTCCACAGGCTTAAGCAGGTAATCAAATACGCCTGATCGCAGGGCATGCTGAACATACTCGAAATCATCGTAGCCACTGATCATAATACAGTCAGCCTGAAATTCCTCATTCGCAATAGCTGTAACAAACGTTATACCATCCATAACTGGCATTCTTACATCCGTCATAATAAGATCTACAGAATGGTTCTTTAAAAAATCTAAAGCTTCCAATCCATTGGTACATTCGCCTGCAATTTCAAAGGAAAGTCCTGTCTTAACGATTGTATGCTTTAGTGCGGCACGCACCCATTTTTCGTCATCAACAAGGAGTATTTTGTACACGCTTTCACCTCCAGGAAGTCTAAAAACAACTAAAAGAGTTTAAGAGAATATTAAGAGTCCCTTATTTAAGATCATTATTTAGCGGTAAGCGAATACTTACGATCGCCCCTTTTCCTTCACTGCTTTGGAGGGTAATTCCGTACTCTTCTCCAAAAAGATGCCCTATTCTTCTATGTACATTCACAATTCCGATTCCAGGGCCTCCTTCAATAACATCCTTACGCAGCAAATTCTTGTTGATTTCTTCAAGCTTTTCCTGAGAAATTCCAATTCCATTGTCCTGAATGCTAATGACATAAACCTGATCTGACTCCTGTACTGCCTTTATGGTAATTCTTGAAATGCCACCAGAAGTTTCGATTCCGTATTTAAACGAATTTTCAACAATTGGCTGAATCGAAAATTTGACAATATTTTGCTTTCTGGCCCAGTCCGGGATGGAAAATTCATATTCAAATTTTTCTCCAAAACGGTATTTCTGAATCCGCAAGTATTCCTTCGTATTCAGAATTTCCTCGGCCAGTGTAACTGTCTGTGATTTATTATTTATATTATATCGCAGCAATTTAGCCAATGAAGCCGAAATTTCAGAAATGTCATCCATATCCCGTTCTAGCGCCATTCCACGTATGGTCTCCAGTGAGTTAAATAAAAAATGAGGATTGATTTGTGCCTGAAGCGCTTTCAATTCAATTTCCTTTTGCCGAAACAGCATTTCTGTTTCCCGAAGTTTGGATAGATAAATTTCGTTAACAAGTTCATTTAAGCGGTTCACCATTTTATTGAATCCATTCGAGAGTATTCCAATTTCGTCTTTTGACAAAACCTTTACTTCACCATTAAAGTCTCCTTCTTCCACCCGCTTCATCATTTTTTGAAGTGATCTTAGTGGAGTGATAATACTGCTAGCCAGACCTGTTCCGAAGATGGCAGCAAAGAACAAGGTTAACAGAACCGTAATAAAAATAGTGTTTCTAATAGAAATGGAACTTTGAATGAGTTCTTTATATGGAATAGATGTAATGACAGTCCAGCCCAAGAATCCAGAATGACTATAGGTTAATAATTTTTTGTCGTCTCCTTCTGTGATAAAGGAGCCGCTTTCCCTATGGAGGATGTCTTGAATGTGCTGCAGAGTCGCTTTTTTACCTATTTTAGAAAAGCTAGGATTGTAGACGTAGTTCCCTTGTGAATCGACAATATACATAAAACCTGAATGGCCAATATTTACCTGGCTTGCGATTTCTTTAAATCTTTTAAAATTAACATCTAATACAATAAAGCCAATAGGTTTTAAGGTTTTAGGACTAAATAATCTTCTTGCAACGGATATGACGTACTCTTTTTTCTCGTCATCAGCGAGTGTCCGAGTAAAAATAACCGGTTCCGCGGTATCTGGAAGGATTTCCTGAAAAAACTGCGGTTCAAATGGCTCAATCGGATGGCCACGATTGAATCGAACATCCTGGGAGTCTACCAAACCAACCTGGTTTAAATAAACTGTAATATTGGTTATATCTGATCTGGAATATGCAGCATTTTGCAATACATGCTTAATATTCCCCGACATTCCACTCGACTCTAATTCCTCCTGAGTACTCATTTGCAGGAATTGTTCAATCGTTTGGTTGTTCAAAATTTTCAATATCTCAATCTCAAAGTCTCCAACGTAATACTCAATATGTGTATTTACCTGTCTTATAATTTGCCAACTGTACGAACGTGCTTCATTCTCAAGTACCTGTGAAGATTTCTCATAGGAAAAAAGACCAATAAAACTTATAGGTATGACAACAAGAAGCGCAGAAAAAACGAGCAGTTTGCGCACCAGCGACTGATCTTTCATAAGCAGCATACGAATTAGCCGTTCGACTGCATTTCTTTTATACGATTGCATGGCTCACCTTATCCTCTGTGGCTATAGGAAGAAAATCCGAAAATGGAAAAGACTATGCGTGTTTCACTCAACTCAGCATAGTCTCTTCCATTATTTAAGTTTTTTGATTATTTCCTAGCCTTATCGATTGCATCCAGAACATCGCCATAATCTGCACGATACTTATCGATAACTGGTTTAACTTTTTTCTGCCAAGGTTCAACATCCTTCACCTTCACAATGGTTACACCAGAATCTTTAATTTTGGCTTCTGAATCCTTCTCCATTTTATCCCATTCTTTACGCTCAGTGTCAACAGATTCTTTCGCAGCTTCCTGAATTATTTTCTTGTCTTTAGCGCTAAGTTTATCCCAGATCGCTTTACTTGCGACAACAACCTCTGGCACACGTTGGTGGCCATCCTCGATTAGATTTTTGGCTACCTGATAGTGGTTGGCGGATACGTAACTTGGCGTATTGTTTTCAGCAGCATCAATAACACCAGTTTGAAGTGAGCTGAATACTTCCCCATAAGCCATTGGAGTCGCATTCGCACCAAGTGCATTCATTAAATCAATATTAATTTGATTCTGCTGTACGCGAATTTTTTGACCTTTTAGGTCCTCTACTTTCTTAATAGGTTTAGTAGAATAAAAGCTGCGGGCACCAGAATCATAATAGGCAAGTCCTACCATTTTAGATGACTCTAAACCTTTTAACAATTCTTGTCCTTTATCACTATTTAAAAATCTCCATTCGTGTTCTGAATCGTCAAAGATATACGGAAGACTGAAAACGCCTAAAGGCTTACTGAATTCAGCCATTGGACCGGTACTTACACGTGTAAATTCAACGGCACCCAATTGAACTTGTTCAATAACGGATTTCTCATCTCCAAGCTGTCCATTTGCAAATACATCGATTTTAATGCGGCCATTGGATTTTTTGTTAACAAGCTCAGCAAATTTCTTGTCTCCCAACACAGTTGGATAATTGTCTGGGTGAGCGTCAGCTAGTCGGAATGACAGCGATTTTCCTTCAGAATTCGATTTTGAACTGCCAGATGTTTTTGCAGTATCCCCGTTACCACCACAAGCGGCAAGAATTAAGCTTGATCCAAGGACTGTACCTAATACAACGGTTAAACGTTTTGATGATTTTTTCATAAATAATCCCCTTCCCCACTTTAAATTATTTTGATATTTTAATTTTCACTTACCATCATTAGTGGCCCAATAAATGAGGCAGCCACAGAGTGATTTTAGGCACATAAGTTAAAACCATCAATGCACAAACTAGTACTAAACCAAACGGTGCCATTGCTTTCGCACCTTTTAATATTGGGATATCCCCTATGGCACACCCTATAAATAGTACCGTTCCAACTGGAGGAGTTAAAAGACCAATTCCTAAGTTCAGCATTAGAATGATACCGAAATGTACGGGATCCATACCAAGCGCTTGAACAACAGGAAGCAGGATTGGTGTCATGATTAGGATAAGTGGTGCCATATCCATTCCGCAGCCAAGGATAAGAAGTAGAACGTTGATAATTAAGAGTACAATTATTGGGTTATGAGAAATGCTTAATAAAGAATCGGTAACAAGTGATGGTATTCTCAAGTATGCAAGTACATAACTTAAAGCATTAGAAGCAGCAATCAGAAATAATACCATGGAAACCGTCCGGAAAGTCCGGATTAGAATAACTCCCATCCTACTGAACGGAATCTCCTTGAAGTAGAAAAAAGTGACAATCATTGCATATAATACCGCAATAGCACCTGATTCAGAGGCAGTAAACCAGCCTGAAAAAATTCCTCCCAGGATTATAACTATAGGCATAAGCGATATTAATCCCTGTTTGATCACATTTGGGACATCCTTACGGTCAATCACTTGCGTTTCAGTAAATCCCTGGCGAATAGCTAAAATACGACTTGCAATCATAAGAGCAATACAAATTAATATTCCAGGAACTACACCAGCCATAAATAAGGTGGCAATAGATACCCCTCCAGAAGCAAGGGAATATAAAATTAAATTGTGGCTTGGTGGAACGACAACACCTTGAATCGCTGCAGCTGTCGTTAATCCAGTTGCAAATTCTGTGCTGTATCCTTTCTTCTTCATCATTGGAATCATAACTGACCCGATTGACGAAACATCTGCGGCAGCAGATCCGGAGATATTTCCGAACATCAGACAGGCTAGAGTGTTAACCATGGCCAAACCGCCTCGTACTCTTCCCACTGCCAGCATAGCCAGGTTGATTAAGCGGACGGCCAAACCGCCCTCATTCATTAATTGACCAGCTAAAATAAAGAATGGAATTGTGAGCAGTGCAAAAGAATTAATTCCTTGAATCATCCGTTGCCCAACGACTTCAAGAGGGGCATGTAAATATAAAAGTGTAAGAACCGTGGAGCCCGCTAATGACAGTGCTACTGGGAACCGGAAGATAAGCATGAGAGCAAAGCTTCCCACTAGAATAATCGTAGCAATGGTTGATGTATCCATCTTTAGTGACCGCCTCCTTGTACGTTGTGTCGCCTCGTATCAATACCAATTAACTGCAGAAAAGAGTAAATTATCATCATGAAACCTGTAATTGGCATAACAGCATATACCCAGCCGTTGGATAACTTGGTTGCGGGCAATGTAGAGTCTCCCATTAAAACCGTAAAATCCCAGCCGTATTTTAGTAAGTAATACCCAAATGCTATGGTGGATAACAACACGATTTTATCAATTGTCTTAATAACTAGTGGTGGAAGTTTTGCTGTAAAGGATTCAATTGATAAGTGCAATTTTTCCCGCACACCAATCGCTATCCCCATAAATGAAAACCAGCATAGTAATAAAAGAGTAACTTCCTCTGACCAAAATAAAACAAAATTAAATAGTTTACGTGTGAAAACTTGGAGTGTGACTATAATAATCATGGCTATAAGTGAACCTAATGCTACTTTCTCAAAAAGACTATCAAACATTAAACAGATACGTTTAAGCCCTTTCATAATTGTCCTCCCCTCTTTTCTATTAATATTAGAATCTGGTGTTTCCTGTTGTGAAAGTGCTTTCATATACTTATTGTAAAGGTTTTCATTTTTCTATAAAACCGTGCTAGTTTTAGTTTTTTTTGTATTATTTTTAGGTAGTTTTATAAAAATTCAAAAAATCGACAATTTTCACCTTTTTTGTTTTATTTTTTTAGAATTTACTATAGGGCTGATTTCCGTTACAGGCGGACGCTTTCCGCGGGCGGTTCGTGAGCCTGTCCAACTTCAGCGCCTAGCCTCTCGAGGTCGCTTCGGTCCTGACTTCGAAGTAAAAGAACCACTTCATCGCCAGGCCCTCCAGCGCTTGTCGGGGCTGAATGAGGCGCATACGTTCTTCTTTCTCCTCGTCGCTAGCTCCTGCGGGGTCTCACTCGGACACGCTTTTCCCGCCGGAGGCGCCGCCTTTCACTCCAATCAACATTATTTTAAAAATCAACATTAATATTAAATATAGCCTACAAAAAAAGAACGAAATAAAATTCCGTTCTTCTCTCCTTATATCAAAATTTAAACTCCTGAGTAAGCCATAAATCCACCATCAACTGGAACAGTAATGCCGGTAACAAATCCGGAGGCGCTCTCATCAGCGAGCCAGAGAAGCGTCCCAAGGAGATCTTCCGGTTCTCCAAATCTCCTCATAGGGGTATGCGCCAGAATTTTATTTGACCGGTCCGTTAAAGAACCATCTTCATTCGTGAGCAGATTGCGGTTTTGCTCGGTTAAGAAAAAGCCGGGGGCAATTGCATTTACCCTTATTCCTACCTCAGCCATATGGACCGCGAGCCACTGGGTTAAGTTTTCTATTCCAGCTTTTGCCGCACTATATGCTGGAACCTTGGTCATTGGGCTTGGTGCACTCATCGAGGACATATTAATAACAACGGCACCCTTTTGATTAACCATTTTTTTAGAGAAAACCTGAGTTGGAATCAGTGTCCCTAGTATATTTAAGTTAAACACAAAACCAAATCCTTCTGGGGTTAAATCAAAAAATGTTTTGATTTCCTGATTTTCCAAATCCTCCAACTTTAACGTTTCATTTGTGGTTATTCCCTCAGGATGGTTTCCACCGGCACCGTTGATAAGAATGTCACAGGCTCCCCACTTTTCAGAAATGATTTGCTCTGTTTTCCTGACCTCTTCAACATTTAATACATTACATGAAAGAGCCATAGCCTCTCCGCCGGCTTCTCTAATCTCAGCAGCAACCGCTTCACCTTTTTCAGCATTCCTATTGAGGATTGCCACTTTAACGCCTTGTCTTCCTAATTCTTTTGCCATGGCACTGCAAAGAACACCGCTGCCACCAGTAACGACAGCTACTTTTCCTTGCAGGTTTTTATGTATGCTTAGCATTGCAATTCCTCCTCTTTCATTCTCTGTAAGGAATCCCAAATCCCCCAAAGGTACATAATCCCCAGCGCCCTGTCATACAGCCCATAACCCGGCCGGCATTCTTCATCAAAGATATGTCTGCCGTGATCCGGTCTCGCATACCCCGTAAATCCCTTGCTATGATAAGCCTTTACGATGCCGTAAATATCTACGCTGCCATCACCGGTGCGATGGGAGGTTTCAATAAAATCTCCATTTTCATATATTTTCACATTACGAATATGGGCAAAAGGAATACGGTCAGCAAATTCTTCTATCATTTCTACAATATTGTTATCGGGATTAGCTCCTAAAGAACCGCTGCACAGCGTTACACCGTTATACGGACTATCAACAAGATTTAATAGTCTTTGGATATTTTCCTTATTGGTTATAATTCTTGGGAGCCCAAATATAGGCCATGGCGGATCGTCCGGATGAATGGCCATTTTTATATCATTTTCTTCAGCAACAGGAATGATTTTTTCTAAAAAATACTGCAGATTTTCCCATAACTTCTCAGTAGAAACGTTCTTATATGCTTCAAACAGCTGTGAAAGATACTTTAGGCGCTCTGGTTCCCATCCAGGCATTGAAAAGTCAGAATTACCAGCAATTTTTTCTACTAGTTCCATAGGATCCATTTCCTCTATTTTCGCTTTTTCAAAAAACAGTGCTGTAGATCCATCTTCCATTTCTTTAAATAGTTCCGTTCTTGTCCAATCAAATACAGGCATAAAATTATAACAAATAACCTTAACACCCACTTTTGCGAGCTTTTCAATCGTCCTTTTATAATTTTCAATAAAAATATCTCTAGTAGGAAGCCCTAACTTAATATCCTCATGAACATTAACACTTTCTACAACTTCGATATTCAGCCCGTGTTGATCTGCTTGTTCTTTCACTTCCAAAATTCTTTCCATTGGCCATTCTTCACCCGCTGCAATATCGTGAAGAGACCATACCACACCTTCTACTCCCGGAATTTGCCTGATATGATGGAGGGGGATGCGGTCATTCCCGTCTCCATACCATCTGAATACCATCCTCATATCTTTGCCCTCCCTGCTCTTTTCTTTATATGAACATATTAATCTAGTAAACAAAATCCTCTCTTTGCGGCGTAAAGACATCAAGGATTATGGAATCATCATCAAGTGCTTTTACTCCGTGCTTTATATTTGAAGGGATATAGATGCTATCTCCCTTTCTAACGATTTGAATATCTCCATCTAAGTTAAATTCGAAACTGCCCTGAACAATATAGCTTATTTGTTCGTGGGGATGTGAATGAATGGCTCCTACTGCGTTTTTTTCAAAGGCAACCTCAGCCATCATAAGACTGCCACCCCTGCCTAAAAGCTTTCGTACTGCTCCCTCTCCGGCTTCAACTGGCTGTACCTGATTTCCTTGAACAAACATATTATGTTGACACTCCTTTCTCTTCATCATAAATTTTTTTACTCTATACTCTTTCTGAATTACTTGGATAAAACTGTATTTCTATTTCATTGGTTTCACATGATGCAGTGATTTGACATTTTATTATTGCTTCATCAAAATTAGTAGCTTTGCCGGTAATCCTTGCAGATCCGTAAAATTCACGGCCCAATTCCCATGCTTCTAATTTTAATTCCTCATTATTAGAGTCCTTTTCAAGCTGTTCCAAAGCATCATAGTACTGATTTTTATTTTTTAATATTAAGGTTTTTTTCATAAAGAAATGGGGGCCAAATACAATTAAAGCAGCAAAAATGAGTGTTGCTGAGTAAAATAAGAGAGCCATAAAATAATCCTCCTTTTTCCTTGAAGTCCGGGATTATTATTCTTTCCATCTGCTTTTCCTCTCAAACAATCAAGGAAAGTAAAACCACAAAATGCGGCAGGGAAAGCATGGAGGCTCCTTATACTTTGGCTTCCGCTTAAATCTCAATTGATAACAGGACGAACTGGCATAAATATAAAAAGACTTCCAGTAAAGCTTCTAGAAGCTTACTGGACAGACCTTGATTTTTCCTTTTCATGCATCCGAGTTTAGCCCATTATCTGGCGAGCCAGCCGCCGTCAACGGCCAGAACATGCCCGTTCATGTAGTTGGAGGCATCACTTGCCAAAAACACTACTGCTCCCATTAGGTCAGCAGTTTCACCCCATCGGGCAGCCGGAATACGGGAAAGAATTTCTGCATTGCGCTTTTCATCTGAACGTATAGGTGCGGTATTATCTGTTGCAATATATCCTGGTGCAATAGCATTTATTTGGATATTATATTCAGCAAGCTCATTTGCAAAAGCCTTTGTAAGTCCCGCAACAGCATGCTTGCTCGCCGTATAAGGAGGAACGAATTTCCCGCCCTGAAAGGAGAGCATGGAGGCAATGTTAATGATTTTTCCGGATTTTTGTTCCACCATTACTTTTGCTGCTTCCTGGCTTAAAAGATAGACAGAATTGATGTTCACTTCCATGACATCATCCCAGTCCTGCTCCTTGTATTCAGTAATAGGTGCGCGTCGGATCGTCCCCGCGTTATTTACGAGAATATCAATTCTTCCATATTCCTTTTTGCATTCAACTGCAACTTGTTTCACTTTTTGTCTGTCGCTTAAGTCTGCCTGAAAAAACACAGCACGCTGTCCTGTCACTTCAATCAAATCCTTCGTCTCCTGCCAATCCTCGCTTCGTGAAACAACAAACAGATCAGCACCGGCTTTTGCAAGAGCTACAGCATAAGCCTGGCCCAATCCCCGGTTGCCTCCCGTAACAATGGCCACTTTTCCTCTCAAATTAAAGAAATCGAGCGAAAATGATGTTTGTACCTTACTCATTCTATTTCCTCCATTCAGCATATTTCCAAACAGGTTTTAGTATCCTGAACGTTTATCTCAATTCTTCCATTTTTACATGGTCCATGTCGGTATAAGTGATATTTTCACCGCACATGCCCCAAATAAAGGTGTAATTGCTTGTAGCCGTACCAGTATGAATGGACCAGCTTGGGGAGATGGCTGCCTGCTCGTTTTTCATGACTAAATGCCTTGTTTCGTCAGGCCTTCCCATAAAGTGGAATACACGGGTATCCGGTTCCATTTCGAAATAGAGGTAAACTTCCATGCGGCGTTCATGAGTATGGCATGGCATCGTATTCCATACACTTCCCGGGGAAAGCATGGTAAGTCCCATTTGGAGCTGCGCACTCTCGCACACATTCGGATGGACATACTGATAAATTTTACGCTCATTCAATGTCCCTGGCTCCCCAGTTTCCAAAGGAGTAATCTTGTTGATATCGATTTTTACTGTTGGATAGGAATGGTGTGCTGGGGTGGAGTTGATATAGAATTTGGCAGGATTATTACTATCCTTCGAACGGAATTTTACATCTCTTGTACCTTTTCCTACGTATAACCCATCTCTGCCCTGCAGGTCATATTCAGTTCCGTCCAGGATAACCATTCCTTCACCGCCGATATTGATAATTCCAAGCTCCCGGCGCTCAAGGAAGTATTCAACTCCCAATTCCTTGTCGAGCTTTATTGTCAGTTCTTCTTCCGCAGGGGTAACGCCGCCAAAAATCATCCGGTCATTATGTGTGTAGGTTAAATGTATCTTGCCGGCCTCAAAAATGGTTTCAACAAGAAATTCTCTTCTTAAATCATCCGTTGTATATCTTTTCATATCCTCAGGGTGGATTGCGTAACGGGTTTCCATTTACATTTCTCCTTTGTTCTGAAAAATTTTAACGAACTATTTTCCCTGATTCGGTATTGGCGAAGCCAAACACCTCATCTTTTGAAAAAACATTGCAATCGCCATGAACTGTATGTTTTAAAGCAGAAGCTGCGGTTGCAAAAGCAATGGTTTGCTCAGGCTCCCATCCTTCTAGAATCCCGGTCAACACACCTGCAGCGAATGCGTCCCCGCCACCGACACGGTCGACAATTGGTTCAATGTGGTGGACCTTTGATTGGTATAGTTCACCATTGGCAAATAAATTGCCCTGCAGGTCGTTACTTGAAGCTGATTTCACACTTCTGAATGTAGAGCTGATGTACTGGATATTCGGATATTCTTCCGAGAACTTTTTATAATAGTATTTCAGTTCTTCTGTCTGTGAGAGCGGCTGATTTGGTGAAGCCATTCCGAGCAGATGTATGGCATCCAATCTTCCAAAGGAGCAAATATCGATGTATGGAAGCAGCGGCAGGATTGCCTCGCCAGCCTCCTGCTGGCTCCACAGCTTACCACGGTAGTTAAAATCAAAGCTGTTTTTGACACCATACTCCTTCGCTTTTTTTAGTGCGGAAAGGACCAGCTCCCTCATCTCTGCAGAAAGGGCCAAAGTGATTCCTGATACATGAAGCAAGGAAGCATCTTTTAAAACTTCCTCCAGGCTGATTTCATCTGTGTCCATTTGCGAAAAGCTTGAGTACTTCCTGTCATATATGACCTGAGGGCTTCTTTCCCCTATGCCCGTTTCAAGATAATAGGTGCCAAGGCGCTCCCCGCCCTTTAGCAGAAAGTCTGTATGTACCCCATTCGACCTTAAATGCCTTTCGACTCCTGTTCCTAAATGGTTCTCAGGCACCTTACTAACAAAATAAGATTCGAAACCGAAATGAGAGAGGGAAACAGCGACATTTGCCTCTGCCCCTCCATAATTCACCGTTAATTCATTTGCCTGGGCAAGTCTTTCTCCCGTAGCTGTCGAAAAGCGAAGCATGATTTCCCCTAGAGTGACTACCTTTTTCATTTCAATCCCTCTCTTGCTTCCTGAACTTTTTCAACATATTGCCTTGCTATTTCGGTTATTTTTTCAAATTCACCTGTTTTGGCAGGAGCGACCAGATTTCCGCCAACTCCAACAGCTACACAGCCATTTTTAATCCACTGATCGGCATTCTCGAGGCTTACTCCGCCGGTAGGCATAATATTTACCTGAGGAAGCGGCGCTTTTACCGCTTTGATAAACTCTGGACCGAACGCGTTCCCAGGGAACAACTTTACGATATCTGCACCGTATTCAAGTGCGGTTTTCATTTCAGTGATGGTCATACAGCCAGGCATATATGGAACCTGATATAAATTACAAAGCTTTGCTGTTTCTTTATCGAAGCAAGGGCTGACAATAAACTGAGCCCCAGCAAGGATCGCGATTCTAGCAGTCGCAGCATCAAGGACAGTACCTGCCCCAATCACGACCTCAGTCTGGTCGGAATAATGGGACGCAAGCTCCCGGATCACACCTTCTGCCCCCGCAATCGTGAAGGTTACCTCAATCCCGATAATGCCGCCTTTTACACAGGCATCCGAGATCTTAATTGCTTCTTCCTTTGAATCAGCTCTGACAACAGCAACTACTCCACAATCTGATAGTCTGGTTAATACCTCTAATTTTTTCATGTCTGCCTCCTTTGGCTGGCATTTCAATAATTTAGTAGAAACAATAGTTATAGAGTTACTCCGCTTTTGAAAATCGAAATTTCCCTGAAATCATTTTTTTCGTTGTTAACAAGTTTGCCGCTCGCTACCTTAATGACATAATCAATGAAGTCCTGTGTTACCTGAGTTTCAGAAACCCCATCCTCCAGGAGAACTCCTGCATTGAAGTCAATCCAATGCGGCTTTGTTTCAAAAATTTGAGTGTTAGTTGAAATTTTCATGGTCGGAACAAAGGTTCCAAATGGCGTTCCCCTTCCTGTTGTAAAAAGAACCATCTGGCAGCCTGCCGCAGCCAGTGCGGTTGAAGCAATCAGGTCATTCCCGGGAGCGCTTAGAAGGTTAAGGCCATTAGACTTTAATACCTCGCCATATTTTAAAACATCAACAACAGTAGAGGTTCCCGCCTTTTGCGTACATCCAAGTGACTTGTCCTCCAAGGTTGTGATACCCCCTGCCTTGTTGCCCGGTGAAGGATTTTCATAGACCGGCTGATCATGCTGAAGGAAATAACCCTTGAAATCATTGATTAAATGGACAACTTTATGAAAAACCTCTTCGTTTGCAGCTCGTTCCATTAATATCGTTTCAGCACCGAACATTTCAGGAACCTCTGTCAATACGGTAGTCCCTCCCTGGGCAATTAGGTAATCAGAAAACCTGCCTAAAAGAGGATTGGCTGTAATTCCTGAGAATCCGTCGGAGCCGCCGCACTTTAATCCGATCTTAAGCTCTGAGAGCGGGACGTCTTCCCTCTTGTCATTTTTCGCATTTTCATAGATTTCCATGATCAGATTGAAGCCTTCCTCTATTTCATCCGAAACCGCCTGTGACACGAGGAATTTAACTCTTTGTTCATCCACTTTTCCGAGTGCCTTTTGAAACGCTGGCAATTCGTTATTTTCACAGCCAAGTCCCAGAACGAGCACTCCTCCGGCATTCGGGTGGTTTACGGCGTTTAGCAGAATCTGCTTCGTATTTTCATGATCATCTCCCAGCTGGGAACAGCCGTAGCTATGCTTCAAAACTAGTACATTATCAAACGGAGCAATGTCCCCTACATGCTTCTCAAATCGTTTTATGATTTTTTCTGCTATTCCGTTTACACATCCAACAGTTGGCACAATCCAAAGTTCATTCCGGATTCCAACGCTTCCATTTTCCCTTCGGAAACCCTTGAAGGTTCTATTTTCATTCTCATAACTGATCTCTGTTTTCACCGGATTATACTGATATTCCTCAGTCCCGGATAAATTGGTTTTGGCGTTGTGAGTATGGACAAGTTCACCAGCAGCGATGAAGTTTAATGCGTGGCCGATTGGATATCCATATTTAACAATATCCTCATCTTCCCGGATATCTTTTAACGAGATTTTATGCCCTCGATAGATATCTTCTTTTAACTGGACAATGGTTCCGTTTACATTTAATTGAGTGTCTTTTTTTAAATCCTTCAGCGCAAGGACGATATTATCTTTTTCATTTATTTGGAGAAAATCCTTCATTACAATCCCTCCTGAAAAATAGCTTTATCCAATAGTTCTTTTAGGGCCTGACGGATTCCATTTTTATGAATACTTTGGAGGTTTTCAGAAACCGCTTCCGAAAGATTCGGAACCTGTAAGAGATTCATTCCCCATAGTGTCTGTTCACTAAGAACCTTTTTGGACAATTCACCGAAACCAAATGCATTGCTGTCAAACTGCTCCCATAATGTCTTAAAGTATTCCAATACCTCCGGGCTGTCCTGAATGGCAATATCCTCATGGCCCCGTTTGCCACGATAAAAATAAATCAAAGAACTTAAGGCAAAAACCATTCGTTTTGGAAGGGCATTATTTTGGTTCACATAATCCAAGAGAGCTGGGAGATTTCTAGCCTGGAACTTCGATATGGAATTTAGAGAAATACTCATCAAATAGTGCTTGATATATGGGTTTGCAAATCTGCTAAGCACTTCGTCAGCATAGATTGTAAGCTCTTCCTTTGAACCTTCCAATGTAGGAATAATTTCATCCGAGATGAAGCCTCTGATAAAATTACCAACCTCGGGATCATTTACAGCTTCTTCAACTGTGTTGAGTCCATACAGGTAGCCTACTGCAGTCATTGTAGTATGGGCGCCATTTAAAATTCTGACCTTTCTTGTACGAAATGGAGCCAAGTCATCAACAACCAGAGTGTTCAGACCTATTCCCGATACAGGCAGTTCTTTTTTTAGCCATTCGGGACCTTGAATTGCCCAAAGGTGATATTGTTCTCCTACAACCAACAAATCGTCTTTATAGCCGAGTTCAGCCGTTTTTTCTTCAATTGTATCTTCCGGAAATCCTGGAACAATCCGGTCCACAAGGCTGGAGCAAAAAGTATTTGCATTATTGACCCAGTCAGTAAATCCCTGTCCGAGATTCCATACCTTTGCATATTGAAGAACAATTTCCTTCAGTTTTTCACCGTTGTTTTCAATGAGTTCGCACGGAATGATTATGCAGCCCTTCTGTCCATCACCGCTAAAAGCCTGAAACCGATAATAAAGGAATGCTGTCAGCTTTCCTGGAAAACTCTTCTGCGGACGATCTTCCAATTTATCTTCAGGATTAAACGCAATTCCAGCTTCCGTCGTGTTGCTGACAATAAAGCGAAGCTCTTCCTTGCCGGCCAATTCGATATAGTCCTGATAGGCCGTGTGTAAATTAATTCCTCTGCTGATGGAATCGATGACCAAATGTTCATTCACTGGCTTCCCTTCTTTAATCCCCTGAAGGTAAAGGGTGAAAAGTCCATCCTGGCGGTTAAGCCTTTCAATCTTCTCTGATCCCCTCGGCTGGACAACGACCACGCTTCCGTTAAAATCGGTTTTCTGATTTAATACCTGCACCTGCCAGTCTACGAATCCCCTTAAAAAGTTGCCTTCTCCGAATTGAAGGATCCTTTCAGGGTAATTACGAAAATCTGGGCAGATCTCTTTACTTAATAATTTCATAATCCACCTCTCCCTTCGCTAGTTAGTTATGCACACGTTAACATTTTTCTGCAGAAACCCACGAAGGATTTCATGACATTTAGATTTTTTTAACTGAATCCCTTATCACGAGTTCTGTTTTTGCGAAAATCTTTTCTGCTTTCTCCTCTTTTCCGAGCACAAGAGAAAGAATTTTTTTCGCCCCGTAAATACTGATTTCTTCAACAGGCCTTTTGACAGTTGTTAACCTTGGAGTTGTGTACTGAGTAAAGCCGATATCGTCAAAACCTGCAACAGATATATCGTCAGGAACCATTAATCCTTTTGCAAATATTGCCTTCATGGCCCCAATGGCCATATCATCATTCGAACTGAAGACTGCAGAAGGCGGTTTATCGAGTTCCAGAAGCTGCTCCATGGCAAGATAGCCGCTTTCCACATCATAATTCCCTTGAACGGAATAGGCTCCTTTTATCGGAATATCCCGTTCAACTAATGCCTTAATATAGCCCTCTTTACGTTTCTGGGTTGACTTAAAGCTTGGCGTCCCTTCAATGATCGCTATATCCCGGTGTCCGCAGTCGAGCAGATAATCCACTGCCTTACGGGCACCGTCTTCATCGTTGCTCAAAATATTAATAACCTGTTCTTCTTCTACTTCCCGGTTAAGAACGACAAGCGGGATTTCCTTTTGCAGAACATGATAGATAAATTGATTATCCTGTACACTTTGGCTCATTAAAATGATGCCGTCGAATCGTTGGCGATTAATACTGGAAAAATCCTTATAATCATCAATTCCTCGGATAAAAAGGTTATAATCCTGATCGATCACGCTGTTAACACCTTTTATCGTATCTGCAAGAAAGCTTGAGGAGGTCCCCTCACTTATGCTCGTTAAGAACAAACCTATTGTATGCGACTTTTGCATGACAAGGCTTTTTGCATTTACATTTGGTGTATATTTCAGCTGCTCTGCAAGCTCAAGGATTTTCCTTTTTGTTGGCTCTTTAATTAAAGGGCTGTTATTAAGAGCCCTTGATACTGTTGTATGCGATACATTGGCCATTTTTGCTATATCTTTTATCGTAACCATCTTTTTGATCTTCCTTTTTCACTGCAAATATTGTATGGATTTATTATATCGTAAATCCTGCAGCTCTCCACCTGAAATTGGCTTACTTCACTGAAAGCTGGCCAGAAGTTTCAGGGATTTCAAAGCCAAAGTATTCCCTGGCGTTGTTATAGGATATACCCTGGACAATTTTACCCAGTAATTCTTTATCTTCAGGAACTTCACCGTTTTCTACCCATTCTCCGATCAGGTTGCAGACAATCCGTCGGAAATATTCATGCCTTGTATAGGAAAGAAAACTTCTGGAGTCAGTCAGCATACCTATAAAGCGGCTAAATAAACCGACATTGGACAGGGCCTTCATTTGATCAAGCATTCCTTCCTTGGTGTCGTTGAACCACCATGCTGTACCAAATTGAATCTTGCCCGGAGTTTTTCCATCCTGGAAGCTATTGATAATGCTGGCAATAATATAATTATCCCCTGGATTTAATGAATAAAGGATGGTCTTTGGCAGCCTGTCTGACTGGTCAAGTGCATCGAGAATCCGTACAAGAGGACGGGCAACCTGGTCATCATTCATAGAATCATATCCAGTATCTGGCCCCAATTTCTTAAACATTCTAGTATTATTATTTCTGTGAGCATTAATATGGAATTGCATCGCCCATCCAAGTTCACCATAAAGCTTTCCTAAGTGAATAAGGGTATAGGTCTTGAATTTCCTTTCATCCTCGAGTGATACATTTTCACCGGATAAGCATGCGGCAAAAATTCCAGAGACTTCCTCCAGTGTTGCATCCTCGTACACCATAGAGTCCAATGCATGGTCAGACACCCTGCCATCGTTGTCGTGGAAAAAGCGGACTCTGCTTTCGAGCGCCTTTAAGTATTCTTCATAGCTCTTAATGTTTATATCGGAAGCTTCCTCCAGCTTCCCTACCCAGTCAAGAAATCCTTCACGGTTAATTTCGAGCCCTTTGTCCGGACGGAACCCAGGAACCACACTAACAGGGAAATCCTTTTCTTCCTTTAACAGTTGATGGTATTCCAGACTGTCTACTGGATCATCAGTCGTACAAATCACTTTAACATTAGACTTTACGATTAATTCCCTGACACGGAATTCATCACCATTCAGCTGAGCATTAACCTTCTCCCAAATCTGCGGAGCACTTTCCTCATTGAGAATGTCATAAATTCCGAAAAAGCGCTGGAGCTCCAAATGTGTCCAGTTGTACAGAGGGTTGCCAATAGTCATTGGAACTGTCCGGGCCCAAGCCATAAATTTCTCATAATCACTACCACTGCCGGTTACAAACTCCTCAGAGATTCCATTTGCTCTCATCGCTCTCCACTTATAATGGTCACCATAAAGCCAGGCATCGGTTATATTTTTAAACTTCTTATTTTCATAGATTTCCTTCGGACTCAAATGGCAATGGTAATCGATGATAGGCATATCCTTTGCATAATCATGGTACAAACTGACAGCGGTTTCATTTTTCAATAAAAAATTATTACCCATAAAAGTAGCCATGTTTCCACACCATCCTGTTATTATTTTTTGTGAACGTTAACAATGTTCTTGTTATTAGTCTAACAAATCAGAAATTACCTGTAAACAAAAATGTTAACGTTAACATTTTTAAAGCTGCACAACCAAATTCAGTTAGCTTTCCTTAGATCACTGGATTCGTCTCGGCTTAGATACGCACTCAGCTTTCTTGTGGTAGATCCTGCTCCTATTGGTGTAGATTAGGGACTAACTTTTTGTAGATTAGAGCTCTCCTTTCGTAGAATAGAGTTTGGTTTCTGCAGAACAGAGCTAGTAATGTAGATTAATACTTAATTTTTGTAGAACCAGCTTCAATTTTTGTAGATTAGAGCTTTCTTTTTGTAGAGAAAAGCCTGGTTTTTGTAGAACAGAGCTAGTATTGTAGAATAAAACTTCATTATTGTAGAACCAGCTCCCGCTTGTGTAGAATAGAGTTTGATTTTTGTAGATTAGGAATTATTTTTTGTAGAATGTAAAAAGCGCAGTCGGTTTAAAACAAAAAAACACGTATCCCAAGACGCGAATCCGTCCTGAAAACGTGTTTTTTAAACTTTTAAAATTAATGACTAGAAGAATTAATAATTTGAAGATTTTCGTATATGCTGCCAGGCTGGAACATATCACCGTCATTTATGTTCACATTCTCCATCGTAATATTCCTTACGTATTGGAAATACAAAGCTTTATCAGCATGCACTGTGACGTTCTTCAATACTAGACCATCAACAGGTCTTTCTTGAAGTCCTTGGAAGAAGGAGGCTTCTTGGGCACCCTCACAAGTGATATTTTCAATTGTTATATTTTTAATTGAAGGTGTTGTTTCATCAATTACCCCTGTGTAAGGAAGCGGAACTCCATTAGATGTATAGTTGGAATTAATATTGAAAGCATCGCCTTCAATATCCTTCATCATGATATTGTCAAATGTAAGGTTTTCAATAATACCACCACGTCCGCGAAGGGTTTTCATACGAATGCCTATGTCGGTTCCGTCAAAGATGTCGTCTCTAGCTACAACGTTTCTAACGTCACCGGACATTTCACTGCCGATTGTTACGCCGCCGTGTCCATGTCTCATAATGTTGTTTCTGATTTCGATGTTTTGACTTGGTTTTCCAATTTGGCGACCTTCAGCATCTTTACCAGATTTAATCGCGATAGCGTCATCACCAACATCAAATGTAGAACCAAAAATCTTTAACCCGTCAACAGAGTCTGGGTCAACTCCATCAGTATTTGGTGCATCAACTGGGCTAGCAGGGTTTTTAACGTTTACACTATCAATGACCACATCATTACTGTATAAAGGCTGGATTGTCCAGGATGGTGAATTCGTAATCTTTAGGCCCTGAAGGAGAACATTTTCAGAATTCATGAATTGAACCAATCTTGGCCGGGCAATTTGAGTGGCCGGATCGGTTGCTTTTGGATTATCCCACCATAGTCCCATGTTAAAGTATACAGTTGTACTTCCGCTTGTGTCAGGATCATACTTTCCATTGTTATAGTCGTATGTTCCAGCTAAGTTCACCTTTTTATAAGGATAACCAAATTCATCGATTCCGTTCGATTTCTCTGCTTTGATAGGACCAGCATTTCCATCGACCGTTCCTTCACCAATGACTTTAAGATTTTTAGCACCTTGGGATTGAATCAAGCTTTGATAAGAGCTGAATGTAGTACCTTCCCAACGGTCTTTGATAATTGGATAGTCAGCTTTGTCGCGGCTTCCAAGGAGGGTTGCATCCTTTTCAATCTCGAATGTCATATTGCTTTTTAAACTTAGAGGAGCGGAATAATATGTACCAGCAGGAAGTACAACAAGACTGTTTGGACTTTCAGCTGCCGCATTAATGGCTGCTTGAATGGCCGCGGTATCTTTTGTTACACCGTCACCTTTTGCTCCAAAATCCCTAACATCAAATACTTTACCTATTACATCCGTTCTTACATTAACATGTGCGCTTTCGTTAGAATGGTTTCCTGCAGCATCTCTTGCCACAACTTTAAAACTGTACATTCTATTGGGTTTTAAGTCATTTACGGTGAAGTTTGTCATGGCAACACCATATTCATTTGGTGTTGAGCTTCCAACTAACTTACCATCCGCAAAGATGTCATAGGCGGCTACGCCAGTGTTATCAGCAGACTTATCCCAAATAAGGCTGATAGATTTATATGTTGTCGCATAGGCATTAAGATGAATAGGAGCTGTCGGGGCCTTTTTATCGACCGAAACTTGTTGTGAAGAAGCTGCTGCTGTGGATGTAGATGCATATGGCAAGAATGTAGAGCAACCTAGAGCAAGACTTAGTGCTGCAATCGAATAAACTTTTTTCTTTAATTTCATAAAATGTCCTCCTAATTTTAGGTTACTTAATTTAGTACAATATTAGAATTTATATTATTCCACAGCACCCTTCCTTTATCGGATTGTTAACGTTAACATTTTTGCATTCGATTATTAATCAATAAAATTTTTTTATCTCATCAAATTAATGTAAACGTTAACATTTTTTCTAACTTTTATTTTACTCTATATTTCTTTAGCTTCAATATAAATTTTCGATTATTTCGAAAAACGAGACTTTAAGACTATTATCTATAAAATACTTGCGGATTTATAATGGTTAGAATCAGAAATTCATATCCTCACCTGGTTCCAACCTCACAGTGTTTTAGCCCATTTTTTCAGTTAAACATTTCGGAATATCACTTCAAACAAACATTTTTTTGAACGGAGAAAAGAACCAATTACTAGAACTTATTACATTTACCGATTGTAAGTTAACAATCATATTAAATTGGATTTTGTTATCTTTTCTGCCGTGTTATAGGAAGATTAGGAGGGAATGGAGCTGCTAGTAGCTTAAGCAGCAGCTCCACAAAATAATTATTATCTTATTTTAAATTTATTAATCTTATTAGTCGACTTTGGTGAATTTGACATAGTCTAGGACAATAGAACCTGCATTAGTTGCAACAAATCTAATAGGGTAGGTCCCTGGTGCGGGAAATGTTACCTGACCGAGATCGATAGGAACAAACACATTTGCGGTTGTACCATTTTGGTTCACTGGAGAACCTTTTGCCTCACCATTCACATACGCCTGAACGGAAGCCCTTCCATATGTTTGTGTCTTATATTGATAAGAAATATTATAGTTGCCCGCTGAAGGAACATAAACGTTTAGTTCGATCCACTCTCCTGCCGGTACCGAATTTGTTTGCAGATAAGAAATTCCATTGGTCGAGGAGGTTGATACCGTAATACTTGGGATGCTTCTTGTAATGGAATTTACCTGTGATTCCCCTTCAATTTGAATGACAGAAGGAACAACAATGCTATATGTTTTCGTTGAGGTCCCATCTTGAGCAGTAACAACAAGTTTATCCCCTGTCTGCAACATTCCTGAAGTCCTTTCTGCACCTGCCGAGTCCGTGACAGCATAAGTTTGTGTCGTACCATCCGTTGACTCTAATTGACTCACAATATCGGCCACCGTTGTTCCCAAAGCAGCAGAAATAGAACCAGAGTTTTTATCAAAATCGGATAAATTCGGGTGACCGGACTGTTTCAATTGAATCAATGTATTGTGCGGATCCTGGACTATTGCTGGATAAGCCTCACTGCCTGTCACCGTCACATTGTTCAAATTATCGAGGAACGTAAGCTGGTTGCCCCATGTATTGTTATAGAAGGAAGAATTCTTGATCGTAACATTGCTGGAATTCTTAAGCTGAACGACACTTGGGTTGTTGTTCCCTTTGACCATTGTCATAGTGTCAAGAGTAGCATTTTTAACATCATCTAGTACAACAGCATACCTGTCGTCATTTGTTTCAAAATTGGCAGTAACATTTTTAAACTTAATTCCATCCACATGTCTTACCCAGAAGCCATAGGATGGCTGTACCCCAAAGTCACCAATATTGTATTTCCCAACGCCTAACTCGGGTGGGCTGACTTTTGAATCCGCAAAACTATTTCCGCCTTTTACTAATAGACTGACATTTTCAAAGTTCACATTCTCGATGTAGCCGATGCTGCGTCCATCCGGCAAAACCGGGCCGTCCTGACCTTCTTGATAGCCAGCAATGATTGGGGTTGCTTTAGATTGAGTTGTATAAGATGCCCATCTCTTAGAAGGATCCTGCCAAGCACTTCCGCCATAAACCTGTTCAATATTAACATCTTTAATGTAAATATTTCTTACATGACCGATATTTACATTTGAACTTAATAGCTCATCACGCTGAATACCATTTTCCACCCATTTCATTCGTGTAGCTTGACCCCCGATAATGCGGCCGCGGTTGGAAATCGAAATAAAGAAAGGTGCCCTTGTGCGTCTCATTTCAGACTGTTGGTAGACTGGTCCTGTCTTTCCTGAATTCAAGTATATGTTTTCAACTGTACCTCCATCATTCGTGGAAATTGAGAAGCCTGCTTTATTTCCTCCGAGAACATAAATATTATCTACATAGGCGTTTGTAATATCATCTGCAGTTTCACTGCCGATTTGGAATAAATTACAGTTAGTATCGCCAATCACATTACGGATATAAAAACCTGACGCTGGTCTTGTAAACCCTAGAGCGCTATCACTCCCCGGTTTTTCAATATCATCAGATGTTCCTGTTACATAAATATTTTTCGAGTGAACATCGCTCGATTCCATATAGTCAAAAATATCCCGCGCCTGATCACCTTTTTTCGCAGACTGGTAAAAGTCATGAGTGTTTATATGATCGGTACCTGATGAAAGTAAGGCAAAGTGTCCTGGATTGTCTACTTGGAGCATATTACTCAGATCAGTTTGCTTTGATCCGTCACTATTCATATAATAGGGCCTGTCAGTGGTCGGGGAATTTGTCTCCTGATATGCCAGGTCTTTCCCGTTATCCAAACCACCAAACTCAAAATTTGTGCTTAACTTGATGGATACCATCTTGTCGGCACGGTGATCCGGTGTATTATTCATGACGCCGTCGCCACTTACTAGATTTCCATTTCCAGTAATTCTTCCATTTCCGATAATCTTAACATTATCGATTCTCTCCCCATAAAACATACTGTTCTGCCAATATTGATGGCCAACATCCTGCTTCGTCATATAATTCTCAGGATCATCGTATGGGCCGTGGTCCGTTGCAGATGTACCTGAGCGATACCCTCTATCAGAGAAATAAGTGGTCTCAGGAGCATCTTGACCTCTTAGAGCAGAAATGGTCGCATCTTGATTGACATACAAGTATACATTGCTCTTTAAATGAACGGTTCTTACGTTGAACGTGCCGTCTTGGAACAACAGCGTCCCGCCGCCTATTGAATTCAAATAGGTAACGGCATTATTAATGGCATCCGTATCATCTGTTACTCCATCGCCTTTTGCACCTATTAGCTTGGCATCGAATTTTCCTGTATAAATTTTAGCAATGTTCGAATCACCATGATTATCGCCGCCATCTACAGCAAGCTTAAACCAATACTCTTTATTAGGAGTAAGGTTTGAGACTTCTACTTCACCGCTATCCGGGCTAATTGCAGAATTACTCCTGGTCCATGTAGCTCCCTTATCTGTCGATTCCATCAACTTGATTGAATGAGCATTTTTTACCGCGCTCCATGTGAATTTTGCTTTTGTATAAGTGTCACTTGTTTCCTTATAAGTAAGACTCTTGTCTAGTAATCTGGAAAAATCGCTAATTGTTTTTACTACATTTAAAGTAGTTGAACAGGTTGGACTTGTTAGTACTTCCGGCTCAGATGTAATGTAGGAAGCAACAAATTGATAATTTCCCTGGTTTAAGGAAACACCATTAAAGGTGATTTGAAGATCGGCACCATCATCGGGTCTTAAATCAAGCCCTTTAAATGTTATGGTTTGGCTGCCATCCTCTTGGTTATCGATTGTAACCGTACCGACCTTTTGGAATCGGTAGCCTGCACCCACTCGGCCGACAGACTGTGTTGCTAGCCCTGATAGCTTAACTTCCCCTCTGCCGATGATATTTACGGTTGTGTTATCCATTGTTGCATTTACGCCCTTTGGAACCTGAATGACTACCGCTGTATTTGGACTTCTCATTCCCGCAAAGAAATTCACGACAACATCAGACTTGGTTCTTGCAGTAATTTTGCTATTTAATAGCTCCATATTACCCCTGACTGCGGCTTTCACGAAATTGATCTGATAATCGTGAGAATCATTTCCGGAACTCACGGTAAAAATATCTCCTTGTACGAGAGTATCGGTTGTTCCTTTTACCGCTCCATCTGCACCTTTCACTGTATAGGTTTGGGAAGCTGAAGTTTGAGAAGTAATTTCATCCAATAACTCCTGCACTGTTTTAATTGTCAATGTTGTAACGCCTGCACCCGCAGGGGTGTCTACTGTATATCGATAGGTGGTTCCAGTGGCAATATTAATCGAATTTGCTGTTATACCAGCTATATTTACACCCTGTTGGGAAGATCTAATCGCTAACTTGGCAGGTACACCAGGTATGTCGGATTCTTTAAAGCCTTGGCTGCCTACTGCATTGATGACATTGCTTTTAATTCCCTGGTAATCGTAATTGGGCTGACTAACAATGCTTTGAACGTATTGGCTCTCACCGTTATATTTGCCGGCGGCTGCAGCTGTGGAAAGACCTGTACCTAAAAAAGCTGTTTCAATTGAAAACAGCATTCCGGAAACAACAACCATAGTAGAGAGGACATTTTTAATATTGTTTGCCATCATAATACTCCTCCTCGTTTTTTTGAATCGTTAGTAATGCTCCTAAAGTCTAAATTTTTTTCTGCATAATTTACTTCACCGTCCCTTTCAAAAATGTTAACGTGTGCATTTTACAATAAGAAAATGTAAACGTTAACATTTTTCTTTCTTTAACATTCTACAAACTATTCAAGTTAATTTCAACACTTTTCTGAAAAATACAAAAAGTGAGTCGTTATCTTAATCCCTTCAAGCTATCCTCTTGTTTTTTAGCTATTCGTAGGATTTTATTTAGTTAATAATCAGGAGATTTTTACCAATATAAAAAGTCTGTAACTGCTTAGGTTCATAAATGTTTAGCTTTTAAAAAAACGGGTACTTTTCGCCAACTTCCAAAAAGATGGAAATCTGGTGATCCAAATGAAATATTCAAAGAAACAGATCAAACAAATCAGTGAGGGCAAGCCATCGGAAATCGCCGAGTTTATTACCATGCTGGTGAAACACATCGAAAAACTCGAAAAACGTGTAGAAGAACTTGAAAGACAAGTAGGATCCAATAGTTCTAACAGTAATAAACCACCTTCCAGTGACGGCTTGCGAAAGCCAAATAGCCTTCGGGTTCCTAGGGGAAAGAATGGTGCCCCTTAAGGACATGAGAGGCGTACATCTCGGATGGAGTTGATCGCTTCCTTACCGCGTTTCAAAAGAACATTATACAAAGTCCAATATTCATTGGAAACGGTGTACAGTCATTGAAGTTGCCCTTCAATTCTCAGGCCGGTTTCTTGGCATGGACCACTTTGCTTTCAAGCAGATTGTGCCTGATCACTTTTTCGATCGGTTCCAGTTGGGATGACAGCCTACCGAGATGGGATAGGAGGGTTGCTTCGCTTGGAAGGTGCCAGTTTAGGTCCTCAAATAATTGGCAGATTCGTTCAAGGGGAAGATGTTGTTATGTATGTAGATAAGCACACCAGACATTCCAACTTTCGCCATACTGAACAGGCGCCTTCACATTTTCCGGAAAGGCACCATGATGGATTTTCTTACAGTTTGGACAACATTTTGAAGCTGCCCTATGCTCTGTGAATATCAAACTCGGAGTGGGCAGCTCAACAATTTGTCTTCTCTTGTAGCCTTCTGCGGGGACACGAATTGCCTGGTTATAAAGGAACCGTTGTCCACGATTTCTGGAAAACCTATTTCAATGACAAATACCCTTCTACACATGCTCTTTGCGGGGTACACAAAGCACGAATGGGCTTCGAAGATGCAGTCCCTATTAAGAGACGCATTAAAAGAGAAGAAAAAGTCCCTGGAATCGAATATTCCGGTTTCCTCAGAGACTATTCAGGCCTGGAAGCCAGATACGATGAAATACTAAGCCAGGGAGCTAGGGAATGGCTGCCGCCACTCGGTTCTGATGAACAGGTAAAAAGGGACGAAAAGCCAAAAATAAAGCGGCCAATCTGGCAGAGAGATTCATCCTTCACAAAGCCATATCCTTCGGTTTCTTAGGGATATCCGTGTACCATTTGATAACAGTCAGGCGGAACGCGACATTCGGATGGTGAAAGTAAAAGAAAAAGTGTCTGGTTCCTTTCGTACGCAAAACCGAGCTGAACAAATTGCGGGCATCCGAGGGTTTATTTCCACCGCTCTAAAGCAAGGCAGGAGTCTGATTGATTCCATCGTGTTAGTCTATCGAGGTCAGTTTTCTTTTAACTGACCTAAGTAGTTACCCAAAAACAAAAACAAGCTGCCTTGCTTAAATTCGGCAGCTTGATAAAAAAACATATTCACTTTTTCACTTTAATTTTCAAATCATATCCAAGGGTACCTTTCTTGTCGGCTTCGGAAACACCCTATCAAGTCTATTCAGGTCTTCTTTGGTTAATTCAATCGTTGCTGCCTCCGCATTTGCCAATACATGCGCTTCTTGAACAGCTTTTGGAATAGCAATACAATTGCTTGAACGGATTGTCCAGGCGAGCGCGATTTGTAAGGGCTGTACATTGTATTTTTCGGCAATTTCATTAATGGTTGGATCGGTTAATAAATTTCTTCTTAAAGATCCTCCTTGAGCAAGAGGGCTATATGCCATGATCGGCATGTTATGAGCTTGCTGCCATGGTAAAAGATCATAATCAATACCCCTGGAACCTAGATGATATAATACTTGATTGGTCATACATTTTTTTCCGTTAGGGGCATTCCACAACTCTTCCATATCATTGGTGTCAAAATTGGAGACTCCCCATCTTACTATTTTTCCATTCCTACGCAGCTTTTCCATACCTTCAATCGTTTCTGCTAGTGGAACACGGCCTCTCCAGTGCAAAAGATATAAATCCAGATGATCTGTTCCCATTCTTCTTAAACTGTTTTCACACGCTTTCTCAATCATATCTAAACCTGCATGATGAGGATACACCTTCGATACTAAAAAGACCTCATTTCTGCGTCCTTTGATGGCTTCGCCTACTACACGTTCAGAATCGCCATTTCCGTACATTTCAGCCGTATCTATAAGCGTCATGCCTAATTCTATTCCAAGCTGTAAAGCTTTAATTTCCATTTCTTTCATCTTAGGATTCTCTCCCATGTACCATGTTCCCTGTCCTGTACAAGGCAGTGAAGTTCCATCACGCAGTGTTACCACGCGGTTTTTAAGGGCATTCCTAATTTCTGTTATTTTCTTATCATCCTGAAAACTCATTCATAGTCAACCCTTTCTACTATTACTGGGGCGCACGAATTTTGCTGGAGTGTTGATTTCTTAGAAAAAAAGCATATATCCTGGTATATTGAACGAAAGGGTAAAAACAGATACAGATTCACTTAGAATCTATCATCGATACAAAAAGGTGGCAATACTCTCTCAGTATTGTCACCTGTAAGGTTCTGGCTGTTTTATTCCGTGTTTACAAAATTTGATTATACCAAATGAGCTCCGCCATCGATAAGAACGGCTGTGCCAGTTGTAAATCCATTTTTCGCTAAGTATACATAGGATTCAGCTATGTCCTCAGGCTGAGCAATCCGTCCAACAGGCAGCTGCTGTGCAATTCCGCTGAACATTCCCTGGCGCTGTTCATCTGGCATTCCGGCATAGATTGGAGTGTCAACAATACCTGGTGAGACTACGTTTACCCTGATAGGAGCCAGGTCTATTGCAAGTCCCCGAACCAAACCATCAATAGCTGAGTTTATAGCCGCCAAAGTAGTCGCTCCTTGAGGAGGACGGACGCCATATACGCCAGAGGTTAAGGTGATGGAGCTCTCATCTTTTAAATACGGTAGTGCGGCAAGGACGGTAATATATTGGCCCCAGAACTTACTGTCAAAAGCCTCTTTCGCACTTGCCACAGGCAACTCGCTAAAGTGCCCCATAGCACCTTCTCCTGCTGTAACCACAAGGTGATCAAATGCCCCCACCTTGCTGAAAAATTCTTTTACCTTTTCCTCACTGCGAAAATCGATTTCGTAACCTTCTACATTTCCCCCAAGCACTTGTTTCGCTTCGGATAACTTTGATTCAGAACGGCTGGCGATTACCACTTGAGCTGATTCATTTAAAAATGCTTTGGCAGTAGCTAATCCAATGCCGGATGTTCCGCCTAAAACAACCACGCGTTTTCCTTGTAGTGTCATAATAAAGACCTCCCTTTAATCCTTGTTAGTTTAGCCATTTTATTGGCTATAATTCATTATTTTCCTAGCTTAGAAATGTGGTCGTTCCCTTACTGCAATAAATTTCATGTAATCTACTGTGTAGTAAATATTACTTCTGATTTTAAAATTTAGCACGTAAACTGCTTGGATTATTGTTTTTGCATTAACTTTTAAGTAAATCAGCTTGCTTATTCTAATAAAATAATGCCCCTATACAGGAGCATATATTATGAAGCCATTTTTCTCGTCATTGGCTTTCCTTGATTTCAAGTAAGCGGTTTAAGAAAATTGCAGCTGAATTTATTAAAAGGATAGCCATAGTCACCGCACGCAGAAAATGCGTGTATTTTCGAGGAGTCAGCCTATTTTTGCTCACAGTTTTTTCATTTTGCAAAAATCTTTATTAAAATACCCTTTTATATAAAAGAAAAATGCCCCTACGGACCCTTAATGAACTCAATTTATATTAATCTTCTTATCGGCGCTCCTGAAAGAAAAGCCTTTATATCTTCTAAAGCATGCTGATAGAACGTCGAGTAATTCCTTTGTGTAACGTATCCTAAATGCGGCGTAGCAAGCACATTCTGCAGATTCCTCATTTCTTCCTCAAATGGCAATGGTTCTTTTTCAAACACATCGAGTCCTGCACCTGCGATCCAGTTGTTGCGGAGGGCTTCATACAGGGCATTGTTATCGACAATAGCGGCCCGTGAGGTATTGATTAAATAGGCAGACGATTTCATTTTTTTAAATTCATCTTTACCTATTAGTCCCCTTGTCCGGTCACTAAGAACCAGATGAATGGAAACGAAATCGCTTGTTTCCAGCAGCTCCTCTTTTGATGCTGCCAATTGAACACCCAGCTCATCGGTTTGAGAATTGGTTAAGTTCTGACTCCATGCCAAAACATCCATCCCAAAAGCCTGACCGACACGCGCCATCCGGCTGCCGGTTTTCCCCAGCCCCAACAGACCCAGCGTTTTCCCATAAAGGTCTGTCCCAACCGAGCTTTGCCAGGGTCCATTGTTTCGAATCGCCTGATGTTCAGGAACGATATTCCGGGCAAGCCCCAGGATTAATGCCCATGTCAACTCGACAGGAGGCTCGGAATTACTTGCCGTTCCACAAACAATCACTCCCAGTTCCGAAGCAGCATTTAGATCAATCGATGAGTTTCTCATTCCAGTCGTAATCAGCAATTTCAATTTCGGTAAACGTTCCAGTACCTCCGCAGGAAATGCAGTCCGTTCCCGCATGATTACAAGTATTTCATAATCCTTGATTTTATTGACAAGGTCATCCTCATTTCCAAAATGCTGAGTAAATGTGCTTATCTTCACTTTGTCTGAAATGGAGGACCAGTCCGCCATAGACATTGCAACATTCTGATAATCATCTAGTATTGCACAACGAAGTATCAAGTTAGTATGCCTCCTTTTTTCGCCCGAATTTATTATTTTCAAACCGAACGGCTGTAAAAACACCAAACTACTAACAGTATGTAATAAGCAGATAATTTTGACAATACTCTCTTTTTACCTCATTCAGCTAAAATCCTATTTAAAGCCATCTCATATATCATGCAATCATTCTTTGAAAATAAGACCATGACGACTTCCCCGAACTGCCGCTCTTTTAAAAAGTTAGCAATCGTCCTCATGGCTATAACCGCTGCTTGTTGCATTGGGAAACGATAAACTCCTGTTGAGATGGACGGAAAAGAAATACTTGTTAACCCCTTTTTCGCTGCCAGCTGCAAGGAGTGTTGATAGCACCTGGACAAAAGTTCTTCTTCATTATTTGAACCTCCATTCCATATAAGTCCGACTGTATCAATAACAAACTTAGCAGTAAGATGATATCCTTTCGTCATGGACGCCTCTCCAGTTGGCAAGTATTTGCCGTTTAAAACCTCATTGCGAACTTGTTTACATTCTTCTAGTAATTCACCTCCAGCTGCCCGGTGAATCGCTCCATCCACCCCGCCTCCTCCTAAAAGCGTTCCATTGGCTGCATTTACAATCGCATCTGTTGTTTGTTTCGTAATATCGTAGATTCTCAGTTCCAAACTATTGCCCTGAATCTCTACCTTCATTTTTTTCTACCGCCTTTCCACTCCTTTTATACCCAACAATTAAAACAAAAAAGCTGATTCACGTAACCAACGTAAATCAACTTTTTTCTCTTACTCTAACTCTCTATCTAAAAATGCGGTATGAAGTCTCAAACTTAGTTACGTTAACTATGATGTGGTCGATTGAGAATCTGTAACGTATACAAGAACAAGAATTGAATGATTAGAAGGAACGTACAGTTTGATCCTATATCTATTTCACATTTACACTAAAATTTTTTTAGGTGTCCGGTCGTTTTGCGAATATTGAGCTCAGGTTGAAGTACAATCTGCCTTGGCCGATTGAAAGTTCCGTCTTGTTCAATCATTTCAAACAAATTATCAGCTGCTATCTCGCCCATCTTAAATTTAGAGTTACCTACAGTTGTCAATTGAATCGCATGGTGAGAGGCCATACTTACGTTATCCATCCCTGCAAGACTGATGTCTTCCGGAATCCGCAATCCCATCGAAAGTATGGCATCCATACAAGAAAATGCTATTGCACTAGAACCACATATAATGGCTGTCGGCCGCTCAGCGAGGTGCATTAATTTCAATGTGGTCTTTTCTATTTCCTGCGGCTTTGTATCAATAATTTGAAGCATTCCTGGCTGAACATCCAGACCTGCTTCTTTCATGACTCGCTCAAACCCGATTTTTCGTTCATGATGAGTAGAAACATGAATATCTCCCGAGATATATGCGATTCTTTTATGTCCGAGATCTAAGATATGGCGGGTAATCATTTCACCAGCTAAGATATTATCCAAGACCACATAGTTACCGCCTTGTGCGGGTCGTCTGTTGAAAAGCATGTAGGGAATTCCGGATTTTTCTATTTCACTAAATATAGGGTCATCAAGTTTAATAGATGACATTAATAAGCCTTCTAACTTGTGCCCTCTTATTGAATCGACTACATCTCGTAGAGGCATTGCCTCTTCAAAGTAAACCATAGTCTTATAGCCCCGGCTGGTTGCCATATTTATAATTGAAGTTGTAGTTTCGACGTAGAATCCGTTGTAAAGTGTTCCTGTTATGAGAGCAATAGTGTTTGTACTGTTTGTGACTAAACTGCGCGCTATTAAATTGGGTTGATAACTGAGCTCTTGCATAGCATGCAATACAATATTCCGTGTCTTAGGCTTTACGCTGTCGGGTTTGTTGAGCACCCGAGAAACAGTAGATTGGGACACCCCTGCAATTTTAGCAACATCTTTGGATGACACCATTAATTTTACCTACCCCTTGCCATCAATTGTCATTTATTAACTAATTTTACTAATTAGTGTTGCATTATTCAACAAGAATTTATGAACTTATTCCAACAAAACCGCTCATTTTATGAGCGGTTTATCCCCTTGTTATATATGATTATAGGAATCTTGTTTCGAACCCAATGGAATATTTTTTATCGAGAGCTCCCTCTGAACTTCTGTAACTGGAACCTCTCTTGGTAATACGTTGTTCTGCACTGCATAAGCGGCTGCTATAGCGGCTGCCTCGCCTGTGGCAGCACATGCAGGAACATTTCGGGTGGAACCAAAAGCTATTTCGTCTACAGAAATGCATCTTCCCGCAACAAGAAGACCATCAACGTGTTTTGGAATCAAGCAGCGAAATGGAATTCCATATCCCTTTCCAACGTTCTCCATAATTGCTTTTTCTCCGCCTGGTTCATGCACATCGATAGGACTATTTATCAGACCAATCGCATCTTCAAATCTGGCTTCACTTCTAATATCGTTTTCTGTCAATATATATTCGCCAACTATTCTGCGTGTTTCTCTTATACCCAATTTTGGAGCCACTTCAAGGAAGATAGAATTTTCAAAGCCTTTAACATATTTCTTGAGAAAATCAAATGCGCTATAAGCCTGTTTCTTAATTTCAATTTCAGCATGGCTCAGTGTTCGCTCGTCTAAACCGTTTCCATGGAATCGGGTAACATTAATACTTAACTCCCCAGGAATAAGGCCTCCTTTAAATGTCATATGATTTTTAGGAATTATCCATTCGAAGCCTTCTTTTTTCGCCCGCTCGATACGGTTCGTTAAACCAGTGGCGAAAAAGACCATCGCATAATCTTCGTTTGTTGCTCCCTCTTTTTCGGGAACTACAAGCTCCCACATATCATCTTCGTTTTCTTTAAAGTCTTTGGCGACTGCAGGAATGTCGACGTTTAACACTCTAAAGTAGGAAGTAATCGGTTGAGTAAGTCCATCCTGTTGGCGGCCTAGCATGAATTCTGCCCCGGCCAATTCAGCAACATCTCCATCCCCCGATGCGTCAATTACAACTGAAGCTAAAATAAGTTTTACCCCAGATTTTGTTTGGATGTGAATTCCTTTCAACTGATTACCTTCGCGCAATATATCTGTAACCTGTGCGTGGAGGAGTACCTCTACTCCGGATTCCTCAACTGCTTCGATAATTACCCGCTGCATTACTTCTGCATCAAATACTCCTGTATAGGTTCCCCAGTACGAACTCCTGATTTGATCGTCTGCTCCTTTATATTTTGCCGCACGATCAATAAGTTCTTTAAATACACCTCCATTTACCAAACCTGTTGGTTTAGTTAGTCGCCCACCCGTTACAAGCCCTCCTAAAACTCCGCTTCCTTCTACAAGTAAGGTTTTAACACCTTTACGTGCAGCTTGGATAGAGGCTACAATTCCTGTGACGCCTGCACCAACTACGACAACATCATATTTACCGAAAAGTTCCATTAAAAAACACTCCTTATTGAACTAAATTTATCTACAAAACGGATTCTATGAATACGTATTCATTTTATTGAATTTTTGGACTTCAAAATCTTACAGTCCAACTTTCTTATAAAATTCTAAAGCCTTATATTTTGAGGTAGGGAGGATTAAATCTCCACATCGTTTGCAAGATATGACCGTTTTTTCTTTATACCACTAAATATACTTAATATAATGATGAGCAATGTTATCATGATGAGAACTGAGGAGATTGGCCTTGTGAAAAAGATAAAAAACCCGTCCTGAGAGATTGTTAACGATTGTAAAAAAGACGATTCGATAGATTTTCCCAAAACAAATGTTAATACAATAGGCGCCAAGGGAAAGTCCAGCTTTTTCAGAAAATAACCCAGAACTCCAAATACTATCATGGTTCCAACATCCCAAAGACTGTTGTTTACACTATACGCTCCCACCATCGACAGAATTAGTATAAGGGGAAACAATAGCTTATAGGGAATTAATGCTATCTTTGCCCAAACTCCAGCTAAAGGAAGATTCATAACCAGTAGGAGGAGATTTCCTATAAACATGCTTGCAATAACAGCCCAAACAAAATTTGCATTGTCTTGGAAAAGAGCAGGTCCTGGTGTTAAACCATGCATAATAAATGCACCCAGAAGCACAGCAACTGTAGGAGAACTCGGTAAGCCCAAAGTGAACAAAGGAATGAGTGCCGCACCACTGTATGCGTTGTTTGCTGTTTCAGGACCTGCCACTCCTTCTATTGCTCCTTTTCCAAACCGGGAAGGGTTCTTAGCGAACTTCTTTTCAGCTGAGTAGGAAACAAGTGATGCGATGACTGCATTGGCTCCTGGAATCAGGCCTAAGAAAAAACCTATACCGGTCCCTCTCGCAATCGACTTCAAAGCCGGTCCCCATTCATCCTTTTTAGGCAGTAATCCTTTAATTTTCGGTATCTTTTCAGAATCAGAACGGTTTTCGGCTCCCATTAATATTTCAGATACACCAAACAAACCCATAGCGATAATAACAAAATCAAATCCATTCATTAATTCCAATTGATGAAATGAAAAACGTACCGTACCAGAAACTGGATCCATTCCAACCATAGATAAAATCAAGCCGATAACCGCAGCTATTAACCCTTTAAGCAGTGATTGACCCATCAATCCAAGCAACATCATTAATCCAAGAAGCATTAAGGCAAAAAACTCAGGCGGCCCAAATTTTAAAGCGAAATTTGCAAGGGGCGGACCTATAAAAGCTAGTCCGATAATTGCAAATGTCCCTCCGATAAATGAACCTATCGCAGCTATTCCCAGGGCCGTTCCAGCCCTACCTTGCTTTGCCATTTGGTGTCCATCAATACAAGTAATAACAGACGCTGCTTCACCTGGTGTATTTATTAATACAGATGTTACGGTTCCGCCATACATGGCCCCATAAAAAATACCTGAAAGCATTATTATTGCGGAAACTGGTTCTAACCCAAAAGTAATCGGGAGCAAGATAGCCGTTCCTGCTGTCGGGCCCAATCCCGGCATTACCCCAACCAACATACCGATGGATACTCCAATTAAACAATAAAGCAGGTTCCACCAAGTGAGGGCTGTTTCAAATCCATTCAATAATTGTATCAGCGAATTCATTTTCTCCCTCCTTTTTGTTAAAATCCAAAATAGTTGACTGGTAAAGGAACGCTCAAAAGTCCATTAAATACCCAAAACATTAATGCCGTTACTCCTATTGAAATCATTGCATTTGAATACCATTTATATTCTCCTGAAAGAAGGATAAACAAAAATATGAACCCAGCTATAGTAAAGCCTACAAATGGAATAAGCAGAGTAAATCCTACTAATGCTGAAAGTATTTTTAAGAGTTTCCTCAGGTCATTCCCTTTGGGCAAAAGTCGAGGAAGCTTCCCGCCCTCTTTTTTGATGGATTTAACAATATGCATGATAGAAAGGAGAATCAAAATTCCGCTTAACCATAGAGGAAACATTCCGGGACCAGGTCCCAAATTGCTGGAATAACTATAAAAAAAGGATTGAATTAAAATTAATACTCCAAAAAGCAAAATGATAACACCGGCCCAAGTTTGTGCATTTAGATTTCTCATATCTGCCACCTTTTCTAACCTTAGATATCTAAAGAGCAGTATAATTCTTTAAACTCTAAACTATTTGTTACTATTTAGTTAAACCTGCTTTCTTCATTATTTCCTCACTGGTTTTTGCAGATGTTTTAATGATCTTTTTAAACTCTTCAGGCCCAGCATAGGTAGGTTCGGTTCCGATTTTCTTAAGCTCCTCAATTAATTTCGGATCTTTCAGTCCCTTTTTAAAAGCTTCATCTAAAATTTTAATAACTTCTTTTGGTGTATTTTTCGGAGCAAGGATTCCAGTGAATGTATCGAACCCAGGAAAACCTTGTTCGGTTTCTTTCAAGAAAGGTGCATCTTTGTAAGCATCAGCTTTTGAAGAACCCAAGTTTGCGAGAACACGAATTTTTCCTGACTGTGTAAGTGGCATTGCTTCCTGGAGCCCTACAACAGCTCCCATAATATGTCCTCCCATTAGAGCAGTGATAGACTGTGCTGAACCTTCAAATCCGACATGTTTTGTTTTAATGTTTTTTGTAACATTTAATGTCTCCATAGCAACATGCTTTGTATCACCCGTACCAGCCGTGCCATACGTGAATTTAGATGGGTTTTTCTTTACATACTCTAACCATTCTTTATACGTCTTCCACGGGGCATCGCTTTTAACCACTAATACGTTAGGGGCTGTATTTAACAAAGCTACTGGCTCAAAGTCATTTGACTTATAAGGAGTGTTTCCAAAGTTTGGTTGAATAATAAGATTACCAGTTGTCACTGAACCCAACTTGTATCCATCTGGTTTTTGCTGAAAGACTTCAGCTAATTGCACAGATCCACTTGCTCCTAATTTGTTCGATACGACTATTGATTGTTTGTTTGGCAAATGTTTACCTGCTGCTTCTACTGAAAGACGAGTAACAATATCCGCCATCCCTCCAGCCGCAAACCCTACAGTCATTTCAATTGGTTTTTTGGGATAATCCATTTCAGCTTTCGCTGACGTATTTGTTTTTGCACAACCGACTGAGATTGAACTTACAAATGCTAATAAAGCAATGGATGATAATACTCTTCTTCCTATCTTCATCATAAATCCTCCTTCGATGATAAAGCGCTTTCAACAAAATGGTTTTGATTTGACAAAGCATAATTCCACTATTAAGTAAATTCTACGTTATGAAAAATATAATACTAGAGTTTGTTGGAGTCTGACAGAAGTTCACGGGAACATCCATACTGGAGAAATTGAAGGAATGTTTTCTGAAGAAAAAGTAATAAAACTAAAATGCAAGGTCGCTTTTTGTTGTCTAATAGTATTGTTAAAACCACCCTCCCTTTCCTAATATTACCATCACAATAATAATAGCAGAATGTTACTTTCACAATTTTGAATACGTATTCAAAATTGATAAATTAAGTATATTATCATCAAAAATATTTGTCTAGTTATTTCTGAAAATTAAAATAACTATTTGTTTATATAAACAAATAGACCTATATTTTATTAGTAAAAATTATTCACTTTATAGAAGTCATTCTCCTTTTTGTAAAATGTAAAACAACATTTTAGAAGTATTTTTATTTGTTTCACGACAAAAAAATGCTGATTCACGTATTTGTCGTAAATCAGCATTTAATTTACCTTATGCTAACTCTTTATCTAAGAACGCGTAAAAGTCTACCCATTCATCAATCACTTTGGATGTAGGCTTTCCAAGTCCATGACCTGCTTTTGCTTCAAGTCGCATAACAATGGTTGATTCTGGATCTGCTTTTTCCAATAAAGTCGCTGCGAATTTTTTCGAATGAGCAGGTACAACCCGATCGTCGCTATCAGCTGTAGCAATCAGTACTGGTGGATATTTCTGTCCTTCCTTAATGTTATGCAATGGAGAGTATTTATAAAGGAACGGAAACTGCTCAGGATTCTCGGCACTTCCGTATTCAGAAATCCAGAACCGTCCGATCGTAAATTTATGATAACGAAGCATATCAATAACCGGCACACGGCAAATAACAGCTCCAAAAAGGTCTGGACGCTGGACCATACAAGCAGCAACCAGAAGGCCGCCATTAGAGCCTCCCATAATGGACAGCTTATTTTTGCTTGTATAGTTTTCTTCTATTAAATATTCTCCAGCGGAAATAAAGTCATCAAACACATTTTGTTTTTTATCCAGCATTCCCGCCTTGTGCCATTCCTCACCATATTCGGAACCGCCTCGTAGGTTGGCTACCGCATAGATTCCGCCTTTTTCAAGCCAGCGTAAAATAGCAGGATTAAAACCGGGTGTCATGCTAACATTAAAACCGCCATATCCATACAAAATGACAGGATTCTCTCCATTTATCGGAAGATCCTTTTTCATCGTTATAAACATCGGTACTTTTGTTCCATCCTTAGAGGAATAGAAAACCTGTTTCGTTTCGTACTGAGATGTATCCACCTTCAGTTCGGATTCGGCATACACTTCAAGCTCGGCTTTTGAAAAATCGTATCGGTACACAACTGTTGGACTTAAGAAGGAAGTTATGCCGAAAAACATTTCAGTTTGGTCGTGTTTTCCGGACCAATCGGTTAGTGAACCGATTGATGGAATATCAATTTGTTTATCATAACTGCCGTCTTCATTATACAAGCGAAGCTGATTATAGGCGTTACTTAAAAAGGCGACCACAAACTGCCCATTAATAAACTTAACCGCATAGATTACGTCTTCTTGCTCACTCACAATTTCCTTCCAATTATCACGTGTAGGGTTTTCAATATCGATGACAATGATTCGTCCACGAGGTGCATTCAAGTCCGTTTTAAAATAAAAAACAGAACCTTCATTATGAATATAAGTGTATTCAGCATCCTGCTTATCTAGTAAACGATTAAATTGATCATTCGAACCTATTTTTTTCAAATAGAAACGATTTTGTGCAGCCGTACCGTGGTTCACCTCAAGATAAATGTATTGATCATCATGAGATACAAATGAGGTAAACATCAGTTCCTTGTTTTCCGGGTCCTCATATATGAGGGTGTCTTTTGATTGAGGGGTACCTAATTGATGAAAATAGATCTTACTATAATTTCCTGACTCCTCTTCACTTACTGTTCCCGGTTCCGGAAAGCGGCTGTAGTAAAAACCAGAATGATCCGGTGCCCATGAAAGAGAGGAGAATTTAACCCACTGAATGTGATCCTCTAAATCTTTGCCACTCTCAATCTCTCTTACAAAAAGCTCCTGCCAGTCACTCCCGTTCTTAGATGTTGCATAGGCAAGATAACGGCCATCCCCGCTAAAGGAATAGTTGGTCATCGCAACCGTGCCATCTTCACTTAATTTATTTGGATCGATTAAAATCGATTCCTTTTCTCCATCGTTTTTATATAGAATAGCCTGGTTTTGCAAACCATCGTTTTTCTGGTAAAAAAGCTTGCCCTTTACCCTTTTCGGTACGAAAAGCTTAGGAAAATCCCACAATTCTGTAAGTCTTGTCTTGTCTTCTTCCCTGGTTGTGGTGTCGTGGAAATAAGCCTCACACTTTTCTCCTTGCTCTTTTCCCCACTCTATTGTTTCTTTACTATCTGGATCTTCCAGCCAGCGATAGGGATCTGCAACCTCCGTTCCATGAAAATCGTCTACTACATTACTTCTCATTGTCACCATTAAAAAATTCCCCCTTTTTTATGGATATTTCGACGAACGAAAGGAAAATCCTTTTTTCACTAGAATTAAAAAAGGATATCGAAAAAAAGAAAGGCAGATCACCCGCCTTTCTTCATTTTTTATGTAACTCCATCCATTTCTTAACCAAACGCTTGGGTGCTGCCCGCAAATAAGCTTCTTGAATGAGATCCTTCAATTCAACCCAGTCTTCCCCATTTGGATTTTGAATCGATACCCAGCCATGACGTCCAATATACGGGGTTTTGGAAAAATGCTCTTTTTGCAGCAATAATTCTTGCGTCTCCCGATCTGACTTGAACGACAAGCTGAATCCTTTCTCGCTTTCACCTGAGATAACGAATGATTTTCCATTGATTTTAAAAGTATTGTGACCAAAACCATCGATAATTTCAGCTGCTTCAGGCAGTGCAAGACAGATATTGCGTACTTTTTCAATCATGCCTGCCGTGTCTTGTGATTTCATCCTTTTATTCACCTTTACTATTTTGCATTCGCATCGGGTTGATGAATCCCGAATATATTGCCTTCGGTATCAATATAATATCCTTGCCAGGCCATTCCAGGCAGGGCGTATTTTGGCATGGCAACCTTTCCGCCATTCTCAAGAATTTTAATTTCCGTTGAATCATAGTTTTCCACACCCATTGTACATGCATATCCATTTAAAGCCTGGTTTGTTTCCGGCGGAGCACTTTGCCTCTGCATCAACGCACCATTGATGCCAGGTTCATCCTCCTTGCCAGTTACTGCCCCAAAGTATGGCATTCCGGCATATTCGCTCCAATCTTGAAATGTCCATCCGAATCCCTCACCATAAAACTTCTTTGCCCGCTCCATGTCACTTACATGAATTTCAAAATGAACTAATCTTCCCATGATATCCTCCTGTTTTTTCAAAAATAAACTATAACTTATTTCATCTGTTCACTTACCATTATAACGGGAATGGGGCTAAATTCAATTTTTTCCATTATTACCGGTTTTTCCAAAAAAGAGAAAGCAAAGATTATAGTTTTGCTTTCTCTTTTTTCATATTTTGTTTTACTGAGCAGCTGCTAATGGCACTAATTGTTAAATGCGGCCTTCAGCTTTTTAATCAAATGGTTTTGGTAGTGATTTTACATAGTTTACAGTAGCCTGCAGATCTTCCGGTCCAACCTCAAAATCTGTATCAAGATCTTTGATACCGTATTTGGCATTGCCATACATATAGTTATTCACTAGGACTGTATATTCTTTATTCTTATTAATCCTTGAACCATCTGGCATAAAAATGTCTACAACTTTACCGGTTTTACCGTCCCATGTGTATGTAAAACCGGCTGCATAAAATCTAATCTATATGTTTGGGTCCCATCTGCCGCAGTAAATGGAGTAATTTGGTTATTTAGAACTGGTTACCGAGTGTACCAACATCAAAATGCATTTCATTCATCACTTCTACAGTCGGTTTATCCTGGAAAAGAGCTAAATTAGCGGGCTGCCGCCGATAATATCACCAGCATGAACTAAGAGTGTGTTAGGGTTTGTTGCTTTACGAAGCTTCATAGCAGCTGCTGTATACTTCATATTCCCTGCCAGTTCTGTTCCCACTTTTGTGCTTGAATCAAGCTGGCCATGTAAATCGTTTAAGCCAAGCAACTGTACTTTTATCGGACTTAGATTTAAATTGAAGATTCCAAAACCCTTGTCATCTGTTTTATTGGTATAAGTGATATTGCTTTCTTGTTTAATATAGGCTTCTGCATTAGGAGATGTACTAAACGTCACATTTTCATCGCCTTCAATTGAAGCAATAGACCAATTGTTGTCTGCAGTAGGCGTAATCTCTTTCATTTCAGAGATATAATCCATTAAAATTTGACGGTTTTCATCAGCTGAGTCAACGACAAGCTCACTTCCTTTAACACCTGGGAAGTTTCCACCGCCGCCGACAAGGTAGTTATTTGTCACAACGATAAATTCCTGATTTGGATCCACTGGCTTACCGTTGTAAGTAAGATTCATTACACGACTTGATTCCGGATTTATCAATTTTCCAGCTGTATCGTATTTTACCGGTTTTGTTACATGGATCTGATAGTGTACTCCATCGATAACATCAAAGTTATAACCAGGGAATGAATAGTTCAATAGTGGCTGCTCTTCCGTTTTTGCCGGATCAATCTGATTAAATTTCCTTGCAGACATCTCAATCCATTCTTTCATGACATAACCTTTCACCTTTATGGCTTTTAAGGTGTTGTCATAAAGATATAAGTCTGACGCGCTTCGGATCGTTAAATCGCCTTTTTTAATTTCGGTGTATTCTGCCGGACCGTTGCCGCCTGCTTTGAATGGTGCTCCTGCAGAAAGGATTGGAAGATCTTTATACTCTGGTTTACTTTGGGCAATGTATTTTTCCACATACCATTTTTGCGCATTCGTAACGACTTGAATGGAAGGATCATCCTGAACTAATGAAAAGTAGCTGTGGATATCATCAGTCGTTTTACCGATTGGTGTATTCACATATTTCACGGTTGCCTCATGACAAGAGAGGACTAGAAATAAAGAATAGAACATAAAAAGGGGACATTTATTGTCCCCCCATTACGGTTTCCCCAATATTTAATACCTTTAATTTTTCCTTTGGCAGCTGTTCTTTTCCCCAGGCCTGATTTAATCGCTCCAATGCCTCTGGACCTGTGTCGTCTGCCAATCGGTAGGCACCGTAATGCATCGGCACAAATACCTTCGCATTCAGCTCTTTGAAGGCAGTGACACTATCCTCCGGTGAAATATGCGAAACCCTCATAAACCACTCCGGCTCATACGCACCAATTGGCATAAACACGGTATCAATTGAAAAGCGATTCCCTATTTCCTTAAAAGCTGGAAAATAACCAGTATCCCCAACGAAGTAAAAGGTTTCCTCAGGTGTTTGAAAGACCCAGCCGCCCCAATGGGAGGTATTAATATCGGTGAGAGTCCTTCTAGTCCAGTGCTGAGCCGGAACAAAATGAAGCTGGATCCCTTCAAATTCTGTCTGATCCCACCAGTTCATTTCCTTCAAACGGCGATAACCCTTTTTTCTAAAAAGTGAACCTAACCCGATAGGAACAAAATACTGAGGGTTACCCTTTAATTTTTTCAGAGTAGGGAAATCTAAATGGTCGTAATGGCCATGGGAAATGACCACGATATCAATCTTAGGCAGCTCAGATAACGCCACCCCTGGCTCTGATAATCTTTTTTTAAAGCCCATCCTCTTTGCCCATACCGGGTCCGTTAAAATATTCAGCCCGTTTAATTGAATCAAAAAAGTGGAATGGCCAATCCAGGTATAGGACGTTTTCGTCCGGTTATCCCTAACTTCTGTTATTATTTTATTGGCGGCTTGGGGAATATTGACTGTAAGGTCTTTTACCTTACTTTTTCTTTCCTTCATCCATTTCCGCATATCTTTAAATGACTTTTTATTATCAACATTGTTTAAATTAGAATATCTCATTTTCATAAGCTCACCTATGTCTAAAAATTGGAGGAAAAATGAATGGGAATTGTAACTGAAGCAAAGTTTCATTTATTTAAAGAAAAAATACTATCCCTACAATTGCCATTATCCGATAATGACCTTTTGAATTCAAATTTCTTGTTACAAAAGGATGAAGCGAAAAAACTAGAAGTTTATTACACCCCATTTGATTACATAAATGAGAAAGCCAAAGTGGTAATAGCCGGCATTACACCTGGGCTTCACCAAATGAAAAAAGCCTATACAGCAGTGAAAGAAAATCAACACTTAAGTGATGAAGAGCTCCTTCATGAGGGGAAGAAAAGTGCCAGCTTTGAGGGATCCATGCGAAAAAATCTCATTGCCATGCTGGATGAATTGGAGCTGCCGAGACATCTTGGGATAACATCTTCAGGAGAACTTTTTACTACAGCCAGTCACATTGTTTACAATACCTCCATCCTGCCACATGCTGTATTTTTTAATCACCAGAACTTTAACGGCTCACGGCCCAATATTTTAAAAACCGGCATGCTGCAGGATTATGTAAGAAATTCTTTTATGAAGGATATCTCCCGGCTTGAAAATCCTCTTATTATTCCCTTAGGGGTGAATGTAAGCAAAGCTCTCGATTACTTTTATAAAAATAACCCGATTGTAAAGGGATTTCCCCATCCTTCGGGAAGCAACGGTCATCGACACCGACAATTTCGAGAAAATAAAGAAGTTATGGGAGACAGATTGAGGAATATTTTCCACAGAATATATGAGAACTTTGTAGATAATCGCTGGGTCTTTTTCACCAAGATTCCACTTGCTCTAAACGAGTATGGCGACACACGAAGTGAGTGAAAGTTGTTTTGAATCGAAAAAGGTCAGGTATGATTAGGGGACGATTTCCACAATGTATCTTGGCACCAAGGCCACACGGGTATTTACAATTGAGAGATACCAGCAGATACATCTAAAAGGCCTACTACCGTGAAGGAAGCAGGCCTTTATTTTTAAAAGGCAGGAGCAGGTAATTCGCCAATTTTTATACGAAGTAAACTATAAGGTTTTTGTCGTAAATCTCTTTCATAATGAAATCTGGCCTGCCGATGTAATTGGTTTACAATGAAATATAAGTATCCATCAGGGCCAATTGAAAATGTATCCGGCCATAGTATTCTTGGATCATGTGCAATGGTTTCCATTGTTCCATTTGGCAAAATTCTTCGAATGCTATTATTTTCATAGTCTCCGGCATAAACAATTCCTTTTGCATCGGTGATCATTCCATCAGATGCACCTTTTTCTCCCCAATACTCCACCTGATAAATTAAATTTGCATCCGGTATCGTTCGGTCTCTTAGGGCTTCTGTTGATATGGAAAAAAGATGACGGCTGGTAAGCGGGCAAAAAAATAAAATCCTGCCATCGGGAGAAATTGCAATTCCATCGGACGCCAATCTAAATGGGGAAGTTGAACCATCTCTGTTTCGATTCATCAGAATTTCCCCTTCTACTTTCGGCAAAAAATAGGGATCGGGAGAAGTGGAATTTGCACCACTTAATCGTCTAAACGCATTCCCATTATCTAAATCCACCACGATAATAGCTCCTGGTCCTCTAGATGAGGAATCGGTAATATATGCATATCCGGCTCTACCAACACGAAAATCAAAACGGACATCATTTAAATAAGTTGTTGGCAGGACGACATCCTGTGAAAAGGTTAATACCCTTCGAATTGTATTGGTCGCTAAATCAACTGCAACTAATTTTGCCCCGCCTATAATCGGTTCTGAAAAATTTGGTGCTGCAGTATCTAATACCCAAAGCGTTCCCCTTCCATCAGCAACTACACTTTGGACACTGATGAAAGACATGGTGATATTCCCGGGATTAACCAAATTGGTTTCTAAATTTGGGTAAGGCTGCAATTCATCTCCAACAATTTCCGCCACCGTAAATTTCACATCGTCTCCCCATTTCGGAAAGCATACGAAAATACGGCCTGTTTCTGAAACACTAACACCCGTGGGCATTGCCCCAAAAAATGTATAAACAAGTTCTAACTGACCGAAATATTTTTCCATAGGTAACATAGGATTCATGATATCCTCCTCATTATGTTCGCAAGGGATATCATCTATATATGATTCTAATTCGTGACTAGTGCTTGGACATAAATGAGTTCTTTTCTTTAGTGTGTGTTGTGGCTGATGACAGGATGAATATCATTAAATAGACGCTACCTTTTGTAGTAGCGTCTCAAAATTTATAAACAAACCTCTTGTTTGTTACTCATTCAGGTAATCAAAAACAAGAGAAATAAATAAGTGACCAATATTAAGAATGGAATACTCATCCACATCAAATTTACAATGATGATGTGGGTAAATTGCTCCTATTTTCTCATTACCTCCGCCCACAAAAAGAAACTCCCGGGAACTTTTTGTAAGTAATAGGCGAAGTCTTCTCCTGCCCTTATAGGTGCTAAATGTTTTACTTTACCATCAATCAATAGTGCCTTTCCTACTTTTTCAACCCTTGCCGTCTCATTAGGATGGTTACAACACCCCCTTGTATAATGTACGGCCACACTTGCTCCTCCCAGCTTCACAAGTTGCATTTGCAATTTGATTGATCGACTGTTCAATTAATTCTCTGACACTTTCATCGAAGCTTCTAACGGTACCGGTAATCTTCGCGCTGTTAGCAATTACATTAAATGCATCACCTGCAGCAAATATCCCCACAGTTAGAACGGCAGGCTTTAACGGGTATACCCTTCGGCTGACAATTTGCTGAAGGTTAGAAACCAATTGACAAACAATCACTAGGGAATCAACAGTCAAATGGGGCGTTCCACCGTGTCCGCCTTTTCCGCAAATATCGATCTCGAAGGCATCCATTGCAGCCATTATCGGTCCCTCTCCCACACCGATCGTACCAATGTCTAGGGTAGACCAAACATGAGCACCATAAATCACATGACCCCTTCCAGGCATCCATCTTCCATCATTGATATTGCCCCGCCAGGAATCTTTACCTCAGCGAATTGATGGATAAAGACAACATTGCCCTGGATTGCAGATTTAGCTTCGCTAAGAACCCTTGCAACTCCCAGTATGGCTGCAGTGTGAATATCGTGACCGCAGGCATGCATCACTCCCGGAATACGAGACTTGTATTCTGTTTCTTTTTCATCTTGTATTGGCAGCGCGTCAAAATCTGCCGTAACGCTACTGTTTTGCCAGGCTTCTCTCCTCTTAATACCCCCACAACACCTCTACCGCCAACCTTACTTCTTACTTCTTACTTCTAATCCTAAACCTTCAAGATAATCTGCTATTTTTTGTGGCGTATTAACTTCCTCAAATGATAGTTCTGTATACATATGCAGGTCCGTGCGAAATTGAATTAACTCTGGAAAAAATCATTTAACCTATTAAACAAATGATCTATCAATCTTGCTCGCCCCCCTTACTTATTATTTAATAACACAGAACATAGAACTGCTCCTTTTACTATTTCTTTGTATTCTTTTTAAAAAACTTTATGTGTTTTCTTCCGGGAAGTAAGTTTATTTGGTTGTTTAAATCTGGATATGAACCTGACTCCAATACTTTCATGTCCAATATTGGGGTATTTTTCATCGATTAACTGCAGGACCAATATATGATGATCATTTTCATTCGAGTGTATTCGTTCGATTGTCAAAGTACCAGCATAGGCTTTCCCAGCGATAGTAACCAATACACAATAAGTTCCTTCCGCAGGGATTAAATAATCTTTTAATGTAACAATGCTTCTTGTTCCAGCACCTGGAACAGGATTATATTGCTCAACGATTGCCCATATAGAATAGGAACGGCCTAATAATTCATTTACTTTGGAAAGGTGGCCCTGGTTTAAATACTCCCTAATAATTGTACTGCCCACCTTTGTTTCATAACGGACAATGGATTTAACAATTTCTACCTCATAACGACCTGCCGATCTCGTTTTTAAATAATCGGCATCTCCGATTCCTTTGGTTCCAAATTTGTAATCGAAACCAACTATAGCGTATTTCATATTTAATGGGACCAAAAAGCAGTCAATGAAATCATCAGGTGTTAACCTTGAGAGCTCATGATTAAATTCAACAACATAGACTATGTTAACACCCATGGTTTTAAAAATATCCAACTTGTCTTCCAAAGGTGTTAAGCACTTTGAATAGTCCCCTTTACCAAGCACTTTTTTAGGATGAGGATGAAATGTCATAACTGCACTAGCCAGCTTCCTATCTTTTGCAATTTGTATTCCGGTTTTTATGACCTGTTGATGCCCTATATGAACTCCATCAAAATAACCGATAGAAACAGCTGTTGCAGGAAATTCTTCTAATACATCTAAAGGGTAAGACAAGTAGTGTACTTTCAACAAATTCACACCTTTTAAGAGATTCTTGGTGAAAACGATGTTCATTCACCTGATACAATTATTAAAAAAAGGACAAATAGTAGATTAAAAAGTTAACCTGACTATGTCCTTTTCATAAGGATTAAGTTTATTTAACAATAGGTTCTTTGGGTTCTAATTCTGTTGTAAAACTTCCGAATTCACGATGAAAATACAAAAGTGGATCTTTTAATTCTCCCAAGCTCACATGTTCCACACGGCCAATAAATATCGTATGGTCACCAGCCTCTACAACTTGATCTACTTTGCAGTGAACATGTGCCAGCGCATCCTTTACCATATGAGTTTTTCCGAAAGAGTCAAAATCAACAAATTCTTCAAAAAACTTAGGAGTTCCGGGTTTGGCTCCTGCTTTTGCTACGTCTGTTTGATCGTTAGTTAATAAACTTACACCAAATCTTTGCTGTTCCTTTATCGCCACGCTGCTGGCATTACTTGTGAATAAACTGACTAACATTAACGGAGGGGACATAGAAATGGAGCAGCAAGCACTAACTGTTACTCCCCACGGACGTCCATCAATTTCGGTTGTAACTACTGTAACCCCAGCAGCTAAACGCCCCATTGCCTCTTTGAATAAATCTGTAACATGTTCCATATACTCATCCTCCCATCTTAAGTGTGTAAACAATATCAAAGAATTTAGTAGTAAGTTATTTTCATATAAGGCAAAAGCTTAAAAAATTTCTCCCTTACTTTCTATAGTTTTAAGTTGTTTTGAGACGGATTTTTTTGACAGTATAAAAAATAAGGCTGCTCCTAATATTGCTGAAGAGACAAAACTGACGTCAATTCCGCCAAAGGTATTGGCAAGCGGCCCAGCAAATACAGTCGTATTGGTGAATAACAAGCCTACAATTAAACCAAGCACCCATGATATGATGGCTGGTATGTTATAGCCATTTGAGTACCAATATGAACCGCCTTTTGCTTGATGGAGGTCTAAGGGATCGTACTGTCCTTTGACCAAATAGTAACCAACCAATTTTATGGTAAGCCATGGAGAAATTGCTACCACAATAAGTGTTACAAATGCATTTATTAAATCAAGAAGGTCATAAACGAAGACAGCAAAGAAAACTACTATAATACTTACAATACTAACGATGACCGTTGTTAAGATCCTGTTAATCCCCCATCCCATCGTTTCCAAGCCAAGACCAGCACCATAAATGCAAAAGCTGCCTTGTGTTAAGCTTCCAACTAGACCCATTAGTATTAACGGCAAAACAAACCAGGCTGGAGACATTTCGATGATTCCTTGAATTAAAGGGGTATCAGGATTATTTAAAATGGTGGTCACGTATGCTGCACAAATCATGGTGATCCAGCAGCCCATGAAAATCCCTGCTCCAGTTCCAAACATGATTGAACGTGCACTGGTTTTGCCAGGTACATAACGAGTATAATCATTGATAAACGGGGCCAGTGAAATTGGTATGGATAATGCTACACTAGCAGATAACAGCCAGGTAGCCCAATAACCGCCAAGAAGATAATTTCCTCCGTGATAGGATGCATCGAATTGCGGTGAAAAAACAAGAAGTGTTAAAAGAAGGATGGCACCAAGTACCCAGGTACCGATTTTTTCTATTACTACTACTAACGAATGTCCAAATGTAGCTACAATACTAATGAGAATACAAATAAGCAATGCTCCAATTGCAAGACTTCCCTGTCCCTTGGGCAGGCCAAGTAATTTGTTACCCCCATAAACAATCGATTCGGCCCCTGTCCATACTACGAGAGAATAAAATCCTATCGCGACAATTACCGTTAAGACCGCGCCTACGATTCTGCCTTTCGTTCCAAAATGGGCACCGCTGCTTACAATTCCATTTGTGCCTGTTTTTTGACCGAATAAAGAGATTGGAGCTACAACAACACAACCGACTAATAACCCTATGGTAATCGCAAAAAACGAGTCCCACCAGCCTAATCCAAAAAGTACAGGAAGAGCACCGATTAGCATAATTGGATAACAATATTGCGCCCCGCCAAGTACAAAAAATAGATTCATTGGCTTTGATTTCCTGTCTTCTTCAGGAATAAAATCTATTCCACGGAGTTCCAGCCTGCTTTCCTGTACCATTTTATTTTCCATTTCCAAATTCCTGCACCGCCTTTATCTTTTCTCTTGCCTGATAAGATTTCTCTGAAATTTTCATAGTGTTCCAAATAAATTTACTTAGAGATTTTTATCATAAATTTAAGACGGCTTCGCGCTGCGGTGAAAGGTAGGATGTCCAAATGTTTAAGGCTCGGGTGCTGAACGAATGAAGGATGATTTCCTTGCACCGGATATACAATCCTGATATTAACCACGCTATGAATCATGGGATCTCGTTTATCCATACCCATGCCATAGCGTGGTCATAAGCCTGAAGAACTAGTTATTGTTGAAATCTAATTTTAAAATATTTAAATTTTTCTGTCATTTCATTCGACAAAACTACTCATCTTTTGCTATAATTATGTTCATGTTCCATGGTTGTAAGCGGACAATTCTCTCAGGATTATTTCAAATCCACAGCATACAATCTTTTAATTTCCCTTCGAACTTTTGGCAATTCAAGATGCTCCCGGATAAAGTCAACATACTCTTTACGATTGTAAGATCTATAAAGCTCGGATTGGACAACCGGTGCATTGGTCGAATTTGTATTTTCAAATAGTGCTACCCTTGTTGCATGACTGCCGCATGCAAGGTCCCATAAAAAGTTAAAGAATTTGTTTTTCTCACGTGCGGAAACTCCAGCACCTGGGAGATATTCCTCCAGAACTGGGCCTACTTCTGGATTGTCCCACACTTTGCTCGTAAAACGGCTAATTAAACCCTGACCACTTAAGTCGCGCAGAATGTGCATGACTCGTGGATAGTGAAGGATGGATTGCAGTCTTCCGGCTGTTACAAATTCAGTGGAAGGAACCAGAACACCATTCCAAAGTTCCGCTTCTTCTTCTGACGCGAGAATATGAGCTTTGAGTGATGCTGAATAAGATATTACTTCAGAAACCGAATCTCTGACGCCCTGAAAGGAATCTGTTCCAAGGATGTCTACAATAGTTTGGGCTGCTCCTACGAAAATTTCTGAGCGGTACATTAGGCGGGCTAAAATATGCCAGTGACAAAGTGCGCAGGATTCCCTGTATAAGCCCAGTAATCTAGTATTTCCTAAGCTGAAGATGTATTCATTTGGAATGAACACATGATCAAAAAGCATCATGTTATCTGTTTCCTCACCGAATGAATCAATCGGGTGATCTTCAAATTCTGAAATTGGATTCGTGACTGGCTCTCGAAGTACTAATGTTAAGCCTGGTGAATTGATTGGCACTGCACACCATAGTGCGGCATCAGGGTCCAGATTAGGGGAAGTAGCAGTGGATACAGTTGCGAAATGACCTTGAACGCCTACAGAACCACACGGTTTTGCTCCGCATAAAACTACTCCATCAGCCCGTTTTTCTACAACCCTTAAGAGTCCTTTCTTCTGGCTAGGCGGTAAATTTTTGTCTGTTTGAACATCCGGAATCAAATCAGCACTAATAACATTATGTTTTTGGCTAAACTCAATAAATTTTCTAACGTTTTCTGCATATTGTCGATTTTCTTTTTCAATCTTATCAATAATTGAAAGGAATCCCATTGCCATCATTGAGCCATAATCATTCGGACGACCAAAAACACCAAACGTATGATAAGTACTTAAACGGAGCATTTCCCGCCGAAGTTTTAAATCTTCTTTTGTTTTAGGCACCAGCCAGCCAGTACTATACCTTTTACCATCTTCCGGATTAATAAATGTTGTTATATCCCTTGTCTCAGGATCGAATTGTGAATCATAAACTTTTGCCAGGTTGTCAATTCCCCTTTTTAAAGCGGGATGCTTGGTCACGTCTTGAATTACATTTCCTTGAGCATCGATGACTCTTCTGCCATCCCTTAAGCTTTCTTTATACTGTTCTCCAGTCATTAAGTGAGGATCCTGGCCCTTACTCAACACTTCTCTAAGTTTATTAGTGGTAGCGATTACGGTCATATTTATTAAACCCCTTCCAATGCATTTGTTTTTAATTCAGGAATTCGACCATCGTAATATGGGAGCTCGACTGTGCGTGGTACATAGGTTCCATCGTTAATACATTTTCTTACATGGAGTGCGATCTCTTCTAAGGTCGCAAACCACACATTTCCTTTATCAAGCATGGTTTGAATCATTTTATCGACACTAACACACCTTGCCAATCTCCCTGTTACAAAGGGGTGCCAGACAGATATCCACATGCCGCCATGTTCCCATGCTGCTTCAAATTCTGACATATACACCTCCATTGCACGATTAGGTGAATTAATTGGCATCATATAGTCCAGATCTCCATTGTGGGTATATTGCGGCCAGTCATCCATTCCCCAATGAGTCGGCAATTCAATAACCTCTTTAGATGACTTCTTATCTTTCAATACATAAGGTATATCGTCTGCCATTAATGAAGAATCATATAAAAACCCTTCTTTTGCTAAAAACTCCAGAGAATTCTTAGAGAAATTATACATAGGTGCTCTCCATCCACGAGGACGTTTGCCTGAGAATTTAGTTATCACTTCTATCCCGCGCTGCAGCCAATATAATTCTTCTTCTCCAGTTAATTCATTTGGATGTTCATGAATATAACCGTGATGTCCTAACTCATGACCATCTTTCAAAATTAATTCCACCGTTCTTGGATACCTTTCAATACACCATGCAGGGACGAAGAAGGTTTGTTTTAGATCATATTTTTTGTACATATTTAGAATCCGCGGAATCGCTATTTCGTCATATTTCAGCCATGAAGCAGTGGAAACTTTCGTATCTGCCGAATCTGGATGAGCCAAATGAAGGATACTGTCAGTGTCCATATCAAAAGTAATGGCAACTGCACACTTTGCGCCATTAGGCCATGGAACAGGATTAGTAATCATTTATTTTCCTCCTCTCTTATTCTCCATCAGCAACTACGGCAATTGCTTCCACTTCAATGAGAAGATCTTCAAAGGCAAAGCCTGAAATTCGTATGGCTGTACCAACTGGACCGGGATCGGCCAGATATTCCATCCGAACCCTGGTCATTTTTTCCCAGAACTCAGTAGCTTCACTCTCATCACCATTAAACACATAGTAAGTATTCAGCTTTACGATATCCTTCATATCAGCTCCAGCTTCGTTAAGAACTTTTTTAATATTTTCAAAGACGTTTCTGGTTTGAACTTCGATATCCCCAACACCAATTGTTTTTCCGTTTTCATCTGCAGAAATTTGTCCGCCTACGAAAATTAAATTCCCAACCTTCCAGCCCTGAGAAAAAGGAACGGGCATACTCCAATTCCAATGATTATCAGGCATGATTCTGGTTTTTTCCATGACTACACCTCAAATTTATAAATTTTATAGAATTCCTAACTGAAGCAAAAAAATTTAAGGACTTAAGTTTAACCACCCCCTCATTGTCAATGAAAAAATCTTATGAAATACCCCTAAAAACAAACCGTCCAGACGGTTTAAAAACAAGCTTGGATTTATTGTACCGGCTGGACGGTTTTCCGTCAATATAAATAATTAAAATATTTAGAATTTTATAAACAAAAAAAACACCTGCCTTAGGCGGCAAGTATTTTTACAAGCTATCTTTTTTTGTAAGTTCTATAAGTGTATCAAGTATTTTTTTGCGCAGCTCACCCTGCGGTGAGTTAAGACCAAGTAAATCTGCATACCATAATCCATCAACCGCTAAAAAAACAATATAACTCAGAATTAAATTATGATGATCCTTTTCAATATATTTATGCCACTCGACATAACGGTCACGCCACGACTCAACCCATTCCGGATTCGATAACATTGTAGCCAGCAAACCAGAACTCATAAGAAACCTCAAACCAGTTTGTTCAACTGACGAATTGACAAAGCCACGAAGCCACTTACCAGCAGAATCCTCTTCAAGTGCAGCTTTTTCTTCAATATGCTGATTGGAGATTTCCATGACATAATCAATCATCGCTTTTATTAATGCATCTTTTGATGGAAAATGGTAAAGCAATCCCCCTTTGCTTATTCCGGCTTTCTTGGCTACACCTTCTAAGGTAAGATGGGTTACTCCCTCTATTGCCACTAACTGACAAGCTTCTACCAGTATCGTTTCGCGTGTCATTTCTGATTTACTTTTACTCATAACTATCCTCCAAGAATTATAATACAATGACGGCTTTAATTTCCCTTCAAATAATGCTCTCGTTTATAACTATAGCACAAGAATATTGTTCTAATATTCCAAAAGTAATTAACAAATAGATAATGATCTAAATTATCGATGAAAGAAACATCAAACGTAGACTCTTTCATTATACGACAAACGGATGTATTTTTCTGTAAAAAAATACAGTTCCCCCCCTCATTACTACCACAGCATATTCTCATAGTTTGAATGAGAAGGAGAAGCTGTTATCTGAAGGAAAACTTGTTTTTAAGCAATATTTCATCATATAAATACTTTGAGACCATGATGAGGTACCAGCGTGCAATCAAACATACGAGACCTGTCATGGAGCGGTACTAGCAAACTTCTACATTCTACAATTTTTTTAAGCTTTCTTAGATTATAGTTTTTTGCAACAAGTCACCACCAGCACCAAAATTTTATTCTGCCATCTGTAATATAAAAAAAAATTTTAAGATAGTATTTTTTATCAATAAAATACGATCAAGTTAAAAGTGACCACCAAAGACTATATCTTAATGGTCACTTTTTGTTTACTCAGACAGAGTCTATATATCAGCCCATGAGATGATTTGAGCTGAAAATTACCTTTAGTAAACTATGTTGTTTGTGAGTCTATCAGACAGAGTAAATTTAATCCAAAACATCTTTATTGAAATTTTTTACGAAGGGGCGTATTCTAGGAAAGTTGTAGTTTTTATAGAGATAGGAGATTGACTCTTTACACTACGAGTCAGTCAGTCGTTCAATTAAACTAAGGGAGAAAAGATCGGATGAATTTAAAATGGTTTCTAATGATGGCAGGCTTAATCATTATTTGGAGTGTTTCCTGGCCCATTTATAAACTTGCATTGGCATTTACACCTCCTTTGCTTTTTGCAGGGCTGAGATGTTTGTTGGGCGGAGTGCTCCTGGGTGCTGTCATTTGGAAAACACGTGCCCGCATTCAATGGAAGAAGAATTGGAAAATATATGTCGTTACCGGCACTTTAAATATTGCATTTTTCTATGGCCTGCAAACCGAGGGGCTTAAATTAGTACCATCTGGTTTATTCTCTGTCATTGTCTATTTTCAGCCTATTTTAGTAGGTCTTTTTGCTTGGCTATGGTTAGGCGAATCAATGACCATCCCTAAAGTTTTGGGACTTATTCTAGGGTTTCTAGGAGTCATTTCTGTCAGCGCAGAAGGATTTTCCGGCCATGTTTCCATCTTAGGAATTATTTTCGGATTATTATCCGCACTTTCCTGGGCATTGGGTACCGTTTATACCAAAAAACATGCTCATTCTGTTGACTCGCTTTGGATGGTAGCTTTCCAGTGTTTAATTGGTGGAGTTGTTCTTATGATTGCCGGACTTTCATCCGAAAAGTGGACTAGTATTGTTTGGAATGATACGTTTTTATGGGGATTGTCATTTGGTACGATTTTAGGGATTGCGGTATCATGGATTCTCTACGTCGTACTTGTAAAAACTGGAGATGCGAGTGTTGTAGCCACATTTACATTCCTAGTTCCAATGCTGGCCGTTGTCATAGGCTCCGTATTTTTGAATGAACCCTTTACGAAACTATTATTCTTAGGAATAATACTGATTGTAGCGAGTATCTACCTCGTAAATAAGAAGCAAAAGCAATCGGCGAAACAGGTTGAAGAGAAAATTGGAGCTTAAAACTTCAAAATAAAAAGGATAGATGAGCAGAATAATATGCTCTATCTTTCCTTTTTTTATTACTGCTGCACGAGAGCCATCCGTAAGTGAAAGAATAACAGAAAGCTCCTCCCTCTTCTCTTGTCCCTTAACTCCAGCAACGATAGACACTCCACGTGTGTAGAATGCATGTTGCTACACAATGGGATGCTGCTGGGTTTAACTTGAAGCTTTCTTAACACCTGCCAGTCAGCAATCCATGAAGCGCAAAAATCAGTCCTTATACTTGAGAGATACCTTCCCCTCGGCATAAGGAATCAATAAATAAAAGAAGTTCTCATCTACTCCCATTTAAACACAAAACTAGCCAACACAAACCCAGCAACTAACCAACAACCTAATACAAGAGTATCCGTTCCTAATTGTAGAAACGGGGTTCCAAGATTCATCGTCTCCCTCAACGCAGAACTCAAATGAGCAATCGGTAGGATTTTTACAATAGGCTGAATGATATGGGGCATATTACTGATTGGAAAGAACACGCCTCCAAGAAACAGCATGGGAAACGTCACAAATCCTGCGATTGGCCCCGCACTTTCGGGGTTTTTCGCGATTCCGGCAATAATAAACCCGAGTGACATAAATGCAAGGGTGCCAAGGACAATAAAGAAGATCAAGGAAAGCCAGGAGCCAACGACGCTAATACCAAAGACGAGGTTTGCTATAAGTACTACCAGTAGAGCTTGAGTTCCATTGAGTAATAAGCGAGCTGTGATTTGAGCAGCGATGAAGGTAGAGGCTTTTAGACTCGTTCCTTGCATTCTCCGCAAGATTCCTCGTTCCCGCCAGGCAGCGATTTGTCCAGCGACACCGTTCATGTTGTTACTCATGATCATCATGGCGACAATTCCTGGGACGAGGAAGTCAACATAACGGATGTTTACGGCCTCAATGCCCACTTTTTCAACCGTTACTAGAGGCTTGTAGCCGACAAGAACTTTACTGTATTGATCAATGATTCCGTTCACAACGGTTAGGCCGAGCTCTGATGGGGCAAGGTTTTTCTCATTATAGTAAACAGGAAGGGAGAAGGGTTGTTTTCCGTCCTTCATGTTTGCTTGGTATCCTTTTGGAATTTCAATGAGAAGCTGTATGTCTCCATTTTTCAAAGCTATTTTTCCATTTTTGACATTTTCGTACTTTATTGTTTTTAGTCCCTCGTGCTTGTAAAACAGTTCTTTTAAGTCCTTTGAGGCATCTGTTTGATCAGAGTCGATTACCCCAACGGTTAAAGAGAGATTATTCCCATTTCCAGCAAAGGATCCAAGGGCTAGCATTAAGATGATCGGAAAGAGTAAGGTAAAAAATAGAACCTGTTTATTTCGAGCAAAGATCCGTAACTGAGCTAGGGTTAATTGCCAGTAAGCTCTCATGATTCTCTAATGCTCCTTCCTGTCATATGAATGAATACATCCTCTAATGTCGCTAACCGTGTTTGTAAGTCCTCAATTATAAATTGATGTTCCGTAGAGGCCTGAATCAAGGAAGTTAAAGCAGCCTGTAAATCATCTGTATTTAACTGGACAAAGTTATCCTTCATGGAGACTTCTTTCACTCCATCTAGTTTCAAAAACCACTCTTGTTCAGGAGGATTGTTTAATCGAAATTCTACAGTGCTTGTAGACTGAAGCTTTTTTACTAAATTGGTTGGCGTATCAAGAGCAATCAGCTCTCCTTGGTCCATAATTCCAATGCGGTCACAGAGGACATGGGCTTCATCCATATAATGAGTGGAGAGAATGACCGTTTTCCCGCTCTCCTTTAAACGCAGTACAATGTCCCATAGGGTTCTTCTTGCCTGTGGATCAAGTCCCGTCGTTGGCTCATCGAGAAACACAATGTTCGGGTCATGAATAAGAGCTAATGCAATAGCGAGACGCTGCTTTTGTCCACCGGAAAGTCCTTTTATTCGGTCATTTTTCTTCTCTGTTAGAAGCATATCCTCAATTAATTCGTCCATGTTTACTTGACTCGGATAGAAACTTCCGTACAATTGCAGAATTTCTTTTACTTTCAATAATTCAAATAAGGAGGTGGACTGAAGTTGTACCCCAATGACTTCTTTTACTTTGTTTACTTCCTTTCTCACATCAAAGCCTGCGAGTGTAGCCGTTCCTTCATCCGGCTTTCTTAGACCGACTAACATTTCAATGGTAGTTGTTTTTCCAGCACCATTTGGACCAAGCAGGCCAAATATTTCTCCTTTCTCCACCTGGAAGGTTATTCCCTTAACCGCTGTGTGAGAGCCATATCGTTTTATTAGACCTTTTACGTCTACCATTATGTCATTAAACATAGCAAGCCTCCTAATGAGTGTAATACTATCCTTATTTTGGTAAAAAAGTTGTTCAAAAAAAGAAACAGCCATAGATAAGCTGTTTCTTTAACAATTATACGCGATGATGGTCTGCACGCCAATTCCGAACAGCCTTTTTAATGTCATCTGGTGAAAGGTTCTCTTGAATTGCTCGCTCAACTAACTCAACGTATTCTTGGTCAACCGCAAATCTTAGTGCAATCACTTGCTTCAAGGAAAGCTTTGAGTCTAATAGATTTCCCGTTAAACGATAATAACGAAAATTTTCCTCGTTACGAATGATTCGATCCTGAAGCTGAAGCGCATACCCTCTTAGCTTCACTGTTACAAATAATAACAAGAGGCCAAATCCTAAAACAATCACACTAAGCAGCCACTGACTTCCTACTTGTTGAAAGAAAAACACAATCGATAAAATGAGCATAATAAGTCCAAGTAAAGCGGTCCCAACATGGTAGAGCGGGTCAAATTTTCTATGATTTTCATAGTTTTGATTCATTGTGACAACCTCCTATCTTTCTTGTAAATATTCATTCTAAAAGGAGTATTCCATTCTGCATTATGAATAAGTACGGATTGAAGTACCCTCAATCATTCTATTCCTCAAGGTCTTAGCGTATGTCATTCCGTTTGATCCTTGTCTTTGTAATGTATTTGTGGAGTACTATCGGATTCCCGCCCCGATATTTCATTAGAGGCAGAAAAACCTTAATTTTTTCTGCTTCTTTTTTAAAAGGGAGATTCTAACAAAAAAGACCTTTGTTTAAAGATCTTTATATTTAAGATATCAACAATAATCGGAACTTCAAATCAAAAAGTCTCAGCTAGCTGAAAAACTACAGGAATGCGACAAGGACTACGCCATCGACCAAAAGCTAAAGTAAAGGATGTCCCCAACTTAAAGAATTGGCGCCACAGGTTCCCATTCTCGAGTAAGAGGATTACATATAACCACAATGGCATTAAATATAGCTTTGTTAATCCGTTAAAAGAAATATGAAAAGGCAAGGCCCAGAGGGTTAGCTGCCTTCTTTTAACACTATTTTCGCAACTGCTTCCACATGCGTTGTCATTTATGTCTTATACAATAACGCAAAAGGGATTTCTCAAGGGGGTGAATTAATTTCAATTTCCACCCCTTTTGTATGATAATTTACCCCTTTGGCCAAGGCTTTAGACCCCGTGGGGTAAGTTTTGCAAAAGAGTTATACTCTTAACAAAACTTATTTACATTCCATCAATCTCTTTTTCAATGTGGAAACATAACAACGATTTTATGGTTCTTGGGAACAAATCCACAACTATTTATCGGCATTATTAAGGGTATCAAACATTTTTGAAGGAGATAGTTTACTTAATTCCGTATTGCGTGCCAACGCAGCCCTTGCACGATTATGAATAAACACATCCGCATCATGGTCATTAAAGCCCTTTTCCAAAACTAAGTATTGATATAATTCTCGACAAGGAGACAGCATATACTTCTCATTACGTAAGGCATTCATTGCTTTCTCTTTATCAACATTACATACCTTCATCATAACCCGCAGAATTTCATCATCTTTGACATTTGCTTCATACAAAGCTTCAGTCACAAGCTTTATCTCATTATTTCTAATCCGACGTTCTTCCAATGAACCTAGATACATGTATCTTTCCTCCTACTTCATTGTATCTAATTACTCGTTAATATAAGGTGCCAGGCACTTATCAACATGCGTATATGCTACCCTTGCTCGTAACAAGTAGTATCTTATTAACCTATTAAGCTACGTGTCAAAGATATTTTAATATCAATTTCAAGGATAATATGTGTTATGTTTAAATAAAAGGATAATAAAGTCAATAACTACACCTAATCCTAAAATCTTACCTGTACAAAGATATAATATCACCTTCATAAATTTTATGAATTCCATATCCATTTATTTTTCGCCATTGTTACTTAACTATTTAATTACATTTATCTCATTTTGATAGAAACTGGCTTGAGTTGAAAAAGACCAGAAGTCTCGCTATATTCTTCAACCATAGCAACGATATGAATATTAAGGCCTACTCCAAAAGTATCAGGAACATTATCTCCTGTTAGATGCAAATCGTTATAATTAACATCTCTAAATTGGAAATTAGGTCCCGAGAAAGTAGTTTTACTATAATCTCCAGCATAAATTAAATAATCAAATCTTGTTTTATAATTTCCGTGGTTACTCACATAAGCGGTATTCCCATCAAACTCAATGGTTCTTCCAGCATACTTCTGAGCAAATTCTTTAATAAGAGGATCAGACTCGTCTTTTGTGCTAAGTATTTCTGCCAATTCTTTGCAATTATCCACTGTTAGGATTTCTACTTTCGGTTTTTCTACTTTCGGTTTTTCTACATTTGAATTATCCTTTGCCTTAGGTTCCTCTGCACTCTCAGTATCTCTTTTTTTGAATGTATGATACTTAATAATAACCTCTTCATCTGCAGACACCCATTCATCTGCAGAATAATCGACATCGCCGCCAACAGATACTTCTTTAACCTCTCCATCTTTTGTCATCCAACCTGTAATTAAATCTTCAACCTTTTCTGTTTTGATGTTCTTGAATCCTCTTGATTTAAAGTCATCAACAACCTTATGATAATCTCTACCTTTTTGAACACTTGACCCTGACGGCGTTTTTGCTTCACCCTCATGTTTATTCGAATTGCCGCCACATCCCACTAATGTCATAACCATTATACATGCCAAAAGAACACTAACCATTTTCTTCATTTTGGATTATCCTCCAATTAACAGATTTATCGCTCCGTCAAGATAATATAAATTAACCTTTATTTCAGCATAACGTTCATACCATAAAAACCCAACTGACTCGACGATTACACTTTATATAGGAACAATCTCATCAATAGTCCAATCATGCTTAGGTTTTTCCACTCCTGTAAACTGCTTATGACAAGTCCAAATGTACATACATGCAATTATAGAAGCTGATTGTTGGTTTCCCAGTGACGCCTTCAGATAATCCGCATACTTCATTTTCTGTCTAATATTAATTAACTTGAATTTGAGTCTGTAAAATATTTACTACTACTTTTATACTATCTATTATAAAGAATAAATAATAGAGTAGTAGATATGAAAATAAGAATTTATTATTCATCAGAAAGGTGAGAAAACTGGTTCAAAAAGTCATTGTCCCGCCTGAGCAGGTGCGCGAGGATGAGATTTTACATGTTTAAGATCTTTCGCATCGTCAATTATTAACTTTACCAGTAAAGCTTTAATCAAAAGAGAATCATCTGTTTTGTCAATCCACTTCCATGCTTGCTCAGATAGAATCATATTAAATTTTTCATTAATGAACCCCAAAACATTGATTAGTTTTACTTCTGCAATTTTAATTTCCTATTGTTTTATTATCGGCTTTGGAAATATATAAATTAAGGTTTTTACGCACCCTCTCTTTCCTTTCGAATTTTAACTTTTTATTCTAGAAATTTCTTCGTCCTCATGTGTCCACCTTTATATAAGAATTGCAGAAAAAATAAATAGGGAATTGTTACTGAAGCAAATTTTCATTTATTTAGTACGAAAAAGGGAACCTCTTGAGGCTCCCTTTTCATGATAAGGAAATTATCATTGTGATATATCGATTTCTTTTTTAAACTCTTCTATCCGTTTCTTTCCCCAATCATACATCATTTCCACGATGGGAAGTAAAGTCATTCCAAGTTCCGTCATCGAATATTCGACCTTTGGCGGAACTTCAGGATAAACTTCTCTATGAACAATTCCATCCTCCATTAATTCGTGCAGCTGATTGGCTAAAATTTTATGTGAAATTTTAGGGAAAAGTCTTTGGAGATCACTAAATCGATGCGGTCCTTCTACGCCTAAGTGCCACAAAATCACAATCTTCCATTTTCCGCTAATAATCGATAAGGTGAGTTCCTTTTCACAATTAAAATCACCATTTAATATCTTTTCTTTTATTTCTTCTCTTAATGTATCGGACATGAGTGTTTACCCCCTTACTTATATAATAGTAACGTATTTGTAACCTCCTTACAAAAAAGTGCATTCTTCACGGTTTGAAAAGTAAGCATTAAAATGAAATAGTCATGACGGCAAATCTTTTTCAATTTTGAGGAGGAAAAATATAATGAGTAAAAAAGCACTCTTAATCATACCACCAGAACGATTTAATGAAGATGAGTTATTCCAGCCAAAAGAAGAACTCGAGAATGCAGCGATTGAAGTAACAATCGCCAGCACAGTAACAGGTGAAATCACAGGCGACTATGAAGGTAAAGCAACTGCAAAGGTTATCTTTTCAGAAGTATCTCCATCTAATTATGATGTTATATCTGTAATCGGAGGATCTGGTACAAACGATCATCTTTGGGGAAATCAAGAATTACAAGGCTTTCTGAAACAAGCTTATAACGAAAAAGTTCTCGTAACAGGGATTTGTGCAGGGGCTGTTACGGTTGCTAAAACTGGTTTGCTTTCTGGAAGAGAAGCCACTTGCTATCCAGTAGATGTACAAAAGAACGAATTGAAAGCTATTGATGTTAAATATGTTGAAAAACATGTTGTTGCCCATGATGATATTATTACTGGCGATGGTCCAGATGGTGCCAAAGAATTTGGAAAAGCGCTTGTTAATGCATTACGTTAGTCACCTTTTCGTTGGTAAGAGTGGTTCGGAGATAAATTCCGAACCCTCTTCATTAAAGAAGTATTTCTGTCCCAGTTTTGTTTTTACGATAACAAGGAGGTTTTTTAGTATGGGCAAAAAAATTGCTGCACTTATAACCAATTTATTTGAAGATGTCGAATTTACAGAACCAGCACAAGCATTTAAAGATGCCGGTCATCAAGTGATTACGATTGATAAACATGCAGGAAATGAAGTTACTGGTAAAAAAGGCGCAACCGTAAAAATTGAAAGAACCATCGATGAAGTAAATCCTTCAGACTTTGATGCTTTGCTTATCCCAGGTGGTTTTTCTCCTGATTTATTGCGTGAAGACGACCGATTTGGTGAATTCGCAAAAGCATTTATACAAGAAGGCAAACCAGTTTTTGCTATTTGCCATGGACCACAAGTGTTAATCGATACAGACCTATTAAAAGGCGTCGACATAACTGGTTTTAAATCTATTCGTAACGATTTAAAAAATGCAGGCGCTAACTACAAAGATGAAGAAGTAGTGATAAGCAATAATATAGTAACTAGTCGTTTTCCAGATGATATCCCCGCATTTAATCGTGAAGCGCTAAAACTATTAGCAAAATAAAAATTTTAGTCTCTTTGAGACTATTTATGAAAAAAGAGGGTTCCCACAAGTCCGCAGGACAACCCTCTTCGTTAATATTTTCAACATATCAAGGCCTTGTGATGTTTAATACTGCTTTAAATTTTGCATAGTTATTCTTTAGCTAAGTTGAAATGCTTTAAGAATGAACCCTTTACGAAACTCTTGTTTTTAGGAATTGTACTGATTGTTGCCAGTATCTATTTCGTAAAAAAGAAGCAAAAGCAGTCGGCGAAACAGGCTGCAGTTGAAGATAAAATTGGAGCTTAAAACTTCAAAATAAAAAGGATAGATGAGCAGAATAATATGCTCTATCTATCCTTTTTTATTTCATTACAACACTCATTTAATTACCTTGTCTCTAGAAATAGCCTTTTTAAACTGTTCGATTAGTATAGGAACTACTTCAAAGGCATCGCCAACAATTCCATAGTGACAGGTCTGAAAAATGGGAGCTTCTTTGTCCTTATTAATCGCAATAATTAAACCGGAATTTTTCATTCCCACAATATGCTGAATCGCACCGGATATTCCAATCGCAAAATAAATTTTTGGCGTTACCGTTACCCCAGTTTGCCCGACCTGATGAGGATGGTCGATCCAGCCAGCCTCCACCACATCCCTGCTGGCACCAACCGCTCCTCCAAGAGTTTCCGCCAATTGGTGTACTAACTGAAATCCCTCGTAGCTTCCTAATCCTTTTCCGCCAGCCACAATGATGTCCGCCTCATCGATTCTTACTTTCTTTACAGTTTCCTTTACAATTTCCAAGACTTTGGTCCGAATATCTTCTTCCTTTAGAGAGATTGTTTCTTCAACCACCTTGCCTATTCTGCCTGGTTCGGGCGGAAGCGCCTTCATGACTTTGGCTCGGACTGTCGCCATTTGCGGCCGGTATTTTTTACATAAGATGGTCGCCATAATATTTCCGCCAAATGCCGGCCTGCTCGCCAATAGGAGCCCAGTATCCTCTTCCACATCCAACTCCGTCGTATCCGCCGTCAAACCTGTCGGCATATCGGTCGCTACCGCACTTGCCAGGTCTTTTCCTGTTGAGGTGGCCCCGTAGAGTATAATTTCTGGTTTATGTTTTTCCGTGCATTCCAGCAGCGCCTTCATATAGGTTTCAGTTCGGTAATGTTTAAAGATGGGTTGGTCATACACATAAACTGTATCTGCACCATATTCAAATAAGGTTTTGGTTAAATTCTTAACGTTTTCCCCGATTAAAATACCAGCCAATTCCACTCCACGTTTATCCGCCAGCTTTCTTCCGGCACCCAATAATTCAAGAGATACGGAAGCAACCTCTCCATCCTTTTGTTCAATGAATACCCAAACACCTTTGTAATCCTGGAAATCCAATTAAATTTCCTCCTTTGTTTCAAACAGTTCTTTCTTTTCAAGCAGGACAGAAAGCAATTGGTCTACTTGTGCTGCAGGGTTTCCTTCAAGGAACGTTCCCCCTGCCGGTTTTTGCGGAGCCCATACTCTAGAGACAATAGTTGGGGATCCCTTCAAACCAAGCTGCTTGATATCTACCTCTTCCAGGTCGTCAACAGACCAAATATGCGGTTTATATCTGGCAGCTCTTATCACGTTTGGCAGCGGAGAATATGGCACTTCATTGATTGTTTTTTCAACAGAAAACATGCACGGCAATGTGGATCGCACCACTTCAAAACCATCTTCAAGCTTGCGGTGGACAATGGCGTACCCTTCTTCTTGGTTGATTTCCACCACTTTGTTCACAGAAGTCAAAGGTGGAATATCAAGCCTTCTTGCTATTCCAGGCCCGACTTGCCCAGTATCACCATCGATGGACATTTTTCCGCAAATGACCAAATCAATAGGCTGTTGTTTTGCAATTTTGTCTAGCGCCTTTGAAAGTGCATAGCTCGTGGCCAAAGTATCGGCACCCGCAAACCGGCGGTCCGTGATTAAGTAGCCCTCATCAGCTCCGATTTCAACACACTTTTTAATCGCGCTAACCGCTGGAGGCGGTCCCATCGTTAAAACAGATACGATGCCTCCGTACCGTTCCTTTAGGCGAACGGCCTCTTCCACAGCATGAGCGTCATACGGATTCAATATCGCAGGCGCCGTCCTGCGATCCATCGTGTTTGTTTTTGGATTCATCTTGATAATTTTGGTATCAGGTACTTGCTTGATACAGGCTACAATATGCAGCATTTTACCCCTCCCTATTAAAAGCACATGTTAACTTACCGCAAGTTTTCGGCTAAAAAGCCTTTTTACGCCCGTCTACATTTACTTTATTAAAAGAGATGTTCTTACATTCGAAATTTCTTACAAAAACCTATAATAATGTTGCCAATGTAAAGCAAAAAAAAGAAAAACCGTACGAGTGAATACATCACTGTACGGTTGCTTAAAATTATCTACTTGGATTTTTTACAAAAATGGTTTGGAATCGCATCCAACTGACCTGTAAAACAGGAAACAAGTAGTTTTGAAATTTACTAGTATCTGTTTTTTTGCGACTTGCTTTGCTTTCTAGACCCCTTTTTACAACTTATCCAGGTTTCTTTAACGCGCAGGCCCATAATGGCCTTTTAGTTCCTTTCCTTACTCTTGTCTCCTGGAACCTGTAATAGACGAAAGTTGTTGAGGCGCTGCATCAATCTCTGTTACATGTACAGCTGGCCGCCTCCCGTGGTTCCATTTTCCATCCAGTGCGCGCTCGATTTGGGCTCCCAGTTGCAGAAGCAATCCATCGTCTCCTTGCCTTGTGAGCGCGTGAATTCCAAGTGGCATCCCGTTCTCAAGCTCAGCCATCGGTAACGAGATGCCCGGAAGGCCACACAGGTTGGCAATCGGAGTATAAGAGAATATGCGCCACAGGTTTTCGAACCAGTCGGAGACGGAGGGATTATCACTGATAGTGAGATACTCCTTCGTTCCAACCAATGGTGTGGGCAGGGCCATCGTCGGGGTAAGGATGATATCCCAGTTTTCAAAGAAGGCGGCTAGCCTGCGGGAAGTTTCGTTGAACACCCCCTGCATCTTGGCGCGTTGCGAATAGGAGGCGAAACGGCCTTCTTCCCAGACCCGAATGCACATCGGTTCAATAAGGTCGGCAGGCGGCCTTTCCAAGCCTTTTTGCTCCAATAGACCCGAAATTGTTTGTGAAAAATTCATGATATAGCACTCGGTTTGTGCCGTGTAGGCGGCATGAAAGTTAATGTCCGGGATAACCCACTCGACGTGATGGCCAAGTTCCTCGAGGAAGCCAGCCGCCCGCTCCAATTCAGCAACAATGTGTGGTGTGGACTGGTAATCACCCCACTCATGTGAAACGGCGATACGAAGTCTTTTTGGATCCCGACGAATTAGCTCTGAGTAAGGCTGCGGCGGCATCCAGTAGGGCATGAACTCGCCAGGTGCTCCCCCTCTGCAACTGTCCACAAAGGCAGCGGTGTCACGTATGGTACGTGTGTGGCAGCCCTGAGCGGAGACCACACCCATCAAGTCAGAACTGTAGGGGGCTACCGATAAGACACCCCTGGACGGTTTCAAACCAATGTTGCCGTTCACACCCGCGGGAATTCGAATTGAGCCACCCCCATCAGTCGCATGTGCAATTGGAATGATTCCGGCCGCAACTGAAGCTGCCGTGCCAGCAGAAGAGCCGCAGGTTGTATAGTCAAGATTCCACGGATTTCGCGTAATATAGACCTCTGGATTCTCGGCTGAACTGCAGAGCCCAAACTCTGGTGTTGTCGTCCGCCCAATGATGTTGAGACCGGCTTGGCGGATGCGCGTGGTTAGGAAGCTATCAGCTGAAGAACGATTTCCTCGCATCAGCAGAGAACCCATCTCCTGCAAGCGCCCTTTAAGAGTGGGTCCTAGATCCTTCATCAGAAATGGTATTCCCGCAAAGGCCCCATCAGGGTTCGTACCATCTTTCATAGGGTCATTAACCGCATCATCGAAGACCTCAATGATGGAGTTGATCGCAGGATTTAAGGCGTCGATGGCGAGGGCAACCTGTTGGGCCACCTCTCTCGGGGTAATCTGACCCTTCCGAACCAAATCGGCGAGGCCGATGGCATCAAGGTTAGACCATTCATTCCAGCTCATAACTGATTTCAAGTAGTATCACTCCTTCATATAGTTCGAATTGGATGCAATCTGATCCTCAATCAACGTTATTAAATAAATCTTTATAAGCAGTAATTCCTTCTATACTATCAGCGGATTTCACCGCATCGATAATTGCTCTCTCCATGACCTTCGCTGCTAGGCTGCCAATAACATCAACAGGTACCTTTTCCCCTCCGGTGGCAACAGCAAATATGGTATCTCCATCAAACATGGTATGGGCTGGAAAAATAGTTCTTGCATACCCATCCTGAGCCATTTGAGCAACCTTGGTTGCCTCCGCTTTCGTTAAATCGGCATTCACCGCCACCACTCCAATGGTCGTATTAGACCCGGCACGAATAGGAGGAAAATAGTTTTGTTCGATAAGCTTAAGACTATCTTTAATCACCCCATCCTTATAAGGTCCTGCTAAGATCCTTTGAGTAGAACCGTCACGAACATCTCCGACTGGGTTGACGGCAACAATTGCGCCAATCACAACACCATTTCCCAGGCGGATTGATGCACTTCCGAGTCCACCCTTCATGCAAAAATCGGGACCGGCCAATTTGCCAACGGTAGCTCCACAACCGGCCCCATAGTTTCCAGTGCTAAACCTTTCTGTCGTTGCCACTTTTGCTGCTTCATAACCCATTATTTTATCAGGCCTTACCTTTGGGTTGCCGCAAGCAAGGTCGAACAGGACCGCAGCCGGGACAATTGGCACTTTAGCTACACCGACTTCTAAGCCAATTCCTTTTTCCTCTAAAAATTGCATCACGCCTGAAGCAGCATCCAATCCAAACGCACTGCCGCCACTTAAGCAAATCCCATGCACTTTATCAACCAAATTAACCGGATTGAGAAGATCTGTTTCCCGTGTTCCCGGAGCGGATCCCCTCACATCCACACCAGCGACTGCACCGTCTTCAAAGAGGAGGGCTGTACAACCGGTCAATGCCTGTTGATTTTCTTTATTCCCCACTTTTACTCCAGGTACATCCGTGATTTGATTAGGCATATCCTACATATCCTCAGAGATCTTCGATTTTTTGTTTTTACCGATTTGTTTCCAAGCCAATACAACTGCTAACGTAACAATTGTTCCTACAATCGCTTCAGGTATTCCATTTGTTATGCCAACTGTCCAGGCAACTGCTGGAGTCAGATAGTGTCTAACGACAGCCATAGTTAAAACAAGAACTGTATTAGTCAAGGTACCAATAAATGCTGAAGCGCATACTGCAAAGTACTCGTTTTTGCGGCGGAGTCCAACATATACAAGCCATGCTGCAACACCAATAAATAAACGTGGTAAAATTGCTACCAATGGATCCTTAAATAAAGGAACCGTGGCATTCAAGAAGGAGGAAATTCCAAAAATAGCACCAACAATGAGCCCGACAACCGGCCCCTGCATAATTCCCCCGATAATCGCAGGAATGTGCATGATTGTTGCATTCCCTGCTGCTGTTGGTACAGGAATATAGCCAAGCCGCGTTACCCCTAAAAGAATCGCTACTGCACCAAGTACACCTGCAATTACAATATCGCGAACCGTTAAAGACTTTTTCATTCCATTTTCTCTCCTTTTATTTTTAGAATGGCTGTTCCAAACTTTTTGACAGGATTTATCGACGAATCTATTTTTTTCTCGTTGTCCTGTTGGGTTATAGTTCAATTATCAAAGAATACAAGAAACGTAACTATTCATTAAAATGGAAACGGGTAAAAAATAAGCAGGTATGCAAATAATAGTCCAACCAATAAAACGAGGTAATCCTTCGCCAAAGTTTTATAAACGGAGTAGGAGCTTCTGTTGCCACCTGGTGTATAGCATCTGGATTCCATTGCAAGAATCAGGTCCTCAGCTCTTGATAATGCGATGTTGAATAAGGGAATAATGATGGGAAAAGTTTCTTTTGTTCTCTGAATGATTCTCCACCAACCGCCTGTACCAAAGTCCGCTCCCCTTGAAGCCTGGGCTTTCATCATTTTTTCCATTTCAATGGCGAAGGTTGGGACAAACCGAATCGAAATGGTTGTGATAAGCGAAATTTCATGTACTGGAAAGTTAATTTTCTTTAATGGACTTAGTAAACTTTGAATTGAATGAGTTAATTGTGTAGTTGAAGTAGATAAGGTAAGAACACTGCTTAAGAAGATAATTTCAATAAAACGAACGGCAGATACTACCACCAAGCGAATACTTTCACTAGTAATCAAGATAAAGCCGTAATCCACATACACTTTGCCGCCGGAAAAGAGCTGACCTTGAAAAAGAAGCTGCAAAAGGGCCAGGATGATAATAAAAGGAATGGCTGGTTTTACACCGGATAGTCCATAACTGATAGGTATTTTGGATGCCCAGAATAAATAGAGTGATAGGAACAGTCCAATGGCGTTTCCGATATAACTCGTATTAAAAGCAATAGCGACCACGATTACAACAAATAAAAGAAGCTTTACTCTGGGGTCTAAGCGATGTATATAAGAATCTGTTGGCACGTATTGGCCGATTGTAATACTTCGGGATATTTCAAACTCGCTGGACATCTTCCAAATCCTCCTTTGTACCATGAAGAACCTTGATGATTTCTTCGGTTGCTTCACTAATTGAAAAGGCATCCACGCTTACTTTGTATCCAAGATCAGTTAACCTATAAAGGACCTGGACTGTTTCAGGTGTTCCAATATGATGCAGCTGCAGTTTTTCTTTATCCGTAAAAATTTCCTTCGGGGTACCGCATAATACATCCTTTCCTCCCGCCATCACATAGATGCGGTCTGCCAACATGGCTACCTCCTCCATATTGTGTGACACGAAAATAACTGTTAATTTCTCCTCCCTATTTAACCGTTTAATTTTTTCCAGCAATTCGTTCCTAGATTTTGGATCAAGGCCAGCTGTCGGTTCATCTAGGACCAAAATCTTTGGTTTTAAAGCAAGAATCCCTGCCAAGGCAACCTTCCGTTTTTGTCCACCGCTAAGAGCAAAGGTCTGTCTATCTTTCATTTGCTCGAAGTCTAGTCCTACAACAGACATCGCCCATTTTACTCGCTCCCTCACCTCCTTAAGTGGAAGACCTAATTTGAATGGTCCATAGGCAATATCATCGCCAATGATTTTTTCAAAAATTTGATCCTCAGGATTTTGAAAAACGAGTCCCACTTTCTGTCTTAGCGTTTTTACGTCGACCTTTTTCTTTGACAAGTCTACCCCGTCAATGATTACCTTTCCAGATTCTGGACGCATAAGCCCATTGAAATGTTGGATCAAGGTGGATTTCCCCGAACCAGTATGGCCAATAATGGCAATACACTCGCCTTCTTCTACATACAGGTTGGCTCCTTTTAAAGCAACATGCTCCAACGGAGTACCTTTCATATATGTATGAGACAGGTTTTCTACTTGGATGATTGGTCTCGCTCCCATCAGATCACCTCCACTTTGGAGAATTTCATTACTTCATCAATAAACTCATCCTCCTGGATTAATTCCGTAGAAAAATCGGGAAATTGTTGGTGTATCCCTTCGGCCATTTGGCTTACAGAAGGTACTTCTAATTGCAAATTCTTCAATTCCTGTTTATGTTTAAAAATTTCACGTGGCGGTGCATCCATAACAATTTGCCCGTCTTCGATGACGATAATCCGGTCTGCTTCCGCCGCTTCCGACATATGATGGGTCACGGTAATAATTGTCATCCCCATATTGTTCATTTTTCGCATAACCTGCAAAACTTCTTTTCTGCCAAAACTATCTAGCATACTTGTTGCTTCATCAAAAACAATGCAATCCGGGTGCATCGCCAGCACCCCGGCAATTGCAACTCTTTGCTTCTGTCCCCCGGATAGATGATGGGGCGGCCTATGGCGAAACTGAGACATTTTTACAACATTTAAAGCCTCATCTACTCTTTTTTTCATTTCCTCCCTCGGTACCTCAATATTCTCCAGCCCAAATGCAACATCCTCCTCCACGATTGTCGCCACAATTTGGTTATCCGGATGCTGAAAGACCGTGCCAACGGTTTGACGAATGGACCGTTTATTGTTTGTATCCTTTGTGTTATTACCGTGAACCCATACATCACCATTGTCTGGAGTCAAGATCCCGTTAAGGTGTTTAGATAAGGTTGATTTTCCTGATCCATTGTGACCAATAATGGCTACATATTCTCCAGGGATTATAGAAAAGGAGATATTCTTTAGAACGGATACTTTCGTTTTTTCATTGATTTTGTAGGAAAACGATACATTTTCCAAGCGAATAATCGGCTCCATTTTATCGTCCTTTCTTTCATTCCTTGTGTTAAAAATTCTCTTCATTTTTAAATGTCTATTTATATCAATCAATACAAGTCTAAATTTCCAGAAAAACAGCAACGATAATTACACACAAACAGGATAGTTAAAACAGGCTGATTAAATGATATTTAACCTAAAACATCAAATCTCGAAGCCATCTAAATTAGGATAAAGATCACAAATTATTAGTAATCCAAACTCTTTATTCACCCTTAATATTTCAGTGCCACATTTTTTACTTGTGTATAATTTTGCAATGCCTCTAACCCTTTTTCACGGCCGAATCCGCTTTTTTTGTAACCTCCGAATGGCTGTGCTATGCCTCCGCCCGCCCCGTAATGATTGATAAATACTTGGCCACATTGAAGTTGGCTGGCAACACGGTGAGCAATGCCAACGTTTTCAGTCCAAACTCCAGCAACAAGACCATACGGTGTACCGTTTGCAATTTCGATTGCTTCTTCTTCTGTTTGGAATGTGGTTACTGTCAATACGGGGCCGAAAATTTCTTCCTGAGCAAGATAATGGCTTACTGGAACATTATCCAAGATGGTTGGCTCAAAGTAGTAGCCTAATCCGCACCCTTCTACTAATCTGCGATCTCCTCCTGTTAAAATTCTAATTCCATCCTTCCTGGCTAGATCAATAAAACTTTGGATGCGATCAAATTGCTTTTTGGAAAGCACTGGCCCTAGATCGTGATTATCAATTCCGAGACCGATCGAAAGCTCCTCCATTGCAGCTGCCAGCTTCCGAATGAAATTTTCTTTTATGGATTTTTCAATTACCAAACGGGAGCCTGCAGAACAAGTCTGACCTGAATTTTGCACAATGGACTTAAGCACCCACTTTAGAGCCTGCTCTTCATTACAATCAGCAAAGACAATATTAGGGGATTTTCCTCCAAGCTCAAGGGTGACGGGAACTATATTTTGAGCAGCTGACTCCATGACCCTTTTACCTGTCTCTACCGAACCTGTAAAAGTAATGTGGTTTATATCAGGGTGACCAGAAAGCGCTGCTCCTGCTTCATGACCGTAACCTGTTACCACATTAACAATACCTTTTGGAAGCCCTAAAGGTTCGATTAATTCAACTAGCTTAAGCGTCGTTAAAGGTGTATCCTCAGCTGGCTTTAGAACCGCAGCGTTCCCTGTTGCTATTGAAACAGAAATGCTTCTCGATGCAATTTGCAAAGGATAATTCCAAGGAATAATATGTCCAACGATACCTATCGGTTCACGAACAGTATAATCAATGATTCCTGGTTCAACCGGAATCGTTTCTCCAAAAATTTTATCAGCGACACCAGCGTAATATTCAAAATAACGTGCAGCAATCTCTACATCCACAGCAGATTGAGTCAGTGGCTTTCCGACATCTAACGTCTCTAATTTTGCTAATTCTTCCCTATTCTCGCGAATGATTTCCGCTGCCTGATAAAGAATCTTACCCCGATTATAAGGACTAAATTTCTTCCACTCTTGGGAATGAAATGCTTTTTTTGCCGCATTGACTGCTAGGTCAATTTCTTCCTTGTCCCCTCTCGGAACAAATGCCAAAGTTGATCCGTCCCCAGGGTTTTTCACTTCTATTAATCTCTCTTTATTAGGGATTATCCATTCGCCGCCTATGTAACATCCTTGAATTTGACCATTGATAGCCTGCATCATTTAAATCCCCCTTCCACCATCTACATTTAAGACAGAACCTGTCACAATGGACGCTTCTCTTGAACATAAATACACAAGGGAATTCGCAATATCAATAGGTTCAATCAGCCTTCCCAATGGAACACTTTTCTTAAAAACATTTTCTTTAACTGTCTCAAAATCCTTATCCTTTGCAGTAAATTCCCCGAGCATTTTTGTATCAGCCGGACCTGGGTTCACAACATTGACCCTAATCCCATACTCAGCTAATTCAATGGCCAATGCTTGTGAGAATGAAACTGCGGCTCCCTTAGACGCGATATAGGCATTTAAACCAGGCCTTGGCCTCACCATGGAGATAGAAGCGATATTGACTATTACTCCTCCCCCTTTTTTCTTCATGTATGGTACAGCAGCACGGCAAGTTAAAAATGGAGCAGTTACGTTGACTCGCATAATTTTCTCCCAATCAGCCAATCTCACTTCTTCAATCGGCGTTGCCGGCTGGGCGATACCAGCAATATTAACAAGCCCGTCAATACGCTCGAATTTCTCAAATGCAGAAGAAAAAACTTTCTCCACTTCCTCTTCCTTAGTTAAATCCGCAGCAATCGGCAATAGATGATCACTTTCCTCTACTCCGTCCACATTAAGATCAACAGCGACAACTAATGCCCCTTCTTCTAAGAATCGTCGAACTGTTTCTTTCCCCATTCCTCCCTGTGCACCAGTAACAACAAATACTTCGTTTTCCATTCTCATCATTATCGACCCTCTTTAACTAATAGTAATTGTTGTATAGCATCTCTTATCGCTGAACCCATCTCACTTGTCGTTGAACTGCCGCCTAAATCTGGAGTTTGTGCTTCTTTTTTTACAAGAACCTGTTCAATTGATTCCAAAATGACCGTCGCTAAATCCTTTCTCCCCAAATGCTCAAGCATAAGTGCTGCTGACCAAATTTGTGCAATTGGATTGGCAATTCCTTTGCCGGCAATATCAGGAGCAGAACCATGTACAGGTTCAAACATGGAAGGGAAATCACCTTCCGGATTTAAATTTGCAGAAGGGGAAAGTCCTAGCCCTCCTACAACCGCAGAACCTAAATCACTTAAAATATCTCCAAACAAATTGGAAGCAACAACCACTTCGAAGTCCTCTGGCCTAGAAACAAAATAAGCTGCCAGGGCATCAACATAATAGCTTTGCAGGTTAATGGATGGAAAATCTTTTCCTACCTCATTTACTGCCTCATCCCATAGTTTCATTGAGTGGATAATTGCATTCGATTTTGTTGCGCTTGTGACCGTACTTTTACCATGCTTTTTAGCATATTCAAAAGCAAATCTTGCAACTTTTTTCGTGCCTATCCTTGTTATAATAGTATTTTGGACAGCAACCTCCTGTTCCATGCCTGAATACAATCTTCCCCCGCTATTGGAGTATTCACCTTCAGCGTTTTCCCTGACAATAACAAAATCGATATTTCCACCTGGGTACCGGCTATGAACTCCCTTCAATAATTTAACTGGCCGTAAATTAATATACTGCTTAAAATTTTTCCGGATTGGCATAATCAGCTCCCATACCGTTACATCATCAGGGACCCGGCTATCACCTATAGCTCCGAATAAAATGGCATCATATTTTTTTATAGTATCAAGGGCGTCTTCCGGCATCATTTTTCCATGTCTAAGATAATACTCACTGTTCCAATCAAATGTATCAAAGTCGATTTGAAATGAAGGGTCCAGTGTTTTGAGTAGTTTAAGTACTTTAACAGCTTCAATAACTACTTCCGGGCCGATTCCATCACCAGGAATAACTGCAATTTGATAGTTAGTCAGATTCTCCACCCCTATTCAGTCATTAATTGAGGATAACGAAACTTAATAGCCTCTTACACTCCATTTGTCTCATGTCTTGGTAAACAACTTTCTAAGTTTAAAAATGGTAACTTAATTTTTTAAGAGATCTATCAAACTAAAATAGAGCGTTTACAAAAGAAGGATCTAGCTTATTTAATTGCTTAATTCAGCTATTTTTACTGAAAAGACTTTTTCCGGTAATTTAAGATGGTTACGCATAATTATAGACGCCTTCCTGCTATTCCTATTTAAAATTTGATAATAGATACTTTCGTGTTCCGTTAATATCTTTTCAATCACGCCTGGAACTTGAAAAAATTTTGATATTTCTGATCGATAACTATCAATAAGAAGGGTAGTCATTTTTTGCAGTGCTTGATTTTTAGATGCTGCTGCTACAGAAATGTGAAAATCAACATCCCATCTAGCAAAATTTTCATTATCGTTTAAGCTTCTCTTCATGCCATCAATAGTTTTTTCTATTTCTATAAGATTGTTATTTGTTCTTCGTTGTGCTGCTAATGAGCTTGTTTCACTTTCAATCAGCTGTCTCGCTTCAACAATTTCAAGAAGGTTATTGATATTATGGAAAATTAATGATGAAAATTCAGATTGAGCAAACGATCCTGCTTCTGATTTATTAAGGTAAGTACCTTTTCCTTGATGAAAACTTATTATCCCTACTGCAGATAATTTAATGAGAGCTTCTCTAATAACAATTAAGCTTACCTGATAACGATTTGCCAATTCCTTCTGGGAGGGCAATTTATCACCATATGTATACACTCCATCTTCCACATCTTTTAAAAAGATATTAACAACATCGTCGACGAGAGATATACGTTTTAATGCCATGTTTCCCACCTCCCTTTAACTCTTCATATCATATGAAGAGTTAAGTGTATTTTACGAATACAATTCAGAATTGTCAATATAGTTTTAATATTTTCAATAATTACATAATTGAACTTAAAACTTTCTTTGTTGCGCTAATAAAAAATTCACTCAGGTGTCGAGGTTGGAGATTATAGTATAAGACTTACTATCTATTAGGGTAGTAAGCTTCCCTTTTTTAAAAACTGAAAAAATCACATAGTGATGGATTTCTTGGCAGAACCACATTCTATGTAAGGGTATATATTTTTAAAATGTATTTGTCTCTAAATCAACCACCACTAATTTTGCTTCCACTAAATAGTCCTGAAAAGTTAGTGTGATTTTTTTCCAAAACATCTTTATTGAAATTTTTTGCGAAGGGGCGTATTCTATGAAAGTTATTATTTTTATAAGAGATAGCAGATAGACTCTGTTTTTTAAGCTAATTAGCCTGCCTGTAACTATTAATACTGAGAGTGAAAAGATCGAATGAATTTAAAATGGTTTTTAATGATGGCGGGCTTGATCATTATTTGGAGTGTTTCCTGGCCAATTTATAAACTTGCATTGGCATTTCGTTAACAGGAAGAAAAAGCAGCCGGGGAATCAGCTTGTCCAAGAAAAAATGGGAGCCTAATCATAATAAAAGGATAGATGAGCAGAATACTGCTCTGTCTATCCTTTTTTATATTACTTATTACCAATATCCACTTTAATGCCCCACGTCTAACCCCAATCCTTTTAACATGGCTTTCTCCTCCAAATCTAATCCCCTATTGCTAAGTCTGACACACTACAAATATCCTTTTGGAGATCCTCAATAAAAAAGACACTCGACTTCTTGTATCAGTTCCCCATCCCTGCTTTAGTGCTAAAAGAACAGTTCTCATCATATTTTTTATGAAAGGAAACAATAAGAAGGAGTGGAAAGTTAGGTGATAAAAGTTAAGGTTAATTTACGGCCCATTGTTACTAAGATAAATTTACCTACTGTTATAAAAACAGCTATACTGCCCGGAGACTCTATTGAAAGATTATTTATTGCAACCCAGGTCGGAGAGATCTTTTACATAGGAAACGGCGTTGTAAGGACTTTTTTAGATATTCGCTCAAGAATCATAAAATTAGGTTCTTCTGGTGGATATGATGAACGGGGTTTGGTAGGGCTGGCGTTTCATCCCCAATTTTATTATAACGGTCTGTTTTACCTTCATTATTCAGTAGCAGGAACACAGGGCGCAGGTGCTCTTTCTGAACATTTCAAGCCTAACCCATGTGATCCTAAAACCTTAAACTTAAAATGGATAAATAGAGAAACTCAATATGATCATATTAATACAGTTGAAGAATGGATTTTCCAATCGAATGGACAGCCTCAAAAACGACGGGCATTACTTAACGTAAGAAGACCGTTTTTTAATCATAATGGTGTCAATAGCTTAAACTTTTCACCTGAAACAGGAAAACTTGTTTTAACAACCGGAGATGGCGGAGCAGGCTATGACCCATTTAATTTAAGTCAGGATCCTATGGAGATTGCTGGTAAAATAATTGAGATTGACGTAAGTAAGAATACATTTATCTCTGATCCACCCGTCGTCACACGGTTTAATGAACTTCCTGCATCTATTCAGGAAACGCTTACCGTAATGGCCAAAGGAGTTCGCAATATACCAGGCATTTCATTTCAAAGGTTTTCTAATCAGTACATCAAATATGTGGGAAATGTCGGACAGGATCTGGCAGAGTCGATTTTTTCATTCGTTCAGTATAAACCAATACCGGTTACTCAGATAACTAAAGCTCCTATGATGGAATCAGAGCAAGAAGGATTTATTAACCTTGGCTGGAGAGGTTGGGAAGGTGCTTTTCCAACTTCGACTTTAAGGAGCTGCTCTGAAAATCCCACTCTGGATGAGAAAATAATTGCTTATTACAATGAAGCAGTCTCAACTTCAGTAAGGCGCCTTCCACCTTTAACTAGTTATTATCATCAAGATTCCCGACCCGATAAGTTTGCAGGAACAGCGCTCACAGGAGTCCAGCCATATATGGGGAATGGAATCCCCCATTTAACGGGAAGCGTTGTGTTTACCGACCTTGCCCGGAATGAAGAATCACAATCTCCGGTTAGAGGAGTTTTAGCTTATACGAGGGGAAGAACCGATGGTAAGCTAAATGATTTTAGTATTATTGAAACCAATTACAATTTCGGATCTCAATCAGCTTATTTTATTAGTCTGGGAACGAATCTGAATCAAACCAGATTATACTTAGGGGTTTATGGCTCTATGAGAGTCACTGACCTTAACCAAGGTACTATTTTTGAAATTGTGCCATGATTCTTCTTTAATTATATCAAATCATTTCCTTCTTAATAAAAAGAAGCAGGGGGATTTATACCATGCCCCCTGCTTCCCAAACTATTTTTTATGCCCCTGCCAAGGAATTTCATTTTAACACATTATTTACTAACACGCTATTTACCAAAGACCGCAGGTGTGGAAAAACCATCCAGTCTAATGTAACGTAATCATATTTATTTTAAACCCACTGTATAGACCCATACTCACCATGCGGATGGTTTTGTAATTTAAATCTTCTATATTCATATTCTAATTTCGATAGTGACAACTCATAAAGCTGTTGATCTTCTTTGTTATATACATTTAAAAAAATTAATTTATTGATAAGTTTTTGTCGCTTTTTTTCATTATTATTTTTCATCAGGAACGCTCCTTTATTTTTACAACAACTTTCCTATGAATACAACAACTTATAAATTCGTTTATTTGATTAATTTCATTATAAACATATAATTCCGATAAGTAAAGTATGAATTTAAATAAAGAGGGCACTATTATCACTTCAGATTAGCTGGAACCACGGTCCCCTTTGCGTTAAGCAAGCCCTTATCATCTGCAGTCAACGTATATGTTGTGGCACCTGCAACAATTGTTACCTTTGCCCCTGCTTCAGTTGTTCTGGAAATTTCATTTGATTGGTCAGTCATCTCAGTTACTTTCGGTGCCGTTGGCGCTATCCTGAACGGTTACCAATTGCTTAACTTATGGTTCCAGCCCGATCTGCTGCCTCTATGAGAAAAACAAGGTACTTTTTTTGAAATTGTTCCATAGTTCATATTTAAAAGGATAGATGAGCAGAATCAAATGCTCTTTCTATCCTTTTCTTGTATCTCCTCGAACTTATCTTCTTACTACGAGAGCTACCTGGTAGTGTATAAACTGAAGGAAGACAACAAAGTAAATAAAAAAGAAGCAGGTACCCATTTACCTGCTTCTGCTTTTAATCTTTATACTTTTAAATGAGGCTTTTATTTAGCTAAAAAGAAACTTACTTTATCACTGACTTAGCTGTTACAACCCGCCACAATTTGGAGAATTGTTTTTATCTCCTTCCGCGAAATCAGTACCTTTTTCAACAGATTCAAGTCCGTAATCTGTATTGGTTATCTCAGATAACTGTTCATTTTGAACCTTGTTTTGGTCTTCCTTATGTTTTTCTGTGTTGTCTCTCATTTCTTTCCTCCAGAGTTTTTTTGTAGTTTTCTCGCAGAGGAATCATCTTATTCGTATTGATGAGATTTATGCGGGCCAGGTTTTTCCCGCCATTCCAAACGTTCCTTTTCTTCTATTTGTTTTTCGAACGTTTCATCCCAGCGCCCAAGCCATGTATTCCAGACACGCGCGTAAAAGGTATCCTGTTCTTTATTGTACAGTTGAAATTCCAGGCACGGGACATGTTCAACTTTCTGCTCTTCGAAACTATTTACGGCAGCAGCTACAGTTTGAAAACCGTCCTCTACTTCGCCGCTTTCCCGCTCGGCGAGAACTTGCAAGATCCGTTCTGTATCAATAGAACCCTGATTGTCTGCATATCGATAAAGAGGCAGTTCCTTCTCCGGTTCAGGCACAGGCTCACTTATTTCCGGCAAAATTTCATCGTGGAGCGGGCTGTATGAAAGTATTATCGACTCTTCTTCTAAATCCTCTTCCATAATGCCTGCCGTTAGCTGTTCTCGCCCTTTTACTGTCAGCCGATAACTTCCTTTTTCCAACCGAACAAGGTCCATCCTCTGCATTTTTTTTAATAAATCCTCAATGAAAAGCTCCTCCACCAGCAGCAGTTCAGTCAAATTGGCTGCACGCCGGATTTCAGCCTGATCAAACGTTAGCAGCATCATTTTCATGAGAATGTCCATCTTCGACCGCTTTACTCGATTAAACGCCACAGAATACGATATCACCGGGATATGCCAAATAACCGATTTGTTGATTTGGACAGCTGGATTTTTAAGCAAATCCGCACGTAATTTTTTCATTTTATCCATGCAGACTCACCTCTTCAAGGGTTCGCAGTCCCTCTTGTTTTTTGACAGTTTCTAATACGTGAGTAAACATTTGTCTGGCACCTGAATGTTTCGTCCGCTCTGTAAACATCTTCGTGCTGCCAATCATCACAAGCAGCTCCCTCGCCCTCGACAAAGCGACATTCAGCCTGCGGTAGTCTTTGGCAAAACCGATATCATCCTGCTTATTATCGTGATTACGCACCATACTTAACAGAATCACATCCATCTCCATCCCCTGGAATCGATCCACAGTTCCCGTACGGATCGTTAAGTGAGGCAAGCGCAACTCCTGTTGAAGCATGCGATCGATCCGTTTCACTTGTTCTCCATAAAAACTGATGACGCCAATGCTTTTCTTCTCATCGGGGGCCATTCTTCCAGCCTGCTTCGCTTCTGCCGCTGCTTGATTCATTTCCACCAGCAATTCACCAATCCTCTTCAATTCAGCTGGATTATACAGACTTTTGCCGCCTTTCATTCTTTCTTCAAAAAATGCAGGCCCGTTCGGCATATCCAGCCAGAGCAGATGATTGTTACGCTTGATAGCAGGTGATTCAAGCTTGTGGTCCCGATCAGAATCGGAGTCGGTTAACCCGCATTGGAGCACCTCGTTTTCTTGCATATAAAATGGCGTGATGGTTTCCATGATGTTTTCATGCATCCGATATTGAATGGCCAGCATCGTTTTATTGCTTTTCGGCAGATTTTTAAACAGCCGCTCAAACAGCGACTCATGTAAAAGCTTTTTGAGTTCAGCTTTTCCTTCAAAGTCTTCACTTTCTTTCGCCATTTCCTGCAAGGTTTCCTCGAGGGTATCGTCTCCCAAGAGAGGCGGCAGCTGATGATGGTCGCCAACGAGGATAATCTTTTTCCCTTTCAGCATCGGCAAAAGGAGCTCTGGCGGGGTTGCCTTTGATACTTCATCAATGATGACAACGTCAAAAACAGGATAGCTTTCGATGAAATCTTTGCGGGCGGATGCCACACATGTTGTTCCAATAACATTCGCATGCTTCACGTAAAGCTTCCGGATTTCATTCAGGTCATGATCAGTTGCTTCTTCCAGCAAGGACTGCCACATACCCTGGATGGATTGGAACAGCGGAAGCTTTTGCTTTTCCTGTTTCAAAGATTCCCTGGTAAAAGAAATGCTCGCAAGCTTCTTTAATACCTCTTCGTGCCTCCGTTCCGGGTCTGAAGAGATAATTTCATTTAGGGGTGTCAGGTCAGCCTCTCTTTCTTTAAGCATACCGGAGATTTCTGCAAAGCGAGCTTCGGCTTGAATTTGTTTCTGCTCTGCTTCCTGCAGCTGAAGAGCTTCTTGTTCCCGTTTTTGGCGATTCATTTTAACCCGAAGCTTGGCTTGCTCATATTGCTCTTTCTTGTTCTGCAGTTCAAGCGCCATGGCTTCTTTTTCATGCAGCAAGTCCTTTGCATTAGGGATGAATACTGCAGACTCCATCAGTTGCTTTTGTTTGGTTTGCAAAAAATTCAGCTTCGTATTCTGCTCGCCCATCTCTCTCTGATATTTTTGCTGCATCATCTTATGTTCATCCAGGATAGGCTTTAACTGCCAAAGCAATTCCTGTTTCAATTGCTGAAGTGCTTCCTGTGAAATTTTTTTATCTGTATCATTGAGCTTTAACTTGTCCGCCTTTTGCCAAATATAATGTCTCCGGCCATATAGCCCCTTAAGAAAGGCTGCAATTCGCTGCGGGTGAATGGTTGAATTTCCTTTTAATTCACTTCTCAGTTGGTCTAAAATTTGGTCAATTTCTATGGCAGTCACCGCTACAGGAGCTGTGTTTTTCAATTGCTTTAGTGACGGTCCGTACTGCTGCCCCAAAAGCTGTTCAAGATAGTGAATAGGGGGATTTAGTTTTTCATTATATTCCTTCAGCTTGTCCAGCTGATTTATTCGTTCACGAAGCGTGTCCATTTTTCCGATTAAGGACTGAACCTGCAAAGACCGGGTAAAGTTTTGTTCGAGCATGATCCACTTTAAGCTGTCGATTTTTTTAGCGGCGGTGATTCTTTCTTCTAAAGCTTCCTTCTGTGTCGTTGCCTCGTTCCATCTCTCATAGTTAGCAGAAGTCTCATCTATGGTATGTTTTATTTCATTAATTTTTTCTTCAAGCTCCTGAAGGGCCACACTTTCTTGTAGACGTTCAATCTCCCGCTTGTTGGCTTCCAGCTCTTTTTGAATGGAGTCACTATCCGGTTCCTCGGCCAGAAACGTTTCGTCTTTTTCGATGTTGTTATTCAACAAACGAATCGACTGTTCGATCTTGTGCAAAATCTCCTGAACTGATTGCCTCTCCTGCTCAGCTTCATGAATGTCCTTTTTATGCTTTTCAATAATGGACTGGATTTCGTCATACTGCTTCTGGGCATTCTTTTTTGCTTGTAACTCTGCCTCTACTCGTAAAAGCTCTTGCTGGAGCCGCTCTTGTTCCTGTTCATTCGCTGCCCATTCCGCTTCCAGTTCGAGTTCCCGTTGTTTACGGGTATAGTATTGACCTGAAACTTCCTGCAGCGTATGGTCTTTCCAGTACTGTCCGACATTTTCCTCAATGAACTTTTTGCCTTCTTCTTCGATGCTTTCCGTACGACCGACCCGGAGAATTCGAATATCTTTGTTCGCCAGCAATCGCCCTAGGGCATTGTCGACCGCCAAATTTGACTGCGAGGCAACCAGCGTGCGCAACCCTGCCTTAGCATTTTGCAGACAGATCTCTGAAATAACGGTTGTTTTCCCTGTTCCGGGCGGTCCTTGAATGACATATAAGTCTTCAGCTGATATAGCACCTGTGACAGCTGCTTGCTGGAACTCATTCAATCGATTGTGAAACTGAAGACTAGAGCGCTTTTTCACCTCTTTGACCGGCGGCTTGTTTTCAAATAAGAGGCGTTCTAGTTCAGGATTCGCAGCCAAACCGTTTTCCAACTGCTTAAACCCTTGACGGAGCCTTTTCACCTGACTTAAAGTGGCAAAATTGCTAAAGGTGACTTCCCTTGGGTGTGCATCAAGCCGCTGCCGGCGGGCCTGTTCCTCCATATAACCGTGCAATTCCACCTCAACCGTGGAGGCCGTACGATTCGCTTTCAAGACTTTGCCGATATCCTTGTCCATTCCCTTTAGCTTCACACTCATATCCTTGAGTGACTTCCATTCCTGTTCCTTCAGCTGGCAGCCGGTTATTTTCACCCGACTGAAATCATCATTGAAGATAAGCGAGGAATAGCGGCAGGTTATATCAGGAATATCCGCGGATTGCTCTTGAATTTTCAGGTAGCCTTCCCAACTGGCAATCCGCTTTTTCACATACATGGAACTTTCCTGGGCAACCGGCATGTTGTGGATCAAGTTCAGCAAATCAAATGGTAAAGGGGCGCTGCCCTGAACATTCAAGTCAAAGGTGAAATCTGCCGACTCACGCCAATTCGAAGCCAAGGGTATATGCACCGGTCTCGTCGTCACATTCGTCACGACAAACCGATCCTGCTTCACCAAACAATGCAGAACGACAACAAACCGATCGAACATGTTCGCAAGCTTTTCATTTCTCTCCATGTCAAAAAATAAGGCAGCAGAAACAAGGCCATCACCCGATTGCGGATACTTTTCTATATAAACATGAAACGATTTCTCCAATAAAAAAAACGATCGCTCATCCAACCCGAGCTCTCGCATTTTATCCTTTGCCTTATTGGTCAAAGTGATCGGACAACGATATATTGTATTTTGTGCCTTTATCATCTGATCACCTGCTTTTTATGAGAAAAAAACCTAATTGATGTGGATTATAATAACTTGATAATTATAACACAATGTTTTGAAGGATGGAGTGACAGATTAATTGTACCAGTTTGAGGTGAGAAATAGACTTGTTGGTCCCTTTAAGAAAAAGGGAAGGCAGAGCGACAAATGGCTTACGGGAAGATTCTTTTCTACTTTTCTACAACGTTTTCTGTTTTTTCAAAATTACCTAAAAACTAGAAAAATTGGTGCCCGCGTTATCTTTTTTCTAGTTTTTAAACAAATTCGCCAAAACCCTTTCCGTCCTAACTGTAGTAATACTATTCTAAAGACCCATATAAAAATTTTATGAGGTTTTTTGAAAAAGGAAACATGTGGAATAACGCAACAGAATATTCTAAAATTTATAAATCTTGATTGACCTAATATCTAATTTTCAGTATACTCTGAATAATAAAACTATATAAAAATATTTTTTACAAGTGACTTACGAAAATTCCAGAAATTTTTTGCAGCTTTAATTTTTTAGGAAAGCTGCATTTTTTACAGAGAGGAGTGGAACAGCGAGCGGGGTACATCCAACATAAACTTTCTTATTTCTACAGAAAAATTTAATTGACAAGGTTTAAAAATAATCCTCTATGAGGAATTTCCCAAAAAGTGTGGTAGGAAATCTTCCATACTAAATTAGTTTTCCTATGGGACATGCTATAGTTTTTCCAGAAACTTTTTTATGAAGAAGGCCGATAAAAACATTTGGAGGTTTGGACATGTTAATAGATTGGCATTCACAGTTAGAAGAGGCGTATGGGCAAATAGTGGAATGGAGAAGACATTTGCATCAGAACCCTGAGCTATCATTCCAAGAGGTTGAAACACCAAAAATGATAGCAGAAATCTTAAAAGGCTATGGAATTGAAGTACGTACAAATGTTGGAGGACGAGGTGTGGTTGGAACGATCCGCGGCGGAAAACCAGGAAAGACCGTTGCCTTAAGAGCTGACTTTGATGCCCTTCCCATTCAGGATGAAAAAGAAGTTCCTTATAAATCCAAAGTACCCGGAGTGATGCACGCTTGCGGCCACGACGGCCATACTGCAACACTTCTGGCTGTTGCCAAAGTATTGAGCGAAAATCGCAGTGAACTTGCAGGAAACGTAGTGTTTCTTCATCAGCATGCTGAAGAGTTATCTCCCGGCGGTGCGATTGCGATGATTGAGGATGGATGCCTCGATGGTGTGGATGTAGTATTTGGAACTCATTTATCATCAGGTTCCCCAACAGGAACCTACCTCTATCGAAAAGGATTTGCTATGGCTGCTGCCGACGCTTTTGAAATAAAAATCCTGGGAAAAGGCGGACACGGCGCTTCCCCACATGAAACTGTTGATGCCGTTGCGATTGGCAGCCAAATTGTTAATCAGCTTCAGTACATAGTGAGCAGGCAGATTGATCCTCAAAAATCAGCTGTTTTATCCGTTGGCTCGTTCCATGCAGGAAATGCTAATAATGTCATTGCCGATACTGCAACCTTAACAGGAACTGTCCGAAGCTTCGATGAAACGGTAAGAGAACATATGGAAAGCGAAATAAAGAATATTGTCAAGGGAATTTGCAGTGCACTGCATGCGGAATGCGAGATTATGTACAAAAAAGGATATCCTGCTGTTTATAACCACGAAGAAGAAACAGAAGTGTTTAAAACGATTATGGAGGCCTGCCACAGCGAAAGTACTCTTGTTGAAATGCCAGCCATAATGGGAAGCGAGGACTTTTCCTATTATTTAAGAGAAAGGCCTGGAATGTTCTTTTTCACCGGGTCACGCAATGAAGAATTAGGAGCTATTGCTCCCCATCACCATCCGAAGTTTGATATTGATGAAAAAGCAATGGTGTACGCCGGAAAGGCATTTTTAAGCCTGGTTTACCACTATATTGTCGAAAAAGTAGAGGAAAATGCCGCACAGCCATCTATTTAATTACTAAATCGGGGGGTGGTTCTTTTGTCTAGCAACCTATTAGAGGTAGAAAAGCTTCAAACCGCATTTAAAAATGATAAAGGGGAAGTCATTTCAGTCGATGAGGTAACTTTTAATTTAAAACCGGGAGAAACAATTGGAATTGTAGGTGAATCCGGCTGCGGGAAAAGTGTTACCTCCCTGTCCGTTATGAGGTTGCTCGGGAAATCCGGTTATATAAAAAAGGGATCGATTAAACTGGGTGGAAATGATTTAGCCCAGCTGCCTGAAGCACATATGAGACATATTCGCGGGAATGAAATTTCTATGATTTTCCAGGAGCCAATGACCTCGTTGAATCCTGTTTTTACCATTGGAAATCAAATGATGGAATTAATCCTTCTTCATATGAAATTATCAAAAAAAGAAGCAAAAATGTATGCGATTGAAATGCTGAAGAAAGTCGGAATACCAAGGGCGGAAGAAATCATTCATGAGTACCCGCATAAATTATCCGGCGGTATGCGGCAAAGGGTTATGATTGCAATGGCTCTCTCCTGTAAACCCAAATTGTTAATTGCCGATGAACCAACGACAGCTCTTGATGTAACCATTCAAGCCCAGATTCTTGAGTTAATGAAGAAACTTCGTCAGGAATCCAATACAGCCATCATGATGATCTCCCATGATTTAGGAGTCATTGCTGAGATGGCAGATAAGGTCCTCGTGATGTATGCAGGCCAGGTTGTTGAAGAAGCAGATGTATTTGCCTTATTTGATGAACCAAAACATCCTTATACAAAAGGACTCATGGAATCTATTCCCCACCTTGAATATGACAGCCATGAAAGACTCGCTTCCATTCCAGGAACTGTACCAACACTGAAGCACATGCCGAAAGGCTGCCGTTTCCATACACGTTGCCCATTTGCTAATGAAAAATGTAAAAACGAAAAACCTCCACTCCTTTCTATTAATCAACATGATGAGCATAAAGTGAGATGCTGGCTTTATGAAGACCAGCATCAACAAATACTAGCTGATACGCAAAGGGAGGTTCATGCATGAGTAGTACCACTTCGTTAGAAACAGATCGAAAAGCAGATGCTCCTCGGCAAGGGACACCATTAATTGAAGTTCAAAACTTAAAAAAATATTACCCTATTAAAAAAGGGATTCTATCTAAAACGGTTGGACATGTAAAAGCAGTTGATGGTTTGAACTTCTCGATTTATCCCGGAGAAACGATTTCCCTTGTTGGTGAATCAGGGTGCGGCAAATCCACAACGGGACAGGCTATCGTCCAGCTTGATCCTCCTACCGAAGGAAAAGTCATTTTCCAAGGAAGGGACTTATCAACATTATCGAATACAGAATTGCGGCAGCTGCGGCCCCAATTGCAAATTATTTTTCAAGATCCCTATTCGTCCTTAAATCCTCGTAAGCGGGTTGGGGATTTATTAGCAGAACCTTTGCTGGTCCATAAACTGGCTGACAAAAGTGAAGTCACCCGTAAAGTGGATGACATACTGGAAATTGTCGGGTTAACCAAGCACCACCGCAACCATTATCCTCACGAATTTTCTGGCGGTCAGCGGCAAAGAATCGGGATTGCAAGAGCCCTTATTCTGAATCCTAAACTAATTGTTTGTGATGAGCCCGTTTCAGCTCTTGATGTATCCATTCAAGCACAGGTTCTGAACTTATTAAAAGACTTACAACAGAAGTTTCAATTAACCTACCTATTTATTGCCCACGGACTTGGTGCCGTAAAATATATCAGCGACCGAATCGCTGTTATGTATCTTGGCAAAATTGTTGAGCTTGGGACAACGGAAGAAATTTTTAAAAATCCTAGACACCCTTACACACAAATATTACTCAGTGCGTATCCGGTACCGAATCCGCATCTTCGCAACCGGAACCGGGTCGTCGTCGAAGGAGATGTTCCAAACCCAGCGAACCCTCCTAAAGGCTGCAGCTTTCATACAAGGTGTCCTCTGGCACAAAGCATCTGCCGTGAAAAAACACCTGATTTGATGGGCAGCGGACATACTGTAGCATGTCATTTTCCGCTGGCATAAAAAGGATAAGGGGGCGATTAACTTGTTTCAATATATTGTTCGGCGTATATTAATTGCGCTTCCGGTACTTTTTGGGGTAACCATTTTCAGCTTTTTGATTGTGAATATGGCTCCCGGCAACCCGGTAGAAATGCAAATAAATCCAGATGCTACCGCAGCTGATATTGCCTTAAAAAAGGAAGCATTGGGATTGAATGACCCTCTTTATGTGCAATATGTACGCTGGCTGAGCGGAATCCTCCATGGTAATTTCGGATTTTCGTTTTCGACTCATCAAGCCGTAACTGGCATGATTAGCGACCGAATTGGCCCAACCCTTCTCTTAATGGGAACAGCTATCATCATTGCTTATTTAATTGCAATCCCTATCGGCATTTTAAGTGCAACACGCCAATATTCCTGGATGGATTACCTGTCTACCTCCTTTTCGTTTTTAGGTATTTCCATACCTCACTTTTTTCTGGGATTAGGCGCCATTTATGTTTTTTCGATTGTTTTTCAAATTTTTCCGACAGGCGGCATGAATACATTGGGCGGAACCGGAGGATTTGCCGATACATTCAATCACCTGATCTTGCCGGCACTCGTCTTAGGCACTGGTATAGCAGGAAGTATGGTCCGCTATGTAAGGTCAAGCGTATTGGAGATACTGGGACAGGACTACTTACGGACAGCCCGTTCAAAAGGCCTGAAGGAATTTTTTGTTATCAACAAACATGCACTTAGGAACGCCCTGATTCCAATCATAACGGTCATCGGAATGGATATTCCTTTATTAATCGGTGGAGCGGTTGTTACCGAACAAATCTTCCAATGGCCGGGATTAGGACAATTAACGATTCAATCGATTGGCTCCCGGGACTATCCGACCTTAATGGCCATGAATCTAATGGCGGCTGTAGCCGTGCTCTTGTCGAATCTGATTACAGATGTTCTTTATTCGGTAGCAGATCCAAGGATTAAATACAATTAACAACGGAAGGAGGAATAAAAAATGTCAATGGCCAACGTCAAGCTGGACGATCAAGCCGTTTCATTTGAACAGCAGATTCCATTGGCCCCTATTGAGGAATTAGGGGAAGAGGAAAGCTATCTGCGCGTAATCACGAAGCGCTTTTTCAAACACAAATTAGCGGTTTTGGGACTAATTGTTTTCACTTTGATTCTATTAATGGCAATCCTTGCGCCCCTTCTTGCGCCTAGGAGCCCATATGCGATAACGGATCAATTTTCCGCAGCGCCTTCTTCCAAATATATGCTAGGAACAGACCAGGTAGGAAGGGATTTATTCAGCCGTCTGATTTATGGATCGAGGGTTTCCCTTTCCGTTGGAATCGGTGCAGTGGCGATTTATGTAGCCATTGGGACGATCTTGGGTGCAATTGCCGGGTATTTTGGAAAATGGGTCGATATGATAATTATGCGGATTACAGATGTGTTTATGTCGTTTCCTTATTTAATGGTCATCCTTGTTCTAGTCAGTATTATGGGTCCCAGCCTTTTTAACATTATCGTCGTGCTCGGTCTCTTAGGCTGGCCAGGAATAGCGAGGATTGTTCGCGGAAGTGTTCTTTCCATCAAGCAAATGGATTATATAAAGGCGGGGGTGGCACTTGGCTACTCCGCACCAAGATTGGTTTTTCAGCATATTTTGCCAAACTGTTTAGGTCCGATCCTGGTCAATGCCACATTTGGTATTGCCGCTGCCATTATTACGGAGGCGAGTTTAAGCTTCCTGGGTATGGGAGTTCAGCCTCCAACAGCCAGCTGGGGAAATATGCTAAAGGATGCCCAATCGTTGTCCGTCCTTGCCTCTCAGCCCTGGCTTTGGGTACCGCCAGGAATCATGATTCTACTGTCTGTTCTCTCGATTAATTTCATGGGAGACGGATTAAGGGATGCTATGGATCCAAAGAGTCTAAGGTAGTTCTATTAATAATATAAAAACTTCAGGGGGTAATGTATGAAAAACGTTAAAAAAGTAGTTGGTGCAGGAGTCATTTCTTCTATGTTAATGCTGGCAGCTTGTAGCGGACAATCTACAAAAACGACAGGTAATGCAAGCGGAGGAAAATCATCTGGTCCAAAAACAATGTTCCTGGGGATGGTCAATCCGCCAATCAACTTCAGCCCTGTCAACTCACCCGATGTGGCATCAACCTTTGTTGACCATTTCATTTTCGAACCGTTTTTAGAAATGCCTGCCGCGCAAAAGTTCGACCCAAAACTTGCTGATTCGTTTGAATCGTCGGACAATCAAACGTTCACGATCAAACTTAACAAGAATGCAAAATGGTCTGATGGTCAGCCTGTAACAGCTGATGATGTACTCTTTACGATGAATTTAGTAGCAAATCCAAAGGTGGAAACCACAATTGGCTCCTATATTTCCATGTTGGACGGTCTTGATGTCAAGGGCAAGCTGCCGGATGGTGTAACGTCCATTCCTTCCGTTAAAGTGGTCGATCAAAACACGATTCAATTTAAAACAAAGTCACCGGTTGACCCTAATATGATTAAGGAACAATTGGGCACCAAATTTATGACACTGCCAAAGCATGTATTGGAAAAAATTAAACCGGAAGACCTTGCAAAGGACCCATTCTTCTTAAAGCCAACTGTAACAGACGGGCCATTTAAGTTTGTCGTCTACAATAAGGACCAAGATGTACAGCTTGCTGCCAACCCGGATTATTACCTTGGCAAACCAAAGGTCGATAACATGTATATAAAAATCATGCAGGCTCCGAACCTTGCCGCACAGCTGCAAACAGGAGAACTTCATATGAACGTGGGAATTGGAATTGGGAAAATTCCGCCGGAAGACTTTGATCGTGTCAAGCAATTAAAGAATGTAAGAACGAAAGTGGAACCAACCATCGGGTTCCAAACGATGATGTTCAACACGACGAAAATAAAAGATGCCAAAGTGCGTCAGGCACTTGCCTTTGCTCTAAACCGTTCCAAAATCGTCGATAAGCTTCTAAAAGGATATGGGGAAGTTGTGGACGGTCCGTACACTTCTATCAATCCATATCTTGATAAGAGTACGAATATCATCAAGTATGATTCTGAAAAAGCGAAGCAAATGCTGAAGGATGCGGGCTGGGATTTTAATAAAACTCTTAATTTAGTCGTTCCGATTGGCAACAAGGTTCGTGAGCAATCCGCTGACCTTATTACCCAGGACCTTCAGGCAGCAGGGGTTAAAGTGAAAGTATCGACTTTCGACTTCCCTACCATCATGCAAAAAGGGAAAGCCGGAGATTTTGACTTATTATTAATGGGCTTTACGTTCACCTTTGATCCGGATATGTCAAATCTATATGGTAAAGTTGGGTCTTACAATTTCATGCGTTACAATAATCCACAATCAGATGAACTGCTGGCAAAGGGTAAAGAAGAAGCAGACCCTACAAAAAGAAAAGAAATTTACTCCCAACTCCAAAAAATTTGGGAGCAAGATATGCCAATTATTACCCTCTACTCCGACAGCGACTTTGATGCCATTTCCAATAAGGTAACGAATGGAGAACCAAAAATTTCAGGTTTCCATGATGGAATCCAAAATTGGGATGTTGACGGAGCACAGTAATGATAGATAAGCAATATTAAATAAACAGAGGCCATCTTTGCGATTGGCCTCTGTTTTTAATAGAATTCTATTGATACCCATTCCTTCAAAAGCGGTTTTTAACGTATAGACAAATTGGTCATTTCCCACTTTGCCGATAAATGCTGTTTTCTTTCCGAGATTGGAAACCTTCCTCTTCCCTACTAACTGACGTACGCGAGATGCCTTGTTGCCTTAATATTCGTCCTGTCATAAAGAAACCTCCTAGTAACGTTTTATGTACTTAACGTTAATAGCAGGCTTTAAATGCATTATATAAGGTTAATCAGTACCCAAAACAGTTATTAGTACACACGGTTTCCCTTAAACATTTACCAACATATTCGCTAAAATCATCAAAATATGTCGGGGTGTTACCGTTAAAATTAACGTCCTATAACAACATTTAAACACCGTGAACCAATGCGGTTACTGGATTTACTAATTACGTTGGCGGGACTGTGTGGGAATCGAACCCACCTGACCTGGCACGCAGGCGTCATGCGGTTTTGAAGTTTGCTGGCATCTGTTTTTCTAGTATCTTTATGTGCTCAAAAGTACTGATAAATCTGGGTTTCTTGCTCTCTAGTGTTTTCTTGTGATTTCTAATTTTAAAAATTTGGGCACCAAGCATGGCACCACATGCAGCACAAACAGTTTTGTTCTCCCTAAGTTATGATGGCTCGGTATCTTTCGAACACCATCAAGAACTAACCTTACATAAAAAGACCCGATTGAGGCAACAGCCCAGTTAATAATAGAATGAAGTAATCAGTTAATGGCATGCCTGCAACAACCGTATTCTTCGGTACATCCTTCGTTACAACTGTCCCCTGTTCTCTCAAAAGCGTTAAACTATTCAATTGACTAAAAAAAACCAGCGACTCAACTGTACTGATGTTTTTTTTGAAATTTTCTTAAAATAATTTCCCTAAATAATACGGGATTTGGCGCCGCCACCAAATCCAATCATGCGAAACATCTTCGCCCCACTCATCAAACCATGCTGGAATTTGTTTTTCTTCAAAGGCTTCTTTTAATGTAAAGTATGAAGCCAGCCCATCCTGTTCCCAATCACCCCGCCCGGTACAAATAATGATATCTGCTGAACGATATCGATCAATAAACCAGCCGTCATTTTGATTCCATATGTAATCACTCGGTGAATTTTGGTATACAAGCGGATCATTTCCGTAATCCCCAAAAAAGAAACGCACATCGTAAACACCGCTTAGTGCAACGGTTGTTTGGAAGACATCCGGATGTCTCAGGAAAAAGTTCAACGCATGATATGCCCCCATGCTACACCCCGTTGTCATCATCGGATCAGACCAGCCTGTTTTATGTTTAATAAATGGAATAGCTTCTGAAATCACATAACGGTCATATGCTTCATGAGCTAATGCACGGTCATGCGCCGGTTTTGAGTCGTGCAGCCAACTTTCGCTATCTATACTGGCCAATGTAAAAAACTGAACTTTTCCGGATTCAATAAAGTCATGACACACATCAATCATTCCAAAATCATAGTATTCAGTATGCGTCCCTCCAGATGAAGGAAAAACTACGATTGGCATGCCACCGTGTCCATATCTGTTCAACAGCATTTCACGTCCTAATTCGCCACTCCAATGGTTTAACTGTTCTATATGCATAGAAAAATCTCCTTTCCCTAACTTTTTCGTTCATGTACAAAACGGATAATTTCATCGACTTCTTCTGGAGAATCTGCATTAATCGCATAAAATTGATTTCCTTGGAGGTTCGCAAACGCATCTGGAATGCGCTGTCCAGACTTCACACGAGCGCCAAATCGTTCATAAATAGCATTCTTATCATGCTTATACTCATACGCATCACGCTGTGTTACACCGACACAAAACTGGTTTTCTGCCTCGGGTTCCTTAAATTCTCCTCCTGTCACAAGAGAAGCATACTGAGCAAATAAATCAATGGAGTACGCGAAATTGTACATATCAACCGTGTAGCCGCCAGCCAAGCGATTATTGTATTCAAGTGCAACATAATCCCCATTTTCTAATTTAAAAAACTCAATATGGAAAAAGCGTTCTTTCATTCCAAAAGCTTTTACGATTGCCTTTCCATACGTTTCGAGCTTTGGATCAATTTCATTTTGAATCACATAAGCTAAATCCAACTGACCCTTAACGAGTTCCAGAGTTGGCACATTATATGTAAAGCTTGTTTGGAAAACAATGTTCCCTTTCTGATCCACTAAACCATCAAATGTACAAAGCACGCCTCCTTCGACAAATGGTTCTAGGAAGTACACTTGTGCTTCTCCCCAAACTTCTTCAAAATGACGTACATCCTCTTCTGAATTTAGTTTAAAGGTTGCAGTTGATCCCACTCCATTATCCGGTTTAGCGATAACTGGCAGTCCTAATTCATCAATGGCTTTAGCTAACTCCTTTTTAGTTTTAACGATTCTTCCTTCTACAACAGGCACATCTGCTTCTTTAAACAGCTTCTTCATTTCAGATTTATACTTAACTTTTTTCAAGTCATTCGTTTTATTGCCGTACACGTTAAATTGCTCACGCAACTGCGCATCAAGTTCTAACCAGTGCTCGTTATTGGATTCAATACGGTCAATTGGACCATGTTTATAAAATAAAAATGCAACAGCACGTTTCACTTCATCAATATCTTCTAAATTATTCACACGATAATATTCAGTTAATGAGTTTTGTAATTCGGAACCTAATTGGTTATATGGCTCTTCGCCAATTCCTAAAACATTGACACCTGCTTTTTTTAAACGATGAGCAAATGGCTGAAAATTACCTGGATAATAGGGTGATATCAAAATATAATTCATAAAAAAAGGCTCCTTTCTCATAATCAAAGAATCATAGTTTTTACAAATGATACAATCATTTAAATTTTAAATCAATTTAAATTCAAAAATATTCAAAAAAAAAGAGTGAGAGTTTCCTCCCACTATCAAAGATATATAATTATTCAGTTTGTTCAAGACCACTTCTCACTTAAGAAACGTAAACATTCTGGTAAGTGTTTTGCCCAAGCTTTTTCATTATGTTCTTCATCCGCAAAAATATTGAAAAGAATGCTATCAATTGGAACAGAGGCTTTTACTAGTTGTTTATAATACTTAAGCGAGCCATCGATATATGCCTGCTTCATATTACCATACATAAATTTTCGATCGGTATCATCACCTTCCTGAGTCCCAACTTGAATGTACACACGTTGTTCAGGATCCAACTCTTTTCTAGCAATATAACTGTCAAAGGCTTTACTTGTAATCCAATTGGCTAAAGAAAAAATACCTAACCCACCAATTTGATCTTTATATTCAATCCCCATAAAAGCCGAAATATTACCTCCAAGTGAACTGCCAATCATCGCTGTATGAAACTTATCTGACTTAGTTCGGTAATGCAGGTCGATAAACGGCTTCACGACTGTCATGACAAACTCAGCAAACTCCGCGCCTCTTCCGCCTAGCTCAAAATCTTCAGGAAGCGGGCTTTCAGTAATTTTCCAAGGCGTATATTCATTAATTCGTTCTTGTCCACCGTTATCTATCCCAACCACAATCATCCTCGGTAAATCGGGGTTTTGTTTAATTGCCGGAATTACTTTCCATGAAAACCCGCTATAAGATTCACTACTGTAGAAAACATTTTGTCCATCATGCATATAGACGACCGGATAACTTTCAGCCTCATCTATATCATAATTTTTCGGCAACAATACACGCAGGCGACGTTCTTCATTTTTATAGGACATATGTAAATGATGTGTTTCTAGTTTTAAATAAAAATAGGATTGATTCATTTTATCTTCCTCACTCCTTTGATATTAAATTAAATATACTAATCAATATCTTGAAAATTAGTTGATTGATAGGCACGTAATTGACTGTTAATTGCCCATTATTAAATACCAAGTGCTATTAACCCATCCTGTTTTCCTTTTGCCAGCCAAACACCATTGATATTATCTCTCGCTTGTGGTACTTCTGAAGATGTTGAACTTTAAGATTTTTCTTTATTTTAACATTTCTAGTTCAACTAATCTTACCGTTAGAGCATAATAGAATTTCTTTAAAAAGGGATGATACATTTCAGGATTAATAATAATCTTTTCCATCATTCTCAATTCTAAACATAAAAAAGAGCCGGTTTCACTTCACCGACTGCCGCCGTTTTGACCTTATTAAAGTGCTTTTTGATATACTGTCATACCTTCAACTTGCTTGTATGAGTGTATCTTAAGAAGAGAGAGCATACACTATTTGTGCATTTGTAAACATTGCTGGCCTACCATTGTGAAAGTCCTCCCGTAGTTTTGCTATCGCTCTACCTTCCAGCGTGCGCTCACCCTACACATCTCCCTTTGGTTTTAACAATATTTTCATTCGATACAGAAATAAATTATTCCTTCTTTCGCTAACCTGCCACGTTAGCACCATTAGGTCTAATACGAACGTTACCTAAACATCTTGTTATACTGGTAAAATTATCTTGTACCATCCACCCCTGGGTGGTACATAGTTTGCTTTTATCAGAGAGCCTTAGCCGTCTTCGTGGACTCCAGACACAGCCAAGGTTTCCTTATTTTCTATCTCCATCTCAATAATTTTGCTGAATCAAATATTGTTTCAGATTCTAATGTCCGCAATCGGTTATATCCTCTACGCTTTTATTAGTGCACAATAGCTTACCAATAACCTCAAGTTAGGATTTTAGGTAGAACTCACCTGCCTAGGTTCCTAAACTATTCATATGCCTGTTTTTCAAACGGAGAATCAATGTACAACTAAAGTTTTTGAACATCGTACTCAGCTATAAATTTTTTCTGGACCGTAGAGTAGTTATCTCTTTTTTACTGAAGTTGCTTAACAAAAGGCATGTTGAAGTTAATAAATTGGTACGTAAGGGTCTTTTTTTTTGCGAGATTTATAAAAAATATTTATGATTAATATATAAAAGTTTTATATTTTATTTTGCTTGAATAATTTTTTAGAGTAAAATAGAGCAGTAAGAAAAAAATCGATATTTAATTGAGGTGCAAAATTATGAAAAAATGGGTTTCAATTATCATTTTAGCTGTTCTTGTTTTCTCCTTAGCTGCTTGCAGCGGACAGAATGATAAAAAGACTGGCAAAGAAAAGAAAGAAGCAAAAACACAGGAAGTGTTTAAAATAGGAGCAATTCCAGACCAAAATGCAGCTGACCTAAGTAAAGGCATGACTGCTGTTGCTAAATACTTAAGTGAAAAAACAGGCATGAAGGTTGAATTTGTTCCGTCTGTTGATTATGCAGCGCTCGTAACTGCTTTCCAGCGTGGTGAAATTCATATGGCATGGTTTGGCGGACTAACAAGTGTACAAGCGAGAGCTCTTGTTCCTGATGCAGATTCATTCGCTCAGCGACCACGTGACTCACAATTCCACTCAGTATTCATTACACAGCCTTCATCTGGCATTAATAAGCTTGAAGATTTAAAAGGCAAATCGTTCACATTTGGAAGTGAAAGCTCTACATCTGGCCACTTAATGCCCCGCTATTATCTAATGCAAGCTGGCATTGATGCCAATAAAGATTTTGACGGTAAACCAAACTTTTCTGGCTCTCATGATACAACCTATAAATTAGTTGAGTCTGGTGCCTTCAAAGCTGGTGCTTTAAATGAAGCAGTATGGCAGACAGCTGTGAAAGACCACAAAGTTGATCCAAATAAAGTAAAAGTTTTCTATACAACTCCTTCTTTCTACGACTATAACTGGACACTTAACAGCAATGTAAATGACGTTTTTGGTAAAGGTGCAGATAAAAAAGTGAAGGATGCCGTTTTATCCATCACAACACAGCAAAAAGAAATTACCGATTTCTTCCAGACAGATAAATTTGTTGAAACGAAGAATTCTAATTATGCTAAAATCGAAAAGGTAGCAAAAGCATTAAAGATGATACAGTAGAAGGTGTTTAGAAATGTCTTCAAAGACCATTATTGAAGCAAAAAATATAACGAAACACTTTGAGCGGAAGATAGCATTATCTTCCCTTTCTTTTACCATTCACCACGGAGAAATAGTGGCGTTAATTGGACCTAGCGGAGCTGGGAAAACTACCCTGCTAAATACCATAGCAGGGTTAGTTCCACTTGAAAGTGGAGAGCTTCTGATTGACCAAAATCCCCTTCCTTCTTATCGTGGTAAGCTATTGGCTAAAAAAGTCGGTGTGATCCGTCAGCAATTTGATCTAATAGGCCCCCTTGCAGTGATGCACAATGTTCTTGCTGGGAGACTTGCAGAATGGGGATTGGTTAAATCATTGATTTCCCTACTTGTTCCACAGGAAAAAGGATTAGCAATGGAGGCGTTGAGCCGAGTAGGTTTAGCCGATAAATCGTATGAAAGTACCGCTAATCTGTCAGGCGGTGAACAGCAGCGTGTTGCAATGGCGCGTTTGCTGGTACAAAATCCGGAAATTATTTTGGCTGATGAGCCCGTGGCTTCGCTGGATCCTGCGAGGGCAGATGATGTGTTAGCCATGCTGGTGAATCTCGTTTCAGAGAACCGGCAAACGCTAATCACCAGCCTCCACTCTGTTGAATATGCCCGCAAATATTTCACGAGAATCATTGGGATTAAGAATGGTGCGATATTTTTTGATTTGCCAACTGAACAAGTTACCGATGACCTTTTAGCAGAGCTTTACCTTTTAAAGGAGAAAGCGTAACATGAAGAATTCTGCTGTTCTCTTGCCAAAAAGGTTTATTTTATCGGTATTTTTGATCGCTATTTTTGTATGGAGTTTATTCTCCGTCCACTGGAATTCTGATTTGTTGCACACTGGCGGCTGGCCCACCATGCTGCAAATACTAAAAGGTGTAATCAGACCGGATTTGACAGCTGAGATATTGGCTCTTGGTTTGAAAGCCGCGTGGATTACTCTTGCCTATGCTGTTACCGGAATGTCTCTAGCCATTCTTTATGCCTTTATCGTCGGAATTCTGGCGTCCGGTACACTTACTTCCAAAACAGTATCAAGACTAACTTCAAAAATATTTTTCCGCGGTATTCTTGGCTTTACACGGGCCATTCATGAATTAATTTGGGCATGGCTTTTTGTTGCGGCAATCGGTCTTTCCCCTTATGCAGCTATCCTCGCTTTGGCTATTCCATATGGCGGAATTCTGGGCAGGATTTTTGCTGATATGCTGAATGATGTTCCGCAAGAGCCGATTATGGCATTAAAAGCTGCCGGAGCATCTAAATTACAAATTCTTATTTACGGCTATTTGCCTTTAGTTTGGGCTGATATGATCAGCTATACTATGTACCGCTTTGAATGCTCCATTCGTTCCTCTGCCATTATGAGCTTTGTAGGATTAGGCGGACTGGGTTATCAGATACAATTATCATTGGCAGATTTAAAATACAACCAGGTTTGGTCTTATATTTATTTTCTTATAGTCCTGGTCCTATTAATTGACGGGTGGAGTAATCTTGTCCGCCGGGGCTTGGTGGAGAGAAAACGGGTGAAAGGAATCAGTATTGGCTGGCTCTCCACTCTTCTCTCTGTTGTTTTAATTATTTTTTCATGGGTTTATGTAACAGAAGACGTTCATTTCCTTGAACTTTTTTCTGATAAAAATATTCAATATGCACAGCGGTTTTTTGGCGGTATGTTTGGTGTAGGCAACCCCCATCCCGCCTTCTTTGATAAAGAAAACTGGAGTAGTGCCTTAAAGCTCACCATTGAAACACTTGAGATGAGTATTATGGCAATTGGTTTTTCCACAATCGCAGCATTTATTACCGTCCTCCCTGCAGCAAGAAATATCGCCAACGGGGACTTAACCTTAACAAAGCGATGGTATAACTGGATACTATTCGGAGTTGTCCGGGTTCTATATATTTTTTCCCGCTCTGTTCCTGAGTTAGTATGGGCAATGATGATTATCTTCCTGTTTAAGCCGGGTTTATTACCAGGTGCCATTGCCCTTGCTCTTCACAACTTCGGAATTCTCGGAAAGCTCTGGGCTGAGGTCATTGAGGATATGGATTCCCGTCCAATCCGTAATCTGTCTTCATCGGGCGCTTCACGATTGCAGTCATTTTACTATGGCATTCTTCCAAGAGTATTACCAAGGTTTTTAACCTACATTTTATACCGCTGGGAAGTCATTATGCGGACGACCATTGTTGTAGGTTTTGTCGGTGCCGGAGGTTTGGGAATGCAGTTTAAATTGAGTATGAGTTACTTCCAATATACCAATCTAACACTGCTTTTGATTTGTTACATGGTTCTCGTCGTTATCGCAGATTTTGCATCCGAAAGCACCAGAAAAGCGGTGAAATAAAAGAGCTTGTTCCAGGAACAGGCTCTTTTTGTTTCTAAATATAATAAAATCAAAGCATTTTCAGTTGATTAAAGTATACAGAGATAAAAAAAGGCCACCGCGTTAGCGATAACCTTCAAGCCTGACTTATTTATTACCTTTTGGAACGGTAACAGTTACTTTGGCTTCTGTTTTGTTCCCGGCTTTATCTGTTATTTCATAGGTAATCGTGTAGATACCTTCATCTCCTGTTCCGTTTCTTTCAGCGCGGAGACTAAATTCTGTATCCTTTGTCCCATATTTCGCGCCCTGGATATCATCGAAAGTGGCGTTTGATTCGATTACTGTAATGGACTTAAGAACAATTGAATCTATGACTAAGGGGCCTTATCACACTAAGATTAGGCTCTTATTTATTCACTTCTCCACCAGACTTTGAACATGTTTCCGCAATTCGCTTCGATTGAATCCGGCATAGTCATCTTGTCTTTCTTCTGGCGGGAAATAACCGCTTCTGTGATACATGTTAATGTTTTACTTAATTGGGATTAAAGTAATTATAACCTTGGAATGCTTTTCCGTTGGTAAGCCAGAAACACGGGTTTTCCCAGTTGTATTGGACATCTTCAGTAGTCCCAGCCATGGCAATACGAACGTCTTCCTTCCTTTTGTTCTTCGTTGAAAATGCAGTTGGCACAGCCATTAGTTTTTCTGGCTCTGAAAATGTTGGAAATTTCGCTCGATAATATTGTAATGCATGAAATTATCTACTTTTTCTATTAAGTCTCGATGTTCCCTCTTCATGGAGATGACTTGGATGTTCTTTTCAAACAAGCCGAAAAGTCAGGCAATCCCGCTTCGGTGGACATGCCTGCGGTGAATTCCACTGTATATGAGGAGTCATTTAAATAATGCTTTAGAATATCCAACTTTTGAGATAATTCATTTTCAAAAATATCAGTCCCTACCTTTATACAATTTATATTCTAGATAGAATCAGAGGAACCCTACTGAGGGATACTAAAATCATTTTAAAATCGAACTTTACATTACATTATTATGAATCACTCGTTTTTACATAAAAAAAAGACCGCCCAATACGGGCAGATCCAGAAGTTACTTTATCAGATTTTCCAACTCATCTTTAGCGGTTTGCGCATCTTGATAATCGGTTTGAACACTGCTTAGTTTGTCCGTAACCGACATACCGTCATCGATGCTCACAGGTTTTAGGATATTTACATGTACCACGATATCAATTTAGGAATCAAAAATACTGTTGATATCAGGTGATATGCTTGTGACACTTTTCATGGAGTAACCGAATTTTTATTGAAAAATAATATTTCACCGGATCTCCATGATAGCACAGTTATAAAAAATGGAAATGAACAGTCTTGTTCGATTGTGGTCATTTTTTAAAAATTATTAAGTCTTTTACACCCATTTACTTTACTCTCTGTGTTCTTCAAACCAACCGATTAAATGGTTTAATCGTTCAAGACGATGCTTCGGTTTTCCTTTTGATGAGATTCCATGACTTTCAGAAGGAAAACGAACGAATTTCGTTTTCACTCCTAATCTGCGTAGAGCGATATACCATTGTTCTCCTTGTTCCATTGGACAGCGGTAATCATTTTCACTATGCAAAATCAGTGTTGGTGTCTTTACATTCCTTACATAACGGATGGGTGAATATTTCATGATAATTTCTTCATCCTCCCACATATCCGCCCCACCTAATTGCGCCCCATTAAAATAAAATCCGATGTCACTTGTACCATACATACTGTAGAGGTTGGTAACGGAATTTTGTGTGGCCGCCGCTTTAAAGCGGTCTGTTCTGGTAGTAATGATATTGGTCATATAACCACCATAGCTTATTCCTGTTACAAATAACTCATTGCGATCAATATAGTCGTATTTTTTCAATACATAATCAACCGCTGTCATTTGGTCCTTATAGTCCTCTCCACCCCAGTCACCAACTACTCGTTTCATAAAATCTTCTCCATAACCTTGGCTACCACGAGGATTTGTATAGAGAACGGCATATCCACGAGCAGCCATTAGCTGCCATTCATGCTGAAAACCATATCCATAGGCTGAATGAGGGCCACCATGAATTTGTAAAACAAGAGGTTGTTTCTCCCCTTCCTTTCGAAGAGTAGGATGCAAAATCCAACCTTCAAATTCTAACCCATCTTCACCTGTAAAAATAATATGTTCAGGAGTGCTTAAACTGATTTCACTAAATAACGTATCATTCCAATCGGTTAAGTTCTTTTTATCCTTTTTTTCGTTTATATTTTGAAGGACAAGATCGCCAGTTGAATGACTATGTGCTTGTACGAGTATTGCCTTTTCATCATCTATCATCGTAAAAGAGGTAATCGTATGTTTACTCCCAGATAATGGTTCTGATACTTCACCTTCGAGTGTTGCTCTATACAATTGAATGCTGCCTTGGTCTGTTGCTGTAAAATATAGACTTGAGCTGCCCTGATCCCAAATGACCTTTTGTGCCCCAGTGTCATAAGAAGCATCAACCCTTACTGGATTGTCAACGGTTCGATTCAATGTATGGCCCAAATTAACAACTTCCTTACTGGCTGTCGAAATCGCCCAAACATCTACATTCTTTGAATAGCACTCACCATGATCATGACCGATAAACGCAACCCATTTCCCATCTGGAGAAGGTGATAATGCAGTAATAGGTCCTTTTCCTTGATGGAACAATGAACTTTCCATTTTGGTAAAATCATACTGCCATATAGAAGGAATATATTCTATTTCTTGAAATTCATCTGTCGTGCCCAAATAATAAAGGGTTTGCCCATCGGGAGAAAAAGATGGGCCATAAAAGTCAAATTCTCCCTCGGTGAGTTTTGAGCTTTCTTTTGTTTCAAGATTAAACAAGTATATGTGTTTACGTGTATTTAGAAAATCACTTACTCCGTCTAATTTATATCTCAGCCGAGTAACGACGATTACATCACTATCATTTTCCTCCGGTGGTTCTTGAACAGTTAAAGCAAGTTTGGTTCCATCCGGAGACCATTTATACTCTACAACATTCCCTTTTAGATTGGTTAATGGTGTTGCTTCATGGTCATCTGATATTGGACGTATCCATACCTGGTTACATCCAGTTAAATTGGATATAAAAGTGATGAATTTTCCATCTGGAGACCAATTCGGTGAAAAATCTTTTATTAACCTTTTTTCATCATCATGATTAGTAAAACGAACTTGACTTCCATCAAATTCACTAATATAGATAGAAGAAGAATAACCATCTTTTTCGAAATCCATTTTTGTTAAAACATAAGCAACTCGATCTTTTTGAGGAGAAACCTGCGGATCACCGACAAACTGTAATCTTGCCAAATCTTCTGCTTCTAATAAGCGTTTACTCATTTGGATATCCTCCTATGCTTAAGGTATATTAAAACAATTAATGATAGTTTATATTCATCTTCAAATGATGCTTTTTTCAAAGTTATCTCTCTCAGTGGAAATTGTCCCTAGTTTTTGATCGGGTTCTTCTTCAACATAGGCAGGGTCAATATCACCCTCACCTGTAACGAGCATATGAAAAGAAAGAAGCTGATCCTTCAGGTTAATAGTAAACCAATGACCAGCTTCATTTTTTCAATACCCCATCACTTGAATATAAATTAATAAAAAATCGATGATGGGAGGATTAGTAACATAAAATAAAGAATTCTTTGCCAAATGCTAAGTACTCTTTTTATTTTTCTGTTAGGAAAGTTCTAAAATCTTAGGTTTACATAATAAATTTAGGAGAATTTAGCTTGATGCTTTTACTTGTTGTAAGGGATAAACTTCAGTATTTAAATTTGTATAATCAAAGGATGTAAAATCTAGGGTTGTTAATCCAGGTGAATCAACCGTAATGATTTTTGAACTTATCGGTTCAAAGCCTGCTCTAAAGTGTTGACTTGATTTTAATCCAACAATTTTATACGTTGCGACATCAATACCATGTAACAGGAAGATTTGTTCATCCAGGGTTTGTGCTTTCACCGAACATACAATAATATCAACATTATTACATTGAAGACGGACCGAACGGCCAAGGTTCACGTGAGCTCCTCTGCCCATAGGTGATGATTGAACAAATTTTCCATCTGTTAAACTCTTTATATATGCAGTTAGCGGAATAGAATCCCCATGTAACTCATCGGTTTTGCCTCCTAGTTCTACCACAATCCATGAACCTACACCAGCTTTGAAAGCAAGATCTACAACTTCAGGGTCATAAATGAAACCAAAGCAAGATTTCTCTGCTTGTTCATCTAGAAGAGCTTTTAATAAATAGGTTCCATCACCAGGAGTTCCACCGCCTGGATTATCAGAAGTTTCATTGATGACAACCGGCAGGCCTTCATGTTGTATGGCAAGGGCAATTCCTTCTTTTGGAGAAGGATGCTTGATTAGGAAGTTATCTCTTTGTTCCCATACATAGGCAGCAACTTCATCAGCTGCCTGTTTGGCTAGATTCGGATCATTAATCGTAGTGGCAAGGACAGCAACACCAAGTTCAGAAATGTTCGTATACGGAAAAGCGTGATAGAAAGTACAATCTATAACATGATCATCACTTTCCCAGTTATAACAAAGATGATTGACATCGTTTGCAGGAGAAAGATTTGTAGTCGATGTAGGAATAATCATTGGTAGGGTTGTGAGATGCATAGTAGGTTGAAGACCATCCTCAACGATTTTCTGTGCATACTCTACAGCTTCTCTACCAATCTCATAGCTATCGGTGTGAGGATATAGATGATTCCCTAGAATTAATGTCGCTTCTTCAACCATTGTTTTTGTCATATTTGCATGTAAATCAAGTGTGATAATAATAGGTATGTCATATCCTACAACGGATCGAACCTCTTTTAAAATAGATCCTTCCAAATCCTCAGAGCACTCTGAAACGCCAGCACCATGAAGAGATAATACAATTGCATCATACCCTTCTGCTTTATTGATCTGACTAATTAATTCATTTATAAGGGATGCATATGTAGCTGCTGTTATAATTCCAGCAGGATATGCAAACGTTGAAAAGGTTGGAATGATATCAATCTTCAATTCTTCTGCTCTATCAATCATTCCACCAATGAAATTTCTAACTTTACGATTTTGGGCAACAATTTCTTCTCCTAACTCCCAGCCCCAAAGCCGGAAAGACTCTTCATCCGTTTTAACATTTGAAAAAGTATTTGTTTCATGAGCAATACCACCGATAATAATTTTCAACTTTTACACCCCTCTTTTAGATTTACGCTTTGTTAATGATTTTTCTACTTTCCTACTGCTATTTTTGATAAAAAGTAATCATACGCAGCTTTTGATAATTTATTGATGATATTGGCCCCCTCTGCTTCTGATGAATTTCCAGTAGAAAATACCGTAATAACATAGGTTCCCATTTGATAAGGAAGTTTAACAATTCCGACATCATTAATTACGCTTCCAACCGTACCCGTCTTGTGTGCAACAACGGTGTTGCCCGGCAGCAAATAAGGGATACGATTTCGATGCTGCTGTTTGGATAATATATCAAACATCTCATCACATGCTTTTTCTGAAATTAGTTGCTTTGTGACAATCAATTCCAATAGCTTTGCCATATCCTTTGGTGAGCTTACATTATTATGAATACTTTCTTGGAACACGATGGAATCAGTATTAAACTTCCCATTTTCCAGACGATGATTAAGATCAGCTAAAAATTCAGGTGAATAGGGTCTTGGTTCTAAATCCACGCATAAGCAAAGGAGCTCCCAGCATGTAAGCGGAGTATGAATATTTGTTAATCCTAATTCTTTCATAAACTGATCAACGGTTTCTTTACCGATGATTTCCAATATTTTATCTGTTCCAGCATTATCACTTACGATAATCATCATCATCGCTAAGTCCTTAATGGTCACTTCTACTCCCGGTGTTAATCTTTGAAATATGCCAGAACCAGGAACAAAGTCTTTTTCGGTTAGCTTGACTCTTTCATCTAAATTTACTGTCCCTTTCTTTGCCTCTCTATAAAGGGCAGAAAGAATAGGCACCTTGAAGGTACTAGCAGCTTGAAATAAGCGATTCTCATAAATTGACGCTGTTTCTCCTGTTTCCAAGTGCTTCACATAAACACCAAATGTACCGTTCGCATCCTTTACAATGTCCTCTAATTGGGCTTGTAAACTCATTTTCCAATCTTCCTTTCTATTAAAATCGAATTTGACCTAAAAAAGCCTAAGCCTTTTAAGCTTAGGCATTTTGCAAACGTAAAAAGGAGTTCCTTTCCCAGAGAAGTTTGTTTTCTATTAGTGGTTTATTAAGTTTACTACCATACCTGCTCGATTACCCTCATCCAATTCTCTCCGAGGATAAGTTTAATTTGCTTATCTTTGTACCCTCTGCTCACTAAGCCTCTCGTAATGTTAATGGCTTCAATGTATTGTTCAAATCCAAGAAGGGAGTCGCTTGTTGGTAATTTATCTTGTGCTCGGAAACCGATGGTTGGAGCTATTTTTGTTGCAATCATTTCCTGGATAAATAATGGCATATTCATTGGCCAGTCTGTTCCAATCCCAACATGTTCTATTCCAACGAGTTTAACTAAATGATCGACATGATCTAAGAAATCATCCATATCTGGTCTTTCTTTTTCCTGATTGAGAAATTGAGGTACGGTCACCACTCCGATTACTCCACCTGTTTTTGCAATCGCTTCAAGGGTGTAATCATCCTTACCTCTTGCGTGGCCGCTTACTGCTTTACATGCGGTATGGGAAGCTATTACAGGAGCATCTGAAATTTCACAGGCATCCAAAGTGGACTGTCTTCCCGTATGACCTGTATCAACTAGAATTCCTAATTCATTCATTTTCTTAATAAATTTCACGCCGAAGTTAGAGATACCGGCATCATTTCGCTCTGTACATCCTGCTCCGACATGATTGTGCTGATTATAAGTTAATTGAATCACTCGAAGTCCGAATTTATACATGTTTTCCAGGTTTTCTAAATCGGTTCCAAGCCATACTGTATCTTGAGTTGTTACCATTCCCGCTACTTTTCCCTCTCTTTTTGCATGACGAATATGTTCCCCTTTTGTTGCTTTTACAAGCCAGTCAAAGGAATCAAATTGCTGCTGAGCCGCGGCTAGCCACTGTATCGAATCTTCCATGCCACGACTATCTTTTCCGCCTGTAATCTGCCGATTTCCTGCCGTTATTCCAGATTGCAGCCAAAGGTCCCTAAACTCAGGCAAATACCCCTGGGCTGCCATGTTAGCTGCTTCATTCATGATGCGAAAAACATAATCATTTGGATCATTGATATATTTTTCACATCTCCTCTTCAATTCTTCGGTTACTTCATCTGTGAAATTAAGAGGTGACATTGGTCCCTGGTAAAGCATATCAATGACGATGCTTTCCTCATGCAAACGTTTCGCTCTTGCTTCTTGCTCTTGAGATAAATGAAAGTCGAATAAATGAATGCTCAATACGTTCATCTCCCTGTCCACTTATAATTTTTTAAATATATTTTTAAAAAATATATTCCGAATTAAACGGCTCCTTTTTCACCCTGTTTGTTCCTATTCCTGATATAAATGACAAGCTACTTTTCTGCCATTTACATCTGTTAATATAGGATTAAGCGACATACAGGTTTCATTTGCATGGGCACATCTTGGGTGAAACTTGCAGCCAGCTGGTGGGTTCGCTGGTGAAGGCAGCTCACCTTGTAAAATAATTCTTTCCTTCACTTCATCTGGATCAGATTTTGGTATTGCCGATATTAATGCTTTTGTATATGGATGGAGTGGCTCCGTAAACAATTGGTCCTTATCTGCAAATTCTACTAACTCTCCTAAATACATGACACCTACTTTATGCGCGATGTGCTCCACTACCCCTAGATCATGGGAAATAAAAATATAAGATAAACCAAGTTCTTCCTGCAGATCCTGTAATAGATTTAAGATTTGAGATTGAACCGATACATCTAGTGCCGATACAGGTTCATCCAGTATTACAATTTTGGGTCTAAGTGTAATAGCTCTTGCAATGCCAATTCGTTGTCTTTGTCCACCTGAAAACTCATGAGGATATCGATTTAGCTGGCTTTCAGAAAGACCGACTAATTCCATGGTCTCCTTTAGTATGCGATAGCGATGTTCTTTTGGAATGCTATGTGCAATCAACGGTTCTGTTATGATTTCTGCTACCGTAAGTTTTGGATTCATTGAATCCATTGGGTTTTGGAAAACCATTTGAATATCACGCCTGAACCTTTTCATTTCTTGTTTCCTTATTTTCGTAATATCTTTTCCCTGAAAAATAATTTCACCGCTGGTAGGTTCAATCAACCGTAGAATACATCTGCCTGTCGTTGATTTGCCGCACCCTGACTCACCAACAATCCCAATGGTTTCTCCCTCATTTAATTCTAAGGTAACCCCATTTACTGCATGGACAAATCTTTTCTGTTGAAACAAGCTGTTTTTCAATGGAAAACTCTTATGAAGACCCTTTACTTCTAACAGTTTTGATGTCATATCGTCATTTCCTCCTTATCGCTGTATAACCAGCATCTGCAGGATGACTGACCATCAATCGATACGAGCGGTGGAGATGCACTTGAACAAATCTCCATTACGTTTTCACACCGTTCAGCAAAACGGCATCCAGCTCCAAATTTGTCAGGTGTCGGTACTTGGCCAGGTATGGACTTTAATCGCCTTTCTCCTTTTGATTGATGCGGTTGTGATTGAATAAGCCCATTTGTATATGGATGCTTTGGATGTCTAAGAAGGGTTCTTGTATCAGCTGTTTCCACTACTTGCCCGGCATACATAACAACAATTCGATCACACATCTCCGCTACCACTCCAAGGTCATGAGTAATAAGCAGAATGGACATTCCCAACTCATCCTTTAACGATCTTAATAGTTCTAAAATTTGAGCCTGAATCGTTACATCCAGCGCAGTAGTGGGCTCATCCGCGATTAACAGAGAAGGGTTGCATGCAATTGCCATTGCAATCATCACCCTTTGCTTCATTCCTCCTGATAATCGGTGTGGATACTCTTCATATATTTCGGAAGCACGAGGAATTCCGACAGTATTCAATAGACTTATCACCTTTTTCTTAACCATTGGTTTTGGCAGCTTTTCATGTTTTTCCATGATTTCTGCAATTTGTCTGCCAATAGTTAAGACTGGATTTAAAGAAGACATCGGATCTTGGAAGATCATGGATATTTCTTTACCTCTTATGATCCTCATTTCTTTCTCTTTCTTTTTTAATAAATTGATATTTTTAAAGAGAATTTGCCCGTCTTTAATTTCTCCTGCTTTATCTAATAGCTGTAGAATGGAAAGAGAAGTAACACTTTTACCGCAGCCAGACTCACCTACAATACCCATTACTTCTCCTTTTTTTACATTGAAATCAACATGATCCACAACAGTAAGTGGTCCTTTTTTACTGTTAAATTGAGTGGTGAGCCCTTTTACCTCTAATAAATATTCCATCTTTTTGCACCCCTAGTTCGAAACTTTATCATCGCCCCATCGATTTCGGATCAAACATATCCCTTAGTGCATCTCCGAGAAAATTTACCGAAAAGACAACTGATGTGATCGCAAGGCCAGGAAATGTTGCCAGCCACCAAGCTTGATAGATATAATTTTTTCCTTCTGCCAGCATGGTTCCCCATTCCGGAGTAGGAGGTTGTGCGCCGAGACCAATAAAGCTTAATGCTGCTGTATCCAATATGGCTACACCAATAAATAACGTCGTATAAACAAGCAATACACCGCCAATATTCGGAAGAAATTGTCTTAGAAGAATCCAGGAGTGTGAACTGCCAATTGATCGGCTTGCCTCCACAAATCCGGAAGATTTAATGGTTAGTGCGGCCCCCCTCGTAATCCTTGCAAAGCCAGGAATCGATGCAAAGCCCACAGCGATCATGGCATTTGCCAGACTTGGTCCTAATATTGCTACAATCGCCAAGGCTAACACAATCGTTGGAAGAGCAAGAAGCACATCCATAATTCTCATCAAAATATTATCGATAATTCCACCAATGTAAGCACTTATTAATCCTATAAAGGTGCCTATTGTAAATGTAATGGCTACTGCAATAGAAGCAGCCGTTAAGGTGGCTCTTATTCCATATAATAAACGTGATAGTAAATCTCTTCCGATTGAATCTGTTCCCAACAAATGCTCTTTGCTTGGGCCATGCAAGAGTGCTTCATAATATGGTTTCTCGGGATCATGGGGTGCTAAAAGTGGAGCGAAAACGCCGATTAGAATAACCAGCAGTAAAAAAAATAAACTATATCGAGCTCTTTTATTACTTCCGATTTCCTTTAAGAAATTTAGTTTTAAGGACGAAGGTTGTTTTTTAACAAGGGTGGTTTGCATTTCCAAAGATTCAAGTGTTTTGCTAATGTTTGCCACTTACCTTGCCTCCTTTGCGCTTAAATCGATACGTGGATCAATGATGCCATAAATAACATCTATCAGTATATTAATCATTACATAAACAACCCCCATAAACAGGACTGTCCCTTGAATAAGAGGAAAATCCCTCGAGCTAATCGCACCGATGGCAAGCGTTCCTAAACCAGGCCAGTTAAATACTTGTTCGATTATTACAGTCCCGCCCAACAGTGCTGCCATTTGTAATCCAATGAGGGTGACCACTGGAATAAGTACATTTCTTAGGGCATGGCGGAATAAAATGATTCTTTCTTCAAGCCCCTTTGCCCTTGCTGTACGTATAAAGTCATTTGAGAGTGTTTCGACCATTCCATTGCGAGTTAATCTGCTGATCATGGTTGAAGCAAGTACACCTATCGTAACGGCAGGTAGTACCAGGTCCCTTAACCCCGTTCCTTCCGCAATCGGAAACCAGGTGAACTTTACAGAGAATACCATTATTAATAAAATGGCCAACCAAAAACTTGGAATCGAAACTCCCAATGTAGCCAGCATCATTACACCTGAATCAATAAAGGAACTTTTAAATCGGGCGGCAATGATACCTAAAGTGATTCCTATTACGATTGCTATGAATATCCCTGCTGCTGCAAGCTTGACGGTTTCCGGGAAACGGTCGAGTATCTCCGTTATAACCGGTCTCCCTGTTTTTAAAGAAGTACCAAAATCTCCTTGCAGTACGTTCGTGATGTAGGTTGTATATTGTACAAGGAGGGGCTTATCAAGCCCCAAGTTTTCATTTAGCTGTTTAATTGCCTCTGGAGTAGCATTTTGACCAAGCATAATTTTCACAGGGTCACCGGGAATAAAATGGATTAACAGAAATGAAAAGACTGATATTCCGAATATTACGATAATTCCTGACAAAATTCTATTTAAAATGAACTGACCCATTACTTGCTCACCCAGCTATCTTGGAATAATAGTCCATTAAACGCTTGTGTGATACCATGCACTCTTTTATTGGCAACATGATATTGCTTCTCCGAATAAATAGGAACCCAATAAGCTTCATCTACAATTAGCTTCTGAGCTTCAAAATATACTTTCTTTCTCTCTTCCAAGTCAATCGTTTTTCTGCCCTTATCAAGTAAACTGTCAAGCTCAGGATTATTTACTCTAGAATGATTCATCACATTGATTTGGCTGGAATGCAGGAAAGTATATAGAGAATCAGGATCGACTCCGAAGTATCCCATAAAGGTCATATCAAAATCCCCTGATGCAGCCTTCTCAATTAACGCACCTGCCTCTAGGGCTTGAATTTTGATACTAATGCCAATGTCCTTTAACATCGCCTGAACCATTTGTGAAGGCTGATTCCAACGGTCTAAAATCATCAAATTAAAACTAAGCTCCTTACCATCCTTTTCCATTATCCCTTTATCATTTTTACTCCATCCATCAGATTCCAATAGCTTAATAGCTTTATCGATGTTGTACTTGTAATCATATTTTTCAACATCAGGATCATATCCAAAGAACGATGCCGGGATGGGACCATGAGCAACTCTTCCTTTGCCATTTAACACGGCTTGAACAATGGCTTCTTTATTAATGGCCGTATTCACTGCTTGACGAACAATTTTATCCTTTAGTGCTTCATTTTCTGTATTCATTTCCAGGAAAAGGCCAATTCCTTGGCGATCCATTTCAAAAACTTGATATTTATTATTGTTTTCATATCTATCTACGTCTTTTCCAGCAATACCATATGCTACATCTATGGAGCCACTATCCAGGGCTGCAATCATTGTTTGGTAGTCTTTAATAAATTTGTAAACCAATTGATCAGGATAAGCACTTCCTTGATTTTTAAAGAATGGGGCTGGCCATTTAAAGTCATTATTTCTTTCTAATGTGATTGATTGCCCTGTCTTCCACTCTTTAAATTTGAATGGTCCAACACCTACAGGATTTCTTCCATAATTATCCCCTTCCTTTTTTATCGCTGCTAATGAAAGAGGCTGCATATACCCTGGGTCTGACAGATTTACTAAAAACGGCGCGGAAGGCTCGTTCAGCTTAATAATTAACGTCGAATCATCAGGTGCAAGTATTTCCTTTACCTGTTTAAATTGACCTGGTATGATTGTTGCACCCGTAGCAGGGTCCAGGGCTCTGTCGAACGTCTCTTTATAATTTTTGGCTGTCAATGGTGTACCATCACTGAAGGTAATGTTTGGGCGAATTTTAAACGTTAACGTTAATCCATCATCAGAAATATCGAAGCTTTCCGCTAAATTCGGCACAAATTCCTTCGTTTTAGGATGCATGGAAATGAGTGATCCTCCAAAATTAGATCCAACAATGGAACCAATCATCATACCGGTTTTTTGCACATCCAGAGAATCTGGTTCTTCAGCATAACCAATGGTAAGGGTTCCACCCTTTTGTGGTGTATTACCCGAAGTATTGTCTGAATTGGAAGTGTTATCAGTTTTTTTCGCTTCTCCTGACGACTCTTTTTCAGAACTGCACCCTACACTTACAAACATAGCCATTAATAAAACCATAAGTAATGCAAAAAACTTGGTACATCTGCTATTCGTCATTTGATTACCTCCAAATATCGTTTTACTATTAAATTAATTGTTTTATTTTTGCCCCAACATATTCCCAATGTTATAAAAAAGGCAATAACACTGTGATAATGCAGTTATTCAAGGTGCATGCTTTACCGTCTTTTGAAACTTGATGATCCCCTATTCCATTTTTGGTGTTTGTCGAAATCCAAAAGCCGCGCGGATAATTTTTTGTTCTTTGTCTCTTACAAAACGCAGCGACATTTGTGATTCTCTAAAGTTGACAATAAATGAATCATCATCAAATGGGATGATTGCTGTTGGATCTATTCCTTCGCCACTAAGATAGAGATTTCCATTTTCAAAAAATAATTTATATTTCGCACCTTCCCCTGACGCAAATACGCCCTCATATTGCTTTAACTCCTCTTCTGATCGTTCGATTTCCCTATACGATAGATGAGAAGCATGAACTGATTTACCTAAATAATCTGCAATTGCATTATATAATAGTTTAGTAGATGGTACACCCGCTAAATTGGCCAAAGAAACACCGGTCAGCCCTAACTCAGGAATGATGTTCATTTGTGCCGCAACCCCTTTAATGGAACCACCGTGTTCTATAAGCTTGTAGCCAAAATAATCCGGTGTAATCATAAGTCCATATCCATAAAAACGTCCAACCTCACACTGAATGTATGGAGTTGTCATTAATTCAACACTTTCTGGAGATAAGATTTGCTCATTTCCAACTTTCCCTTGATTTCTAAAGATTTCCGTATATTTGAGCATATCGTTAACAGTTGATTTTAGGAATCCCGCTGCACGCATTGCTGGTGCATCCCATGGATTATTGGATACAAAAATGATCGTTTCATCATCCTTCTTCCGTGAATTATAAAGGGAAGAAATATCATCATGGTTATTTAGTTCTTCAAGATGAAAAACGCTATTATTCATGCCGGCCGGATCAAGAATGTATTCCTTCGTGTATCGCTCGTACGACATTCCCGTTAATCTTTCAATAATTGCACCTAAAAGGGCGTAGCAATCGTTGGAATAACTAAACTCAGTCCCCGGAGCTCCAAGCAGTGTATATTCCTGTTTTGCAAGGGTTTCCAGTAACTCTTCATATGTATCAACTGGTGTAGGTATAGGTGTTTCTTGCGCAGCATTTGCATTTTCAAGTTCACTATTATTCTTTTGATCTTCAAACTTTGGATCATTTTCAATGCTCTTTCTTAACGCACTAAATAAGGTTGGTAAAGGAGGTAATCCTGCAGAATGTGTCATAAAGTGATGGATCGTTATTTGTTTCGTATATTCATCATTTGGCGTCTTAAACTCTGGTAAATATTTAACAACAGGATCGTGTACGGAAAGCCTTCCCGCCTCCTGGAGCTGAAGAATGGCAATACAAGTAAAAGACTTCGTTACCGATCCAATTCCAAAAACAGTGTCAGAGGATAACGGAAGCTGTTTTTCTACATCCCGATATCCAAAACTGCCTTCATAAAATAATTCCCCTTCTTTCGCTAAACCAATAGAAAAACCAGGAATCTCATATTTTTCCACAATTTCATTGCAATACTGCTCAAACTCACGCGTGATTGTTTTTTGTACCATCCATAACTCCTCTTTTCTGATTTTTCTGAAATTTAATAATGAAATTGTACCTAAGTACAATTAATAACCACATGTACTACTATTTTTAGCACTAATAGATTAGTTATTGACTAACTGGATTGGTTTGGGAAAATACTAATTTCTCAACCCTTAATGATTCCATTACCTTCCTGTCTACCTCATATCCAATCCCGGGTTTATTCGGAACATGAATAACCCCATTATAGACGCTTACTTCAGGATCAATAATGTCTTTTTCCCAATATCTTGAAGAAGCCGCTGTATCACCAGGTAAATTAAACTGAGGTAATGTTGTTAAGGCGATGTTATGTGCCCGGCCGATTCCCGCTTCTAACATACCGCCACACCAAACAGAAATCCCTTGTTCAGCACAATAATCATGTATTTTCTTTGATTCTGTAATACCTCCTACTCTACCAATCTTAATATTAATTATTTTACAACTGCCCAATTCAATCGCTTTTCTAGCATCTTCCAATGAATGGATGCTTTCATCTAAACAAATGGGGGTAGTTAGTTGCGATTGTAATTTGGCATGATCAATAATGTCATCATGTTCAAGAGGCTGTTCGATCATCATTAATCCTAATTCATCAAGTTTTTTGAGTGTTTCAATGTCCTGTAGGGTATAAGCAGAATTAGCATCTGCCATAAGCAAGGTATCTGGAAAATGTTTTCTTACTTCTTTTAACATTTGATAATCAGAACCAGGCTTTATTTTTATTTTCATTCGCTTATACCCTTCTATTACAAAACCTTCGACAACATGAAGAAGATCTTTCGCAGATGGCTGGATGCCAATACTAATTCCTACATCAATTTGCTGTTTATTCCCACCGAGAACCTGATAAAGGGGACTGTTATTTCTTTTTGCATATAAATCCCAAACAGCACCTTCTAGGGCAGATTTCGCCATATTGTTTCTTCTGATTGATTTAAATCTTTCCGATACTTCGTTAGGATGTTGGATGGGATCTTGTAGTAATAAAGGGATTAAAAATTTTTCCATCATATGTTTGTTCGTTTCAACCGTTTCCTCACTATACCAAGGGCTTGAAAAGGCAACCGATTCTCCGAACCCAATACAACCTGTATCATCCTCCATCTCGATAACATAAAATTCTTTTTCTTTAAATGTGCCAAAGCTGGTGGCAAACGGATTTTTCAACGTCATGACCATTCGGTGAAGTGTGACTTCCCGTATGGAAATAGAATTACTTGTCACATTTTTTCCTCCTTTACCTACTTTTTTTTATGATTTCAGACTTACTCCACGAAAAAATTATTAAAATGAAATTGTTCATATGATTCCATTCGTTGTTTGAACTGTTCAGAGTTTTTTACAGATACTCCAGCAATTAAGGCATTTATCAATGAAAAAACAGCTGCAGCTACATCAATGGTTGATTTTTTTGGAAGCTGAACAGTAAATAATACATCTGCATAATCTCGAATCGGTGCAACCTCCGAATCGGTGATACCAATGACAAATGCGCCAAGCCGCTTCGCTTCTTTTGCCATATTGATCGTTTCAACCGCATAACGGTGAAAGGAAAAAGCCACAAATACACAATTCTTGTCCATTTCCCTTATTCTCAAAATTAAGTCATCAATGTCTGGACGAAACAATCTGACATTTCCTCGAATTAGATCAAGTGTGAAAGTAAACCAATGAGCCATCGCGTGGGAGGATCGGACGCCTGATACAAGAACACGATCCGCTATGGCTAGTTGATTTACCGCCATTTCGAAATCTTCTTGACTTAATCTTTCAGCTGTCTTGCTTATCACTTCTGCATCCTTTTGCATGATTTTCTTAAAAAAATCTTGATCGTTGTCCATTTCATATTTCATAGAATGGTATTCAAATAAGCTGCTATGTTTATTTAGTAAATAATCCTGGACATCCTTTTGAAGACTACTAAACCCACTATATCCAAGTGCATGACAGAATCGGATTACAGTTGTCTCACTAACCTTAATCTGACTTCCAACCTGCTCAGCAGAGTTTAACGCAAACTCTTCATGGTTAGTTAAAAAGAGTTTGGATACTTTTTTTAACCCTTTTGAAAAATCATTATATTTTTCCTGTACTTCTTTTTTCAGTGTATCTACCATATTTTGCTCCTAATTCTCAATTTGAAGGTTTTCCTTTTTTTTATTAATATTAAAGTATATACTTCTTTTCTTAAAAATTAACATATGCTTTCTGAAAATTGTTAACACGATTTCTTAGTCATAAAGTCAGTATTGGCGGTCACCATTTAACGCGAAAATTTCAGCAACAGAAATATTACTCACCCCTCCATCTCACCCGCTTTGGATTGAAATGCCATTTTATCTATCCTTATCCCCAACAACTTTAACGATCGCCATGCTGAGGATTTTCGTTCCGTTAAGAAGAGAATCCAGGTTAAAGCTCATGTTTGGATGGTGCAGTCCAGGTGTTAATCCAGTCCCAAGGCCAACCATCGTTGCCTGTATATCCGGATACATGGTTTTATAAAAATGAAAATCTTCCCCGCCGGGAGTCACAGGTGGCGGAACTAATGCTTCCTCACCAAGGACATCAATAATAGCCTCTTTTACAATCTCTTCGAATTCAATACTTGCTTCTGCCGCGACCATGGAAGCGAGTGGTGTTAGACTAACTTCCGCATGGTTCATGGAACCAGCCGATAAAACTGCATGTTCGAGTCTTTTTAACAGGTCAGCCATGATTTCATTCCGCTCAGCGCGAACATCAATTCCGAATTCCGCGTAATCCGGGATGATATTAAAGTTATCTCCTCCCCCTTTTACCATTGTCACCTTTACAGATGCTGACACGGTCGGGTCGATTTTGACAGCATTTACGGCTTGAATAACAGATCCAATCGAATCAATCACATTGATCCCAAGATTAGGTCTAGAACCATGAGCCTGCACACCTTTTATTTCTCCTCTTAACAGAGTAGTAGCACCATGATAAATACCCGGTGAAGCTAATCCGAATTCCATTTCTTGAATAGGTCTTACATGGATGCCAAGTAGGTAATCGATGTCTTTTATAATCCCTGTTTCTATAAGAGCCTGTGCTCCTTTACCTGATTCTTCAGCAGGCTGAAAAATGACCTTAATTAACCCTTTGGGATTAAAACCTACTTCCTTAAGACAGGTAATGGAATGTAGAACCATGGTCATGTGGGCGTCATGTCCGCATGAATGATTCGCCTTCCATTCCCCATCAACAAGCTGAAATAATGCATCCATATCCGCTCTTATCCCGATTGTTGGACCTTCCTCTTGATTTCCCCAATATCCAATCACACCAGTATGATGATCAAATGTTTGGTACGGAATTCCTAAACTCTCTAGCTGAGAACATATGAACTTAGTTGTTTCTACTTCCTCCCAGCTCACTTCCGCATTTGTATGTAAATGATGATAGGTAGACTTAATGAATTCCTCATTCTGTATCACCCACTTGTTTATTTCCTTATTCATGAATTTCCTCCAACCGTTTATTTTCAAGGATGTAATAATGAATCATAGAATCTGTGTTTTTTTTGACTCCAGTAATAACATATCCTTTTAATAGGGCGTCATTTAACAAACTCCTTAGCGCAAATCTCCAGAACTTTGCGGCATCAAAATTTGTTTGTTTTAACCTTTGAATGTCCGTGGGTACAGAAACAAGATATCCTTTTTGTTTCGTATTGAATTTCTTCTCAACTTGAGATGGATACTCCCCATCGGGTTGAAGCAGAATTTCATAATCTGATTGATAAGGCAGCTCACCATGCAGGGCCTTTTCCACACGTATTGAACAAATATCCCACTCGATTAATAACCGATCAGAAGGAAGCCCTTTATTCAATTTATCTTCCATTTCACCATAATACGAGGAAAGGTAGGTTCGGGAATAAGCTCCTAATTTACATAAATTAAAAAAACCATTCCTCACTTCTAAAGGATCATACGTCCATACAATCTTTTGATAGCCATAGGCGATTGCCCATTCTCTTTGCTTTATCTTTAATTGAAATCCGACTCCACAATTTTGATATTCCGGGCGCACACCTGCCATATGAGAGACTAAATAAGACTCACCATTCTTAAACCCGGCAAAACCGAAGCAGAAACCTACTAATCTATCTTCAACATAGGCTCCAATAATAATTCCGCCATGATGGATGGAGGCTACTAACTGGGGTAATGGTGATACAACCTCATCACTCCAAATATCTGATTGGAGCAAGACGACTTCATGAATGTCCTCTAAATTTTTAATCTCCCGATACGTGATTGAATCTGTCCGATTCATCTATCTTACCTCCTCACTCTTATAAAAAATTTCTATTATTAAACAAGTGTAAGTGGTTTGCCTGTGCATCTTACCATTCGTTATGATGAGCTTTTGCAGGGGATGAAATTATCTCTGATAATGAAAAGAGGCAGTAATTAATTTCAATAAAAAGCCTTCCCTTCATTTTTTAATTTTTGAAGTATTTGCTTTTTCACATTATAAACTATCCAGCAAATGATTATCAATAACAATCGTGTTTATTTTCTTAAAATTCAAACAATAGTTTTCGACCTGAAATTATAAATAAAACAGTTAACTTGTCAGCTTCCTTGTTATTTTGACGAAATCTTACTGAAAGTGGCGTGGAACCGCCTCTTCACCTCTCCACTTTACTTGAATCAAACGTAAGAAAAGCGCAAGCTCCCTCGGAACAAGCAAAAACCGCTTGTTCCTGCGAAGCCTATTCTCTCAGAAGCTTCCCTTAGTGGTCAGCCCTTACAAGCGCTGGAGCCAGGCAGTTTTCAATGTTCAGATATAAATTCTGATATTATAAAAAAAGCTGGCGAAACATACCGTTTTCGCCAGCTTCTTTACTATTTTAGGGACTTTTTAGATAGCCCCTTTTATTATTTTCTAATCAGAATAAATAAAGACCGAAATGGCTCGGTCATCCCAATAAACATTTCCGCCAAGCGCTTCTGAAACGAAACGGCTCGGAACTAAACATCCACTTAGAAAGAAGCATAGTGTGCCTCAAAAAATTTTTTTATTTTTTATTATGATGATAATGGCAGAACACTATCAGGCCGCCAGCAAATATCGATTTGATCCCCTTTACTAAAGGTATTTTGTTTAAATTGCTCCGATGGCATTTCAACAACAATTGAATCGCCGGTAGGGAATAAAACTAACAATTCGATAATAGTACCTTTATATGTGATTAGTTCTACTTTTACTTTAAAGGTATTAATATACATTTCCTTGTTATTCGGATTAACGACAATCATATTTGAACGAATGCCGATTTTTTTAAAATCGCTTTTTTGTTTCATATCAGTAAAGATTTTGATACCATTGTTTGTGATAAATGCATGACTTTCAAAATGACCGTTGAAAAAGTTTCTCACACCTACAAAATCAGCAACAAAATGGGATTGTGGGCTATCGTATACTTCCTGTGGCCGTCCTATCTGACGTATTTCTCCTTGTTCTAACACCACAATTCGATCGGATAGGACTAAAGCTTCTTCTTGGTCATGTGTAACAAAAATGGAGGTTATTCCAAGACGTTGTTGGAGTTGGCGAATTTCAGACCGCATTTCTTGCCTAAGTTTAGCATCTAGATTGCTCAATGGTTCGTCCAGCAAAAGAAGCCTAGGATTAACAACCAGGGCACGTGCAAGTGCCACCCGCTGTTGTTGTCCGCCAGAGATCTGTCTTGGATACCTGTCACCAAACTTCTCCAGTTGAACCATTGAAAGAGCTTCTAAAACTCGAGACCGGGTTTCCTCTTTTGATACCTTTCTCATTTTCAAACCGAATGCCACGTTTTCGAATATGGTCATATGTGGAAATAAAGCGTAATTTTGAAAAACTAATGCTGTATCCCTTTTATTAGCGGGGATCCGTGTAACATTCTCTTCATGAATTAAAATATCTCCTTCATCAGGTTCCAAAAATCCCGCTATCATGCGAAGGGTTGTAGTTTTACCACAGCCACTTGGTCCAAGAAAAGAAACCAGCTCTCCTTTGTCAATCGACAAATTCAAATCGTTTATAGCCAATGAATTTCCAAATCGTTTAATAACATGGTTCAATACAACCTCTGCCATATGATCCTCCTAAAACACTTTACTTAACCCTACAAAACGATCAGCGATTAACATTAAACCAGCAATTACAATAATTTGTACAGTGGATACTGCCGCAATAAACGGATCCACCTTCCAGAAAACATAGTTTAGAATTTCAATAGGCAGAGTCGTTTGCCTAGGACTCACTAACATTAAGCTTATTTCCAAATTGTTAAATGAAAAGATGAAAGCAAATATTCCAGCTGCTACTAGCGATGGCCGAATGCTGGGCATTATTACATACCAGAAGGTCTGCAGTTTGCTCGCCCCTAAATCAACGGCCGCTTCTTCCAAAGACCGATTAACTCCTTGCAAACCGGCTGAAATTAAACGCACAGTCCATGGTAAAGTGATGATCACATGGGCAAATGTTAAGGACCAGAAGCTGGGAACCAGGTTAAAGCCAAGCCAGTTCTCAGATTTAAAAAGAAAAATATAAATTGCGATTCCCGTAATAATTGCCGGCACTACTAACGGTGAGAGCAAAAAGGTTTGTAAAGTTTGCTTTCCTCTAAATTCATAATGAGTAATGGCTAACGAACTTAGCAGGCCTAAAACCAATGAAATAATCATGGCAAGTAAAGAAACCTCGAGACTAAAAAAGAAAGCCATGGCAAAATTTCCTTGATCCGCTAATTGCATATACCAGTGTGTTGAATAACCCTTCGGTGGAAAGACAATAAGCTGGTTTTTAAAGAAGGATATCCATATAACCATGAACACAGGCAGGGTAATAAAACCAAAGATTAACAGGATAAATAGTTTCGACCCAATACGTGACAAGTATGACTGGCTCATCCTTTTACCTCCGTTCCAGCTGCCCTTACATTCATTGACATCCTTTCGATAATACGCAAATAAATGGTAGAAGAAAGTAAAGTAAAAACGATTAAAATCACAGCCATCGCAGCTCCTAAAGGCCAGTTGGATACCTCTGATATCTGAGAATATAACGCTGGAGCCATCATTTGAACTTTAGAACCTCCAATCACCAGTGGGGTTGTATAAGCATTTATGGAGAGAACAAAAACAAAGAGAGTTCCAGCCATTATGCCTGGTATGCCCAGAGGTATAATAATGGATTTCATGACAGTCCATCGTGACGCCCCTAAATCATAAGCCGCCTCTTCAAGTGCTGGGTCGATTCGTTCAAGCACGGAGTGCAGTGTAAGTATCATATAGGGCAATACAACATTCGTAATGGCAATGATAACCGCCATCGGGGTCTGGAGAAGTTGAATCGGTTCTTGAACTACTCCTATATCTAACAGGAAACGGTTTATTAAACCTGTGCCGCTAAATAAAGAGATCCACCCTACATCGCGAATAATATTCCCGACTAATAAAGGAAATACGATTAGCATGATAATGATACTTTTCCACTTTGATTTTGTTCTTGCGAGAAAATAAGCAATAGGAAATCCCATTACAAGGGCTAACAGAGTTGCTGAAAATGCAATATAAAACGAGCGTCCAAGAATGGAAAGGTAATAGGGGTCTGTAAGGAATTTATGATAGTTTTCTAAGGTCCACGCTGTTTGCATAAATTGGCCAGGAACAAAAACATTAAAACTATTCCTTAGGAAGTTAAGCAGGGGAATCAAAAACATTACTGTGACCAAAAGGGTCGTGGGACCAATTAAAGATCCCACTTGGTACGCTTGTGTATTTTGTTGTTTTTTAATCTTCACTAGTCCTCTCCCCATGACAGAAAATGAAGTAACATTATTTTGAGGCAATATCTTTTTCAAATTGTTCTTTCCATCTAGGATTGTTCTTCGCAACATACTTTAAATCAAGCGGTTTGATAAGATCCATTTCTTCTTTCGTAAAACCAATTGAGGATTGTAGATCTTTTGGCAAAGGGGCATTGTCCACAGTTGGGGCATAACCCATTTTCTGAGAAAAACCAACTTGGCCTTTTGGATCAAGCATGGCATTCAGATAGTTGTAAGCACCATTCACATTTTTAGCATTCTTTGGTATTGCTGCTCCGAACACAATCGGATAAGTTCCTTCTTTTGGCACTACATTACCGAGTGGTTCTCCCCCTGCGTTATTCCATTGAACAGCACGAGCCCTAAAGGAAATGGTCATCCAGACTTCCCCAGTTTGAATGGCTTGTCCTAATTCCTCTTGAGTGGCATAAATTTTCGGTTTTACATCACGAAGTTTTACTAATGTATCCCAGGCATCGTCCCAATTTGTTGTGTTATTTTTACCTTCAAGAGCAGCTGCGGCATATACCCAGTTTGTCCATAATTGAGAAAGAATACCTACTTTCCCTTTATACTTTGGATCCCAAAGTGCCCCCCATGAATCCGGTACATCTTTCACTTTATTCTTGTTGTAAATGAGAACAGAGGCGCTATAAATATGAGGAATAAAATTAGGATGTTTTAAGTCTGGAATTGCATGTTCAGCGTTTGGCATTTTAGAGTAATCTAGTTCTGAAAGCAAACCTTCATTAATCATCTGCTGCATGTCATAATCCGCTAGATGGATTACATCGAAGGTTCCCTCTCCACTTTTTTCCGTACGCATCTTTGTCATACGTGTGGTTTGATCGCCTATCGCGTATACCACTTTCGTGTCAGGATGATTGCCGGCCAGAGGCGTATCCACATTTTCCTTTAAAAATTGCTGATAATCTCCACCCCAGGTTCCAACTACTACTTCTTCGTTCCCTTTTTTGCCTCCGCCACTGTTTTCTGACTTACTGGTTGTCTGTCCACAAGAGCTTAATATAAGGGCGGATGGTAAAAGTAAACAAAGAAACATTTGCTTTAATTTTTTCATCCTGTTCTCCTCCAGCCATTATTAATTGTAGATCAAAGCTTTAACTTCGCTGGGATACTCAGTAATCAGCTCGTACCCATCTTCAGTTACAATAATAGTATCGGAGTGACGGAAACCACCTAGTCCAGGCACATAGAATCCGGGTTCAATAGAGAAAGCCATCCCAGCGGCTAGAGGTTCATTTGCATCAAATCTTAAGAACGGACCTTCATGGGCAGAAACTCCAATGCTATGTCCTGTTCGATGGATTGCATACTCTCCATAACCCGCTTGCTGGATGATTTTTCTGGCTGCCAAGTCTACATCTTTCATCAAAACACCCGCTTTGATGGCATTCAAGGCAGCAAGTTGAGCCTCCACAGCTACTTCAAAAGCTCTTTGTTGTTCTGCTGTTGGCTCTCCAACAATAAAAGTCCGCTCACATTCTGCCCGGTAACCATTAAAAGCCACTTGGCGGCTATGAATCACAACATCACCTTTTTGCAATTTCCGAGTGTTTGAGAATACATGTGGCATAACTGACCGTTCAACACCCGACGGACTCATAACAATAATATCCAAAGTGGCATTAGGGTGAATCCTAGATACCTCTTTGAACAAAGCTGCATTTCCAACAGAATCCAACTCTATTTCCGTAATGCCTTCACGTATGGCGGTAAAAGATTCAGATAGCGCTAAACTCACCAACCGACCCGCCTCTTTCATGATGGAAATTTCCTCTTGATCTTTCACAGCTCGTTGTTTGACAATTTGAGTGGTAGTGTCAAGTATTTCCCAATTTGCACCCTGTAAAGCTTTTTCGAGCATTATCGGTGAGGTGCTATACTCTAATCCAACTCTCTTATTACTACCGTTTATGGATTCAAGATACTTTAATAATGCCAGAGTCGAATCTTTGCCTGCATCTTCTTTTTCTGGATGTTCATAATACACGGACACGTGATCCACATTCGAGTCTGCTAAAGCATGTGTTTCTTCCAATCCCGGAACTATAAGCGCGGTTTCTCGTTGTGTAACAACATAATAAATAGGGCGGGAATAGATGAGAGCTTTAAAACCACTAAAATAGAATTGATTATCTGGGCTTGTTATAACTACCGCTGATAACTGATTGTTGTCCATAAAACTACGCAATCTTTCCAACCGCTGAGCTACTGACATTTAAATCCCCCTCGTGTCCTAAAATTTTCATGCACTTAAATATATTAAAAAACGATATATATTAGAACGAAGATATCAATAATTATTCGGAAAATATGAATATTACAATTTTTCGGCATTTCGATAAATTATAGGTTTTACTAATGCAGATCCGTTTCAAGACTGTATTAGGGAAATTTATATTGTATAAATATAAGTAATTCTAGTGGAACCAATTAACCATAGCCCTTTTTATAAATCAATGAAATAGGTGAAGTGGACCTATCATATGTTAAATACGAAGACTTGAAGGAGTGAAGGAGATGAATGAATTGCTTAAAGAACTAGAAATCGCAGATATTCGCAAATTGATAAGAAACAACGAATATAAGGGTTTTACCGCTGGATTAGCACCAGGGTACACACAAGCAAATCTTGTAATTTTGCCAAAGGATTTAGCATATGACTTTTTACTATTCTGCCAGCGAAATCCAAAATCATGCCCTCTCATCGAAGTAACCGATATAGGTTCACCAGTGCCTATGCTAACAGCTCCCAATTCCGACTTGCGATTTGACTTACCTAAATATCATATTTATAAATTTGGGAAACTTGTAGAGGCAGTAAACGATATCGGTTTATACTGGAAGGACGATTTTGTAGCGTTTTTAATTGGCTGCAGTTTCACGTTTGAATTTCCTTTAATCGAAAATGGGCTTTCGATACGACATATTCAAGAGAATCGAAATGTTCCGATGTATATAACTAACAGTCCATGCCAATCTTCAGGTGTATTTCATGGAAACATGGTTGTAAGTATGAGGCCTTTCTTACCAAAGGACGTTATAAGAGCAGTCCAAATCACCTCCAGATTTCCAACTGTACATGGTGCACCAATACATTGTGGAAATCCTGAAACAATAGGGATACTAGATCTTGCTACACCGAATTTTGGTGAGTCAGTAACAATAAATGATGGTGAAATTCCTGTTTTCTGGGCTTGTGGGGTTACCCCTCAATCTTTCGCAATGTCTAGCAAACCCCCATTGATGATCACACATGCTCCTGGTCATATGTTTATTACGGAGGTAAAAGATAGCAGCTACTCTATATTTTGATGGACAATTTAGAGTATTTTTATGTTAAAGAGTAAGAGAACGCATCTAGATACTATTTACTATTTTGGTAGAAAATCTGTTTATTATTCGGAAAAAGTTGAGAATCGACATTCTACCGCAATCTGACACAGATTCCCTTAAAATATCCTCTAATACCCATCCTGTCGGATGTAACATAACTGAACCGTTCGGGATAAGAATAAAGTGATAGTTTTGGTAGGTATGTTAGGTTTTTTAGGTATTATTTTAATTTTTTGGGCATTCAGTGGAAGCCCCATTTTTGGTAGTATACTTTTAATTCTATTGATAGGTGCAGGAGTTTATACTGATAAAAAAAACAAAAAAGAAAAAGAAGAAAAACAAATTATTGAAAGTCTTAAACGACTAAGTGCCCTAGAAAAACTTAGGGAAGTAACATTCTTTAAAATAGATAAAATCTTTGAGGGCAGCAGCTTCTATTCTGATGCTGTAGCTGTTGATGAGAAAAATAAAAAAGTGGCTTTTATTGAAGGGCAACGATATAGAATCTATAACAATCGTGATATTTTATCATCTGAAGTACTGATTGATGGGAAGGAAACTATGAAAACTTCTCGCTCAAGCCAATTAGGTGGTGCATTAATTGGTGGTGCACTAGCTGGGGGTGTAGGAGCGATAATCGGCGGGCTTTCCGGAACTCAAACAAAAGATACCGAGGTGTCAAAGATAGATTTAAGAATTACAGTAAAAGATATAAACAATCCCTCGTATTCTTTAAACTTTTTCAATTTTGAACACTACTCAAAAGGTGTAATAATGCCACATCCAATAGATTTGCTCAAAAATGAAATTGAACAAGCTCAACAATTACACACCATAATAAGCGTTTTAATCAAACAAGCTATTGATGCAGATAACTTCGAAAAACCAACGCAACAAAAGATAGAAGGTGAAAGTGGAATATCTTCAATAGCAAATGAAATTAGGGAACTAGGAAAATTAAGGGATGAGGGATTAATCTCCCAGGAAGAATTTGAAAATAAAAAGACTAAATTACTATTAATTTAATTGCAGTTACTACATAAAAAACATATAACTTTTTAAGGAGAAGACTCTGGAAAAGTCAGACTTCTCTTTCTTCTGTTGTTGTAGGGAAATTTAAACTAGTCGAGTAGAAGGGGGCCTCTCTACCTTGCAGTAAATTGTACTCTCCCCACATAGAACCGTCCTGAACTATTAATGCACACGGCTCATCCTAGTCATCATATACAGAATGTAGCTTATCTCTTTTCTAAGTCGTAAATATAACCCTTAACTCTTTTGTAAGGCATAATGGAAATTTATTAAGAAAGAGGCTAAATCTATCTCAAGTAAATGATTTCCTTTGACTTCTTCTGTTGAGCCATTAAAGAGTAAGTATCCGATTTTTTCTCTTAATTTGTTTACACTCTGGATATTATCAGTGATGCATTTATAATTGTAATATCCAGTTAGTGAGCGTTTTAATATATCCATAATCATTTGAATATCTTATTTCTGTTATTCTTCAGCTATTCTTTAGTTTCTTTTAGTTTGCCTTGGATTTTCTTCCTGCTTGTTTTGCTATTTACACGAATGTTCCCTTATTTACTTCTTCCACAATAGTCAGTAAACTCAATAAGATCAAAGGTTGCTGGCTTACTATCTTCCTTAAGTTTTATACCCTTTACTATTTATTATAAAAGAAAAAGCAGCAGATTCCTGGAAAGAATACTACTGCTTTGTTTATTAGGTAAGAGATTTCTAATAAAATCAAATTGAATCGAACTTCCTACTCTGTCAAGGAAGAAAGTCGCAACAAAATTTTAATTGGATATGAATACAACGATCTTGATTTAGTTTTTGCCCAAAAAAACGGTAATCCTATTCTGCCACCTGAAATGCATAGAAACTATCGAAAGATTGTCAAAAACAGCGGCTTGCCTTATATAAGGTTTCATGACCTCAAACATACCCATGCTACACTAATGCTTCAACAAGGAGTACATCCTAAAGTGGTCTCAGAACGTTTAGGTCATTCAACAATAGGTATCACAATGGGTACCTACACACATGTAATGCCAAACATGCAAAAAGAAGCTGCCCATCAATTTGAGCAGCTGATAAAATAATTGTATGTAAAAATATTAACGTGACCAAATCGTGACCATTTTTAAAAAATCTCAGTTATTGGCCAATAACAAACCCTCTTAAAATCACTTCTTAAACCTTGCTAAACCCCTATTATATCAATAATGGCGGGACTGCGTGGGAATCGAACCCACCTGACCTGGCACGCAGGTCACAAGCGGTTTTGAAGTTTGCTAGCATCTGTTTTTCTAGTACCTTTAGGTACCCTAAAGTATTGATAAATCAAGGTTTCTTGTTTTCTGATGATTCCTTGTGATTTCTAATTTTAAAAATTTGGGCACCAAGCATGGCACCAACCACCTGTAATTTAATGGAGATTTTAAATCTATAAAAAACGCCCTGCATATTCACAGGGCGTTAAATTCGTTCATTTTATAACCTAAAAGATATCGTATATTTTTTTTCAATTACCATCCTGCATATGACAAAGCGTCATCACTTACTAATCCGTTTTCAACATTAGTAAGGGCCTTATCAAGAACTTCTATGCCATGCCTAATTTCATCATCAGAAATGGTCAGTGGTGGAGTAATCTCAAGCACATTTGAATAAATTCCCCCATAAAAGATAATCAAGCCCATTTGATATGCACGATAAGCCACTTTCGCTGCCTCTGTTGCTGCTGGGGTTTTTTCTTCATCTTTGACAAGTTCCACTCCGATCATAAGTCCCATGTAAGCTGCATATGCTTTAGCCCCTTTGTAGTACAACTCTCCATTAGGGCACTTTTTTACCGGCATTTTGTACTACCTTTTTAGAGCATCGAAAAAGGGCGGATCTTGTTTAATAAGCAAAAAAAGCTGCCTCAGCAACTCCTTTTGTCCTTTCAAAATCCATTTTTTTCGTTTGACTTATTTAATGCGGTTGCGGTCATGATATTTTAATTTCTTTTTTTTGAATTTGCTGTTCCATCTGACCAGATGTGTGGATAAAGAAAGCCAAAACAAATGCGATAATTGTTAAGTAAGTAGCAAACATGAATGCATCATCAATCCCCATCACCGTTGCTTGCTTAACCACCGATGCAAAATGAACTTTGTCCGCTAGGGAAATTTTATGTTCACTCATGATGGTTTTAGCATGTGCTTTTGCCTGACTTGTCATAATTGATACAAAGAATGCCATTCCTATTGCTCCTGCTACCATCCTTAACGTGTTAATCATTGCCGTTCCATATTTATTTAAACTCAACCCCAAATCATTCAAACCCGCTGTGAAAATTGGCATCATCAGAATTGACATTCCAAACATCCTGGCAGTATATACCCATAGAACATAAGAATAGGGAGTACCCATCTCCAGTTTAGTCAGGGCATAGGTTGTGACAAGAGTAATCCCTAAACCGATTATTGCTAACCAACGCGCACCATACTTATCAAACAACCTGCCCGTAATCGGAGACATAATTCCCATTACCACTCCGCCTGGTAAAAGCATAAATCCCGCTTTCAGTGGAGTGAAACCATGAATGCTTTGCATATAAATTGGCATCAAAATCATTCCGGAGAACATTGCCATAGTCACAATTACGTTGATAATGGTAGTTAACGTAAACATTCTATACTTAAAAATTCGGAATTCTAAAATAGGATGATTGACCACCATTTGACGCCAAACAAACAGGATTAGACTAACCCCTCCAATAATAAACAGCGTGACGACTTCCGGATCACTCCACCCTTTCGTGCCACCAGTAGAAAAAGCATAAAGCAAACCGCCAAACCCAATTGTTGAGAGAATAACACCTAGAATATCCAGTTTTGGACGGCTAGTTTCCGTGACATTTTTCACGGCAAATATGGCCACGATAAAGTCCAGTAAGGCTAAAGGTGCAATAAAATAAAACATCGTATGCCAGGAATAGTTCTCTATAATCCAACCAGCCCATGTAGGACCGATTGCAGGAGCGAAGTTCAATGCAACACCAAAAATCCCCATCGCAAATCCTCGCCGTTCAATCGGAAAAATAGTAAAAATAACATTTACAATCAACGGAAAAAGGATACCTGCTCCAATAGCTTGAATAACGCGGCCAATTAAGATGACCGAAAAAGCAGGAGCAATAGCACAAATTAAAGTTCCGATTGCAAAAACTCCAATTGAGAATAAGAATAATTGCCTGGTTTTAAATCTTTCCATTAAAAATGCGGTAACAGGAATAACGATTCCGTTAGTCAACATAAAAATCGTACTTAACCAGTTGGCTGTAGCTGCTGAAATATTAAAGTCTTCCATAATTTGCGGCAATGCTACATTGATTACAGTTTGATTCAAAAATGCGATAAAAGCACCTGCAAGTAAAACTGTAAAAATCGGTGTTGTGCGAAGAGATGTCGTAGATGTTTTTACTGTAGCCATAAAATCCTCCCTATAAATCATTACTTGTGATTTTTGGTTTTTGGTAAGTATGCTTAGTATGTCGAAACCATGTAGTATTAAAACATTGAATTTACACTCAACAAGTTAATCAAGGCAGGATAGTTAAATTACCAATCAAATGCAGGAAACATAATTCTTTATCCTCTTAAAATAAGCACAATTAATCAAAAAGATTTTATAAAAAGTCCTATTAAAGGATACACGTTATTGATCGTTTTTTCCAATCATTTGAATGGTTTAAACCGATTAGATACTGAGAATGTTTTTAGCTGGTTTTTTTGTTGGGCACCAAACCTCCCAATGGGCTAATTCCGGAATTTAACACGACATTTTAGTTTAGGGTCAAGGAAAATAAACTTCTTATCCTCCTCCTGGATCAAATCTCTATATTGCCGGTAAAACTATCCTTTCATCCGGTAACAAAGGGAAAGCCGGTTAGATTAGACAGTTTCCGGATTGATAGTGGGATCCTCTAACACAGAATAGAAAGCCTACAATCGTTTTTCATAGATTATAAGGTTTCTTTGGGTAAGTGGGCTGGGGTTCGACGTATCCCACCATCTTGTTAATGGCCTGAACCATGGCCGCATAGTTGTCAGCGGTGAAATTAGGATTTTCCTTGGAGGCGCAGGTGAGGAACTGGGTCTTTCCCTCCTTGTCCTTGAACTCCAGATTCACCTGGTAGACTTCTTTTTTGTTCCAGATGCCGCGGTAGCGAAATCCGTTGTCATACTTACCAAGAGAGGCTTTTATGACCTGTTCCATCGGGATGATTTGAATGTCATTAATCGTGATCCGGTCGGGATACAAATAAAAGGCAGATTTCTGGTCGGGGTCTACTCCGTCGAATCGGACGCGCCCTTTAATCACTCCATTGTATCCTTTTTTGGTCTGATGGACGACGCTCCAAACAAAGAAAAGAACAACAGAGAGACCGAGGACGATCCAGGTCATTTTGTATGTCAACAGGATGAAGATACACAGTAAAACGGGAATCCCAATAAATAAGACGCACAAATAAATGAGATAAGGCATATTCTTTTCCTCCTTCCTTCATTCATTCGCCCCACCGAAATGTATTCCTTCCCTTTTCCCAAAAGAACCTGAATTGTTCACAAAAAAAGAACAACGGTATCCCGCTGCTCTTTCCTGTTTTCATTTGCATACAAAATGAAGCAAACTTGCCTGCAAAATGCATACATCTTCATAGACCACCTAGTGACTTATAACCCCAGGCCATACGAAGGATGATTTTCAAATAGTTTGGTTTTCTTCACGTACTTATGTACACTTTCCACTGATTTATGTGAGTTTGGACCATAATCTGAGAATGACTGCGCCCGGCCTCCGCCGCAGTAGTTACATAACCGATCCTCATGGAATGCCCACTAAACTCTTCAGGGTTCAAACCCGCTTTCTTACAGTATTTTTTCACAATTTCAGCCACACGCTCAGCAAGCAATCGCCGGCTTTTAATCATCCCCTGAGCGGTAATAGACCGGAAAATAGGACCAGATTGAATAGCAGAGATTACAAGCCAGTTCTGAAGAGTTCGAACCGGGCATGAAATTTTCCCAAAAAGAAAAAATATACCCTCCAGAAGGAATATTTTACATTCGCGGAGACGGGAACAATGAAAAAGCAGGGATCTATTCGCCTGGAGACATAGTACATGGAGATATACCTATAATGACATTAGAAGCACGTCCGTGGTGGCGTTATTACATCATGCAGCCCATTCTTTATTATTTAAAAATAAAGAAATTACACTCTAAAAGTCAAAGTAAGTAGGTCATTATCCACTTGGAGATACAATAATATAAAATAGCTATAAAAAAGATTGCGGACAATCCCGCGGACAAAAACATTTAAATTAACTGGAAATCACAAAGATTCTTCAACCGAGAGTATTAAACTTTACCAACAGAAAACTCCTCTTCAGATGAGGAGTTTATTTTTTTGTCTAGGTATATATCTTGGTTATTTAATATGTTAATTAGTAAAGTAGGTTTCTTGTAAAACAGCCTTCATTATCCCAACGTAATTTTTCTTGGAATGTTCAATCTTTTGTTCTAATTCATCACATAGAGCAAATAATTTATTGACTCTATTTACAATACGATTTTGTTCTCTTAAAGGTGGATTTAAACAGTCTCAGACAAAGCGCCTATGACTCCGGGATTGTGAAAACAGTACAAAGTCTTATAAAAAGTGGTATGAGTATTGAAGAAGCAGCTAAGTATACTCCCTATAACAAGGAGCAACTAGAAAAACTATTAAACTCTTAATAATTAAAAAAGGATTGCCAAGGCAATCCTTTTCTTCTATCCCTGTGAGGGTTTTTTTATTATATAGAGGTTTGAACTTTTACTTAATGTAAATCTTTTATATTTCAATTTGTTCCATTTGAAGAGCAGAAGAGATTCTAATTTTCAACTGATAATTGTCCCATATTGCTGTTGTTTCTCTTGCAAAAATGCCACCCAGTCTTAATTCATCTGCAAGCTCAAGGCGCAGACGATTTGTCCCAATTCGTCTATATCTTTTTAACCTAGATGGTATATTATCATTGTTAAGGAGATTGGTAAGAAAAGAGTCCGGTATAAATTCTTTATATTCAAGACGTTTGATGTCGGATATCCTTACACCCTTAAGAAAACAAATTATTATTTCGTTTTGCAAAAAGGAAAAACTATACGATGTAGAGGAAAAGTTAATTAAAAAATCGGGGTTGTAATAGGTTACAATTTGCTCTTCAACAAACGGAACAAAAAAGCTGGAAAATTTCCTAATTGCCTGATCATCAACAGATAATTGAACCAACTTAATCACCCCTACTCTTTAATAGTCCTTATAGGTATTCGTCACCTTCTTCGTGTCCAACTTCCTGTTTTCCTCAAGATCCTTATCCAACGCTTTCATAAAAATTTTGTCAATTTCCTGCTTACTAATGTTTTCCCTTGTGAATAATAATATGAGCTGCTCGTAAAAAAGGTTCCTATTTGCAAGTATATGCTCAACATTATTACGATAAGACTCATGCATATACAAAAGACACTCCACATCAAGAAAAATGGGCTTAGTGTCATAATCCTCACCTAATGCACTGTTAAAAAAGTCTCTCATCCCTACTTTTTGCTGTTCTTGAAATCTGTTGGAAATGAAAATATGAGCAGTTAACTCTTTTTTATCGCTATAGTTTATTACGTAGTCATTCTCATTTAATTTTTCTACATATTCGATTGCTTTTCGTTTTTCTTCTCTTTTCAAATCATACCCATTATCATCCCTTGTAAATTTACAATCATATGAAAAAACCCTTCTAAAATCACCTTTCCTTACATTCTTCGCTGAAATGGCAAAAATTCCTTCAGGATAAGCCTTTCCGCTTTTTTCCTTCCCCCATTTTTCTCCATTCGGAATTATATCCTTTAACAAGGCAAAGACATCATCCTCAAAAATTTTATCGGTATATTTAGAGTCAACTTTACTTGGGTCTTTAAGTATTTGCTTTAATGATATATAAGCATGATCTGCGGCTTCCGCTATTTTAGTCTTTGACTGACGTTTCACTCTTTCAATATTATCTAAATAGTATTCCTTTAGTTCTTCTTGGTCAGATAAATAAATCTTACCAAAGTTAATTGGATGTACACCTTGGTCACGGAGAGATTGAATAGTTTCCTCAACCATTCCCACTGTTATTATAAGAGTCGGGATCATCATTGTGGAAAGACGTTTGATAAACGTAGGTCGAATATAGTCGCTCGTGATAAATAATTGAATCATTTCATTCGTCTCATCATTGTGATAACTGATAAACTTATGTTTTTCTTCATTAATATTAATAGTAGATAGCTTTGGTTTATCTGTATATCCCAATGATTTAAATAAAGAATTAAATTGCTTTTTTATGACATCAGTAACAGTTCTTAAATTAATCTCTATATTAAGAGTCTTTTTATAATAACATTCGGTATGTCCGCATTCGCAAATAAAAGATTCAATATTAAAGCTAACATCTTCAATTTCACTTACATCCTTACACGATTTACAGGTAAGAATTAAACCTTGTTTCTCCTTGATGAGATTTTCTAAAACCAATCGATCAAACACTGACTTGTCTTCGTTTGACAATATATCAGGATTGGATAGGGACATTAGATAATCAAACTTATCTACTCTTCCTTCAAAAAATCCATAATTAGAAATTTCCTGAAACAAGGGAATCCCAAAGAGATCCTGGAAGTTATCTTTGAAATTTTCTTTCATATCATTGTCCATGCGGCTGTCATCAAATGAAAATATAACATTTCCATTTTGTAATATATTGCTCCGTATTAACCTTTTTTTATTTTTAATTTGAGCCATGACATGTTCTATATCTTTTATACTCCGCATAGTTAGAATTCCCTTTTGCTGAGCATCGATTATGGAGGGCCATATACTCTCGTTATCTAATTCTATTGATATTTTTGGGCTTCGCTTTAACAAGCTTCCACGGAAAGAAATCTTGGTAACTAGAAAATCCATAACCTTATCTTTCGAAACAGATTCCCCGGTCAAAAAAGCATTCGTTATAGCCTCAGGATTATAATCTTTGAATACACTAGGTTTCACTTCTGATGAGTTAACTGAATAAGTTTCCTCAATATATGAAATTATGTGTCCTTCGTCAGTCTTATTTGCTCCTTTAAATTCAACAAGGTTTTGCTCTATATCGACTCTTAAGAGAATACTAGAAACCTCTTTATTTCGAATAGCCTTGTCAAAATCCGGCCTTGGGCTATCATTTACTTGTTTATAAACATTTAAGATTAATTCCTTATTATCCAATGTAAAATAGGAATGTATCTTAAAATAATTTTTTCCCTTTGACTTTTCAAACAGTTTTTGAGGAAACGAGGTTTTATAGTCCGTAGTGAGTTTCAGGATATTTTTATAAGGAACTTTTTTACTAAATGTATGTACGATTCCGGATCCCTTTTCGTTCCATTGAAAATAGGTAAACGCTTCCATTAATAATTTAGGAGAGGATTGATATAAAAATTTTACCCTAGCTAAGGATGATATAAGATTTCTATTATCATTACACTTAATGCTATATATGTCGTCAACGGCACGTTTTTTTCGATTTAGAAAGTCTTGGAGCAGAAAAAGTTCTATTTTGCTGGATTTCTCCAGAATTTTAAATTTAGAAACAAGCTTTTCCTTCGTCATATCTTTCTCTAATTCGATTTGGTAAAGCTCAGCAAGTTCCTTCAAATTTTCGACAGTAAGTCTATTTAATAAGGTTTCCATACGATCATTTACTGCCAATTCTTTTTGAGAGAAGTCATTAATCGAATCAACAGCAATTCCTAATTCACGCCAGTATTCAGGATCAACCTCAGAATGTGAGTGGAATCTCAACAAAGACATTTAAATCACCTTTTTTTCATTTTCTTCCATTTTATCTAACTATCTCTAGTATTGAAACAAAAATTTACATTCACTGTCCTTACCATTTGTTAACGTTGTCCCTCATAACAAACCGCAAACCTTTAACTAATTTAATAGCATGTAATATTCCCTTGTATATTTTATGAGTAAATTCTAACCACTATTTTGGATTATATTACAAATTTCGACATCTTTTTTACTGTTTCTTTAGTAATATTTGTATAATTATCGTTTATAGGGGGAAGAATATGGTTTTCAATAATGGTGACGATACAAAGTTTCCTAATGAAGTATGGCATTTAGGGGATTACTATCCATACTGGAATTATGGACCAGAAGGTAAGGTAAAAAATGACAAATTTGATGACCACTGTAATCACATATTAAATTTAAAAAAATTGGAAAAACCAGCAATTAATCATTTTTTTGATCTCGTTAATCCAATTTTGAATAATGATATTTCTATATGTGTTGTTCCATCATCAACCGCGGAAAAAACAGATACGGGCATTAAGAGATTGGCTAGAATGCTAGCTAGCAATAACAGAATTGACGGTACAAATTGTTTACAGAGGCACACAAGTATTCCTAAAGCTACCAATGGTGGTCCAAGAAACAAACAGAATCATCTAGATACTATTCAGGTAGTTTCAACACATTTAATAACAGGTAGAAAGGTACTCTTACTTGATGATGTGGCAACATCAGAAAGTTCAATTAGTGCCTGTGAACAACTGTTATTAGAATATGGCGCTAAAAAGGTTGTAAAATTAGTGTTAGGTTATACTAAACGTTAGTTTTTCTAAAAACGTGCATAATGTTTCTTTTAATAATATAAACTTTATGCACGTTTCTTTATGATGGTAATATTAAAAATAGAAATTGTCTTTCCAATTCAATAATAAAGAGGTCAAAAAAATGAGTAACATATTGTGGGCTACGATTCTTAGGGTACCTGGTGTAGGAAATAAAACGGTTCAAAAGATTTTTGCCGACTTCCCTACTTTGAAATATAACGATTTATTTAAAAATGAGATACAAGGCCAATTATCTCTAATTTGCAAAAACAAGAAAATAATGAATTATTTAAGTGATAAAGAATATATGGACAATTTATACAGAGATATATCCCTTGAAATAAAAAAATATGAACAACAAGGAATTAAAGTTATCTCTATAGGTGACGATATTTATCCTTTCCTTTTAAAACAGATTGAAGACCCGCCCATTATTCTTTACTGCCGTGGGAATATTGAAGCACTTTCAGCTCCCAAAAAAATTGCAGTTGTTGGAACAAGGGAAGCTACTAAAAAAGGGTTGAACGCCGCTGGCAAGATTGCCGCCACTTTTGCAAAAATGGATTATGTTATTGTGAGTGGTCTTGCTCTAGGAATTGACACTGCTGGACATTTAGGCGCACTTGAGGTTGGTGGTTTAACAATAGCTGTTCTGGCAGGAGGAGTTGATGATAAATCGATATATCCTGCTAAAAATAGAAAATTAGCTATTGACATTGTTAATAATAAGGGATTATTAGTTTCAGAATATCCCCCCGGCCAAAAAGTAGTGAGAGCAGCATTCGTTCAAAGAGATAGATTACAAAGCGGATTAAGTATAGGTGTGTGTCCCGTCCAAACCGATATTGAAGGAGGTACCCAACACACAATCAAGTTTACACAGAAGCAAAATAGATTATTATTTTGCCCAATACCATCTGAGGAGGGAGACATCCCTGCCTATAGGGGTGTATATAAACTTATATCCAATAATGAAGCTCTTGTCCTTAGAAACAAAGATGACTACGATTTATTAAATAATGTTATGGTAACCAAGCTGCAATCATTAAACAGGACAAATAACATTAATACAGCTATTTTAACTAAAACAAATACTGAAAAATTTGTGGAAACAACAATCTTTGATTTTGAGAATAATTCCGAATGTAATAGTGCTTATGTAGCGAGTTCACGAATTTCGAAAGCCGCTCCAAATAGCGAAACTACTCCAAATAGCGAAGCAAATCCAAATAGCGAAGCGGATCCAAATAGCGAAGCTGCTCTAAATAGAAAAGCGGATCCAAATAGCGAAGCGGATCCAAATAGCGAAGCGGATCCAAATAGCGAAGCGGATCCAAATAGCGAAGCAAATCCAAATAGCGAAGCAAATCCAAATAGCGTTGCAGATCCAAATAGCGAAGCAGATCCAAATAGCGAAGCAGATCCAAATAGCGAAGCAGATTCAAATAGCGAAGCGGATCCAAATAGCGAAGCGGATCCAAATAGCAACGCGGATCCAAATAGCAACGCGGATCCAAATAGCGATAGTAATCTAAAACAGGAAGAAAACAAGCTTACCGAAGAAATTAAAGTGAAATTAAAGGATATATGTAAAATAGCTAAATCACTTGGTCTTACAAAAACAGAAATCATCAACTTTATTAATAACCAAATGGAAACTGGTGAATAATATGCCTTTTAAGGGACTTATTTTCGATTTAGATGAGACACTTGTAAACACAACCTGTTTAAAAAATTTTAGGGATAGTGGAAATTGGCGAAGTTGCTTTTCAAACATACACCGAACGGAATTGTATCCCTTTGTAGAGGAACTTTTAACAATTTGTAGGGAATTGAAACTTAAAATCGGGGTTGTAACTATGTCACCAAGGAATTATGCTAAACAGGTGTTGAAGCACCATAATATTAAATATGATTACTTAGTTGCCTATCGTGATGTCACAAGGAGAAAACCTGATCCTGAACCGATGTTAAAGTGTGCATCTGGATTAGAATTAAATCCTGAGGATATTTTGTCTATTGGTGATGATTTAAAAGATGTATTAGCATCTAAGCGGGCAGGAATGTATTCAATAGGTGTTAGTTGGGGTGTAGCTAATAAAGATAAATTAATAGCAAATGGTGCTGATATAGTGGTTGACTCTTTTAAAGATATTTTTAGTCTAATAAAGTAAAATATACTAAATTAATAACTACCATTTATAATATAAATAGGCTTGAATATAGAAACGCACTTAAAAGTATAGCTATATTCAGGCTTGTTTATTTCCCTTTGTCCCTACTCCCCTAAATCATAAAAAAAGCACCCATGAGGGTGCTTAGGTATCCTTCCATCACTTACAATTATTTTTAGCGTCTTCCCAATTTTTAGTATAGTCTTCTTTAGATGGCTTTTCCGCTTGCTCTGAGGCTTTTATTAATATTTCTTTCATACCAACAGGCAAAAGTTTTTCTGTTCTATTTTTCTTTTTATTACATCATGCCGCCCATTCTTTTCAACAGATATTAATAGAAAATAGCATATAAAAAAGCTTATTTTTACAGGGTTTATTCCTTGTCCTTTAAAACTATCTTAAATAATAATAAAATAAAGCGAGGACAAATAGGAGGACATAATATACCCCGTAGTTTGTATTTATTCTAGATTACACTGCAGGAACTACCTTACCACCATACATCATCCATTTTGGGTATTGGCCTGTTTTCAATTTCAAGAACCATATCAGTTATATCGTGGTCGTGGTTTATTATTACCTTTTCGATAATTGTTTCGCGATATCCAGTTTCTCTTTTAATATGTTGAATGAATTGATACGCAACCTCTGGAATTTCCTCTGCTTTTCTCGCATTAAAGGCTCCTGTCTGCGCAACACCAGTTCCGTCTATTCTTAGCTGTACTTCCAGGTTAAAATTCATATTAGTCTTTTTACTCCTCTTAAACATGGATGTAGTTAATCTCGCTTATCCCTCTTGTTAATCTCAGAAAAAGCCGGTATTTATGACAGTGATCTTGAACTATAGCCCCCGCTAGTTCAATAAGAAAAGGTGCATCCCAATTTTTAGAGGAATCCACCTTTTAGCTTAATAATGCAATTTATCTTATTCTTTTAAAGTTAGCCCCAATTCTTTACCTGCTTGCAAAATATTTTGGCGATTAGTATCAACCATTTTTGAAGCTTGTGTTTTATCTTTCTTATTAATAGCCTCTTC
>NZ_JAAOEO010000078.1 GCF_011393025.1 Neobacillus terrae | reverse complement strand
TATTTTTTTCACCTTAACATTATGAGAGTGGATGGCTTTGAATTCTGGATTGTTCATCACAAGGCTCATAGTCGCTACACTTTATACACTTTTTGATTTTATCTTTATTTTTGGATTAAACTTAAAACAAGCGTTTTTATTAAAGGTTGGCACTATATTGGCACTTTTGAAGCGTTAAAAAGATGTATATTGATAGTGTGAGCGAATACGGTTTTGCAGAATAATGCATTAACAAAGCCTTACATTGCACGAAAAACCTCTTTAATATGGTAGTATGAGTAATTTGGCAGGAAAGTGACAGAAAATAGACAAGTATTGTTCGGAAAAACCACTTATTATTGGAGTATGGAAGATTTGGAAAGATGGCTAAATTGATTACTTCCGACAAATTTAGCAGAATTTGAAGAGTCATTGATTTGGCCTATAAAATCAAAAAATTCACTTCTGACACTATAAACCCTGACCTTGAGTACTGTTAATATTATCTTCATCAATCATATTACCATCTTTTGTATCATTATCGTTTATAACAGTTTTATTTGCATAAATTCCGAAGATTCCAGCCTGGAGACCCACACCATTATTTGTCTTTCTGTTAGATGTCCAGCCAGATTGCTGATTTTCTCCAAATGAAACGGTAGAATTTGTATTCTGAGAATTTATGGTGATTGGTCCAATGCTAAAGTAAAACGCCAAAAAAGTCCCCCCTTTTAAAAAAGCATTTATAAGAATGAATTTCATCGTATTTGCATTTATTGTTTCAATATATTTTTATTCCACAAGGGAATAATCGCTTGGACAATCATCCTATATAACAAAATTAAAATCTCCCTTTATAAAAGATACGTACATTCGGAGTGTCATTTTCTCTCCTCCAAAAATTTAAATTCCGGGGGCATAATTATAAATTGGTTAAGTAATTCTTCTTCATACAGATAGGTAAGGGTTTGAAGCTTTACCATTTTCTTTTAGGTGTATTGCATCCTCACCTTATGCATTCAACTATTACATTTCACACAATTATCCTGCTTCGTTCGTTCAACAAGAAAAAAGACCGCCATAGCGATCATTAGGTTACTTTCCAGCCGATACACCACATCTATAAACTCTAGCCCCCTGTGATCTTAAGAATAAGGGGATGCATATTTTTAATGAAATAAGGAATTAGAATAATAACAAAACTTTTGTTAAATTTTTT
>NZ_JAAOEO010000077.1 GCF_011393025.1 Neobacillus terrae | reverse complement strand
AGCGACTACAATTCCTGCGCGTTTCCTGCCTTTTCGTGATGCTGTACGCCTATACAGTGCTCCGAGATAGTTTTTGGATGCCCCTACAGAGTGAGCTGCCTCTGTTAATGCTGACCTCAAATACTTATTGCCTTTTTTGGTTTTCGCTGATTTCCTTTTCCCAGCACTTTCATTTTGTCCCGGAACTAAACCTGCCCAGGAACACATATGGGCTGCAGTGGGAAATTGTTTCTTCACATCGGTTCCAATTTCGGACAAGATTTGTTCAGCCATTCTCGTGGCTATCCCAGGAATGGAGTCTAATCGTTCAATATCTTCTTGATGTGTGCTCATTCTATTTGCCACTTCCTGGTCGAGCATTTTAATTTGTTCTGTCAAAAAGTCGATATGTCCTAAAATTGTTTTTAACATTAGCCGTTGATGCGAATGTATATACCCTTTCAACGCGAGTTCCAATTCTTCTTTCTTCTTTTTCATACTGCGCCGAGCGAAGTTTGCTAGTTTTTCAGGATCCTCTTCTCCTTCGGCAATAGCGTCAAGCATTTCACGCGCTGAAACGCCCATGACATCTGAAACAACAGATCCCAACTTTATGTTCGCTCCTTCTAACACCTTTTGGATTCGATTATGTTGTCTAGCACGCTCTTCAATAATACTTCGACGATAGCGAACGAGTTCGCGTAGCTCACGCTGATTACGGTCAGGAATATAACTAGCCTTGAGTAGTCCATGTCGGAGGAGTTTGGCAATCCATTCTGCATCCTTCACATCGGTCTTTCGACCGGGAACAGCTTTCATATGTTGGGCATTGACCACTAAGAACTCCATTTCTTCAGCCTCTATTAAATTAACAATAGGTTTCCAATAAACACTGGTACTTTCCATCGCGACGTGTGTGCAGCCGTGCAATTTAATCCAATCCACCAACTGTAGTAGAAATACAGTTTTAGTGGAAAAGGTTTTAATCTCCTTTCCTTCAGGGGTGATAACGCAGGCAGTAATGTTATCCTTATGAACATCCATACCGCATGCTCTTTCAATGACTACATCCATTGAAAACATCCTTTCTACGGCTCTAAAATAATTAGAGGCTGGTGCAGCAACCAGAATAGGATTAATCTACCATGTGTGCTTCCCGTAAGGGAGCGACAGTCAGTGGTGCACCGTGGTCGTTGGAGTCAGACTAACGGATGGGCTCTAACGCACCATAGTTCATCGACCTTCCTCATCCAGCCGTAGAATCAGTATTGACGGA
>NZ_JAAOEO010000076.1 GCF_011393025.1 Neobacillus terrae | reverse complement strand
CGTTAGTAGAATAAGCAAAAAGACCGCCTGTACTGCCTTTGTAGAGGTACATGCAATAAAAAAATCGGCTCAGTGTTAACACTGGACCGACTTTTATGTTTACTCACCTACTAGTCCATCACCATCTCGGTCGTCCATATATTTATAGAGCCACGAATCGCGTGTAATTGGCATTTTAAAGCCAGCAGCTTTGGCTTCAGCAATCGTAACTTGACCATTATGATTGGTATCCACTTTGCTAATATCTTCATTGCTGTTTGCCGTTTTGTTTGATGGTACACTGTTTGTTTTCGGTGGCGTACTCTTCTTACCTGTCGTTACCCCTAACTTTTTGTTCACTTCATCTGGGTTCACATTGTCAAATTCGTCCGTAATGGTTCTGCCCTGAATTTTGTATGTGAACTTATAATGGCTGGGAATTTGCGTCTTAGTATTTGGATATTGAATCACTGCCACGAAATCCGTACACCCTCCTGCATCCCGAATCACTTTTTCCATGTAAGCCTGATCGCCATGCCTGTTGAGAATACTGTCCTGTGGCGTAATGTTATAGGCATTTGACACTCCCCCGAGCGAGTCGGCAATCACATGACCTTTATCCAGGGTCGGGCTCTCCGTGCCTGGAACATCTGCTTCATCAGCGAAATATCTGCCAGATGACAAAACATGATCACTATTTGGATTTTGTAGTGTTATTTTTTTCGCCTCAACACGAATGAGCTGACCGTATTCATTTGTATACGCCCAATATTCCCGTCCTCCGAAACCGACATCCACTTTGGCATTTGGCTGTCTATATCCTGACATGTCCCCGCCGTCTACTGTAAGTAGGGTATATTTGCTGTCATCAAATCCGCCCGCTGTGCCTGTTGCCTTTGGCGTGCTGGATGCAGGAGCCGCTTTGGTGGGTTCACTGTCACTCTTTGGTTTTTCCGTGTCATTAGTTTTAACAGTCCTAGCGGCCGCACTTGTTTGGGATTGCACTTTTTTTGGCGAAGCCTGTTCGGTAATGGTTCCGCAACCCGCAAGGAAGGATAGCAAAACCACTGTCGCTACAACGGAAATTATTCTTTTGTTCACATTTCTGCACACCTTTCACATGTTTCTCCACCATACAATTCGTATACAAGCAATAACACATTTTGAACTTTTGTTGGAATATACCTATCTTTGGTGTTGAATCCTTATTCAACTAATCTGCACCTTCTGTACAAGAAGAAAAAGCTGCCAAGACTGACAGCTAAGAGCTAAGTTATTTAAGTTAAAACAAGATATTCTTAACATAAAAGAAGCCGTATAAGAGCCCATCAA
>NZ_JAAOEO010000075.1 GCF_011393025.1 Neobacillus terrae | reverse complement strand
CTAGCCTTTACCAGAGAAATGTAACCATCCTCCATTTAAGCTAGAAACATTTCGCACAGCTAACCTGCCCCGTTAGTGCCATAAGAAAAAGGCTGCCGCAGCAACCCTTGTTATTGAAGTAAAGCCCCCGTTAATTAGTTTATTTGCATAATGATTCTACTTGTTTCTCAAATTCAATATTTTCTTTAAAGAACACACCATTTAACTTTAATATCTTAAAGTCACCAATTTCTTTTTCATTACGGTAAGCTTTAACTATGCAACCGTTGTAAATTAAAAGGAGTTCTCTATCCTCTTGATTTTCTTCACGAATAAACTTTATTTTTTTAACTTTATCAATCCATTTATTAACATCTTCAATGTTACTTATTTCAATAAGTCCGCCATCTTTTTCTTTTACTTGGATTTTTGTTATGTAATTAGCTGGATAGATTGACTCAAAAGAAACTCCATCTTCTTTTTTTTGACAAGATACCTGAGTCGCTATTGAAACTAGTAAACAAGCGTACAAAAGAAACCTTCTCAAGGAACTTTCCTCCTCTACCCCTAAAAACAATACATTTTATTTGTTAGACGATTAAGGAATATGAAAAGTTCCATTCCCCGTTGTTTAACTAACCTTCCCCGTTTGCACAATAAGAAAACGGGATGGTCGCAGCCATCCCATTTTTAACATAAGCACCCATATGTTTAAGTACATTTCTTCACATTTAAGCTATTAGGGAATTTAATGCCTTTCATAACAAGTTTCATATTCATCTTTCATAACCCAACTAGCACAGGCTGCACCCGATTCATCATAAATTTCTTTTCCTATGGTTAATTCAATGCTTCGGTTTTCATTTGGAAATCCTGGTTCCTCATTAGTAATGTTTAGTGTTTCATCGTCTACCCAATTCATAGAAAAATTACTTTTCCCTGGAGCATAATAAACAGTACGAATCTTATTGTCCTTACCTTGAGTAATTTCAACCCAAACATTTACACCACCCGCTGCTCCACCATACGTTTTATAATATGAATTCGCTGTATACTTTCCATTAGGAGATTCCACAGGACCTACAAAAAACTCTCCTTTATTAAACTCAAATGTATAGGCAAATTTTTTATATTCGAACATACAAATCATACTAAATACTACGAACAAAAGGATTTTATATCTTACCTAATGCTACGCAACCAACCTATCCCCCGTTTCCTGTGTGCTTTTTCTTCTTTAGCTAAACTGTCCCGTTAGCCTTCCATGAAGCGCAAAAATCGGCGCTTCACCACAGAGAATGAAAATGGTCACACTCCGTCAATACTGATTCTACGGCTGGATGAGGAAGGTCGATGAACTATGGTGCGTTAGAGCCCATCCGTTAGTCTGA
>NZ_JAAOEO010000074.1 GCF_011393025.1 Neobacillus terrae | reverse complement strand
GCTAATAGGTGGCCCCGGTATTGCACCGGGGTCATTTTATTTAATCCCCATTGATAACGATGATTGTTATATTCATAGATAACACGATCTACTTCTGCTTTTACGTCCATTAAAGTTGTACAAAATTTATATTCTGCCAAATCCTTAAAGTGGCCAAAGAATGATTCCATGGGGGCATTATCCCAACAATTTCCCTTTCGGGACATGGATTGGTTAAGACCCAGTTTCTTTACTTTCTCCTGAAAAACAGGATGCGTATAGTGAAATCCCTGATCTGAATGGAGGAGGGCTTCTGGATGGAAATGTCCCCTCACAGCCAATTCCAGCTTTCTTAACGTTTCATAAACAATATCCATTTCGAGAGTGGAGGATAAGTGATAAGCAAGTATCTCTCTGGTAGAGCCGTCCTTTACACAGGATAAATAAGCTTTTTGGCCTTTGCCATAATACAGATACGTAATGTCGGTAAGTAAAACTTTTCCCGGTTCCTTCTGGTCGAATTGGCGGTCAAGGAGATTAGGGCACGTTTGATGTTCCTGAGTAGCCTTTGCCATTTTTCGATAAGGGTTTGCTTTCCTTAGTTTTGCGACCAAACCGTATTTTGACATGAGCCTTCTAATCTTCTTAAGGTTCATGACGACTTTATGGTTATTTTCCATGAGCATTTTGATCTGGAGAGCTCCCACTTTTCCTTTGTGCTCTTCGAAAATTCGAATGATTAGCTCTGCGTCCAGCTCGTCGTTTTTTTCACGCCTTTCCCGGGAAGAGGAGGCTTTCAGCCAATCATAATACCCGCTCCGGCTTACTCCTGCCAATTCACAAAGATAGGAAACGGCATATTCCAATTGATGTTCTCTTATGGTTTTTTCGATCAGATAGAATTTCTGGGATGGTGTTAGAATCTTTTCTTTTTCAACGCCTGCCTTTCTAGTGCCTCCAGCTTTTTTAGGAAGTCATTTTCCGCTTCAAGAAATTTAATTCTCTGTTCAGCCTTTCGCAGTTGGTCCTCTACTGACAAGGTTCTTGTAGAAGGCCTGCCCGTGCTTCCTTTTCCCCGTCGTTCGGTAAGAAAGCCTTCCTCCCCAAACCGTTCAAAGGTTTCCCTCCATCGTTGAAGGCAGCGTCTTGGCTGCTTCGGTCCGATCACTTCAAGGTTAAATCCGTGTTCCACAAAGATTTGGGAAGGAGATTTCCCTTGTTTATACTCGTGGACAGCTTGGATTTTAAATTCAGGTTTATAGGAAATGGACCGGTCTGAAGCATGTAAAATATTTGGATTGTTCTCCAATTCCTTAATTTGAAATTCAGTATATAAATTCCGACTCATCATAATCCTCCGCTCATACTCATTGGACTCATTATAAACGGGATTTTTTCTGAGGAACA
>NZ_JAAOEO010000072.1 GCF_011393025.1 Neobacillus terrae | reverse complement strand
ACCCCAAAGAGCACCCCTTCTCCCGAAGTTACGGGGTCATTTTGCCGAGTTCCTTAACGAGAGTTCTCTCGCTCACCTTAGGATTCTCTCCTCGCCTACCTGTGTCGGTTTGCGGTACGGGCACCTTTTATCTCGCTAGAGGCTTTTCTTGGCAGTGTGGAATCAGGAACTTCGGTACTATATTTCCCTCGCCATCACAGCTCAGCCTTCACGGCAACGGGATTTGCCTCGTTGCCAGCCTAACTGCTTGGACGCGCATATCCAACAGCGCGCTTACCCTATCCTCCTGCGTCCCCCCATTGCTCAAACGATAAAGAGGTGGTACAGGAATATCAACCTGTTGTCCATCGCCTACGCCTTTCGGCCTCGGCTTAGGTCCCGACTAACCCTGAGCGGACGAGCCTTCCTCAGGAAACCTTAGGCATTCGGTGGATGAGATTCTCACTCATCTTTCGCTACTCATACCGGCATTCTCACTTCTAAGCGCTCCACCAGTCCTTACGGTCTGACTTCACAGCCCTTAGAACGCTCTCCTACCACTGACATCGAAGATGTCAATCCACAGCTTCGGTGATACGTTTAGCCCCGGTACATTTTCGGCGCAGAGTCACTCGACCAGTGAGCTATTACGCACTCTTTAAATGGTGGCTGCTTCTAAGCCAACATCCTGGTTGTCTAAGCAACTCCACATCCTTTTCCACTTAACGTATACTTTGGGACCTTAGCTGGTGGTCTGGGCTGTTTCCCTTTTGACTACGGATCTTATCACTCGCAGTCTGACTCCCACGGATAAGTCTTTGGCATTCGGAGTTTGTCTGAATTCGGTAACCCGATGAGGGCCCCTAGTCCAAACAGTGCTCTACCTCCAAGACTCTTACTACGTGAGGCTAGCCCTAAAGCTATTTCGGAGAGAACCAGCTATCTCCAAGTTCGATTGGAATTTCTCCGCTACCCACACCTCATCCCCGCACTTTTCAACGTGCGTGGGTTCGGGCCTCCAGTAGGTGTTACCCTACCTTCACCCTGGACATGGGTAGATCACCTGGTTTCGGGTCTACGACCACATACTCATTCGCCCTATTCAGACTCGCTTTCGCTGCGGCTCCGTCTTTCAACTTAACCTTGCATGGGATCGTAACTCGCCGGTTCATTCTACAAAAGGCACGCCATTACCCATTAACGGGCTCTGACTACTTGTAGGCACACGGTTTCAGGATCTCTTTCACTCCCCTTCCGGGGTGCTTTTCACCTTTCCCTCACGGTACTGGTTCACTATCGGTCACTAGGGAGTATTTAGCCTTGGGAGATGGTCCTCCCTGCTTCCGACCGGATTTCACGTGTCCGGCCGTACTCAGGATCCACTCAGGAGGGAACGAAGTTTCGACTACAGGGCTGTTACCTTCTCTGGCGGGCCTTTCCAGGCCACTTCCTCTACCCCGTTCCTTTGTAACTCCATGTTGAGTGTCCTACAACCCCGGAAGGCAAGCCTTCCGGTTTGGGCTGTTCCCGTTTCGCTCGCCGCTACTCAGGGAATCGCGTTTGCTTTCTCTTCCTCCGGGTACTTAGATGTTTCAGTTCCCCGGGTCTGCCATCAATGCCCTATGAATTCAGGCAAAGATACTGCTCCATTACGAGCAGTGGGTTTCCCCATTCGGAAATCTCCGGATCAAAGCTTACTTACAGCTCCCCGAAGCATATCGGTGTTAGTCCCGTCCTTCATCGGCTCCTAGTGCCAAGGCATCCACCGTGCGCCCTTTCTAACTTAACCTAAAAGGTTTAAAACCTAAAATGGCGAT
>NZ_JAAOEO010000071.1 GCF_011393025.1 Neobacillus terrae | reverse complement strand
TACGAGCGAATGGCTAGTTCTTACTCGACGGGAATCCCACCCGCTATATGATACGACCTAGGCTCGGCCGCACACCTCCCCGTTACTTCAATAAGAAAACAATATTGCCAGCAGCCAAGTGACATTGAAATTGACAGCTATTTTGGCACTCCTTTTTAACAGGACAATACTTATTGTTCAGTATAAATTATAATGTCATTTGCTATGTCAAAAACAATAAAATATTCTAAAAACCTTAATAAATAAGGAAAATGACGTATGCCAATTCATACGTCATTTCTTGTGTCATTTAACCAAAAAGCACCTCAAAACGGAACCCTTTATACTTGTTGAGGGAGTTTTTTTAATAAAATACCTTACCGTTTATGATAGTAGGTTTAACCCGATATTCGTTATTGTTTGGAATGAAGATATTGCTACACTGTGCAATCCCCTTATGGGTGTTTTACATTATTTTTTTGAGACTTGTAGTAAGTCTGAAATTGAAAAAAGGCCCTTTTAAAGGACCTTTCCTTTTTACATAAATTCCATCGAAGTCCGTGTCACTGCCTTACTGCTGAAGAGCTGGGTGGTTAATGTAGTATATTAAACGTTTTTAATTTGGTTAAAGAAAATAAATGACTAATTCCTTTGTGGTATGTGCCCTTCCAACTTTTTTTATTTCACATAATTTGTTAATACAAGGAAGGAGGGGTTGTTTATGTCTGGTGGAGCAGGTTATGGTTCCGGATTTGCCTTAATCGTTGTTCTGTTTATCCTACTGATCATTGTAGGAGCTTCCTTCGTGTACTAAAAGTAAATAATTTCCCTTGGGAGGAGGATTTTTATGGGCTTTTTCGGTGGATACGGCGGCTTCGGTGGATGTGGCTGCGGTGGCTATGGCTACGGCGGTGGCTACGGCGGTGGCTACGGCGGTGGTTTCGCTTTAATCGTAGTACTGTTTATTCTGTTGATCATTATTGGAGCAACTTTGGCTTATTAATTAATAAAAAGTTCTATGGAAAGAGCCTTTTGTAGGCTTTTTCTTTTTTGCCTTTTATTCATAGAAGGGAAGTAAGCCCTGCCGAAAGAAGAGGTCAAGCATATTTTGTAGTATGTCTCCACCAGACATTGAATTACCTCTCAGGAAGAAGAAGCAACCCAGATACTTCTTCTTCTTACATAAGTCTGTTATTCCGGGAATAAAGGGGGGCTTTTTTAATCAAAAAAATCTACTGCAAAAGCAATAGATTAAGTGAGGGAGAGGGATGGATTGGGGGAATCCACCCTTGGTACGGTACGTAACAGTCCTTGTTTACCCACCGGATTTTAAAACAATCACATTTCGGGAATGTTTCTTTGAAATAAATTTCTATACAGACAGGTTTAATTGTAGTCCAAGCAGGGTACAGGGTTAGTTAGCAAAGATAAATTAGGGGGAAACGCTGTTTGCAACTCTTTTAGAAAATTTAACAGTAGCTTTAGCCGAAACCGAAAAACGTTTGGAGTTTATCCGGGAAAATGGCGTAAGCTCATTAAGTGCAATTTATCCTGGGATGAAGTACGATGCAGAACAATATTATCAACTGTTAGAAAGACTTCCACGGGAGATTGAAAATCTGCAACAAAGGATCGGGGAATTGAATTATAAATCTATCTAAAGGCTTCCGATAAGGAGGCTTTTTTATTTTTCAACATAAGATATTAGGTTCCATCCATTTAAGTCAGTCATTACATATTACTGCGTATTTTATCGCTTGAATGTTTCACATTTTTGAGCTAAACTGCCACTTTAGTTGAATAAGAAAAATGGATTGCAGCAGCAATCCTTCCTTAACTAAAGTACCCGTTACTTAAAGTACATTCT
>NZ_JAAOEO010000070.1 GCF_011393025.1 Neobacillus terrae | reverse complement strand
GTCCGCATGGAAATAACAAATATTTATGGCAGTAAATAAGGAGTAACTAAACTTGGATTTCCAAGTTTTCTTTATAGTAGCATTTGTGAAGGTTTTCACTTAAACTAAAGGGTGCTTATATTCAATAACGGGATTGCTGCGGCGATCCCGTTTTTCTTATTGAAAACTAACGTGGCGAGTTACTTTAAAAAGGAAGATCTTTAACGGGGCAGGTTAGTGAAAGAAGGAAATATCAATAATTAGATAGAAATTATAGTAAATAATCACTATTCGTAGTGCTTACCCCTATTTGAAATAACTGATATTTTTATTACAAAGTAAGGGAAGGTATTTTTAATGAAAGAATTATTAATCCAAATAGCAGCTATTATCGTGGCAGCTATATCTGGTGGTATTGCACTGTTTCAATTCTTACTCTTTTTTGGGTTGCCATTAGCGGTGGAAAATATCAAGGAGTGTTACTTGAAAAAAATGAGAATCATGAGCTGGCCATCAGCATTATTATTACTCTTTTTTGGATTAATTTTTTTAATTCATTCAAAAGTTCTATCAGTAGGTATCCACTTGCCAACAAAAATTTTTGTAATAATGATTACTATTTTCATGGGATTAAATACATTAGGAAATTTAGTTTCAAAAAGTAACAAAGAGAGATTGGTAATGACTCCTTTGGCAGGTATAACATTTTTATCATGTTTACTTGTACTTATATTTAGTTAATAAACATAAGATTTGAAAACCAGGTGAGAAAATTCATGAGTGGCAAAATGGTTGTGTTTATGTCTTCTTGCAAATACTCTTAAAAAATGTTAATCTTTAGAAGAATTATTTTTGTTCGGTGTAAAGGATAGTATAAGATTAAACTTTTCGTCTTGATGATCACTGAGTGCAAGGATAGTAAAACTTTGTGTGTAAAGCACACAGCAGGAGGAAACAAAATGGAACAAGGTAAAGTAAAATGGTTTAACGCAGAAAAAGGTTTCGGATTTATCGAACGTGAAGGCGGAGAAGACGTATTCGTTCATTTCTCAGCAATCCAAGGCGAAGGTTTTAAATCTTTAGACGAAGGTCAAGCAGTTACTTTTGACGTTGAGCAAGGTCAACGTGGAGCTCAAGCAGCTAACGTGCGTAAAGCTTAATATTAAGAACAACGGAAGCAGGCTCTTTAAAGAGTCTGTTTTTTTATTTCCTCTTTTAAAAACAAGAAGCCCCACTCACGAATGAGTAGGGCACACATGTAAACAAGTAAATCAAATGGTAAATAAAGTGTATCACATAAACACGAAATCTCCTAATTATCATAGGTCCTATAGATTTCTGAACTGATTAAACTAAGAGTGACTGAAATGGTCATTCATTTTTGTATGTAACACTAAAGATCATTTTTTATTACTTTTCAGCTACTGCATCTTTAAGAGCTTTACCAGCCTTAAAAGCGGGAACTTTTCCAGCTGCTATCTGAATTTCTTCCCCAGTTTGTGGATTTCGACCTGTACGTGCAGCACGTTCACGAACCTCAAAATTACCGAAGCCAATCAATTGAACTTTATCACCATTTTTTAATGCTTCCAAAATAGTATCAAAAACTACATCTACTGCTTTAGATGCTTCTTTCTGTGAAAGTTCTGCGGTTTTTGCTACTTGATTAATGAAATCTGTTTTATTCATTTTATAAGCACTCCTTTAAAGACTTTACAATCCACAGGGGACGTACCTTAGTTGTAACATAGCGTACATTAGTTCGCAACTCTAACCTTATTTTTTCTTGTTCAACTAAACCAGCTAATAGTTTGTCAAGACTTTTCAATAAAAATAGAAATTTGGCCATGGTATACTAAAAATAAGCATGC
>NZ_JAAOEO010000069.1 GCF_011393025.1 Neobacillus terrae | reverse complement strand
TGTAGAAAGCTCCTTTGCTTTTGTAGAACGGCCATTCAAAAATGTAGAAAAGCCGGTTATTTTTGTAGAATAGATCTACGTTTTTGTAGATAGCACAAAGAATTGTAGAAAGCTCCTTCTCTTTTGTAGAACGGCTATTCAAAAATGTAGAACAGCCGGTTTTTTTTGTAGAATAGATCTACTTTTTGTAGATTACACAAAGAATTGTAGAAAGCTCCCTTACTTGTGTAGAACTCCCTGTTAAAAATGTACTCTTACTTTCACAGTTTCTTAGGAATTCAGCTCCGCCATTAACTCATCTACAAAAAAGCCCTATTCCATAAATTTTGATTAAAAGAGCAGGAGAAAATGTTTCTTCTATAGAAATAGAAAATGTTATATCAAGCTATCAAGGCCGGTGCTGTAATTGGAATTTCAGAGAATGACATATGGTTCAAAAATATTAGTAGAATTGTGGGGAGAGCGGCTGTCCAAATTTAAAGCTCCTCAGGAATTCTAATTTGTGGAGGAATACACAAGTACATCTACCGGAAAAATTCAAAAGAACTCTTAGAAAAACCATACTATTAAAACTAACAGCAAGGGGAGAAGAAAAAATGGAATCGATTTATATTATTAACGGAGCAAGAACGCCTTTTGGTTCATTCGGCGGATCTCTAAAAGATGTAAGTGATATTGAGCTTGCAGTAACGGCTACAAACGAAGCATTAAAAAGAAGTGGTCTGTCTGCAAAAGAAATTGAAGATGTTACGTTTGGTAATGTTATTCATACTACTAAAGCTTCCTCTTATCTCGCGCGTCATATTGCTTTAAAAAGCGGAATCCCAGTGGAAACACCTGCGCTTACAGTGAACAGGCTTTGTGGATCAGGTCTTCAGGCAATTGTTTCAAGTGCTCAGACTATGATACTGGGTGATGCCAAAACAGCTGTAGCTGGAGGGTCAGAAAATATGAGCCAGTCACCGCATGTCCTTAGAGGCACAAGATTCGGCTCACCAAACGGCGCTCCTTCAATAGACGATATGCTTTGGTCGACACTCACAGATGAGTATATTGGCTGCGGCATGGGAATCACAGCAGAAAATCTATCCGAAAAATATACTATCACTCGCGAGGAACAGGATGAGTTTTCATTGAATTCGCACCTGAAAGCCGCTGCGGCCAGGCAATCCGGTCGGTTTGCGCAGGAAATTGTACCAGTAACCATAACAGGTAAAAGAAATAAGCAAATGGTAGTCTCCGAGGATGAGCATATTCGTCCAGACATCAATTTCGATAATCTTGCAAAATTAAAACCGGCCTTCAAAAAAGACGGTACTGTCACTGCCGGAAATGCAAGCGGCATTAATGATGGAGCCGCAGCAGTTGTTTTGGCTTCTGAGTCCTTTTTAAAGGAAAGAAAGGATATTGAGCCTTTAGCGCGAATTGTTTCATGGGGAATTGCGGGTGTTGATCCTAATATTATGGGCTTTGGGCCTGTTCCAGCAAGCCAGGCTGCATTGAAAAAAGCTGGACTGACTTGGAATGATATCGACCTGATTGAATTTAATGAAGCCTTTGCAGCCCAATCCATCTCTGTCATGAAAGCGCTGGAAGTTGATCCGCAGAAAGTAAATGTCAATGGAGGCGCGGTAGCACTTGGCCATCCGGTAGGGGCAAGCGGCGCAAGGATTACTTACTCTTTGGCTCTTGAAATGAAGCTGCGCGGAGCCAGATATGGTCTTGCATCACTTTGTATTGGTGGCGGCCAGGGAATCGCAATTGTATTAGAAAGAGCTTAAACATAAAAAAATCACCTTACTCTCATCTGAGCAAGGTGATTTTTATATTAGGCATTATGTTTAATAGTATGGTTGTTTCCTTTGAAAGCAGTTTTGCGGATGAAAGGAATCACCCAGCGGTCTAAACCAATTTTACCAGCGTTAAAGCCTGCAGCTAAGATAATAACACCAAGCAGGATATCCATTGGATTAGAAGAGATAGTGCCAGCCATTAGATAA
>NZ_JAAOEO010000006.1 GCF_011393025.1 Neobacillus terrae | reverse complement strand
CACGGCAGGACAGGAAGAGGTAAACACAAGGAGATTCCTTGAGATTTAAGGATGGTTCTTATTCCACTAACGGGTGCTTTACTTCAAGAGGGGTAAAGCTTTTTGTTGTTTCACTAAAGTGGCAGGTGTGCGGCCGAGCTTTTCTAATGCGAGTTTTCTTTGTTATAGCCTTATGGTATAGCAACAATATTTAGGAAAACGGCAAATAAAAAAAACCTGATCTTCTTAAATAGATTTAAGAAGATCAGGTTTTTTATTGATTATTTATTAATAATTATTTTTAATATTCCTAGTCTTGCGCTAATAATTAAATAAATTATTAGGCCAACTAAAATGGACACAATGGATTCAATTAAGTTCACCCAGTACTTACTAAACATGCTCATTACGCTAGCATTAACTATAAAATTAACTATTATAATTCCAATTGACATTAAAAAAACAAGTATCAGGATTGGAACCAAAGGTTTAAGAAAGTCCATAAATGAAACCATTATATACTTTTTTAAATAATAAATATTATAAATAACTGAAAATGCATATCCTATATAGGTGGCAATAACAGGTCCGATGTCTTTAATATGTATTATTAGGATATAGTTAAAAGTTAATTTTAAGGCCACTCCTATAAACATACCAACAATCGCGTGCTTTTGTTTGTCTATTCCTTGGAGAATTGCCGCAGAAACTGTAAACAGTGAAAATAATATGGCCATAGGGGCATACCATTTTAATATTTCCCCACCCAGCACTGGATTACTTTGAAGACCGAAAACAGTTATATAAATTTTTTGACTTAAGAGACACAAACCAACTGATGCTGGTAAGGTAAAGAACATTATTATTCGATAGGTTTTTTTTATTTTACTTAAAAGTTCCTCGTAATGTCCTAAATTATATGAGGAAGTTATAGCAGGAATTAACGACATGCCGAAAGAAGTTGCCAGTGAAACGGGTATTAATACTAATATTTGGGCTAATCCAACTACCGAATTTATTTCTTCTGCTTTTCCCTGGCTGTAACCAATTGATTTAAATAATATATTAATCGAGAACGTATCAATGTTTTGATATATTGGAATTGCTAATCCAACAAGAACAAAAGGAACAGCATAGCGAATAAGCTCATTAAACATTTTTCTGTATGGGATTTTTACGAAATCTTTTTCAATTTCTTGGCTACCTGGATATTTCCTTCTTCTTTTTAAATAAATTACAACTAATACAAATAGACCAGATACTCCCCCAACGAAAGCCCCCAAAGTCCCGATCCCAACTGCTTCGGTTACAGTCCCCTTAAAAAATTTAATTGTACATAAAGAACCTAATAGTATAAAACATATTCTAAATATTTGTTCAATAACTGTACTTATTGCGGAAGGACCCATAGATTGATTTCCTTGAAAGAAACCCCTTAACAAGCTCATTGGAGGTACGACTAATAGGGCAAAACTCACCATTCTAATAACATATACTACATCTGAATACTGATTACCACTTGAGTCATCAGGACTGGTAACCAATATTGCAAGATACGGGGCAAAAAAGAATAATAAAATAAATCCTGCAATACCAGTCAAGGACATAAGTAATAGACCAGATTTAAGAAGATCTTTACCAGCCCTATAATTACCAAGACTATTATACTTTGCTACATATTTTGAAACAGCCAAGGGCAACCCTAATGTAGATATATATAGCATTATAGTGTAAGGGCCATATGCATATTTATATAAAGCATACCCTGAAGTACCAACTAATAATGTAAAAGGCATAATGTAAATAAATCCTAGAATCTTAGAGATAAAAGTAGCAGCTGTTAAATAAAAAGATCCTTTTACAAATTTATTATCCAAATTTTCCGTCTCCGTTCTCTCCCGATGTTAAATTATATATTTCTACAATATTTACTTCTGATACCTTACTCACTTTAATAAAAAATGACTATTTGTAAAATTTATATATTTTACCAATTTATTTTAACTGAGATGATATAAAAAATTCAAGTTAAATAGGCAAAAAAACTATTGAAAGTTCTGTTTGTTTTAAAAATTACAAATTTTTAATTTACAGTATTCTACAAATTATGTTATATTTTTTATTAAATAGCAAATAATGGTTTATTTGGTTGATTTTTGTTTGCTATTAAAAAATAATAGGAGGTGAAAATATTGAAAAAAATTAAGCAAAGCTTAGTTGCATTAGCTATTTGTTTTAGTATTGGTGTAGTATCTATTGATAAAGCAGAGGCATCTTATGTAGATACAGTAGTATACACTTTCATAAAGACTTATATGAGTAGTGGTGCAAAACCATATACACATGATTATACTTATAAAACTTTATCTTACGTTAATGGCTACTCCTACACAGAAACTCTAAAAGATGTTACAACACCGGGCCGTTTAATTTTAGGTTTTATAGATGAACAACATACTAGAACTTATAAAATCTACTAATAAACCTCTATAATTTGAATAAAATAGGAGAGAAAGTTTAAATAACTTTCTCTTTCATTATTAGGTGAAAAGTATATGATTGCAGAAATAAAAGGAATATATAAGAAAATAGACAATAAAGAAATAATTAACAACATTAATTTCACTATTGGCGAAAATGAAATTGTAGCACTAGTAGGACCAAATGGGGCAGGAAAAACTACCTTACTAAAGTTAGTTTCAAATCTAATTTTTCCAGATGAAGGAAGTATAAAAATCTGTAATCTCAATCCAAGTAAAAATCGTGAACAGGCATTGGCGAAAATTTCCTTCATGCAGGACTCCTCTGTGCTATATCCAGACCTTACAGGTTATGATCATTTATTCTTTATAGCAAAAGTAAAAGATATCCCGTTATCAAAAATAAATAAAGTAATAAAGAAACTAAAGATAGAAAAGTATATTAACTTAAAAGTACGAAAATATTCACTAGGTATGAAACAGCATTTATTATTAGCTATTTCCCTTTTAAGTAAACCAAAGCTTCTTTTAATGGATGAACCACTAAATGGATTAGATCCGTCAAGCAGTCTGTTACTCAGACAACTTATCTTGGAATTACGAGATGAAGGTACAAGTATTTTATTTTCCTCACATATTTTAGGAGAAGTAGATAAGGTTGCTGATAGGATTCTATTTATTAGAGAAGGACAAATAGTTGAAGAAAAGTCTTCTGAGAACTTTAAGTGCAAAAAAAATTCTTATCTTCTTAAGATAACTAAACCAGAAGAAGTTAGGAATATCTTAAAAAGCGAAAGCAACATTAATGAATTAGTTATCTTAGATTGCGGAGAGATTCAATTAACCTTGATAGAACCCGACTTGAGAGAAATAATAAAAAAACTTTATGATAATCATATTTTTATAATTGATATTCATAAAACCGAGCAAAGAACAGAAACGATTTATCACAGCATTTATGGAGATTAAAATGAATAAGCATCTTTTATTTCTGGAATATAAAAAAATATTTAAAAGAAAAAAGAATATTATTGTTATTTGCCTCATAATTGTAATTTCCTTAGGAATTCTTATTTTAAATAATTTACTCAACAAAAAATACGAATCAAATAAAGCAGAAAATTATAAATACCAAATTAGTTCAATAAATGAAGCAATTAGCCAAATCCCTAGAGAAGATCGGAATAGGGATAGTGTAAAAAAAATAGAAGAAGAATATAAGAATGAAATAAAATTGTTAGAACAACAAGCAAATGCTTTTGAAAAAGGTAATTGGAAAGAGGAATTAAAAGCCCAGATTATATTTGATGAAAATCAACTTAAGAATTTAAAAACTGGTAAAGCGATTGGCGGAGAACCTATTCAGTTAATAGAATCCAGAATAGGAATAAACAAACAGTTAATTAAAAAAAATATAAAACCCATTAATGAATCTAGTGCAACACAAGGAATTTACTTCCTTAGAAACATTCTGAACATATTATTCGGATTTATGGGTGTAATTATAATGATTTTTATTGTAGGAGACATACTTGCAATTGAATTTGATAAAGGAACCATTAATTTTCTTTTTACTCAGTCAATTTCCCGTGAAAAGATAGTAAATACTAAATCACTTGTAGCATTTAGTTTCTCTATATTTTCAATATTTACAGTTAGTTTATTTGCGTTTTTAATAGGAAGTTTGTTTTGGGGAACAGGATCGTTTGATTACCCAATATCAATCCAGAGAGAGGGAACGTCAACATTTATTAACATAGGACAATACCTAACACTTTCTGGATTACTTTTCATATTTGTACTTATTTTTACTATCTCGGTAGCAATTTTGATTTCAGTGATTACTAGTAGTAGTATGATTGCAATTAGTTTAACAGTCATTTTGTCATCAATGTTATACCTAAGTGTGAATAAGTATGGTTACTTTGCCATTTTTGCACAATATTTACCTTTTTCTTATTTTAATACATTTAATATAATAGATGGCACTTTAGCTTCAAATCTAAAAAATAATAACATTTCTTTAAAATTAGGTATAGAAGTTTTGCTTGTATCTAGCCTTTTATTACATTTTATTTCATTACGATTAATTAGAAAAAAAGAAGTATTTTAATTTTTTAAAAGGAAGAGCTACTTTTTGTAAACTTTAAGTTTTTAAAAATTAATTTGAAACGGATATGATTTAGTTGAAGAAAAAATCACAGAACTTTTATTAATAATTGCAATGTTTTTTAGTGTGTTCAGTTTTACATTTAAAAAAGCAAATGCACAATATATGGAGACTGTTCTGTATCAGTATAACAAAATATACAAGGATGGATTTTACTGGATGACAACAAATGAAAAGTATATGACTATTACATTTGTTAATGGTTACTCATATACACAAAAGATTGTTGATATTTCAAAGTTTATAGAGACTGTTTTTGGTACCTATACCTATCAATATACAAGAACATACAAGACTTGTTAGTCTCCAACTTTTAAAGGGATAACCACCATTTTCTAAAATAAGTAAATGTAAGCAAATTAGTCAGATAAAAAAAGAACCGTTAGGTTCTTTTTTTATTGTAATCGGATCAAATTTAAAATAATGGGTAATCTAGGGTTCGAAAAAACTGAGAAATGCCCTAATTGTGGCAATACACTTCCAAAAAGAAATTGGTTAAGTTATTTTTTATCCGTGACAGATGTCCGAACACTACGAAGTTTGGATGTTTGGATTAGAAAGCAAATATATTCTAGTTATTACTATAAAACTAAATCTCGACTTTCTAAGAAGGAATTAATGAGATATAATCTACCGTCTTTAGAAAAGATGTATTATCAATATAAAAAGGATTTAAAAGTTGAAAAGAAATATTGTAATTGTTATAACTATTTTCCAGAAGAGCTAATTTTTGAATAAATATTTAGAACTGCTATGCGACTGCTAAGGTGGGGAGCGAATCAGCTTGCAACCCGTCATAGTGAAGGACACCTTAAATCATAATAATGTCTTGAATTTTTGTGCAATTAAGTAGGTGAAAAGGAGGTATTCCTTTGAATGGGGAAAATAATAACTTAATGAGAAAATTGATTAAGGCCTGGGGTTTACCCGAATGTATTAAAGAAAGTGAAGGTAATGTGGTCTTTAAATTTGATGACAATGGACTCGTTAATACGCAAGAAAAGGGGTACCATTGCCGAAATGGAGATGTGAAATTTTGTATTTATGATATAAGAGGTGGAAAAGCTTTGTTTTCTATGGACTTTCATAAAAGTAATCCAACTATTGCAAATCTAAGAAAACGTGGAGTTGGCATAAATTTAGAGCTACTATATGTGCATGATACATCCTTGAGAAAAAAAGGGATATCTAGTTTCTATCTCGAAAAACTAATAAATTATGCAATTCAAGAGAAAGTTGAGTACATCTATGTACGGCCTAATGCGAATGCAATAAATTTTCTAAAAGATAGTAAAAAAAACTCCTTAAGTCAAAGAGAACTAGAAGAGTTTTATAATAAAAGAAGTACTAAAGAAATGCCTATAGAATTAAATATTTAATTTTCAGCAGCATCCAATTCGAGTGCTTTTGTTGAAGAAGAAATATCATAATGCACAAAAAAATCACCGTACTAATGACGGTGATTTTTTATTATTTAACAGCCGATAGGTTTTGATATTTTTGTCTAGAGTAATTATTTACTTCTTGTTGCAACTCACTATTACGGTTAAATAATTCTACTTGGCAACCATCGGAAGAATCCATTAAGACTTTAAAAAGATGGTCTTTTTCATCAAAATGGTAATAATATTTGGCTTCTATACTATTTTGATCGGTGCATTTCATTTCACATATAATCCCTATTTCACCTTTATAATAATTAACATAACTATAGCTATCGAGCTTAACATTTTCGAGTAAATTATATGGGGTTAAAATAGGAGAATGTAGTAATTCATATATTTTTTTTACTTTATTTTGCACTACAATACCCTCCTTTTTATAAACATCTTACCTTAAAAAATCAAGCATTAAAATAGTCCGTAAGTATTTTTTCTACATACTCTTCAACTTGAGGTAGCTTTTCGTAGGCTATATCGTAATCATCAATTGTCCATTGTCCCTTACTATATCCTATCTCACTTTTTAAGTAAGTACTAAAGTATACTGCTAGCATACCGCCATTATCTCTAATTCTTGTTGGGATCCAATGATAATTACCTCTAAAAAGGCCACAATCCTTTAAACTAATCGCTTTTTTATCAATATCAAACTTTAATAATAAATTTGGAACGATACTTTCTTTTATTGTTACGTCAATATCTTTCCTTTTACTTGCAAAATAAAGATCAGGTCTTTTAATTGCTGCTGCTGAACTATCTGATGTATCAAGTATGCGTTCAGCAGCTGTTCTTTCAATTTGAAGTAATTTTTGAAGTTCAAGTATTTTTTGTTCTCGTTTTCTATCTTCAGCTTTCTTTTGTCTGATTAATTCTGTTGTTAAATAGACATCTGCTACTATCTTGCCGCTACCAACCTCAGTCACACCACCAATACTTGGATCTCTCCCTTTAGATGTTCCTTTGTCTTCTGGCTCTGGTGAAGGATCAAGTATATCGAAGTCTTTAAGATGTTTAATTATCTCGCTTTCTTGAATTTCTTCTTTATAATATTCCCAGAGTTCTTCTAATGCTAAATGTTTATGCGAAATGATTTGTCCAATATTGTCATCTGCTTTTTCAGTTTCCTCAAATGGAATTGACCTAAGTATGCGTCCCACAAATTGTGCATAAGGTAATGGGTTTCTGAAAGCCCTAAAAATTGCAGCAATTGATAAATAAGGATGATCGTACCCCTCGCCTAACATTGAAACATTAATAACTACTTTTACTCGATGATTTTTAATATCACTAAATGCTTTTTCTTTTTCTTCTTCGGTTAAGTCACTATGAATAATAGTTGTCGGGATATTGCGCTCATAATAAAGTTCTTGAATAACTTTAGCTTGTTTGATATCAGATGCAACAGCAATTATTTTATGAGGGACTGGGGTGTTTTTTAATTTTGCTTCTAGCATTTCTATACTCTGATCTACTACGCTCTTAGAGCAATCGATTGAATATGCTACCGAACGGCTAATCCAATCCTCATCCTTTATACCTAATTCATTGAGTTCTTCGACAGTATATTTTTTTGAAGTATCTTCATCGATTGTTAAGTAAAGTGTTTCAGGAATATATGTGAAGTTTTCAAGTGATTTGACATAACCATTAGCCATTGCTTGACTTAGTTTATATTTATAAACTAAATCACCAGTAATCTTTTCCTTATCCGTCCTAAAAGGTGTACCGGTCACTTTGACTACTTTAGCTTTAGAAAAATGTTGCGTGGTTTCAACCCAAGTTCGAGCAGTGGAATGGTGGGCTTCATCAATAATTATCATGTCAAAAAAATCTTCAGGAAGATGATTCAAAGGAGAGGAATCTAGTCTGCTCTGTAATTTTTGGATATTTACAACAACAATATTAGCTGCTTCAAGAACTTCTTTGTTCGTCTTATTACCTTCAAATTCAATTAAAGCCGGGAGATCTTGGGGTCTATCGAAGACTTTTCTTTTAATCCAGAAATTATCAGGCTTGTCTGGATTCAAAGCATCGATAACAGTTTCCCTAATAACGATTTGTGGTGCAATGATTAGAACTCTTCCTTTACTTATGTTGTAAGGTAGTAATGCCATTAAACCTGTCTTACCAACACCAGTAGGCAAAACAATAACCGCATGTGACAGTTTTTGTTTAACGACAAAATTTTCATAAACGTGAAAATATCCCTGTACCTGAGGTTCTCTTAGGTTACCATTCTCATAAATTAACGGATTAGATTCCATAAAATAATTTTCATTATATTGAAATGCCATGCTCAAACCCCCTTAAAAATTTTCCTAATTTTTATTATACTTTATTTAAAAATGCAATTGTTAAATATTTCAATATTAGGGCTATTATTCAGGAACATAATTATGGGAAAATCAATTTTAAAGCTTTCAGGGTCTAATATAGATAAAAATGGGGGTAGAAAATTTTTTTCACTTGTAAAATAGCTAAAAGTAGAGATTAACGGAAGAAAAGGTCGATTTTCTAAAACTTATTTATTACGGGGAACGAAGATTGAGGTTAAAAGGGTATGGATTGAGTTTTAATCAGAGAATCCTGAAAGAAAATAATCCTCAATTGTGGGATAAATACAAAGAACACTTCGGCATATTGAAGATGAAGAGTAAGCTTACTTCCTTGAATTACGCATGTAAAGGTGGCATTTAAATTTTTGAGAGAATTGATTCCAGAAGAATTAAAGAAAGTGTTGGGAAAAGGACTTTAAAAATATTAGTTAGAAATGAAAGAGAAATGTGAGGTGAGGAGCAATGGTAAATGGAGAGTTATGCCGGTGTGGTAGCAGAAAAGGCTTTGAATATAGTTGCTATTTTCCGAAAGAAGGGAATACTCCGGAGGATGTAAAAAAAGAATTTCTAGGAGAGTGATATCTACACTTGATAAGGTTGGAGATACAAGAGGTGAGACTTGTTTATATGTTGCGAGATTAGTAAAAGATTTGTTAAATGAATTTGGGGAAAAAGTTATGTAGCTGCTGGGTCATCAAAGTGGAATAAGGTTTCAACATTTTAAGATTGGAAACCGCCAAGAGAATTTCACGCATGGGCAGTAACAGAATTTGGGAAACTGTGGATCTATCTTGTGATGCACTAAATGAAAGATCTGATATGTATAATAAACAATTTAACAATGTTCCAACAAGATGCTGGGCAAAAAACTTAAAAGATCGTGATTATAAAATTTACGATTACGGAGCTAAAATATTTGAATTTGATGAAGAAGGATACAGCCGATTATTATCAATTGCCTTAAAAAATTAAAAAGATAAAAAATTATCAAACGTATTAAAAAGGAAGTATTCAAACTAATTTGAAAAATCCTTGATAATAATTGTGTTTTATATTATTCTAATTAAGAAATTATCTTACCAATTTATTGGTTGTGGGGCGGTACCACACTTCCTCAAATCGTTGTCAATTCATTTAAGTGGAAAAGGATGGTTTGCCGGTGTCCTTTGGGCAGGCTTATTATCCGCCAATATCGCTAACTTACTTGAACTAACTAAACTTTCAGGGGTGATTTGGATGCTGCTAAATGGAACACCGATTTTCCTAACAACCCTTGTCGTCTTCGTGAGGAAGGACAAGAGTCATCAATTTTTGGATTGAGGACACAAGGGTCATAAATATTCCACCTGTTAAAGTGGATTTGATAGGCCTGCCACATGGCAGGCTTTATTTATTCCCATAAATTAATCAAATAAAAGTAAAGGCAATAGATTGGGATTTTTTCACTACGTCCCACATTTTTTAAGTCTTGGAGAAGCCGAAATTGACAATGTTGAAATAATAACTTGGAATGAACTAAAATAGATTTTGAAGTATTGTACTTAGGATAACGGGGGCTTGTCTTAATTAAAGGTGTTGCAGAAGCACCTTCTTTTTCATATTTTGCTAAAAGGGCAGGTTCGTAGAACAATCTATCCAAAAGGTAATGCAATGTTAACAGTTGCCATTATCAGGGGCTTTTTTTTCTGTTAACTACAAAGTTATTAATAAAAAAATTATAAAACAAAACCTATTCAAAAGAAAAATCGTCTAATTACCAAGAAAAGTTCCTGTAAGCACTAATTTTATGAGTCAAAAACTTCAACAAGATTTTGTAAAAAATCTTTCCTCAAACTATTCACAAGATATATAAATATTAGTTTATCTATTTCAACTTAAAAAACCTTGATAGGCTTATGCCCTTCAATATTTTTAATAAGAGTGCAGTGCCGATTAATAGCTTATCCTCACATTTCATTTGAAGGGGGAAGCAGTAGAGAATCTGCAAACATTTAATTTACATGTTCTTTTAACTATTCGTATAATCCCTGTTTTACGAATAGTTATATAGGACATTTAATAATATATTTGTTATAATTGTTATTAAGAAAATTTAGGAGGATTTGACTGTTGGATACCAATTTAGAAAAAATGATAACTGATTTTTTATCCGAGAAGATTTCTCCTTTCTTAATCATATTATTCGGATCAACCGTGACCGGGGCTTTACATAAAGACAGTGACATAGATATAGCTTTTCTCAGTGAAAAACAGTTTGATAAATACGAAATATTCATGGTAGCTCAAGAACTTGCAGCAAAGCTTAATCGAGATGTAGATCTAATTGATTTATTAAGAGCAAGTACTGTATTTAAAGCCCAAGTTATACATACTGGTAAAGCAATTTATTGTACTAATGACAAAAAGAAAGCTGAATTTGAATTAATGGCTTTAAAGATGTATGCAAAGTTAAACGAAGAAAGATCTACAATATTAAAAAATATAGACGAAAGCGGGTCCATATATGAAAAATGATGTTATTTTAAATAAAATAACCATTATAGAACGTTGTATTAGACGGATTCGGACTGTTAAACTTTTTGGAGCGAATAAAGAGTAAACATGCTTCCGGTAATATCTTTATCGTAACTCACTCTGTAACCATTAAATGTTTATATTTAATTTTTAAAAATAAACCGGTTGAATCACTCTGGGCTGCGCCATTTATATATGATACAAGTTTATCCATAGTGGAGGTAAGCAATGATGGTTATTCTATCCTGCTTGAAGGTGACACTTCCCACCGAAACCTAATTACTAAATAATCAAAAGAAAAAGCCACAGACTGGAAATCTGTGGTTTTTAAATAATGACGGGACTTTTTCGAACTGCCATCAGTCTTTAAAGAAAACTCGAATATTGCCGAACCTTTATGTGAGACGGAGCCGTAATTACGCTAATAGGATTGAATTTTGGATATAAATCTGAATCAAAAGAGCTGTTATAAAGTTCATGCCAGCCCCGAAAAATAAAAAAAATTAAAAAAGGTTTTTAATAAAATCTATTATTCTTCCCCAAAAGGAAAGAGGTTGTTTATTGTATCTCCCAGTCACATTACTGGCGGATAAAACCTTCGAAGGTGCAACTTCTGTGGTAGAAACTGTATCTCCAGTTTGATTATCAATATCAGTACTAGTGTTAGTAACAGCTGTAGTTTCAGTTGCAGGTTTATTAAATACAAGTGTGTAGGTTTTTCGTTCTACTCCTCTTGTGACCACGACACTTATGATAGTCTTAGTACCTGTTAACTGAATGGTTTTGACTGTTTTTCCTTCAATTAAAAAAGCAGCACTACTATATTTAGCTACAGGATCAAGAGTAATCGAAGAGACATCTTCCGGAACTGAAATATGGTAAGTATATTCACCACTTGAAAAAGGGGTATTCAATGTACCATTAGAAACGTTTAGTGACGATAAAGTAGCTGTACTTACTTTTGCAACTCCTGCCCCTGTTTGTTGAGTAGAGCCCTGCGTTTTTAAACCTTGACTATTCGGGTAGGAAACCTGAAGACCTGAACCACCAGCACTCCGGGAACCACCAGCACTCCGGGAAGTACCAGTACTCCTGGAAGTACCAGTACTCCGGGAAGTACCTGGTGAAAGGGAACCACTGGTCCCTTGTTTACCAGATCCAGTATTATTTGTTCTTTTGGCTGGAGGATTTTGAGCCTGCCCGCCTGGCAAGTTTGGAGAGTCACTATCTGGCTTTGCTGCCCTGGTTACATGAAGAATATATGATTTTTCATCACCATTTTCTGCCGTAACTAAAAGAGTGATATCTGTTTTTCCGACTGGTAGCTTTATGGCCATACCAGCTTCTTGTATTAATGTGTTGTTTATTTTGATTGAAGAAGTACTTTCAGCAGCTTCAGCTGATAAAGTCAATTCTTCGGTTTTATTGGTAACCTGAACATTGTAGTCTGTGAATTCTGGATCAAAGTTTGGAGAAAGCTCACCGTTTGAAAGAGTAATTCCTTTAAGTGTATTGTTGCTGTTTTGTTTCCTAATTACGGTCAGTGAATATGTGGACACCGGATGAATGCCATCATTGACCGTTATCGTAAATTTATTCTCTCCAGTTTTAAGAAGGTATGTATCCGAATTAACATTTTTCAATGCCTGATCATTAACAGTAATAACCGCAGAAATATTTTTACTTTCAAGTGTAAGGGTTATTTCTTTAACGTTATTTTCAACGGTAGCCGAATATTGAAATAGATCAGATGAAAAGGTTTGATCGATTTTTGTTCCTTCTATTTCTAACTTGGATAAGAGATTATTTACTTGCTCCTCATCTTGGTTAGTGACAATAGCACTCTCGGTTTGATCTGTCGCAGCATAGGCGGATGGAATGGCAGCGGAAAGACCTAGTCCGAGCGCAGATACTGCTGCTATTGCCTTAAAACTTTTACCATTAGGCATTCATAGTCCTCCTTAAATAGAATTCTTGCAATTTAATTAGGAAGACTATAGCATGGAATACTTAATTTTTCCTTAATTTTTTCAAAAGGAAGCCGTACTCCATTCACCAAACAATTTCCTTTAAATACAAAATAAGGATATACTTATAAAAAAGGAGGTACAAAATGATTCCTGTTAAAAATCAAATGAATGGCGTATTTGTACATGTGACGAACCTAAAAGGGGCAGTAGAATGGTATACTGACTTACTGGGATTGGAGATAGATTTAGAGGAAGTCCAATCACCGGTATACAATATCCCAGTATCCGGCACTACATCCTTAACACTGGATGATCATAGCTTTGACCCACAATTCAAACACAGTATCAGCACTAGTCCAATTTTTAATTTTTTCGCTCCTGATATTGAGGAAGCATATCAATATATTAAAAATAGAAATATAGAGATTGTCAGAGAGATAGAATGGGTGGAGGACACTGCCTGGTTTAATATAAAGGATCCAGATGGTAACGTTCTTATGATCTGTAATTGCTAAAGTAAAAAAGGGCAGAGCTGTTACTCAGCCTCTACCCATTCTCCATCTTCACCTTTTTTATATTTCTTTTTGACCGCGCTCCAGGCCACTTTAAAGGCAGTTTCTTCATCATGATATTCCTCGGTGGCTGCGTTAAAAGCTTCCTTGAAAATTTCCTTTGCATGGTCTGGCAAATGTTCTCTGACAGATTCAGGCAAATTCTCTGTGGATTTGTAAGGCATAACGACACCTCCTAAGTAAATACTGTTTTCATACTTATTTCCTATAACGGGTGGTCATAAACTTTTCGATTTATTTGCATAAGGAGTTGAAGAATTATTATAGCTGATTTAGCGGAGGCCTAATCTTCTTTATTTTCGGTTCTGGTTTTTCATATGCCATATAAAAAACGGGAAGCAGAAATAAATCTGATTGAGTTAAAAACCAAGAATGGCTTACAAACGATACAAGAGATCCGAAGTGGGAACCATGATGAATCAAGATAAAAGAATGCTTAGATTTTAGGATCCTTTTCTAATAAAAAAGTACTTGAGAATAAACAATAACAAAATCAAATTCATACATATGGAACCTGGAAACCAGCTTGCAAAATTCAATTGTCCTCCATGCTCCTTTTTCTAAACTGTCGTCTTCAAAGTATGGTTAAATTTTTTTGCAAGTCCCTGTATGATTCCGTAATTAAGGGCAGAGGAATAGTGAGGGGTGTTACAGAAAAGGAACGGTTCGTTCTTTATATACATGAACGGAAGATACTCTCCGATATATTTAGTGCTTCTATGATTTAAATGGAAAATGGAATTCAAATGCTTTAATGCCTCATGAAAGCTTTGTACCTCATTCGGAAAAATGAACCCTCATAGGAACAAATTCACCCATCTTCTGGACTGCTTCTGTACCATACCTTTCGGTTACGCTTTTTAAAAAGGTTGTGGCTAATCAATCTTGTACCATTCATCGATATTCAACCAGTTTATTATTCATAATCAAACTATATAAAAGCAGGAAATCACAAACAAACCAATCCTTTCCAATCCGCAAATACTATTTTTTTAGAAAACTAGCTATCTAAGAAATATACGGGGATATAAAGAAATGGGATCCAAGAGTACAGGATTAGGAAAGGGAAATTCAAATTCTGGCTGCTGACTCATATAAGACATTGAATTAAAAGAGAGAAGGGAAATTAAGAATAACTGGGTTGTTTCTCCTAACTGTTTTGGGGTAAAGAAGATAAAGCTACTGAGAAATCAAAACAAGACGGGGGAGTTTAGTGGAAGAAAAATCGATTCACATCGAAGAAATAAACGAAGAAAAATCTGGCTGGAAGAAAATCCTCCCTTTTCTGGGACCAGCCTTTATAGCATCTGTTGCTTATATTGACCCTGGTAACTTTGCAACAAACATAACAGCTGGTTCTAAGTATGGTTATATGCTGCTGTGGGTCATTTTACTATCAAACCTAATGGCCTTACTAATACAATCGATGTCAGCAAAATTAGGCATTGCTACTGGGAAAAATCTACCGGAAGTCGCCAGGGAGCATTTCCCGAAACCAGTTAACTATTTTTTGTGGATACAGGGTGAGATTGTCATAATTGCAACAGACCTTGCTGAATTCATAGGGGCGGCATTGGGACTTAATCTTATTTTCGGTATACCTCTTTTCTGGGCTGCCATGATTACAGCAGTTGTTTCATTTGGCATATTGGAGCTGCAGCGAAGGGGATTTCGCTGGCTTGAAATTGTTATTGCATCTCTTGTAAGTCTCGTTGTCCTGGCATTTGCCGTTCAAATTTTCTTTACTCAGCCAGATCCGAATCAGGTAGTAAAAGGATTATTAATGCCCAGATTCGACGGAGTCGACAGCATCCTTCTCGCTGCTGGGATAATTGGTGCGACAGTCATGCCTCATGCTATTTTCCTGCATTCTTCTTTAACGCAATCCAGAATTGTTGGGGATACCCAGAAAGAATTAAAGCAAATTTTTAAATTTGAATTTATTGATATTTTAATAGCCATGCTCATTGCTGGTGTTATCAATATGTGTATGCTGGTCGTGGCAGCAGCTCTTTTTCACAGCAAAGGTCTCCATGTTGATGATTTGCAGGCTGCCTATCACCAATTTGGCAAGCTGATTGGTCCTTATTCAGCGATTTTCTTCGGAGGAGGATTGCTTATTGCAGGTTGTCCAGTTCTTCAGTAGGGACCTTGTCCGGTGATGTAATTATGCAGGGGTTTGTTAAAAAAAGTATTCCTATATACCTGCGCCGGGTAATCACCATAATTCCGCCTTTATGTATTATAGGCTTTGGCGTAAATGCATCAAACGCTCTTGTTATGAGTCAGGTAGTTCTATCCTTCGGAATTGCTTTTGCCATTGTACCTTTGATTATTTTTACCAGCAAAAAGAATTGATGGGCGAACTAGTCAATCGAACTATAACAAAAATCCTAGCCTGGATGATTGCCATTCTGGTTGTAGGATTAAATCTTCTTCTGTTATACAGATTAATATTTTAGTGGAATGGACCGTCATTGAATGCGGTCTTTTTTTAAACAATCCCTATTTAACAAAAGGCTGTGTTAAAGTACATTTTTGATTTTTAACTATGTTGATTGAAGAGGAAGGACACGATACTCCAGTGGGGAAAGCGGTTCAGGGGAATCTCATCAGGAGCTTTGGTGCGAGGAGAAAGAAGAACATAAGTACATAATTCAGCCACGACAAGCGCTGGAGGGCCTGACGATAAAGTCGTTCTTTTACTTCAACTTCAGGACTGAAGCTACCTCGAGGGGCTAGGCGATGAAGTTTGACAGGCTTCCGAACCCCCGCGGAAAGCGAGAGTCTTGGAGCTAAAACCAACAATCAAGCTAAACGGAGCTTAACAAAAAAGTATCCTCTACTTAAATTAGAGGATACTCATTTCTCATGGCACTATCTATTGCCTTCATGGTGGATATAATATCTGGAAAGGTTTTGGTGACATTGATCTTAAAAAAAGTAACCTCAAAACAGTTGGTTTCTGGGATATAACGGACGGAAAGAATTTGAGATTGGTCCTGTGAATAGGTCTGAACAATTTTGGATTGATGATATAACTTCATCGTTTCTAACATGCTTCTCGTGTGGTCGGTCGACATAATTATTACTCTCCTTCCCATTATAAGGGGGAGCCGACTCAGAAAAGTCTAATACGACCCTATATAACATTTGTATTGGTCATTCAACTAAGGATAACATAGTTTTTAAGAATAAGATACTCTAATTTTTCCTATTTTTTACAGATACTAAATTAGCTGGCGGTTAAAAATTCTATAAAAAGAAGGAAAATTTACTTCCTGTACGTAATTCTTAAGTAAATATTTAGATGTTAGGGAGGAGGGGGCTTATATGGAGGCAACCATCCGGATCGGCACAGCAGAAGATGCAGAACAACTTATTACGCATACCAAAAAGGTCTTGGGAGAAAATCCTCAATTTTTTGCTACTAGTTTAGAGGAGTTAACAACAACTGTTGAACAGGAAAGAGAGTGGATAAAGAAGCAGGAAAAAGAGGGCTTGCTGATTGTGGCGGAAACAGACGGCGAGATTGTTGGCATGCTAAACTTTAGTCCTTCTACACGAAAAAAGTTCAGCCATCAGGGAATGTTTGGTATGAGTATACAGGAAGCGTATACGAATAAGGGAATCGGAAAGAAGCTAATCACAATCCTATTGGAATGGGCTATAAAGCAAGGAAAATACGAGAAGATCTCACTAGAGGTATTTTCCAACAACCCTCGTGCCATGCACTTATATAAGACAATGGGGTTTGAGGAGGAGGGACGGAAAAAACGCCACGCCAAGCTGGGTGAAAACCAATATGCAGATGATATTTTCATTACAAAGTTTTTATAAGAAGATTATTATGGTCCTGGTTTCCAGCGGGGCCTCTTTTTATTAATCTGTTTAATCAATCATTATCGACTTTTCCCATTTACCAATGATTCAAATGAATAATCTTTGTTTTGTTCATCCTTTTGGACCATCTCTGACAATCACTCACCCCTTTTTCTCTGCAATTATCAGACAAAAACGAGAGGAAATTGGTTCGAAATTTAGGGTGGGTGGAGGAATATTGTTGTTTTTGAGCTATGTTGATTGGATCGGAAAGCGTGAGACTTCAGCTGGTAAAGCGGGCCATGAGAGACCCCGCAGGTGCAAGGCGCCGAGGAGAAAGATGAATGGAAGCGCCCTTTACTTGAACGTTAGGGATGAAGCGATCCCGAGGGGCTTGGCGCTGTAGTTTTACAAGCTCCCGGATCGCCCGTGGAAAGCGAGCGCCGTGAGCGAAAATCAACACAGAGTCAAATTTTTAAAAAATAAAGGAAAATTTCAATATTTGTTGAAAACAGAAACTAAGGGGGTTATAACATGAATTACAAAGATAATGAACTGACCATCCGGCCAATTATGGAGGAAGATTTGCGAGCTATCTGGGAGCTAGCTTTTAAAGAATCATCTCCGGAATGGAAAAAGTGGGATGCTCCTTACTTTGAACACAAGGCCTTAACATATGAGCAATTTATTCTTGAGAAGAATTATTGGATAAATCAGGATCACCGCTGGGTAATTGTCGCTGAAGGGAATATTATAGGAGCGGTTAATTATTACTGGGAACATAAGCCTTCAAAATGGCTTGAAATGGGGATTGTCATTTATAAACCCGAGTATTGGAACGGCGGATATGGAACCAGAGCATTCAAAATGTGGATAGATCATTTATTCAACACCATGCCTTTAGTTAGGGTTGGATTCACCACCTGGTCAGGAAATAAGCGGATGATGAAACTTGGAGGAAAAATAGGGATGATTCTTGAAGCAAGGATTCGCAAGGTTCGTTTCTATAATGGTAATTACTATGACTCCATCAGAATGGGGCTGTTAAGGGAAGAATGGGAACAACATCAATTTAGAAGAGATAGAATAGTTGTTCATACCGATCATTAAATCAATCTGAATGAGGAGAATCATTAAGTTCTTTATTCCTATATCTGGTTAACTTTCCATAGAACCTGGTGGCAGCTTTGTTTATTGTCAAATGGCAAGGGTAAAAAATCATTAGGGAGAAACTACACGAAAGTAACCAAAAAGATAAGAGGGTGAAATAATGGAACTGGTAATCATTCTTTTAAAACTTATAATGGGTTTTGCAGCACTTCTTTTTTGCTTAAAAGTTTCAGGTGTAAAAGGACTTAAAAATATAACTCCGATTGATTTTATATGGAGCATCATGCTTTCTGAAATCTTCGGAAATGGCTTATATGACAGCAAAGTAAAATGGTATTATATCCTGGCAGCACTTCTGTTATGGTGTGTCATAAAAATAATATTTGATAAGCTCATGGACCATTCAGATAAATTTGAAAAGATTATGAGTGGAGATAAAGTTCTTTTAATAGAAAATGGAATAATTGATAAACATGCACTGGAAAAATGTGATATAGACCTTGCCCAATTGAAAGAATCATTAAGGAAGCTAAGCATATTTTCTTTTAATGAAGTAGACAAGGTCTATCTCGAAGCAGATGGTTCGATTTCTGTAAAAAAATTTCCTGAATACCAGCCAGTTACCAGAAGAGATTTGAACATAAAAACATAATATATGCTGATTTGCTGGCATCCTGAGGGCTGCCTTTTCTTCGGATTTTTAGGAGGTCATACTTTTATTAGCCCGAAGTTTGCCTGAAAAAATGTATTAATATCATATTTTTGGGGAATTACAAAAATAGTGGATAATATTTTTGGAGGCTGATGGCATGGCAGATTTGGGATTACTTCTTATCCGCCTGATGGTTGGATTTGTATTTGTCTATTATGGTTCACAGAAACTATTTGGATGGTTTGGAGGGCACGGAATTCAGGGGACAGGAGGCTGGTTTGAATCCATAGGGATAAAGCCTGGAAAAGCGATTGCTGCCTTTAGCGGTATAGCAGAGTTATTGTCAGGGATTTTATTTGTCTTAGGAATATATTTACCGCTTGGAGCATTGCTTATTGTTATTGTGATGATCGGTTCTATTGTTAAAGTCCACGGCCCGAAAGGCTTTTCAGTTACAGCGGGAGGATTTGAATATAACCTCTTTTTAATTGTTGTTGCTGTAGCCATGGCCTTAATTGGCCCCGGGCATTATTCATTAGGTGGATGGTAAAGATACTAGGGTATCCGAGCCTTTAGGTGAGATCAGAGCAGTAGCTGCGTATATCACACTCCAAATCAAACATCTATCGAAAAGTTCGTCCAAGGTAAAGCTTACGAAGTTTTCCTTTCCTGTCCGACGTGCGATCAGATTTATGGATAACGTAGAAAAAGCCGCCAGAATAGATTTCGGCGGCTTTATCATGATTATTGTTTTTTTACAGCTGATAAAATCATAATTGTGGCGATTATACAGAAAGTACCTACCCATTCAGCAGTACGGAAAGGAACATGCAGCCAGGCAACCGAGAGAAATGCAGCTGATAGTGGTTCCGCACAGGCAAGTAGGCTGGTTTCAGAAGCACTTAAATATTTAAGGCTTTCCATGTAACAAAAAAAAGCTATTACGGTTCCCAGCAGAACGACTGCTACAACGGCTATAAATGAAGAAAACGACCAATTTCCCTGAAAAACCCAGGGAGGATTGATAAAGGAGAAACAAATTCCTCCAATAAGCATTCCCCAGCCTACAATTATGTAAGATCCCCATTTATTAAGAAGCTTTCCCGGATAAAGTGTATAGAAAGCGAGGGCAAAAGCGGATAGAATACCCCAGAAAAATGCTTCTCCCGATATCGACATACTGTGTACATTTCCGTTTGTTACAAGCAGGAAGGTTCCCAATAGAGCGAGGATTATAGCAGCTAATTCATATTTAGCAGGCAGTATTTTTAATTTTAAACATACATAGCATGCAATTAGAACAGGAGCTAAATACTGGAGAACAGTGGCAGTTGCTGCATTGCCATGCTCAATAGCCAAAAAGTATGTATATTGGACCCCAAGCATCCCCAAAATACCAAATACCAGAAGCTTCACTCTATCCTTACGGGCTTTCCAAATACTGAAGATATTTTGTTTTTTTACTGCATGGGAATAAAAGAGAAGGATTACACCTGATATAAGCAATCGGGTTACTACGAGCCAGCTGGCGGTAAAGCCTTTTATCTGAAAAAGATATTGAGCAAAAGTACCAGAAACTCCCCAGAAAGTTGCAGCAATTAAAACCAAAATTATGCCTTTCGAGCGTGGAAAAGGAATAACAGCTCCATTTGAACTCATAACAACCCTCCTTTATTTTAAAAAAACTAAACTTATTTTATCATGACAGCCAAATAAAGGAGAAAAATTTTTCAAAATACAATCTTCTATAAACAGACTAAAGGCTGTCCCTCATGGAGCAGACAGCCAGATTCAAATTAAATAGGCACTCAATTCCTAAGGGTCATTTGCTAAAACATAGGATTTGCGCGGTTTTTCAGCCTTAAACCATTGATAACATAAAACAATAAGAATGATAAGTTCTACCGCATCCCCTCCATAATACATAAGCATTGCACCTGAGTGTGCTTCATTTAGACTAACTCCCTTTGGCGGATGGGCATAAATGAATTTAGAGAGAATATCATGGGCTGCAATGGTTGCCACGAGAACAATAGCACGAATTTTAAAACTATACCGGCGGTGAACAGGGTCGATATATATAATCGATAAAGCTGAAAGATAACCGGCCAGAAACAGGTGCAGGTGCACAAGGACATGAAGCAAGGCACTCGCCTGCATTTTTGTATAAAGTCCAGTGGTATAAAGGAGCCAAAGGCCCCCAGCATTCATAACAGCAGCTACAAAAGGATTTATAAAAAAATTAATGAGCTTACTTTTTAAAACACAGGTCACAATTCTTGCATGAGATACATTTAAGGATTTCAAAATTAATGTCATCGGTGCTGAAAGAACAAGAAATAATGGCGATATCATACCAATAAGCAAATGGATCAGCATATGAGTGCCAAAGGAATGGTGCGATGGTTTACCCATTAAAAATGCTCCAATAATGAGGGAAAGGGTACCGATTATCCAAAAAATATAACGGTGGATCGGCCAATTTTTCAGCTTCCTGCTTGAATATAATCCCGCAAAAACATAAACAAGAATTCCGCTGGCCAAAAAAGTAGTCCAAAGAAGATTACTGAAATCATGGTTATGACTCATGTTAGTTTGTTCCTCTAGTTTTAAGAGACTGCTGTTTTGCACGAAGAATAAGGAGTATACCCAAAACCGTCATGATAACCGCAAGTATATTCCATGTTAAATCATATGGCAGAATATCTACATAATAACGGATTTGATGGATTCTCAATAACTTGTGCTGTATTGTACCATCATATAATTGGAATCCACCTGCACCAAGTAAAACTCCGCCCCACCATTTACCAGCCCAAAGGACATTCCGGCGGCGGAGGTCCGCAAATAAAAATAAACCGGCAATGGTTGCAAACCAGCTAAATGCATGAAACAGGCCATCAGATACAAGACCGACAGCAGTAGTCGAATTATCGTAAAAATGATGCCAATGAAGCAGCTGGTGAAAAATACATTCATCAATGAAGGCAGCAATTCCAATACCAAATAAAATTCCTGACCAGACATTGCGTGAAGAGTATCTATAATTATCAGAAGTAGCGTTATTCCTCATATTATCCCTTCTTACCTTCTATTATTATCCATTTTACCCCCTAAGGTTTAAAATAAACTGTAACATTGGAAATGATATAAGGAAAAAATAGTAAGTTTATTAGCAAGCAAAACGGGAAATTTTTAAAAAGGAATTAAAAATATGATTTCTAGGGCACTGTATATGACATTTATCATATGCAGGATATGATACCTGCTACTAGTAAGAATATAATCTTTTTCCTATACTTAAATTAAGAAAGAAACGAAAGGGGAATAATGCAAAAATGTTGGAACAGAATACGAAAAATTTAAAGAAACAGGTCGCCCCTTATGAAAAATCATTGACAAGAGATAGTATCATTCAGTTGTTTAATACGTTGGCGCCATTTATCGCCCTTTGGTATTTGGCATATAAAAGCCTTTCAATTTCTTATTTGTTAACATTGGGCATTTCTATTGCTGCAGCAGGTTTTCTAGTAAGGATTTTCATTATTTTCCATGACTGCTGCCATCACTCATTTTTCAAAAACCGTACAGCTAATCGAATAATTGGAACGATAACAGGAGTTTTAACTCTATTCCCTTATGATCAGTGGGCTCATGACCACTCTGTTCATCATGCAACAAGCAGCAATTTGGACAAGAGGGGAACAGGCGACATGTGGACCATGACGGTTGAAGAGTATTTAGCTGCACCACTTTTATTAAAAATAGCTTACCGATTTTATCGTAATCCGCTCGTAATGTTTGGCATAGGTCCCATTTACGTTTTCCTATTGAAAAATCGCTTTAACCGTAAAGGAGCGAGAAAAAAGGAACGTATGAATTTGTATCTTACAAATGTACTACTTGCTGGAGCAGCTGCACTTCTTTGCTGGGCAATCGGCTGGCAAAATTTCCTGTTAGTTCAGCTTCCTATATTTATGATTTCTGGGTCTGCTGGTATCTGGTTATTTTACGTGCAGCATACTTTTGAAGATGGCTACTTTGAGCCTGACCGGGAATGGGAGTATGTTAAAGCAGCAGTGGAAGGAAGCTCCTATTATAAGCTTCCAAAATTATTGCAATGGCTGACTGGGAATATCGGTTACCACCATGTTCACCACTTAAGTCCAAGAGTCCCTAATTACAAGCTAGAAGAGGCTCATAATAACACTGTTCCTCTGCAGAATGTTCCAACAATCACATTGGCAACAAGCTTGAGTTCTTTAAAATTCCGCCTTTGGGATGAGAAAAAGAAAAATTTTGTTACCTTCCGCGATGTAAAAAAGGCCGCTAAAAAAAGCCTTTCGGTAAATGTGAAGCCTGAAATTTAAACAAATGTGGCTCCCCTTAACAGGGGAGTCTTTCAATTTAAATTGATTTATATTTATCCTATTTTAGAAGGCATTTGTGGCCCTTTTTTGTGGTAAAATAAGGGATAGAAAAAATGGATGGAGTATTATTAAATGTTTAAACGATATTGGTTTTTACTCAAAAATACGGGAATATCACCTTACATATGGACAATCCTTGGTATCCTTCCTTTTTATTTTATTTTTCAGCAGCCATCAACTCTGGAAAGTGTAATAGGAATATTTTTAACGCTTTTGTTCTTTGTCTTCTACCGATTTGCCTTTATATCGAAGGGCTGGCCTGTTTATTTGTGGACCATCCTGCTTATTGCAATAAGCATTACACTGACTGCTTTGTTTAGCTACATATACTTTGCATTTTTTCTTGCTTATTTTATCGGCAATATTAAAAATAAAATTCCTTTTCTAACGCTGTATATTATCCATCTGGTAGGTATGTCGGCCGTTATTAATTTTCAATTCGCCCTCAGGCAGGAGCTTTTTATCAAACAGGTTCCATTTGTAATTATTGTTTGGATAAGTATCATTCTTCTCCCATTTACTTTGAGATACCACAAGGAGAGAGGAAAGCTTGAGGAGAAGCTGGAGGATGCGAATAAAAGAATTTCAGAATTGGTAAAACAGGAAGAACGGCAGCGCATAGCTAGGGATCTTCACGATACGCTGGGTCAAAAGCTCTCGTTAATTGGCTTGAAAAGCGATCTTGCCCGAAGGCTGGTTTATAAAGATCCTGAAAAAGCACGTGAGGAATTGGCAGACGTCCAGCAAACCGCCAGAACTGCTCTAAATGAAGTTAGGAAAATGGTCTCAGAAATGAGGGGTATTCGGCTCAAGGATGAAATAGTAATGGTAAAACAAATTCTTAAAGCAGCACAAATTGAGTTGGTAATAGATGAGGAATTTTCCTTGTCTAATGTGTCCCTGCTGACTGAAAATATTTTAAGCATGTGTTTAAAAGAAGCTGTTACCAACGTGGTCAAGCATAGTGGGGCTACTGTTTGTACTGTAATCTTTGAACAAACAGACAGCAAAACAGTAATGAGTGTTCATGATAACGGCCTTGCGGGAAATGAAATTAATTTCAGCAATGGAAGCGGTTTGGCGGGTATGCGGGAACGTTTGGAATTTGTAAATGGAAGCTTGGATATTAAGGTTGACCAAGGAACAACTCTTTTTATTAAAGTTCCAAACATGGTCAGGCTTTTCAAAGGAGAGGAAAGTATATGATTCGCATCGTTATTGCAGAAGATCAGAGGCTGCTTCTTGGGGCCTTGGGTTCCCTTCTCAATTTGGAAGACGATATGAAGGTTGTTGGCCAGGCAAACGATGGCGGTGAAGCGATCAGACTTGTCCAGGAGCTAAAGCCTGATGTATGTATTATGGATATTGAAATGCCTGGAAAAAATGGCCTGGAAGCAGCAGAGGAATTAAAGAAAACAGACTGCAAGGTCATTATATTAACTACTTTTGCAAGATCAGGATATTTCCAGAGAGCAGTTAAAGCAGGAGTGCGCGGCTACTTATTGAAAGACAGTCCAAGTGAGGAATTGGCAAACTCTATCCGTAATGTTATGGCTGGAAAGAGAATTTATGCACCGGAGTTAATGGATGATTTGTACAGTGAAGAAAACCCCCTGACTGAACGCGAAATGGAAGTGCTAGAACTGGTTGCAGACGGCCGAAATACTAAGGAAATAGCTTCTAAGCTAAGTCTTACAACTGGAACAGTTCGAAACTACATCTCCACAATTTTGGATAAACTACAGGTCACAAACCGAATAGAAGCCATAACCCATTCCAAAGAAAAAGGCTGGTTTAAATAATTTTAGTAAGAGCTGTGTATAAAGCAGCCCTTTTTCTTTAATTTAAAGCTTTATTAGATGCCTGATGATCTGCTCCACAAAGGAAAGCTCACTTGAAGAATCATCGGAGGGAATGCCGTCATTTGCCTGTCAGGAGGCGCTCGCTTTCCGCTGGCGGTTCGGTAGCCTGTCAAATTTAGCGCCAAGCCCCTCGAGACTGCCTCAGGCCTGCCGTTGTTGAAGTGAAGACCCACTTCAGCTCCAGGCCCTTCTGCGCTTGTCAGGACTGAACAAGGCCTTCCGTTCTTCTATCACCCGGTGCTTTTACGCCCTTGACCCGCTTTCCCACAGGACATAGAAATGGCATTCCGAATAATCACCGCACGAAGGAAATGCGATAGCACAAGGAAAGCATCCATGAATTTAATTCGCACGAAATTATGATATAGGATAATTTTTCTTAGCCTCTATACGAATAACCGTGTTTCATCATTCATATAATTCTCTGTCACACTTACACAGCTGTTATTTATGGTGAAAAAGTTTTCCCTAAAAAGATTAATATTATGGTAGAATAGATTTTGTGAATGAAATAGTATCCGTAAGGACGGAAGAGGTTCTAGCTACCCTCTCGAAAAAACTAGGGAAAACAGTACTGCTTTCTTAGTAGTGCTGTTTTTTCGTTAAAGGAGAATTCTATATGTTAAAAGATGAAAAAGCAGTTGTAGTATTCAGCGGTGGTCAGGACAGCACGACTTGCCTTTTTTGGGCAAAAGAGCAATTTGCTGAGGTTGTCGCTGTAACTTTTGATTATAACCAAAGACATATCACCGAAATTGAATGTGCGAAAAATATAACAAAGGAACTTGGAATAAAACACCATATTCTTGATATGAGCCTATTAAATCAGCTGGCTCCTAACGCCCTTACACGAGATGACATAGCCGTAAAGGAAGGGGAAAATGGAGAGCTTCCATCTACCTTTGTACCAGGGCGCAATCTCCTGTTTATGTCTTTTGCAGGTGTTCTGGCAAGCCAGATTGGCGCCAAGCATATTATTACAGGAGTTTGCGAAACAGATTTCAGCGGTTATCCCGACTGCAGAGACATATTTGTTAAATCTCTGAATGTAACCTTAAACCTATCCATGGATGAACAGTTTGTTATCCACACACCTTTAATGTGGCTCAATAAGGCAGAAACCTGGAAGCTTGCTGATGAGCTTGGTGCCTTTGATTTTGTCCGGGAAAAAACACTTACCTGCTATAACGGAATTGTGGCCGACGGATGCGGCGAATGTCCGGCCTGCAAGCTGAGGAAAAAAGGTCTGGATGATTATCTGGAAGAGCGGAAGGGGCTGTAGGGCATGTACGGTTTCCGTATTGTTGATAAACTGCAAAAAATAGATGAAGACATCCAGCTCAGCCAATTAAAATATCATCATAAAAGGGTCCTTGTCAGTAAGGAGTTCACTTTTGATTCCGCCCATCATCTACATGCATACGAAGGAAAATGTAAAAATCTCCACGGCCACACTTATAAGGTTATCTTTGGTTTAAGCGGCTTTGTGGACGAACGCGGCCTGATGATTGATTTTGGCGATATTAAAGAAATTTGGAAATCGGAGATTGAGATTTTCCTTGATCATAAATACTTAAATGAAACGCTTCCGCCAATGAATACAACAGCTGAAAATATGGTTGTGTGGATTTATGAAAAGATGGCAGAGGCCATAAAATATAGAGAAGAACATTATGACGGAGCACGTGTGGAATTTGTCCGCCTGTTTGAAACGCCAACAAGCTATGCGGAGGCAAGACGGGAGTGGATGGAAGTTGAGTAAAATTCCCGTAATGGAAATTTTTGGCCCGACCATACAGGGAGAGGGCATGGTAATCGGCCAAAAGACTATGTTTGTCCGAACTGCTGGCTGTGATTACTCCTGCGCCTGGTGTGATTCATCTTTTACCTGGGATGGTTCAGGAAAAGAATTAATTAGGCAAATGGAAGCAAGGGAAATTTGGGAAGAATTAAAAGCCACTGGCGGAAATCGCTTTTCCTGTGTTACCATCTCCGGAGGCAATCCTGCTCTATTGAAAAATCTGGATAGTTTAATTGCTATCCTACAGGAAAATGATATTAAGATTTGTCTCGAAACACAGGGAAGCCGCTGGCAGGATTGGTTTTTGGATATTGATGAACTGACGCTTTCCCCAAAACCACCAAGCTCTAAAATGGCCACTAATTTTGAAGTTTTAGATACTATAGTTGCCAATCTGAGAGAATCAGGCCAAAACTTTAGTTTAAAGGTGGTTATTTTTGACGACGCTGACTTTGATTATGCGAAAAAGCTATATAAAAGGTACCCAGGGGTTCCATTTTATCTTCAGGTCGGAAATGATGATATCATAACCGCCGACAACAATCTTCTCCTTCAAAAACTGCTTGACAAATATGACTGGTTAATCAATAAAGTCTGTGAAGACTCCAATCTTAACGATGTAAAAGTTCTTCCCCAGCTGCATACGTATGTATGGGGCAACAAGCGCGGGGTATAAAAAAGCGTGCAGAAAATGTCCAAATGGACTATTTCTGCACGCTTTTTGCATGGGTTGAAATTCAAAAATCAACTAGAAGTATGCAACGAAAACTTTCAGTATATAGAGAAATGGATCTTGGTGTCCCGACAAAGCGCGTAGCTTTGTAGAGAATTACTTCATATGCTAGCATATGTGAAAAGTAATAGAGAAAACCTTGAATACATAGGAGGTTTAACCCTCACTAAACCGGGTACATATAATATATAACAACCATGGTAATACACATCAGTGGGGATAGCATGTGTGGCTATCACGGTATTAGGCGTAGGTGGAGCCGGTACTATTGGATTTAAATTTAAAACCACTGTTGAAACAGAATGGTGGTTTTTGTTATGTCCAAAACGAAAGATTTTTTAGCTAAAAAATACTTATATGTTTTATAGAGGATAGCGCGGGTATCGTTACGTAAAAGGAGGATAACCCGATGGCTAATAAAATAAAATTACTATCTGTGCCCTTAGCATTAAGCTTGTTGATTTTTACCGGATGCAGCAAGGAAGAAGCCTCCAGTAAAACAGAAGAGGGCATGAAAAAGACGGAACAGCAAACAAAAGAAGCTGCGAGCAAGGTGAAGGAAAAATCTAAAGAAGCAGCTGCAGCGGTTAAGAAAGAAACCCCTGTAATAGTTCAAAATATGAAGGATACTTATAAAAAAGGGGAAAAAGAGGTTAAGGAAAACACTCTTCAAAAAGGCGATAAGGCAAAAACTGAGAAGGATGCATATCTGGCTCAGACTCCAGAAGCATATGATGAATTATATCAGCTGATTAAAGTCAACGATTTCGATGGTGTGAAAAATATTGAAAAAGATAAAAAGGTAAAAGAAATAAAAAAGAATAGTGAAGTAGAAATTCTTGAAAGAGACATTCGCCGTACCAAAGTAAAAGTGAAAGAATCAGGTGAAAAAGGATACTTACCGACCAATCTTCTTCAGGTTGTAAAATAAAACAGCAAAAAATCCCGGACTTAAGTGCCCGGGATTTTTCTATTTCTCCTCAAGTTCATCAATAGAAACCATACGCCGTTCATCGTGGCTTCCTCGCTCAGAAACCATTGCCATGCTCGCGGTACCATCAATGTTTTCGATCCACACAGGAATTCCGTGATAGTGCACATTGATTTCATCAATTGAATTGATAATTTCTTTGACTCGGTTTAGTTCCATTCTGCTGCACCTCCCATAGTAGCTTCCCCTTTTAGCTTTCTTTTATAAGATTTTTCATTTATGTATTCTCTTTAATCCTCTTGAATAAGTATTGATAAAGACTTTTTCAAGGGAGAGAGTGCATTGGGAAGTCAAATGGCAAACAGTATCAACATTCTGATTGAAAAATTACGCAAGGATCAGTCTCCAGATGGATCATGGAACTATCCCTTTGAAACAGGGATTACTACGGATGCCTATATGATTATCTTATTGCGTACTCTAGAAATAAATGATGAAGTCCTCATTCAGGATCTTAGTGAAAGGCTATTAAGCAAACAAAAAGCAAACGGGGCATGGAAGCTTTTTCATGATGAAGAAGATGGAAATCTTTCGGCAACCGTTGAAGCTTACTATGCACTTTTGTATGGCGGTCTTTATAAAAAAAGTGATACTAGACTGAGGGCGGCTAAAAGGTTCATTGTATCAAAAGGCGGTCTAGAAAAAACAGGGATGTTTACACAAGTTCTTTTGACTTTAACGGGACAAATGAAATGGCCAGCGTTATTTCCTTTTCCAATTGAGATTATCCTGCTGCCAATGTCGTTTCCTCTTAATTTTTTTAGTTTTTCGGTATTTGGCAGAGCCAATCTGACTCCCATTATGATACTGGCCAATCGAAGGTTTCGAATAAAAACAGCAAAAAGCCCTGATCTAAATGATTTGTTTATCGATGATGCTCAACAAAGATTTTCTTTTCAGAGGGAGGAATGGCGATCACTTTTTTCCATATTGGAGCAGGGAATGAAAAGCCTTGCAGGAATGCCTGAAAAACTCCATAAGAAAGCTATTAAGAGGGCAAAACAATACATGCTCGAAAGAATTGAACCGGATGGCACTCTTTATAGTTATTTTAGCTGTACGTTTCTCATGATTTTTGCACTCCTATCTCTTGGGCATCAAAAAAGTGATCCGCTTATCCTTCATGCAGTCAGAGGACTAAAGTTAATGAGATGTGAAATCAATGGTTTTACTCATATGCAATATACTACAGCAAATGTTTGGAATACGTCTTTAATCGGGATGGCCTTGCAGGAGGCTGGGGTCTCTTCCTCCGATCCTATGATTAAGAAGGCAAATCAGTATTTACTTAAACGGCAGCAATTTAAATACGGAGACTGGGCAGTCCAAAATCCAAACACCTTGCCCGGCGGCTGGGGATTCTCTGATGTAAATACCATTAATCCTGATGTGGATGACACTACTGCAAGCCTGCGGTCTATCGCAGGCAGAGTGCCGAAAAGCACAACCTATCTACAGGCCTGGGAAAGGGGAATACACTGGCTTTTTTCCATGCAAAACAAGGATGGTGGCTGGCCGGCTTTTGAAAAAAATACAAATAGCAAGCTTTTGCAGCTTCTTCCAATAGAAAAGGGAGAGTTTTTGCTGGCCGATCCAAGCTCAGCTGACTTAACGGGAAGGACACTTGAATTTCTGGGCTCCTATACAAATCTTTCAAAAAACTCTTCGGCGGTATGGTCGGGAATGGAGTGGCTACTAAAGAATCAGGAGAAAAACGGCTCTTGGTATGGCAGATGGGGGATTTGTTATATATATGGAACATGGGGAGCATTAACCGGACTCAAAGCAGCAGGAGCAGACGCCAGTCACCCGAGTATTAAAAAAGCTGTTGCCTGGCTGCGTTCCATTCAAAATGAGGACGGCGGATGGGGGGAATCCTGCCGAAGTGATATCGCAAAGACTTATGTCCCACTTGGAACCAGTACGTTAACCCATACAGCGTGGGCATTGGATGCTCTCATATCAGTTGCAGATAGGCCATCAGCCAAAATGAAGAAAGCCGTGGAATTCCTGTTGGTTAATTTAAATAAAAAGGACTGGACTACCGATTATCCTAAGGGTCAGGGGATGGCTGGCGGACTGTATATCCACTATCACAGCTACAGATATATATTCCCATTACTTGCTCTTGCACATTACCGGAAAAAATTTAATGCCGAATAAGAAAAATATGGTAATATGTTGGCAGGGGTGAGAGAAATGATTATTAGACCAATAGAAGTAAGAGATGCTGTAACCTTTCTTGAACTGGGGAAAAGAGTAGAAGATTCAGGTTTTATGCTTTTTGAGCCAGGTGAAAAAACAAGAACAGCCGATGAACAGAGAAGAATTATTGAAAGAATTATACCAGATAAGAAGTCCACTATCCTTGTAGCGGAAGAAGAAAACAGACTTATTGGTTATTTACAGGCAATGGGAAGCAATATTAAACGTATTAGGCATTCTGCCCATTTAGCACTGGGTGTAGCGGAGGAATATCGAGGAAAGGGAATAGGCACCCGGCTATTTGAGGAGTTATTTAAATGGGCTGAGGAAGCGGAAATCTCCAGACTCGAATTAAGCGTTATAAAACATAATTTTAATGCGTTCAATTTATACCGAAAAATGGGATTTGTTTTGGAAGGCGAAAAAGTGAATTCATTATTCATTAACGGGGAACCTGTTAACGAGTACTATTTATATAAGCTTTTGTAGGGAGTGTCTAAGGACACTTTCAGTTTGTCGACAAAAGGGGGTTCGGAATGCGTTATTCCGAACCCCCTTTTTGATTTTATTGAGGTATCCTATTCACGGATTCAAGGCCGTTACTGGACCCAGCGATGTCAGTTGGCCATCTTTTTTAAAATCCCGGGAGTGATTTTGTTGTAAATTTAGAATATTTTGAATAAAAGTTGAAATATCTTTTAAAGATTGTATAATTGAAATTAAATACATACCAACCGGTTAGTAGATGAATTTCGCATTGAGGAGGGGAAGGATGAGACTTTCAGAAAAAACTGCTATTGTTACTGGAGGATCAAGCGGCATTGGACGCGCGGCAGCTTTACGATTTGCCAGTGAAGGTGCCAATGTGGTGGTGGCAGATGTCAATCAGGAGGGCGGGGAGGAAACAGTAAAGCTGGTATCCCAAAATGGAGGAACAGCATTATTTGTGAAAACAAATGTCTCAAATTCCTCTGAGGTCCAACAGATGATAGAAACAGCAGTTGAAAACTTTGGGGAACTAAATATTCTTTTTAACAATGCTGGAATTGGACATCCCCCCGTAAAGAGCACTGAACTTGAAGAAGAGGACTGGGACCGGGTAATAAACATCAACTTAAAAAGCGTTTATCTTGGAATCAAATATGCTATACCACATATGGCTAAAGCCGGCGGCGGAGCCATCGTCAATACGTCTAGTTTGCTGGGTATAAAAGGTCAGAAGTATCTGGCGGCGTATAATGCTTCGAAGGCAGGAGTTATTCTTTTAACCAAGAATTCCGCTGTTGAATACGGCAAGCATAATATTCGCGTAAATGCCATTGCCCCTGGAGTAATTGACACCAAAATTATCGATGGATGGAAAAATGATGAGCGGAAATGGCCAATCATTTCACGTGCTAACGCCCTTGCAAGAATTGGAACCCCAGAGGAAGTAGCAAATGCAGTTTTATTCCTGGCCTCGGATGAAGCATCCTTTATAACAGGAGCTACCCTTTCTGTCGATGGAGGCGGACTTACTTTTTAAAAAATAAGCTGGAGGAATTTCTATGAGTGAGAAAAAAAACTGGCTGGCCCAATATCCTAACTCCATTGAATCGACCATTACCATTCCTGAAAAATCATTACCACAAATTCTATTAGAAACAACTAAAACCTATCCACAACATAATGCTCTCTCATTTTATGGAAAGAAAACAACCTACGAGCAATTATCCCAATTAGTAAGTCACTTTGCTTCAGCTCTGCAGTCAAGAGGAGTTCAAAAAGGGGACCGTGTTGCAATCATGCTTCCCAATTGTCCTCAATATGTCATTTCCTACTACGGAGTACTAACAGCTGGAGCCATTGTAACACAGGTAAATCCAATGTCTGTTGAACGTGAGCTTGAATATATTTTAAAAGATTCCGGTGCAGACACTATTGTAGTTTTGGAAGCGCTTTATCCGAAAGTAAAGCATATACAGCCTTCCACCTCTTTGAAAAATATTATTGTCGTTAGCTTGCAGTCCGCAGTCCAAAGTATAGAGCCAGACACATCCTTTGATGCCTTCTTTGCAGAAAGCACTGGGGGTGCAAGGCCAGTAAGTATTGATACTAAAAACGATGTTGCCGTTCTTCAATATACAGGGGGAACAACAGGAAGATCCAAGGGAGCCATGCTGACACACCAGAATATCCTAGCCAATGTCATTCAATCCTATGAGTTTTTTAAGTTTGATATTGATAAAGGACAGGAACGTTATTTAACCGTTATTCCGTTATTTCATGTATTTGGAATGACATCCTGTATGAACCTGTCCATTTACACAGGTTCCGAATCAATTATGCTCCCCCGCTTTGATTTGGAAGAGGTTCTTAACACGATTAAGAATGAACAGCCAACCGTTTTTCCAGGTGTGCCAACGATGTACGTAGCTATTACTAATCACCCAAAAGCGGAAGAATACGGGATTAATAGTATCGAAGTTTGCAACAGCGGAAGCGCACCGATGCCAGTCGAGCTTTTAAGAGAGTTTGAAAGAAAAACAGGGTCCAAGATTCTTGAGGGATACGGACTTTCCGAAGCTTCCCCGACAACCCACTGTAATCCGACCTTTGCGGAGAGGAAACCGGGCAGTGTCGGTATAGGAATGCCTTCAACCGAATATAAAATTGTAGATTTGGGAAAAGGGTCGGAAGAAATGCCAGTTGGGGAACTTGGAGAGGTTGTTATTAAAGGACCGCAGATCATGAAGGGCTATTGGAATATGCCTGAGGAAACGGCGAATACTCTCCGGGATGGCTGGCTTTATACCGGGGATATAGGGAGAGTAGATGAAGAGGGTTATCTTTATATTGTAGACCGCAAGAAAGATATGATTATTGCCAGCGGTTATAATATATATCCTCGGGATATAGAAGAGGTGTTATATGAGCATCCGGCTGTACAAGAGGCAGTAGTGGTTGGGATTCCGGATAAGTATCGGGGCGAAGGAGTAAAAGCGATCTTGGTCCTTAAATCAGGAAAAGAGGCCAATGAGGATGAAATCAAGGACTATTGCAGGCAAAATCTTGCAGCTTACAAGGTTCCTAATGTTGTTGAATTCCGTGACCACCTGCCAAAAACAGCTGTTGGTAAAATTTTAAGAAGAGCTTTAAGGGATGAAGAGTTAAAAATATAGAAAAAGATTTGCTCGGATAAAGATAGGGGGTAAAATATGGTATAATTCATGTGATTTTAGTGGGATTGTGAGGACAGAAAATGAAGACAAAAATTACCGAACACAGCATCAAATTATTTGAAAAACGTGGATTCAGTGATACCTCCATACAGGATATTGTTGATTCGCTCGGAGTAACAAAAGGCACTTTTTATTATTATTTTTCAAGCAAAGAAGAATTACTGATGAATATCCACCTTGGCTATATAGATGGGCTCCTTAACCGCCAGGAGGAAATTCTCCAGGATTCCAAATTTAACAATAAAGAAAAGCTTTTTGAAATTGTATACATGTTAATTGGAAGTATCAAAAGCAAGGGAACAAGCGCCAAGATCTTCTTCAGGGAGATGCGCCATTTGAGTGAGGAACGCCTTGTCCAAATTCTCGATAAACGTGATCGGTTCCGATTAAATGTTGAACGTGTTGTCAGGGATGGTATTGAAAATGGTGAATTCCGTCCAGATTTAAATGCAACCATTGTTACTTTCGGAATTCTAGGCGTTGTAAATTGGAGCTACCAGTGGTTCAATCCAAACGGGGCATCTACCGACAGGGAAGTGGCTGAAATCTTTGTAGAAATGATTCTACGGGGAATTGAACAGTAGAAAAAAAGGGCATTTTTCAGCCTTTTTCCAAAATAGCATACCAACCGGTTAGTATATAAGGAGCTGAATGAATTGGCTAAAGTGAAAAACATAGCGGTAATAGGCGCCGGCCAAATGGGGCACCAAATAGCCATGCTATGTGCCCTTGGCGGCTATGAAACAACAATACAGGACCTGCAGGAGGAAGCATTAAAAAAAGCATCAGTTACTCTTGATGGAATTATGGATAAGTGGGTTTCCAAAGGGAAAATTTCCGAAAACCAGAGGTTGGCAGCGTTTGAACGTCTGAATTTTACTCAAAGCCTGAAAGATGCTGTGCGGAATGCTGACTTTATCATCGAGGCTGTTGTTGAAAAGCTGGAGATAAAAAAAGAAGTATTTTCAAAGCTGGAACGGCTGGCTCCTTCTCATGCGATTTTTGCAACCAATAGTTCAACCATTGTGAATAGCATGCTTGCAGGAGAAACAAACAGGGCCGACAAAGTCGTAAATATGCATTTCTTTTTCCCGCCGCTAGTTATGGATTGTGTTGAGGTAGTAATGAGCGAGCAAACTTCAGATGAAACCGCCCAGTTAACCATGGAGGTATGCCGAAAAATAAACCGAAGCGCATTCCTTCTTAAAAAAGAAATCTCTGGATTTGTTGCTAACCGAATATTAGGTGCTCTTCAGCGGGAAGCAGTTTCCTTATACGAGAAGGGAATTGCGGATTACAAGGATATCGACCAAATTTGCAGGAAGGCCCTTGGACACCCCATTGGACCTTTTGAGCTTATGGATCTTTCGGGCATTGACGTAGGCTATTTTGTTGCTGAGCAGCGATATAAGGAAACAGGAAATCCTGCCGACAAGCCTTTTGCCTGCATTGAGGAAAAAGTAAAGCAGGGCCATCTGGGCCGGAAAACCGGCAAAGGCTGGTATGAGTATAAGACTGAACCGGTGAAGCAATAGGAATGAGGGATAATAGAATGCATAAAATTCAAGTTACCGTCCGATTTGGCGAAACAGATGCACTAGGGCATATCAACAATACTAGTTACTTTATTTATTTGGAGGAAGCGAGGATCCGCTTTTTCGAGGCTTTAGGCTTTAGCATGGGAATTGATGACTGGAAGTTCATCATGGCATCTACCAAATGTGATTTCATCAACCAGGGTTATTTCAATCAGACTTTAACAATTAAAACCTATGTTTCCCGTATAGGAACAAAAAGCTTCCAAATTGAGCATGATATTTTATGTGCTCAAACTGGAGAGCTGATTGCCAGAGGTAATGTAGTAATTGTTTATTTCGATTTCAATAAACAGCAAAGCGAGCCTTTGCCGGAATTATTAAAGGAAGAACTAAAAAGCTATCAGGTGCACTGCTAAATTACTGAATATTAGGAAATTGGCATCTGAAATGGGTACGGCTGATTAATGGATAAATTCCCATAGCAAAAAGCAGTACAGAGAATAAATCCTAGTAAATCGGCGGAAAAAGATCTAATTTGGCGGATATAACTGAGTTTTTACTTTTAAGAAAACGAAGGGAGGAGAAAGTATGAGATTTTCAGATACGATCGCATTGGTTACAGGTGCAGGCAGCGGGATAGGAAAAGCAACGGCCATCCAGCTTGCAAATGAAGGCGCTAAGGTTATTCTTGTTGGCCGAACACGGTCTAAGCTAGAAGCAGTTGCCCGAGAAATTAATGCAGCCAAGAAAATCCCAACTGCTGAAATTTTTTCCGCAGATGTAACTGATGAAGATGATGTGCAGGAACTTAATGAATATGTGCACCAGCATTACGGTGATTTGCATGTATTGGTCAATAATGCCGGAGGTTCAGTTCATTCCAAAATTATGGATACCTCCGCAAAGGATTGGGACTATGTACAAAAAACGAATTTAAAAAGCGTTTTTCTTGTATCAAAGTTACTCGGCGGCCTTATGGCGGATGCAGCCCAGAAAGAAGAGGGCCAGCCGCATCCTCGAGCAATTGTGAATGTTGCCTCCCTTTCAGGTCATCAGGCTGGGGCACATATACCACACTATAGCTCGGCCAAAGCAGGAGTAATTAATTTTACAAGGGCACTTGCATTGGAATTATCACCGTACGGAATAAGAGCCAATTCTGTTTCCCCAGGTTTCGTGGAGACCCCGTTAACTGAACAGGGACTGCAGAACGAACAATTTGTGAAAGCAATAAGAAGAAATACAGCCCTCAGGCGTGTTGGCAGGCCGGAGGAAGTGGCAAATGTTATTACGTTTGCCGCATCTAGTGAAGCTTCCTATATGACCGGTTCGGATATTCTGGTCGATGGTGGCTGGCTTATTATGTAAAAGAGAGAGGAGAATTAATATGTCAGATCAACACTTGCTTATCAATCAAAAGGGGGCAGTTCTATCCCTAACCTTAAACAGGCCTGAAAGCTTAAATGCTTTTAGCCCTGATATGATTCTAGGACTAACAAAGGCGATTAAAGAGGCTCAGCAAAACCCAGAAATCAGAGTTATTGTCCTTTCTGGTTCCGGCCGTTCCTTCAGTGCCGGAGGAGACGTTAAATCTATGGGCCAGGCAAATGCCGTTGGTGTTTATGAGCATATCGGAAGGCTTAACGAATGTATCCTTACCATGAAGGAAACAGAGAAGCCTATCATTGCTGCTGTTCATGGTTTTGCAGCAGGAGCCGGATTTAACCTGGCATTAGCCTGTGATTTAATTATTGCCGCAGATAACAGCCAGTTTGCGCTAAGCTTTTCTCAGGTTGGTCTGATTTCAGATGGAGGGGGTTCTTATTTTGTTCCCCGACTTGTAGGACCGCATCTTGCCAAGCAATTCTTTTTCAGCGCTGAGCCAATTCCTGCTGAAAGGCTGTACAATCTGGGCGTCGTTAACTACCTAGTTCCTCTAGAAAGGCTTCATGAGGAAACTCAGAAAATAGCTGAAAAATTTGCTGCTGGTCCTAGCAGGGCTTATGGAATGATTAAAAAACTAGTAGATCACTCCTTTAATGCGACTTTAGAAGAGATTCTTGAACAGGAACGAATTACCCAAACCATGATGGTAACAACAGATGACCATAAGGAGGGTATTTCCGCCTTTAAGGAAAAAAGAAAACCAAATTTTACAGGCAGGTAAGGAGATAGATAATGAAAGCTATTCAGCTTGAAAAATACGGTGGGCCAGAGGTTCTGCAAATAATAGAAAAAGATAAGCCGGCACCTAAAGGCACTGATGTATTAATACAAATAAAAGCAATTGGCGTCAATTTCGCCGATATTGCAAGACGGGAAGGCCAGTATGTTATTAAAACTCCACTTCCTTTTATACCTGGTGCAGAAGTTGCTGGTGTAGTAACAGAGGTAGGGGAAAACGTTACTACTGTAAAACCCGGTACAAGGGTGGTAACACTGATTGAGTCTGGCGGATACGCCGAATACGCGTTAGCAGACAGCAGAGGGCTTATTCCGCTGCCAGATGGAATGGATTTTGAAAATGCAGCTGCTCTTCCTCTCCAAGGTTTAAGTGCCTATCATATTTTAAAAACTATGGGCCGGCTGGAGGAAGGCGAAAGCGTTCTAGTTCACGCTGCTGCCGGCGGAGTCGGAACACTTGCAGTCCAGCTTGCCAAGTTAATGGGGGCAGGAAAAGTAATCGCTACAGCAAGCTCCTCAGAAAAACTAAAGCTAGCCCGTGAAATGGGTGCGGATGTTCTCGTTAATTACACCGAAGATGGCTGGGAGAAACAAGTTCTCGAAGCTACAGACGGAAAAGGAGTAAATGTTGCACTTGAAATGGCAGGAGGAGATGTTTTTCAAAAAACATTGAAATGCCTGGCCACTTTTGGCCGGCTTGTCATTTATGGTGTGGCAAGCGGAGAGCAGGCAAACTTTTATCCTTCCTTCCTAATGGCCAGGAACCAGTCAGTAATCGGATTTTTTCTCCCACAAATTATGAGGAAACCGGAATTAATCCATTCAAGTATGAAGGAAATGCTGACATATTTGTCACAAGGAAAGTTAAAGCTGACAATTGGCGGAGTTTACTCGCTAGAACAGGCTGCAGAGGTTCACAGACTCCTTCAATCGCGACAGACAAAAGGAAAGCTTATATTGAAGCCTTAAAAACTATTAAATTTTGTCACTTGGGTGAAATCCATCAAGGACTAAACTCGAAATGTCCTCGAGAGGGGACTTCTAGGACAAAGTTGGATCAAGTCCTATCTAAAATGTTATATAAATTATTCGGAGGCTTCCCTCCGTGCCGCCAGTTCGATCGCAGATTTTGGAACATTTCGCACTAAGATTTGAATGCCGCCAAACTTACAGAAATTTGTAAGTCTGGCTTTCTAATAAAAAATATCACGGTGGTGCTTATTCATGACAACAATCAATACTGTAACAGGGCCTATTTCAGTGGACCAATTGGGAAAAACTTTGATTCACGAACATTTTATTTTTGGCTATCCAGGTTTCCAGGGTGATGTAACCCTTGGCGGATTTCATCAAGAAAAAGCATTAGCGGAAGCAGTAAAAATTGCCAGGCAGATCCAAAGCTTTGGGGTGCAGACAGTCGTTGATCCAACACCAAATGAATGCGGCAGAAACCCTGAATTTTTAAAGAAAATCAGCGAAGAAACAGGACTTCAGATCATTTGTGCCACAGGCTACTATTATGAAGGCGAAGGTGCAACACCTTATTTTAAATTCCGCCAGGCGCTGGGTACAGCCGAGGAAGAAATCTATGAAATGTTTATTAGGGAAATTAATGAAGGGATAGCCGGAACCGGAATAAAACCGGGGGTCATTAAGCTGGCATCCAGTAAAGATAAAATTACTCCTTATGAACAAATGTTTTTCCGTGCAGGGGCAAGAGCTCAAAAGGAAACAGGCGTTGTCATCTTGACTCATACCCAAGAAGGAACAATGGGACCAGAACAAGCAAGGTTCCTGATTGAACATGGAGCAGATCCTTCAAAAATTATTATTGGACATATGTGCGGAAATACAAATCCTGAATATCACAAGGAAACAGTGGATCAGGGAGTGAGAATTGGTTTTGATCGCTTTGGTATTCAGGGAATGGTAGGCGCGCCGTTTGACCAGGAAAGAGTTCAGGTCCTTCTTGCCCTGTTAAAGGAAGGCTACGAGGATCAAATCATGCTTGCTCATGATACTGTTAATATCTGGCTCGGCCGTCCTCCAGTGATGAATGAACAATTAACAAAAATAATGGAAAACTGGCAGCCAACTCATATTTTCAGCAATATCCTTCCTCAGCTGAGGGAAAACGGTGTTACTGAAAAGCAAATCGATAAGATGATTGGCGAAAATGCAAAAGCACTTTTTTCAGGAGCGCCAGCAAAGGTAACTTTATAGGAATTTAGACCATTTTCGACAAGGGCAAAGAAATCCTGGCCCAGCAATAAAAAAGAGTGATGGCCTAAAACCCTGTATTTAAACTTTAAAAAAGGGGTGAGGTCTTATTCGAAAGATAAAAACGCTGACAATGGATACACCTTTTTCCGAAGGATTTGTAAATGCCTTTGCTGTAATAGGTGAAACGGCAACTCTTGTAGATGCGGGGAATCCAGGAAGGAAATCCTTTAATCAGCTGAAATCTCAGTTAAAAGAACATGGACTTACTTTTAAAGACTTTGACAGCATTGTTTTAACACATATGCACACAGATCATTCCGGCGGTGTCATGTACATTCAGGAGGAAGCTGATCTGCCTGTCTATGTCCACGAGCTTGCTGAGCCAGTGGTTACGGGCGGCATAAATGAGTTTAACAGAATAAATGACTTCTTTAATAACTTTCTAACTCAATGCGGTGCCGATTCGTCAGAGCATCAGCATGTGAGAAGATATAAAGAAGAAATATGGAAGAATGTACATTATTTAAAGGATGAAGACGATGTCCATATTGGTGGAGTTCCCTTCAAAGTTACCTATGTTCCTGGTCACAGCCAGACAGATATTCTGTTATGGAATCAAGAAGACGGCACAGCTTTGGTTGGAGACCATATTATTCCGGAATTATCCGTAAACGCTTTCATTGAACCTCCGCCACCCGGCCAGATGGAACGTCCTAAAACCCTGCTGCAATATCGGGAATCTCTTAACCGAGTGAAGACTCTCCCTCTGAAAAACTGTTATTCGGGGCACGGCAAACCGTTTGAACAGCATATTGAATTGATAGAAAAAAGGCTTGCCGAGCATGATAAACGCAGCAGGCAAATCTATGAAATTCTCGCATCAGGCAGTAAAAATATATACGAGATTTGTCTTGTCATGTATCCAAGATTAAGAGACAAAACCATTTTCCTGGGATTGTCACAAATCCAGGGTCATCTTGACTTAATGGAATTACGAGGGGAGGTGGAAAAAGAAAACATTGAAAGTGTCATGATTTATAAACTGGTTTAGTTGATTTCCCTCTTAGCCCAAGAAGAAGGAGTGGAAGATATGACACTAAAGGAATTGCTTGAGGTTAATATAGACAAATACGGTGAGTATCCATTTTTGTATTACCGTGATAAGCAATACACGAATTTAGAAACAAAATTGTATGCAGATCAATTAGCCAGTGGTCTGCAAAACAGGCTTGGCATAGAAAAAGGAGACCGTGTAGTAGTTTGCATGCCAAACTGCCCGGAGGTTGTTTTTTCCTATCAGGGAATTACCAGAAGCGGTGCTGTAATTGTTCCTGTTATGTTCACCCTGCATCCTAAAGAAATTCATTACATTATAAAAAACAGTACTGCGAAAGCTGTCATTTGTTCTTCGTATACAGCAGAACAGGTGAAAAAATCACTTGATGGCTTGGATCAGCAGCCTGCACTCATTGTAACGGATCTTCCCTCCGGTGAAGGAGTCCTAAATTTTTATGACATGATGAAGGATGATACTTTGAAGGAAGTGGAAGCAACTGACGAAGATACTGCTGTTATTCTTTACACCTCCGGTACAACCGGAAATCCTAAAGGCGTGCTATTAACCCATAAAAACCTCTATTCCAACGCCGTTAACTCCTCAGAACATAGCCGAGCTGAAAGCGGGATTACAATAGGAGTCCTGCCGCTTGCTCATGTTTACGGTCTTACAATATCGAATGCCTGTTTTTTAACTGGAAGTTCTGTTGTGATCTTTTCAAAATTTGACCCCAAAGAGATATTTGAAGCAATTGAAAAATATAAAGTTAAGTCATTTTCTGCTGTACCAGCGATGATCCATGCTATGCTCGCGTATCCTAAGGCCGGTGATTTTGATACTTCTTCACTTGAGTCTGTTGGTTCAGGATCTGCTCCTTTGCCTGTAGCATTGCTTAATGAATTTAAGAACAGGTTCGGGGCAGTGGTGCTGGAGGGTTATGGTCTTTCAGAAGCTGCGCCGGTCGTGACAGCACATCATAAAAATATTGAAATTAAGCCCGGCTCTGTTGGTATTCCCATACCCGGAGTAGAGATTAAAATTATTGATGATCTGGGCGAAGAGGTTCCTGCTGGTGATGTTGGGGAGCTTATTGTCCGGGGAGACAACGTGACACCTGGTTATTATCAAAATGAAGAAGAATCCAAAAAGGTTTTACAAAATGGATGGTTACATACAGGAGACATGGCCAGGGTGGATAACGAAGGATACCTGTATATTGTAGACCGTAAAAAGGACCTGATTATCAGAGGCGGCTTTAATGTTTACCCGCGTGATATTGAAGAGCTTCTTAACGGTCACGAAAAAGTTTCAGAGGCTGCTGTGGTCGGAGTGCCTGATGCAAGAATGGGTGAGGAAATGGTCGCTTGCATCGTTAAAAAGCCTGGATCAGAAGTAACGGAGGAAGAGCTGATACGTTTTTGCCAGGAACACCTTGCCAAGAATAAAACACCTAGAAGGGTTGTTTTTATGGACTCCCTTCCCCGCAATGGAGTTGGAAAGATATTAAAAACCCATCTAAGGCAGACCGCTGCTGATATAGTATCCTATTAAATTCAAGGAGGAAGTGAATATGGAACAAAGAACCATTTTAACAACAAGCAAAAGGGGACTGCTGGAGGATTCATTCCCATTCCGCTTGTATCAAAAAGCAAAGAAGTTTGGTATTTGGAATCCCTCTGACATTGATTTTTCACAAGACCAAAAAGACTGGCAGAAATTACCCGCGGAACAAAAGCATGATATTCTGCGCTTAATATCCCAATTCCAGGCAGGTGAAGAAGCTGTAACGCTTGATTTGCTGCCGCTAATCATGACGATAGCTAAAGAAGGCAGGCTTGAAGAAGAAATGTTCCTTACCACCTTTTTATTCGAGGAAGCTAAGCATACAGAATTCTTCAGGCTGGTTCTAAATGCTATTGGTGAGCGCGGGGACCTCTCCCATTTCCATACAGGTGCTTATAAAACAATTTTCTATGAAATTTTGCCAGCTGCAATGGAACGCCTAGTAACCGACCAATCACCTGAAGCAATTGCAGAAGCCTCTGTTGTTTACAACATGTTTGTGGAAGGCGTTTTGGCCGAAACAGGCTATTATTCCTTCTATAAATCCCTTGAAGCAGACGGAATCATGCCAGGCCTGCTACAGGGAATCGGTTATTTAAAGAAGGATGAATCAAGACATATAGGGTATGGTACATTCTTACTGCAGCGCCTGATTTGTGAGCATCCACATTTATTTGAATTTGTTGAAGCCAAAATGCAAGAACTGACTCCGCTGGCAATCCGGCTAAATCAGGAAGGCTTTGCCGGCAAAGATGTCAGTGAGTTTGGCCATTTACTTGAGGATACAATGAACTTTACACTTCGCCAGCTTTCTGTCCGCATGGATATTCTTTCACGGGCAAGAGGCAAAAAGATAGAAGAGATTTACAGATTTACAGAAAGCGAGCTTGGTGTTCTTTAAAAATTCTATAAGAGGAGGAATTGAAATGACAGTAGAAGTTGATGTAAGAACCTTTCCGCTATTTATTAACGGAACATGGGAGCCGGCATCAAACGGTGAAACGTTTGATGTTTTCAACCCTGCTACAGGCGAACTTGTAGCTAGAGTGGCTAAGGGAACAGAAGAGGATGTCAATAAAGCAGTTGAAGCTGCAAGAAATGCTTTTGACAGCACCGATTGGAAGAACATGAAGCCTAAGGATAGATCAAAGGTTCTTTATGCCATTTCCTACCAAATTGCTGCGCACGCAGAAGAACTTGCCTATTTAGAAGCTATTAGCTCTGGCGGAACAGTTCGAAGACTGGGTGGTAATGATATTTTGCAAATGGTTGATCTATTTCAGACCCTTGCGAAGTTTGTTGAAGAGTATCCATTTTCAGAAACGCTTCCAAGCCCGCCTTTTCCTGGACCGGCCCATAACTTTATTTGGAGAGAGCCAATTGGAGTTTGTGCTGCAATAACACCCTGGAACCTTCCAATGGTCATTGCAACCTGGAAGATCGCTCCGGCACTCGCTATGGGTAACACAGTTGTGGTCAAGCCTGCAAGCTATACACCACTTTCTACTTTAAAACTTGCTGAAATCATTTCACAGGTTGTTCCTCCTGGAGTCATTAATGTAGTGACAGGGCCAGGTGCTGAAGTAGGCGAAACTCTAGTTAAACATCCAAAGGTGGATAAGGTTGCATTTACTGGTTCTACAGATGTAGGACGCCGTGTTATGAAGCTTGCTGCTGAGACTATTAAAAATACAACCTTGGAGCTCGGCGGAAAGTCGCCAAATATCATTCTAGAAGATGCAGATTTAAGCCTTGCTATTCCTGGAAGCCTGTTTGGAGTATTTTTGCATTCCGGACAACTTTGTGAGTCTGGAACTAGACTTTTTGTTCCGGATCATCTGCATGATGCTGTAGTAGAGCAGCTTGTAAAGCTGGCAGGAAAGATTAAGCTTGGAAATCCACTAGATCCTGCTACAGATGTTGGTCCTGTTATTTCGAAAAAGCAAAAGGAAACCATCCTTTCCTATATTGAAGCGGGTAAGGCAGAAGGTGCCACTCTCGTTTGCGGCGGGAAAGAAGCAGTAGTTGCTGGCTGTGAAAATGGCCAATTCGTTGAACCAACTATTTTTATAAACGTAACAAATGATATGAAAATTGCCCGTGAAGAAATTTTTGGACCAGTATTATCAGTTATCCGGTATAAGGATGTTGATGAAGCAATCCGCCTTGCAAATGACACCATTTATGGACTGGCAGCGGGAGTTTGGACACGTGATGTTAACAAAGCGTACGACGTATCCCGCAAGCTGCAGGCAGGTGTTGTCTGGATTAACGACTGGCATATGCTTCGTAATGATGCACCGTTTGGCGGATATAAGCAAAGCGGTATTGGCCGTGAAATGGGCAAGCATTCTCTTGATGCTTATACACAGGTTAAGCATGTCCATACTTCCATGGTTCCTGAAATTCATAAGCGCAACTGGTACGGCCTATTGTTTTCCAATACTAATGAATAAAAAATTTATATTGAGGTGAAGCGGATGCAAACGACAACTTTATCACAATTTATGCTTAGATCTGCTATCTACAGCGGATCGAATTCAAGGGCACTTGTCCCAGATTTGTTTAAAGGACTTGGGGCAAAGAGAGTCGTACTATTCAGTGATCGCGGACTGGAAAAAGCAGGAGTAGTTGAAAAAGTAGCTCAAATTTTTGAATTAACTTCTCATGGTTCCGGACCTGAGCTGGCCGGCGTTTATTTGGACATTTCCCAGGATGCAGAAAGCCGTTGTGTGAATGAAGCTGTCAGATATGCCAGAGAAGTAGGAGCTGACGGACTTCTGGCTGTCGGTGGGGGCAGTGTGCTTGATACTGTAAAAGGGGTGAAGTATGCCCTTTATAATGGCCTTTCCGATATCAAGGATGCTATTCCTGGCGGCTTCCGCTTTGAACAGTTCCCTAAGGCTCAATTTATGGCGATTCCTCATATCTCAGTTCCAACTACTGCTGGTACAGGTTCCGAGGTTTCACCAATCGCTGTTATTTTTAATGAAGAGATCCAAATGAAAGGCAATATTATCAATCCATTTATCAGTGCAGATATTGCGGTTTTAGATCCAGACCTTACGGTTGGTCTTCCGCCGGCAATTACCGCATTTACAGGATTTGATGCTTTAACACATGCGATTGAAGCTTTGGCATCTCCAAGTGCAACAGCTATAACAGATGCCCATGCCCTCCATGCTATTCGCCTGATTGAAAAAAATCTTCCCCTTACTGTGGCTGATGGTTCGAATGTAAATGCCCGAATGGAAATGCTCCAGGCAAGTTTAATGGGTATTACTGCTTTCAGCTTTGCCTTAAATGCTATTCCAGTCCATAACTTTGCCCATGCATATGGAGCATTGTTCCGTATTCCACACGGATTGGCAAACGCAGTCTTCCTGCCAGTTGTCATGGAATATGTCCCTGATCTTTATCTGCCAAAAATTGCTGAACTAGCTGAAGCACTTCGAGTAGATACTGATGCAGCTGACGAGCCGCGCACTGTTTTAGCGAAGGTGGTTGAAAAGCTGCGCCTTCTTCAGCATAAAACAGGCCTTCCTGAGGACTTTGCACAGTACAATCTATCAGAAGAGGACCTTGAAAGGGCAGCAGCAGCGGTTGCAAAGGACCCTGCTTCGGTTTCCTTCCCAATGCCTAAGGAGCTTATCCAGGCGGTTGGCCAGAAGGTAGTGCCTTTAACAGTAAAATAAAACAAAATAAAGCGGACTCAATTTTAGCTTTTTGAGTCCGTTTTCCTATTACTTATAAACATAAACATAATAATATTATGTAACAAGGAGATGGAGAGCGATGATGAATTTTTCTTTTACGGAAGAACAGGAGCTTTTAAGAAAAACTGTTAGAAGTTTTGTAGACAAAGAGATTATGCCATATATCAAGGAATGGGATGAGAATCAACATTTTGAGCCTCGTATTTTAAAAAGGCTTTCCGAGCTAGGACTAATGGGTGTGTGTATTCCTGAGCAGTATGGGGGCTGCGGTATGGATTATAATTCCCTTGCTATCGTTTGTGAAGAACTGGAAAGAGGGGATACTGCCTTCCGGACTGCCGTTTCCGTTCATACAGGTCTCAATAGTATGACTCTGTTGCAATGGGGAACGGAGGAGCAAAAACGTAAATACCTAATTCCTCAGGCAAAGGGTGAGAAGGTTGCAGCCTACGGCTTAACCGAACCAAATGCAGGCTCAGATGTGGCCGCCATGCAGACGACAGCTGTGGACAAGGGTGACCACTATTTATTAAATGGCTCGAAGACCTGGATTTCCCTCTGTGATGTTGCAGACCATTTCCTTGTTTTTGCCTATACAGATAAGAGTAAAAAGCATCATGGAATATCCGCCTTTATTGTAGAGAGAACCTGGGATGGCTTTTCATCTAAAGCGATAAAAGGAAAGCTTGGAATTCGCGCCGGAAATACGGGTGAACTCTTTTTTGATAATATTAGAGTTCCGAAGGAGAATCTCCTTGGCCAGGAAGGTGAAGGGTTTAAAATTGCGATGTCAGCATTGGATAACGGAAGATTCACTGTTGCAGCAGGTGCTTGCGGAACGATCATGGCAAGCCTTGAAGCAAGTCTAAAGTACTGCCATGAAAGAAGTACTTTTGGCAAGGAAATCGGCCGCCACCAGCTCGTCCAGCAAATGATTGCAAAAATGGAAGCAGGGCTTCAGGTGTCGCGCCTCCTTGTTTATCGCGCAGGCTGGCTGAAAAATGAAGGCAAGCGCTGCACCAGGGAAACCTCGCTGGCAAAATGGCAGTCCTGTGATTATGCCTATGAAGCAGCAAATGATGCTGTTCAAATACACGGCGCCTATGGCTTTTCAAATGAGTATCCAGTTGAAAGATATTTAAGAAACGCTAAGGCGCCTGTAATATATGAAGGAACACGTGAGATTCATACGGTTATGCAGGGTGAATATGCTTTAGGATATCGTACAGACAAACCATTATCGAAAACACTGCCAGCGTGGCCCTTTGAGCCTGCAATCGAGGAATCGCTTAAATAAAAAAATAGTCCTCCTGAATATGAGGGAGGACTATCCTATTAATTTTAAAAAATTAAATCAAAAAACTTGTTATTTCTGAAATTTCGGAATAGAATTAATCTAACATACCTACCGGTTGGTATGTAACGGATATTTATTTAATATAATTTTTATAGTAAAAAACTAGATTACCAGACTATGAATGGAGTGAAAGGTATGGATTTAAGGCTGACTGATGAGCAAAAAATGGTTCAAAAAACGATTCGCAGATTTGTAGAAAAAGAACTTATCCCGCTTGAAAATGATGTTCTTAGAAATGAAAGAGAAGGAAAACCAAGCCTTCCACCGGGAAAATTAAAAGAGCTTCAGCTTAAAGCAAAGGAAGCCCGTTTCTGGGGCATAAACACACCTGAAGAATATGGCGGTGCAGATCTTGGCCAAATGATGATGGCAATTGTTTTAATGGAAGTTTCTAAAACATTTGTACCTTTCCAATTTGGAGGTTCAGCCGATAATATTCTTTACTATGGAAATGAAGAGCAGAAACAAAAATATTTAATCCCAACCATTAATGGCGAGAAAAAGTCCTGTTTTGCAATGACAGAGCCTGGTGCTGGATCCGATACACAAAACATTAAAATGACAGCTGTAAAAGACGGCAATGAATGGGTTCTAAACGGCGAGAAAACATTTATTACTGGCGGTAATGAAGCCGATTTCGTTATGGTTATTGCAATTACCGATAAAGAAAGGCACCAGGAAACAAGAGGTCGTGAAGGTGTAACCTGCTTTATCGCAGACAGGGACATGGGCTGGAAATCAGAGTATATACATACGATGGGAGAATGGGGCCCAGCCGGACTTGTATTTGATAATGTGCGAGTGCCTGAGGAGAACATTCTTGGCGAATTGCACAAAGGCTATAATTTAGGACTTGAATGGATTGGCTTCGCTCGATGGATCGTTGGAGCAAGAGCAGTAGGTTCTGCCGAGCGTCTATTGCAAATGGCCATTGATTATTCTAAAGAACGTGTAACTTTTGGGAAACCGATTGCTGAACGCCAGGCTATTCAGTGGCAAATTGCTGACTCTGCAGTTGAAATTGAAGCTGCCAGATGGCTTGTTTTAAATGCGGCGTTCACTCTTGATGCTGGTGAAGATAACCGCCACCTGGCTTCAATGGCAAAATTATATGGCTCCAATATGGGTAACCGCGTAGTTGATCGTGTGTTGCAAATCCATGGCGGAATGGGTTATACAAGAGAATTGCCAATTGAAAGATGGTACCGTGAAGCAAGACTCTGGAGAATTTACGATGGAACTGATGAAATTCAGCGCATGATTATTGCAAGAAATCTCATCAAAGGACATGTCAAAGTGGGCCAATATATTTAAAAAATGTAAGCGATAACATAATTTTTTGGGAGGTAATCTAATGACAGGCAGATTTGAGGGCAGAGTTGCATTCATAACAGGAGGCAGCCGTGGTATTGGAAAAGGAATTGTTGAACGTTTTGCTGAAGAAGGCGCTAAGGTAGCTTTCATTGATTTAAATGAAGAGGCACTCGCCGAAACTACAAACGAACTTCGTGATAAAGGCTATGAAGTATTTTCAAAAGTTGCTAGCGTAACAGAAGCAGAACAGGTTGAGCAGGCTGTAAAAGAAGTTAACGACACCTTTGGATCGGTTGATATTCTTGTAAATAATGCAGGAGTCATCCGTGATAATCTTCTTTTTAAAATGACAGATTCAGACTGGCAAACGGTAATGGATGTCCATTTAAAAGGTTCCTTTAACGCAGCCCGTTCCGTACAAAAATATATGGTAGAGCAAAAATACGGAAGAATTATCAATATATCTTCTACTTCTGCCTTGGGAAATCGTGGTCAGGCTAACTATGCTGCGGCTAAAGCCGGTTTACAAGGCTTTACAAAAACACTTGCAATCGAGCTTGGCAGATATGGGATTACTGCTAATTCCGTTGCCCCAGGTTTTATTGAAACGGAAATGACAAAAGAAACAGCAGCCCGAATCGGAATTCCGTTTGAGGAGCTTATCAAACACAGTGTCTCCAATATTCCTGTTGGCCGAAGTGGCAAACCAGCTGATATTGCCAATGCAGTTGCATTCTTTGCAGACGAAAGATCTTCCTTTGTAAACGGCCAGGTTATTTATGTAGCTGGCGGTCCAAAAACTTAATTCTAATATAATGAGGTGTGGAAGAATTGTTTAAGCATTTGATAGGCAAGCAATCTGCCAAAGTGAAAAACTCAGTTGAACGCGGTGCGGTTAAAAAATTTGCAGAATCCATCGGTGATCTTCATCCTATTTATCTGGATGAAGAAACCGGCCGCAATTCAAGATATAAAGGCAATATCGCACCACCTACCTTTCCGAGGGTTTTCGACTATGGAACCATTGAGGATTTGAATCTTCCTAACAAAGGCTTGATCCACGGAGAGCAAACCTTCCATTATGAAAGGCCTCTGTTGGTAGGTGAAGATATTTATTGCTATTCCGAGGTTAAGAACTATTTCGAAAAAAAAGGAACGATGGGAGAAATGGGCTTCCTTGTTCTTGAAAGCTTTGGAGAAGATACATCAGGACAGATTGTCTTTTCTTCTAAATCAACCGTTATTATTTCGGAAGCAGTAAGGAAGGTGTTGGTTCCATGATGACACTTCAGGAGATTCAAGTTGGCGATTCGCTGGAAGATATCCAATTGGAGCCTGTAGACAGAATTACTTTGATTAAGTATGCCGGTGCTTCAGGCGATTTTAACCCAATTCATACAATCGATGAGGAAGCAAAAAAGGCCGGTCTGCCTGGTATCATTGCCCATGGTATGTGGACGATGGGCAACTTGTCGAAGCTGTTTACTCCTTATTATGAAGAGGGATTTATACAAGATTACCAAATCCGCTTCAGAGGCATGGTTTTCTTAAACGATCAAATCACCCTCAAAGCAGAGCTGAAGGAAAAAGAAGCAAACAAGCTGAGCTTCCTTGTTAAAGCGATAAATCAAAAAGGTGCTGACGTGATAAACGGTGAAGTTGTTTATAAAAAGTATGAAGATTAAGTAACTATAATTAGTGACCCAAAAGAGGTTTGCGGAAGCAAAAGGGGCAACTAAACTGCAAAAAGTACTACTTAATCTACAAAAAGCAAGTCTCTTTTTACAAAAAATCCCGCTTATTCTACAGAAAATACTTTGTATTCTACAAAAATGGGGCCGTATTTTACAAAACTTCAAAAACCGTCCCCATTTCCGTTATTTTGAAAACTTAACCCAAAGACCCGGCATATTTGCTGGGTTTATTGCTATCCATAAGAGGTGTTCTGGATGAATGGCAAGACAGTGATTATCACGGGAGGAAGCAGTGGTATTGGCAAAGCGATGGCTAAAAAATTCCTCGATAAAGGAGCAAATGTAGTCATTACTGGCCGAAACAAAGATAAACTAAGCCAGGCTTCCACAGAAATCGACCAAAATACCGACAGGCTTCTAACAGTTGAGATGGATATAAGAAGCCCGGAGGATATAGAAAGAACGATACAGGAAACTAAAGCTCGATTTGGCAGCTTTAACACTCTAATCAACAATGCAGCCGGAAATTTTATCTGCCCGGCCGAGGATTTATCCCTCAACGGATGGAATGCGGTAATAAATATCGTATTAAATGGAACCTTTTATTTCAGCCAGGCTGCAGGAAAAGAGTGGATCGCAAACAGAGTGCAGGGGAGTATCATTAATATCCTCGCCACCTATGCCTGGACATCCGGACCTGGTGTCATCCACTCTGCCAGTGCCAAAGCGGGTGTTCTCGCCATGACCAGGACGCTTGCTGTTGAATGGGGCTCCAAATATGGAATACGTGTGAATGCTATTGCACCGGGACCAGTCGCAAATACAGGTGGAGCAGACCGGCTATGGGGATCAGAAGAAGCTTATCAGCGTACTGTTTCCTCCATACCTTTAAAAAGACTTGCTCTTCCAGAAGAGATTGCTAATGTAGCCTCGTTTTTAACTTCAGAAGAAGCTGCCTTTATAAACGGTGACTGTATTACCGTGGATGGGGGCCAATGGCTGAATCGCAGGTCGTTCTTATCCTGAAAATATAATAAAGGAGCGATAAAATTGGCAGTTAAAGAATATAAGGCAAACTATAAACCTCCTGTTTTTCAAACAGTTGAGGAGGAGCGTCTTCATTTAAAGCAAAAGCTTGCAGGGGCATTTCGACTATTTTCTAAATTTGGTTTTGATGAGGGTGTAGCAGGCCATATAACGGCAAGGGATCCTGAAAAGAAAGACCATTTTTGGGTAAATCCCTATGGTGTTCATTTTAGCCAGATTCAGGCATCCGATCTTATCCTTTGTAATCATGAAGGTAAAGTAGTCGAAGGAAACTATCCGGTCAACGGTGCCGCTTTTGCTATCCACTCACAGGTCCATGCAGCAAGGCCAGACATCATCGCCGCTGCACATTCCCATTCTGTTTACGGAAAATCATGGTCTTCACTTGGAAGACTGCTCGATCCGCTCACACAGGATGCCTGTGCCTTTTATAATGATCATTCGTTATTTGATGATTATACAGGTGTAGTTTTGGACACCGAGGAAGGAAAAAGAATAGGAAAGGCACTTGGAAACCATAAGGCATGCATTTTAAGAAACCATGGCTTACTTACAGTGGGAAAAACGGTTGACGAAGCGGTTTGGTGGTTTATTACTATGGAACGCTCATGTCAGGCACAGTTGCTGGCTGAGGCAGCAGGAACTCCTGTACTAATAGAACCGGAGAATGCAGAGGTGACAAGAGGCCAGGTAGGAACACATGAAGCCGGATGGTTCCAATTCCAGCCGCTTTGGAACAGGATTGTCAAGGAACAGCCAGATTTCCTTGACTAATTGTTACTACATAAGAAAGCCCTTCGGAAAGGAGGAATGATTTTGAAAATAGGAGTAATAGGAGCAGGGGCAGTCGGCGGATATTTTGGCAGTATCCTTCAAAAATCAGGTAATGAGGTTGTATTCCTTGCAAGAGGCAAAAATCTTGAAGCGATGAAATCAATGGGCTTAACAGTGGAAGGTGAAAATGGAAGCTTTACCGTTCAGGGCAAATTTACTGACCGATATGAAGATCTATCAGATTCTGACCTTCTTTTATTTTGCGTAAAATCAACAGACACATATAAAACAGCTTTACGCGTAAAGCCCTTTTTGAAGGATGGTTCCTTCATACTGACTCTGCAAAACGGGGTGGATAATGAAGCAATTCTTTCAACCGTTTTTGAAAAGGAAAAAATTTTTTCAGCAGCATCCTATATTCAGGTTTTTTCTAAGGAACCAGGGGTTGTCAGGCAGATTGGCAATTCTCCCAGACTTGTAATGGGAGGAGTGGAGGAAAGCCAGGAAACAGCCATTAAGGAAATATCAACCTTCTTAAATCTCGCAGGTATCGAAACCTTCACTACCAAAAACATTACAGAAACCAAATGGAAGAAGCTCCTATGGAATGTTACATTTAACCCTATTACTGCGCTCCTTGAAACAAGTGTAGGTGAAGTACTTGATAATCCGGAATTAAAAAATACAGCAGAACAAATTTGCCGGGAATCTATTAATGTAGCAAAAGCCATGGGCGTTACACTTGGAAACAGTGCTTGTGACGAAATACTTGCACAGGGGGCGTTGGCGAGAAACCATCAAACATCCATGCTGCAGGATAAACTGCGGGGGAAAAAGATGGAGGTTGAATCCATCTGCGGGTTTATCGTTAAAAAAGGCCGTGAATATAACGTGTCTACACCTGTACTAGAAACCCTCTACCATCTTTTAAAATTTCAGGATTCTAGAATTGGCAGCACTTTTTCGGAGGTGGCGACATGAATGAAGTCCACCCTCAACCCTGGATGAAATATTATCCGGATACAACAGAAACATCCTTCGATATCCCAGAGGTCAGCTTATTTTCATTTTTAGAAGATACGGTTGAAAAATATGGACAGCAAACCGCGATTATTTATGAAGAGGAGCACATTTCCTATAATAGCCTGAAGAGCAAGACTGATCGCCTTGCCGGTGCATGGAGAGACCTTGGAGCCCAAAAAGGTAATCGAATCGGCCTGATGCTATCTAACGTACCCCTTTATATTATTTCCTATTATGCGGCCTTAAAGCTAGGATTGATTATTGTCCAGATCAATCCCCAGTATACGCAAAGAGAACTAACTGAAATATTGACGGACTCAGATATTTCCTATCTTGCAGCAGAACCAGAGCAATTGGAAAAAGTATTAAATGTTGAAAAGGACTTTCCGGGTCTTCGGTATATTTTCTCGTCTGGACAGAGAGGAAAAGAAGGAATCAAGCTCCTGGATAAATTAATTGAAAACGCCAGCCCTTTAGTAGAAAAGGTATCTATTAAAGCTAAGGAAGATATTGCAGTTATTCAATATACAGGAGGAACAACCGGCCGAAAAAAAGGGGCCATGCTTACTCACTTTAATTTAGTGGCAAATGTTCTCCAAAGCAAAGCTCTGTATGGAGAGAAAATGCTATTTGGCTGTGAGACGATTCTCACTGCCATTCCCCTCTACCATGTTTTTGGAATGACAGTAGGGATGAACATGGGAATTTACACTGGTGCCACTAATCTTCTCGTCAAGAAATTTGAGACGGAAAAAGTACTTAATCTGATTAAAAAGCATCAACCAACATTTTTTCCGGGAGTTCCAAAGATGTACACAGTCTTTGTAAACTATCCTGGTATAGAAAACTATGGGCTTGATTCGTTTAAAATCTGTTCAAGCGGATCTGCACCACTGCCGGTTGAAATCATTCACCAGTTTGAAAAATTAACGGGTTCAACAATTGGAGAAGGGTACGGTTTGTCAGAAACATCACCCTCAACTCACCGAAATCCTCCATATGGAATCAGAAAAGTGGGGAGTATTGGGCTGCCACTTCCTGGTACGGATTGCCAGATTGTCGATGATCTGGGTGAAACATTGCCACCCAAAGCAATTGGCGAATTGCTGATTAACGGGCCACAGGTCATGCTTGGCTACTGGAATAAGCCAGAAGAAACCATGCAGGCAATTCGTGACGGCTGGTTTTATACAGGAGACCTGGCTATGATGGACGAAGAAGGCTATTTTTACATCGTTGGCAGAAAGAAAGAAATGATCATAGTCGGAGGTTTTAATGTTTATCCTCAGGAGGTGGAAGGTGTTCTTTATGAACATCCATCTATAAAGGAAGCAGCCGTTATAGGTGTTCCCGACCATAAAACTGGAGAACTTGTCAAAGCCTTCGTGGTTCCGAAAGAAGGAAAAACCATCAACCTGAAAGATCTGAAGGAATTTTGCTATCAGGAGCTGACGCGCTATAAGGTTCCTAAAGAATTCGAGATTATTGAGGAACTTCCAAGAAACTCTGTCGGCAAGATTTTGAAGAGACTCCTAGTTGAAAAGAAATAAAGATAGAGGTGTCATACAATATGAACTTTGAACTTGATGAGGATATATTATTTTTGAAAAGAAATGTCCGGGATTTTATCCAGACTGAAGTTGAAGCGGTTGCGATGCAAATTGAAGAAGAGGATCGAATTCCGGATAGGATCATTAACCTTTCCAAGGAAATGGGACTGTTCGGGCTAAGCATTCCAGAGGAATATGGCGGTCTTGGGATTGGAATGGTAGGAAAATGTGCGCTCTATGAAGAGATTGGCCAAACTCATAATGGATATACTACCCTGATTGGTGCTCATACCGGAATTGGTTCTGTCGGTATTGTAGAAATGGGCAATGAAGCCCAAAAGAAAAGGTACCTTCCCGATATGGCAACAGGTGACTTGATTGGAGCATTCGCTTTAACGGAACCGGAAGCAGGTTCTAACGCCGCCAATCTAAAAACAACAGCTGTTAGAAAAGGAGACAAATACATCCTTAATGGCCTTAAGCATTATATAACCAATGCTACCGAAGCAAGTGTTTTTACAGTTATGGCTGTAACAGATCCTTCAAAAGGCGCAAAGGGAATTACCTCCTTTATTGTTGAAAAGGACTTTCCGGGCTTTAAAGTCGGTAAGGTTGAAAAAAAGATGGGGCTGAAAGGATCTCATTCTGCAGAATTGATTTTTGAAGATTGCGAGGTTCCTGCTGAAAATGTTCTAGGATCAGAAGGCCAGGGTTATGTGAATGCTTTAAAAATTCTTGCAAACGGACGGGCCGGTCTGGCGTCAAGAAATATGGGCTCCAGCCAAAAGCTTCTGGACATGTCCGCTGCCTATGCAAAAGAAAGAATTCAATTTGGTACACCAATCATAAAATACCAGGCTGTTAGCCATATGCTTGCAGAAATGGCAGTTGAGATTGAAGCGCTTCGTTCTTTTACCTACCGGGTAGCCTGGATGGTGGACCAAGGAATGAAGGTTATCAAAGAAGCAGCGATGTTAAAGCTTTATGGATCTGAAGTCTACAACCGTGTTGCAGATAAAGCTGTTCAAATTCACGGAGGACTTGGCTATATTGCTGATTATCCGGTAGAACGCTTTTACCGGGATGCAAGGATAACAAGAATTTATGAAGGAACCTCAGAAATTCAAAAAAATATCATTGCAGCCCAGCTGGAAAAAGAATATTAAGGCTTATTCAGACAGGACTAGCAGTAAGTTGTCTGTGACTGTCCGAATAGGAGTGGCATTCAAGCAGGACCAACTGGAAAATTTCTGTGACGTTCCGAATGCAAGGCTTAAATATCATAGGAGGTGAACTTTTGGAAATCAGCAAGGTTCAATCAACCTTTTTTGAACACATTGGCTTTAGAAGAGATGAAACAGACTCCGATGCCTTTAATTTGGAGCTTGATCTACAGCCCGAACTTCTTCAGGATGATGGGACCATTCACTCCGGTGTATTCTCTACCATGCTGGATATTGTAATGGGCGCTACTATATCTCAAAAATTTCTTTCCTTTGCAACCACCATTAATTTAAATATTTCTTTTTTTAATCTGGATCCTTATCCTTCATTCCGGGCGGAGACAACTATCCTTCACCATGACACAAAAAGCGTTACCGCAGAAGGTGTAATTTTTAACTATGAAGGAGACCTGATTGCTAAAGGAATGGGTACCTTTAAAATTTCACCAGGATCGCGTCAATAGGAAGGAGGAAAATATGTCCCAAACTCTTCATGAAATAAGAACCGGACTTGAAAATAATCCATTTCTAAAGAGAACGGGTTTTGAAATTTTAAAGTTTGAGGAGGAAGATATTCTCTTAAAACTTAAAATAGAACCAAGCCATCTTAATCTCAATCAAACACTGCATGGGGGAGTGCATGCTTCCATGCTGGAAACAGCGCAAGCAATGGCGATTCGTTCCCTGTATAAAACGAGAGTTTCCGTCATAAACGTCAACATTCAATATTTAATGGCAACCAGTTCAGGTGATCTTTTTGCAAGAGCAATAGTGTTCCAAAAGGGATATAAGATCGCCGGAGCTGAAGCAGAAATAAGAGACAGTGAAAACCGTCTGATAGCAAAAGGCAGCGGAGTGTACAAAATAATCCGGGAGTAACATGGAAAAAAACAATCCACAAACAGAAAAACAAGTTGAATATTCTAAAAATTTTGTATAATATTAACTAAATGCATACCAACTAGTTAGTATGTTGGATGCGGAATATGAGGTGTATATATGTATTTTGAACATACAGACAAAGTAAAAGAACTGCAAGCCAGGCTGACAGATTTCATGAACGAGTATGTATATCCAAATGAAAAAATATATAAGGAACAAATCGATAAACAGGATCGTTTTTCTTCTGTACCTCCAATTATGGAGGAACTAAAGCAGAAAGCTAAAGATGCAGGACTCTGGAATTTATTTTTACCAGAGAGTGAATATGGAGCAGGGCTGACCAACCTCGAATATGCTCCTCTATGTGAAATTATGGGACGTTCCAGTATTGCCCCTGAGGTCTTCAATTGCGCAGCACCTGATACAGGAAATATGGAGGTTCTCGTGCGTTATGGTACACAGGAGCAAAAGGACCAATGGCTGCAGCCACTCCTTGACGGAGAAATCCGTTCTTGTTTTTCGATGACTGAACCAGACGTCGCATCCTCCGATGCCACGAATATTCAGTCTAGTATTATAAGAGACGGCGATGAGTACGTCATTAATGGAACGAAATGGTGGTCCTCTGGTGCAGGAGATCCTAGATGTAAAATTGCTATTGTAATGGGAAAAAATGACCAAGAGGCTGCAAGGCATCAGCAGCAATCTATGATTCTAGTGCCACTGGATGCACCAGGAGTAACAATTAAAAGAGTACTCCCTGTGTTTGGCTATGATCATGCCCCTCATGGTCACGCTGAAATTGAATATAAGAATGTAAGAGTGCCAGCCTCTAATATGCTATGGGGTGAGGGCAAGGGATTTGCTATCGCACAAGGAAGACTGGGACCAGGACGTATACACCATTGCATGAGAACAATAGGTGCAGCTGAAAGAGCATTAGATGAATTATGTAAGCGCGTTCAAGAAAGAACAGCTTTTGGTAAGAAACTTTCTGAGCAGGGAGTCATCCAGGAATGGATTGCAGAATCCCGCATTGATATTGAACAGGCAAGGCTTCTGACATTAAAAGCAGCCTATATGATGGACACAGTCGGTAACAAGGAAGCGAAGGCAGAAATTGCTATGATCAAGGTCGTTGCGCCTAATATGGCCCTAAAAGTAATTGACCGAGCTATCCAGGCGTTTGGAGCAGCAGGTGTAAGCGATGATTTTACACTGGCAGCTTCATGGGCTAATATCAGGACACTTAGACTGGCTGACGGACCGGATGAAGTTCACAAGAGAGCCATAGCCAGATACGAATTGAAAAAGCACAAATAGAGATGACGAGGAGTGTTTATAGATGCATGTAAAGGAATTATTTGATTTAACAGGGAAAGTTGCTATTGTAACCGGTGGAGGACGCGGACTTGGCAGGCAGATTGCAGAAGGGTTTGCAGAAGCAGGGGCAAACGTAGTTGTTTGCTCGAGAAGAGTGGATGCCTGTGAAGAAGTAAGCGAACATTTGAAATCCCTGGGCGTTGAATCTTTTGCATTAAAGTGTGATATTACAAACCCAGAAGATGTTCAAAATGTAGTAGATAAAACAAAAGAACGCTTTGGACGGATTGATATTCTTGTCAATAACAGCGGAGCTTCCTGGGGAGCGCCTGTAGAAGAGATGCCGCTTGAAGCATGGCAAAAGGTGATCAATACAAATGTTACCGGAACATTTTTAATGTCCCAGGCTGCAGGACGTGTAATGCTTGAACAAAAATCGGGAAAAATTATCAACATCGCTTCTGTTGCCGGTCTGAAAGGCTCCAATCCTAAGTATATGAATGCCATCGGCTATAATACCAGCAAAGGAGCCGTTATAACTTTCACAAAAGACCTTGCTGCAAAATGGGGGCCAAGCGGTATCTATGTAAATGCCATTGCACCAGGATTTTTCCCTACCAAGATGTCCAAGGGGCTCCTTGAAGCTGGCGGGGAAGGAATTCTTGAGGGAACGCCTCTTCGTAAATTCGGCTCGGATTCGGACCTTAAGGGTGTAGCGTTATTCCTTGCTGCTCCAGCATCGGATTTTGTTTCAGGTGATATTTTAGTAGTCGACGGCGGAGCGCACGTCTTATAAGGAGGAGTCATTATGACAAGAGAAGCGGTAATTGTTTCTGCAGTAAGAACAGCCATCGGGAGACAGGGCGGAGCATTGGCTACTGTACCTGCCTATGTTTTCGGAGCCGAGGTTATTAAGGAAGCGGTTCGTCGTGCTAATGTTAAGCCGGAAATGATAGATGATGTCATAATGGGAAATGTCATCAGCGGTGGAGGAAATATCGCCAGATTAACAGCTTTACAGACTGGTTTATCACTAGACCTGCCAGGTCTGACCATTGACAGGCAGTGTGGTTCCGGAATAAATGCTGTCAATCTTGCAGCACAGGCAATCCTGTCCGGTGACGGAGACGTTTATGTTGCAGGCGGTATTGAAAGTATGAGCCGGGCCCCTTACTTAATGGATCGCCCTGAAAAGCCATACAGCCCTGCTCCTCCAAGCTTTAGAAAATCCCGGCTGTCCCCTGCTGAAATCGGAGATCCCCCAATGGGAATTACGGCTGAAAATCTAGTGGAAAAATATAATATCAGCCGTGAAGAGCAGGATGAGTTTTCTCTCAGAAGCCAGCAAAGAATGGCTGCTGCGATGGAGGAAGGACGGTTTGACGAACAAATTGTCCCAATCACAATTCCAGTGAGGAAAGGCGAGCCTATAGTTTTTAAAAAGGATGAGCATCCACGTCCCGATACTACAATCGAGGGATTATCAAAGCTTCAGCCTGCTTTCTTAAAAGGTGGGTCTGTTACAGCAGGGAGCAGCTCTGGTTTAAATGATGCAGCGTCTGCTTTGTTGATCATGTCCAGAGAAAAGGCAAATGAACTGGATGTCCAGCCATTGGCAGTGATTCGCGCTTCGGCGGTAGCGGGTGTTGATCCTAACATTATGGGAATCGGACCAGTTCCGGCTGTAAGGAAAGTATTAAAAAAGGCCGGCCTTTCACTGGATGACATGGACCTGATTGAAATAAATGAAGCTTTTGCTGCACAGGTTATTGCCTGCAACAGAGAGCTTGAGATGGATATGGAAAAAGTGAATGTTAATGGAGGAGCGATTGCACATGGCCATCCGCTTGGTGCCACTGGAGCCATCCTCATTACTAAGGCAATTTACGAGCTTGAAAGAATCAGTGGAAGATATGCGCTAATAACCGCGTGTATCGGCGGCGGTCAAGGCATTGCCACCATCATAGAGCGTGCATAGGTTGGCAATTGTAGAACTATAGCCAAAAAGTGTAGAAATTCTGATTGTTTTTGTAGTACGTGTTCTAAAAAATGTAGAACATCAGCCCAAGAGTGGAGAGGTATTCCTTGATTTTGTAGATGCAGCGGAAGTAATTCCGAGTTTCACGAAAACAGTCTCTAAAACAGCGGATAAAACCACAGAATCTAAAGAAAAGATCTTAAATTCACGGATAAATAAATGGAGAGCCTTACCGCTCTCCCAATTCTATTATTTTTTCAAAAAGGAGGGGCATAAATGGCTTACGATACGATTCCAATTAGAAAAGGTGAAGAGTTGGATACAAAAGCAATCGAAACATTCCTGAGATCTGAGCTCACCGACTTGCCTGAAGGCTCTCTTACTATTCAGCAGTTTAGCCATGGACGATCCAACCTGACATACCAGCTGCAGCTTGGTGATTGGGAAGCAGTTTTAAGGCGCCCGCCGCTTGGTCCTGTTGCACCCAAAGCACATGATATGGAAAGGGAGTACCTGATACTTAAGGAAATTCATCCGCATTTTAAGGCAGCTCCTAAGCCATATTTTTTTGCTAATGAAAGTGTCCTTGGCAGTCCGTTCTTTATTATGGAAAGAAAGCATGGAATCGTGCTGGACACCGATTTCCCCGAGGGCATTAATCCAACTGAGGAAATGTGCTGGAACTTATCCGCAACAATGGCAGATAATCTTGCAGCGCTTCACAGTATCGACTATACGCAAACAAAGCTGGTTAAAATGACGAAGCCTGAGGGTTTTATGCAGCGGCAAACCAGCGGATGGATCCAGCGTTATGAAAGATCTCAAACGGATGATATACCAGGTATCGACGAACTTAAACAATGGCTAAACAGCCATGTTCCACGATCTAAAGATTCGTCCATTATTCATTATGATTACAAATTAAACAATTCGATGTTTGATGAAAGTTTAAGTGAAATGGTTGGTTTATTCGACTGGGAAATGACAACCGTGGGAGATCCTCTTGCTGATTTGGGCGTTGCCATGAGCTACTGGATTGAACCAGACGATTCAGATCTTTTAAAAAGAGGCATGGGAAAGCCTCCTATTACTGCTACTCCGGGGTTTATGACTAGAAATGAATTTCTGTCCCGTTATGCAGCTAAAAGCGGAAGAGATATTTCTAATATGAATTTCTACTTAACCTTTGCTTACTTTAAGCTTGCCGTTATCTGCCAGCAGATTTACTACAGATGGAAAAAGGGGCAGACCCAGGATGAAAGATTCGCTGGACTTAATAACTTTGTGAGCAGTCTTATCCAATATTCACTATATACAGCGGGACAAAAATGGTAACTACGGATAGGGGTGCTTCTCATTGCTGAAAGTCCATCTTTTATTAAAAAAAGAAGAAATTGACCAAGAAAAAATGCAGGAAAATAAATTGGCGGTTGTATTCGATATTTTATTGGCAACCTCTACAGTTACATCTGCACTTGAATTTGGTGCGAAAGAAGTCATCCCTGTACTAAACGGGACAGAGGCCCAATTGGAAGCACAAGGAAGAGAAGAGGATAGCTTTGTGCTCGTAGGCGAATATCAGGGAAAGACCATTGATGGTTTTTTATCTCCCAATCCGCTTGAATTGAAGGAGAAAATAGAAGGTAAAACGGTTATTCTCTCAACAACAAATGGAACGGTTGCCTTGAAAAATTCATCAGGTGCTAATGCTGTATATGCAGCATCTATTCTTAATAGCCAGGCTGTAGCCAACCATATTTTAAAAGATTACAAGGGAGAAACGATCATAGTGATTTGTTCCGGTTCATCCCAGGAATTTAATGTTGAGGATTTTTACGGTGCTGGGTGTTTTATCGACTGTTTGTACAGGGGTTACGGGGAGGAAGTTGATTTAACGGATTCTGCCTTTGCTGCCCATCAATTTTATAAAACCAATAAAGAAAAGGGACAGGATATTTTAAAAATTTCCCGTGTTGGCCAAATGCTGTTACAGGCCGGATTCGAAAAGGAAATTGAGTTTGTTTCACAGGAGGGCTTTTTTCAATCAGTCCCACGCCTGGTCGACCGGAAACGTATATTGCCGATTTAAGGGGGAGAAATCCCCTAAAAAGTCACATAAATTGTTAGCGTTTACATATTTGAAAGGGAGATGAATGTATGACATTAAAACCAGAAGTTAAAGCTTTGCTGGAAGCTTTCCAAGCAAAAGGTATTCCTCCGATTGAAAAACAAGGCCTTGAAGAAGCAAGAAAAGGATTTGAAGCATCAGCAAAGCTATTAAGCAAGGCAGATAAACTAGCCAAAACCGAGGATCGAAAAATAAAAGGCTTTAAGAATGATATTGGTATTAGGATTTATACTCCTGAATCAGATTCATCAAATGCTCGTCCAGCTCTTGTTTATTATCATGGAGGAGGCTGGGTAATCGGCAATATCGAAACCCATGATGCAACCTGCCATTCTCTAGCTGTTGAAGGTGATTGTATTGTTATTTCGGTTGATTACACCCTCTCTCCGGAAAGCAAGTTTCCAGTTGCTGTCGAAGATGCCTATCTAGCTGTCCAATGGACTGCGGACCATGCCTCCGAGCTTAATATTAATAAAGAACTTATTGCTGTTGGCGGAGATAGTGCAGGAGGAAATCTTGCAGCGGTTGTCTGCTATCTGGCTGTAGAACGAAATTCACCTTCCATTGCTTATCAGATGCTGTTTTATCCTTCAACAGGATATGAATATACCCCTTCATATGAAAAGTATGGAGAAGGCTATTATTTGACCAAATCTACCATGACATGGTTCCGCGAACAATATCTTAACGACCCTTCTGATACCCTTAGTCCTTTAGCCGCGCCAATGTTAATTCCCGATGAAGCAGCCTCAAAACTGCCACCAGCTTTTATTATGACCGCTGAATATGATCCGCTTTGTGATGGCGGAGAAAACTTTGCAGCCAAGCTAAAACAGGCAGGTGTAGAAACCAAATATGTTTGTTTACCCGGGCTGATACATGGATTCCTAGGGATGACAGAATATCTTCCAGATGCCAAAAGTGCCATTAAGCAGGCTGCAAACGAACTTAAAGGGCTGCAAAAAACAACGGAAAGTATTTAATAAGGAGAGATGAATATGTTAACACTGCACCACCAATTCTGGCCTAAGATTTCAAAAACTTTAACTCTTCCAGAAACTTCGCTCTATGAAAATCTAAGTATCAGTGCCAGAAGATATCCAAATAAAGAAGCCATTAACTATTACGGAAATACTCTTTCATTTAAGGAACTGGATGACGAAGTAAACTCCCTTGCCGGCTTCTTGCAAAACAAACTAGGTGTTGGGGCAGGGGATAAGGTTTTACTATTTATGCAAAATTCCCCTCAATTTGTTATAGGTTTTTATGCTATTTCAAGAGCAAATGCTGTTGTGGTTCCGATTAATCCAATGCTGACAGCAAATGAATTGGAATTCTATATCCGTGATTGTGAGATCAAAACCGCGTTAACCGGACAGGAGTTATATTCAAAAGTAGGTCCTAACGTAGGATCAACTTCATTGGAAAATATTGTGATTGCTGCCTATTCCGATTACAAGGGAGATAATTTTACTGGTATTATCCCGGCTGAAGTAGAAGCGCCTCGCGCCGTGATCAATGAACCAAACCATTACCTCTGGAAAGAGGCAATTGATGCAAATTATCAGCCTGGTGAGCATACAGCTACAGCGGATGATCTTGTTGTGCTGCCTTACACATCGGGCACTACCGGTCTTCCAAAGGGATGCATGCATACAAACAGGACAGTTAACGCAAATACTGTAGGTGCCTATCATTGGTCAAGATCTACAACAGATACAGTTCATCTGCAGACTTTGCCGCTTTTCCATGTAACAGGAATGGTGCAAAGCATGAACATGCCAATTTTTGCAGGAGCCACTATGGTCATTATGACAAGATGGAACCGTGAAGCTGCGGTTGAAACGATAAGAAATGAGGGATGTACACACTGGGTAGCCATTGCTACTATGATTGTTGATTTCCTTGCCAATCCCAACCTTAAGAAGGAGGATATCGCTTCCTTAACTTCCATTTCAGGTGGAGGTGCCGCTCTTCCTGAGGCAGTAGGGAAAAAATTATTTAATCTGACAGGATTATATTTTGTAGAAGGATATGGACTAACAGAAACCATTGCCCAAACCCATTTTAATCCTGCAGACCGGCCAAAAATGCAGTGCCTTGGCGTTCCTTCCTTTAATGTAGACGCGAGAGTCATCGAACCTTCTACAGGCAAGGAGCTTGGAGTCGGAGAAGTGGGAGAAATTGTCGTGAATGGTCCGCAGGTTATGGTTGGTTATTATAACCGGGATGATGAGAATAGAAGCTCATTTATTGAAATAGAGGGGAAAAGCTTTTTCAGAACTGGTGATATCGGTCGTTATGACGAAGAGGGATATTTCTTTATGGTTGACCGGGTGAAAAGGATGATTAATGCCTCAGGCTATAAGGTATGGCCAACAGAAGTTGAATCTTACCTTTATAAACATCCAGCCATCCAGCAGGCAGTGGTGGTAGGGGTGCCAGATCCACGAAGAGGTGAAACAGTTAAAGCCTTTGTAATTTTAAATGATGGTTATGAAGGAAAGGTTTCTGAAGAGGAAATTATTGAATGGTCCAAAGAGCATATGGCTGCCTATAAATACCCTCGCCAGGTTGAATTTAGAAAAGAATTCCCTGTAACCAGCAGCGGGAAAATTTTATGGAGAAAGCTCCAGGAAGAAGAACAGGCAAAAGCGGAAAAGGTTTAATTCATTCCTCCAGTACCTATGTCTAACAAAATACAGTGACTTTGGCAACAATTAACTCACGAGGAGGATAAACATGGAGATATTCGTTCAGCAGATGTTTAACGGCTTAACCATTGGCAGTGTCTATGCGCTTGTAGCTTTAGGACTGACGCTTGTTTACGGCATCCTGCACATCCCGAATTTCGCTCACGGTGCTCTCTATATGATGGGTGGATATATTACCCTCACTATGATGACAAACTTCGGCCTTCATTACTGGCTGGCCATTCTTGTATCCATTCTTGCAGTAGGCTTAATTGGGGTGCTGATGGAAAGACTTGTTTTCCATCCTCTACGCCATGCACCACCCATTCATGACAAAATTGCTGCCATTGGAATTCTCCTCTTTTTGGAGGCATTCGCCCAATATGTATGGGGAGCCGATTATCAAACAATGCCATCTCCTTATGATCAGGTGGTACATCTATTTGGCCTAACCTTTACAATGCAAAGGCTGCTAATTATTGTTTTTGCAATAGCTGTAATGATTCTTCTTTATGTATTCCTGAAAAAAACCTTCATAGGAGCGACCATTATTGCCATGTCCCAGGACAGGGAGGGAGCAAATCTGGTTGGTATTAACACGAATAGAACAGCTATGCTGACATTTTTAATAAGCGGTGGGCTGGCATCAATTGCCTGTTCTCTGGCTGCTCCTATTAATCTAGTATTTCCTGGAATGGGACAGCTCGTTATTTTAAAGGCATTTGTCATTATCATTTTGGGAGGAATGGGCAGTATTCCAGGGGCAATTCTTGGAGGCTATATACTCGGGTTTAGCGAAAGCCTCGGAGCAACTTATATCTCCAATGACTATAAGGACATTATCGCCTTCGTTCTCCTAGTAATTATTTTATCTGTTAAGCCTACAGGTTTATTCGCAAAGGGGGGGCATTAATGGCGAAGATTCTAAAACAGAGAAATATTATTTCTTTGCTGATTCTAATTGCAATTGTGTTCCCTTTCCTTACTAAAAATGAATATTTCATTCATGTTATGACTTTGTCATTTATTTGGATGATAGGTGTATACGGGCTTAATTTGCTGGCAGGATACACAGGCTATCTTTCCTTAGCTCATGCAGGATTTTTTGCCATCGGAGCCTATTCGCTTGGCATATTAACGGTAAAAGCTGAAATGAATTTCTGGCTTGCATTTCTGCTATCCCTGCTGATTACAGGCATTCTTGGATTTTTAATTGGACTAATCGCTCTAAGGACAAAGGAACACTTTTTTGCGATCTATACGCTTTGTGTAGGCTATATTATTTATTTAGTCATTGATAAATGGGATAGCCTAACTGAGGGTGTACGCGGTCTTATTGGTATACCGGCTCCAGGAAAAGCAGGTCCGATAAACTTTGAGGAACCTTTATCCCAATATTATCTGGTCTTGTTTTTCCTGCTTGTGACTGTACTTATTGTGTACCGGATTATACATTCACTATCTGGAAGAACCTATATTGCGATTCGGAACAGCGAGGATCTCGCCCTGACGATTGGGATATCAACCATGAAAAACAAGCTTTCCGTGTTTGTCCTGTCGACCATTTTTGCTGGGCTTTCAGGTGCTTTATATGCTTCCTTTATTCGGTTTATCGGGCCAGATATCGGTCAGATTTCCGTCACTTTTGATTTGCTGACCTATCTGCTGGTAGGGGGAATTGGAACCCTTTCAGGACCTATTGTCGGAACAGTGCTGATAGTATGGCTGTCTCAGGAGCTTCAATTTTTACAGGATTATCGAATGCTCATTTTTGGACCGGTTTTAACACTCCTAGTCATTTTTTATCCAAGGGGAATTGTTGGAGCTTTAACAGGCTGGAAACACAAAAGGGATGAAAAAAGAAAGCCCCAAGCAGCCCGTGCAAGTTCCATGGCCTTTGGGAAAAGCCAAGTCACAGTAGATAAGCCGGTAAAGGAGGGCTAGATATGTTTCTTGAAACAAAGGGATTAACCAAAAGGTTCGGAGGAAACACCGCCGTCAATAATGTCGATTTCACAGTTGAACAGGGAAAAATTAATGCTATTATCGGTCCGAATGGTGCCGGAAAATCAACCTTTTTCAATTTAATTAGCGGATTTCACCCTCCAACATCAGGACAAGTGATTTTTAAGGGGCAGGATGTAACTAAAATGCCGGCCAACAAAATTGCCGAGCTTGGGGTTGCCAGAACCTTTCAAACAACCAACCTATTTGAGCAATCAACTGTTTTGGATAATGTTATTGTCGGACACCGTCTCAGAACAAAATCAACTCTCTTCGATGCAATCTTTAGGACGGGCCGTTTAAAAACTGAGGAAGCCATATGTCGTGAAAAAGCTATGGAAGTGATTGAATTCACTGGTTTAATGCATGTAATGGGAAAACAGGTCGGCAGTTTATCACAGGAGGAAAAGAAAAGGACCGCCTTTGCTCTTGCACTTGCTACAGACCCGGAAATAGTTTTTTTGGACGAACCAGCTGCCGGTATAAACCCCGACGAAACAGAAGGACTGGCGGAATTAATTAAACAGATAGCAAAAAAAGGAATTACTGTTTGCCTGATTGAGCACAAGATGAAAATGATTATGAAATTGGCAGACAAGATAATGGTCCTAAACTATGGAGAGAAAATAGCAGAGGGGACACCGGAGCAAATCCAAAATAATCCGACTGTCATCAAGGCTTACCTGGGAGGGAGTGCCATTGCTTAAGCTTCAGAATGTTTCAGTTAAATATGGCAGTTTTACAGCTATTGAAAATTTAAAGATTGAAGTAGAAGAAGGCCAGATTGTTGTTCTTCTTGGTGCAAATGGGGCAGGTAAAAGCACTGCATTTAAAGCAATCAGCGGCCTCAAAAAACCTTCATCAGGAGAAATTTTCTTTCAGGGAACACCAATCAGCAGACGGACAGCCGATAAAATTGTTCAGCTAGGAATTGTCCAGTGTCCTGAAGGGAGACATCTTTTTCCTGCTATGTCTGTATACGAAAACCTGAAAATGGGTGCCTTTGTTCATCGCAGAAAAAAGGATGAAATCAAGAAATCCATGTCCCATGTATTCGAATTGTTTCCAATCTTAAAAGAAAAGCAGCATGATCCTGCAGGCTCTTTAAGCGGAGGGCAGCAGCAGATGCTTGCTATTGGAAGAGCGCTCATGTCGAAACCGAAGCTAATGATGCTGGATGAACCTTCGGTTGGCCTCGCACCATTGATTGTGGAGCAAATGTTCGAGGTAATCAAAACGATAAATAAAGAAGGAACAACCATACTATTAGCCGAGCAAAACGCCAATGCTGCTTTGAAAATTGCGGATAAGGGTTATGTTTTTGAAAATGGATCAGTCGTACTTCAAGGTACATCAAATGAGTTATTCTCCAATGATGAGGTTAGAAAAGCCTATATCGGAGCCTAGCATCTTATCATTCCATCTGAGGGGGTGATGGGCAACACTTAAAAGCTTTATTTTTCGAATATTTCAAATAAAAAACAAAAAGGGGAGAAATCGATGCAAAAATTAAGAAGCCTGGTTGGTCTTAGTATCATTTTTGTCTTCATGTTTAGTCTCGTTGCCTGCAATTCCTCCAAGTCAAGCAGTTCGGCATCTAAACCTAGCAAAACTGAGGCAGATGGTGCATCAACAGTGAATATTGGGTATAGCGGGCCATTAAGCGGTCCCGCAGCATTTTATGGTAAACGGACCTTGAATGGTACCGAAATGGCTGCCGAAGAAATCAACAAAGCAGGCGGTTTTGAGGTTAATGGGAAAAAGTATAAGCTGAATGTTGTAGCACTTGACGACAAATATTTGCCAAACGAAACAGGGGCAAATGCTAAAAGGCTTCTTCAGGAAAACAAGACACCGATTATTTTTACTCCACACAGTGGCGGAGTAGCTGCCCTTCAGGTTTTTAACCAGACAGAAAATAAATTTATTATTGGCGCCTATACGAGTGAGCCAAAGATTACAGAGAATGGAAATAAGTTAACTGTCCGAATTCCACCTCGTTACGATGGATATATCGAACCTTTTACAAAATATGAAATGGATCATTTCGGCAAGAAAATTGCTTTTCTACCAACTTCCTCTCAATATGGCAAGGACTGGTCTGAAAAACTCCAGCCATATTGGGAAAAACAAGGCGGAAAGGTTGTTTACAATTCCTCCATTGATTTCGCAAAAGATACAGACTTCTTCACGATCGTCACGAACGCTCTAAAGAAAAAGCCGGATGTTCTGTTTATCGGCGGTGCTTCAGAGCCAACTGCAAAAGTTGCAAAACAGGCTAGGGAACTAGGATTTAAAGGCGGATTCATCGTTATGGACCAGGCAAAACTGGATGAAATGAAAAAAGTAACAGGATCTTATGATGTTTTAAATGGCGCAATTGGAGTAATGCCATTGGTTCACTCCGAAAGCCCAGGTATTCCGGAGTTCATTAAAAACTATAAAGCTAAATACAATGAAGATCCAGGATCAGAAGCTGGCCTAAACTATATTGCTACTTACGTGTTTGTCGAAGCAATGAAAGCTGCAGGTTCTGTTGATGATCCAGAAAAAATCCGTGCACATATGCAAGATGGACTGGATAAGCTGCCAGAAGACAAAAAAGTATATGTAATTCCTAAAATCGATGATCATGGCGGTTTTGAAGGGGAACTAATTATTGCTGCAGTTGAGGATGGGAAGATCGTTCCAATTAAAGTAAAATAGGCCAATACAAAGAAAAACGCGAACTATAACAGTTCGCGTTTTTCTTTACTATAGGGAGGAGTTGCTGCTTTTACTGGGGCCTTATCGATTTTAAGTCCATCGATTAAGAACCAATGTTCCTTTCGCCCTGTAAGCAAAAGAGCCTTCCCTTAAAGTGCCAAAATCCGAAGTCGCTGCTAACCCTTTCAAGTTGACCAGTCCCTTCTTCTTTTATTGGCGTTACATTCTTTATTTACCACAGTGTGAAAAAGAAAAACATAAAATTAGCATTTGGTTAAAATTGGTTCTATGACCATTTTATTTCTTTGCTATTCTTTTTAGGACAGCCTTCTCTATGGTTTTCCATGGGAGGATGTTTTTAAGGATAAGATTCCTTTTCACACCTTTTCCCACAGGATAACGCAAGGCAGGATTTTTGTGATCGGCAATATCTGAAACCAGTCGCGCCACTTCAATGGGGTTACCGTAATCCGGTTTGCCTTTTTCAAGCTCATTTAAAATAAACTTCATATAATCCTTGTAAATTGAATCTGCTTTAGTATTAACATCATCTATACTAGTCCAAATGCTGGTTTCGTATGAACCAGGTTCAACAAGTACTACATCAATACCAAAAGGTTTGAGTTCAAGCCTTAAACTTTCACTCCAGCCTTCAAGAGCATGCTTTGACGCAGAATAGGCCGATAAACCAGGGAAGCCAATTTGGCCACTTATGCTGCTTATATTAATAATCTTTCCCTGGTCACTTTTTCTCAAAAATGGAAGCAATGCCTGCGTCACGCGGATTGCACCAAAGAAATTCGTTTCAAACTGAACCCGGTAATCTTTTAGAGACAATTCTTCACAAAATCCCCCTACAGCCAAACCGGCATTATTGACAAGAATATCAGCTGATTCGATTTTTAGAATAAAGTTATTTACAGACTCTTCAGATGTCACATCAAGCTGACGAATATCAATATTTTCCCTAACACCATTTTGTTTTGAGAGTTCTAAAAGTATTTCTGCCTTACTCGTATTTCTCATTGTGGCAATAACAGAGAAATCCTTTTTAGCAAGTTCAATTGCGGTGAGAAGCCCAAACCCGCTTGATGAGCCGGTAATAATGGCTGATCTTTTCTTCATATTTTCTCCTTTCAAATGCTTTGCGATTAAATTCTATAAGTTGATCCTGTTTCCCTCCTTGCGTTGTCGGATAAAAAGATTAAAATGAAATTAACTTTCGGAATAGAGGGGAATAAAGTGGAGTATCAAACAACTGAACTCTGGAATGAGGAAGTATGGAAAAAAGCCTCTGAAATATACCATACTGCCTTTGAAAAGGGAGCCAAGACAGAAAAGATCATCCGCAATATGTTTAAAAAAGAAATTGCTCACCTTCATGTATGTTATAAAGGTTCCAAAGCTGTGTCAATGGCGATAACAGGAACAATTAAAGGGCTTAACAGCCTGCTTATTGACTACCTCGCTGTTGATTCCAACTTTCAGGATGAAGGATATGGGAGGGCAATGGTTGAATATATAAAAACAAAATCGCTGGGTTTTGATTCAATAATCATTGAAGTGGAGTCAGAAGAAACTATAGAAAATCTGTCCAGAATTCATTTCTGGGAAAAGTGCGGATTTATCTTATCTCCTTATATCCACCAATATATATGGGTGCCTGAACCTTACCAGGCGATGTACCTGCCCTTAAAGGAGATAGAGTTAAAGACTGACGGCAGGGAACTATTCAGATTTATTACTCAGTACCATAAAGAATCCTTCAGATCTTAGAAAAACCAGGTTAACGAAGTAGAACTTGTATTGACACTGGAGATTTCTTCACAATATTATCGAGATCTCTAACAGCACTAGAGGTAATATTGATTTGGTTCACCTGCTCATAAGGGGTGGGCAGGATAAAACCAATATTGCCTTTTTTCGTTTCTCCACCCTTTAAATTACCGCTCATTTTTTCCTGGTAAATATCCTTTTCACCACTTATAAAAACTTTGTCAGCATCTAAAGAAATAATAGGAGTAAATTTGACCGTTTTAGGTTTTGTATTAACCATCTCAACATTCATTTTTATGAAATCAAATTCTCTTAAATTCGTGTATTTTCTAAAAAAGTGTTCCCGTCCCGGTGCTGGTTGAAAATGTATGATTTTTATATCGTTAACAATGTATTCGATGCCGTCAAGTAGGTAAAGTTTATTAATTGGTATGTTCTTTTTAAGTGTTAATGTCCCAAAAAAGGAAGAAATGGAGTCCCCCGAGTCCGAAAAATCATTATCCTTTGGTAATTGAGCAGATGGCGTTTTACTCTTAAGAGTCTTCTCTTTTAAGTGAACAGCTTCAGATATGTTTTTTTTGTTATCCCGATTAATAGATGGTTCATTGCAAAAGCCGGCCAGAAATCCCGTTAAAATTAACAACAAAAGCAAGTGCCGCATCGTATTCCTCCCGGATATTTTATTTTTAACACTTTTACTTTAACCCATTATCGTTAAGGCAAATGGGTGGTTTTGTTAAAGTAGTGTAAAGAATTTCTAATTTTTTTGGCAACTCCCATCATGAAGCTTTAAAATGTAAATATAGAGAGCAGTTAGATTCTAATAAAGGGGCGAAGTGATTGAGAGCCATTTTCAATAAACTGAGTGGGAAAAGTTTTTTATTTTTATTATTGGCATTTGTGTTAATCCAAGTTCCTGTCCTCGGCAATTATGTAAGTATGATAGACACGTTAATACACGAGTCCGGCCATGCAATTATTTCCCTGCTTGGCGGAAAAGTGGATCAAATCTCTCTATTTAGCAATACTGAAGGAGTGACAGTCAGCAGCCAGTCTACCTGGATTGGCGCTTTTTTTACCAGTCTTGCAGGGTACTTTACTTCATCATTACTTGCTTTTATCGCCTTTTGGCTGATTGGAAAGAGGAAGTACAAGATTATGATTTTAATTCTGTTAACCTTTATTGTACTTAATATTATTTTTTGGGTACGTAATTTGTATGGTCTGTTTTGGCTGATTTCTTTTGGAGTCATTTTTCTCTTTCTTTTGGCTAAAGGTTCCAAGAGGTTCAATTATCATCTTGTTTTACTTTTTGCTTCTATTATAATGGTAGACTCGGTAAAAAGCGGTTTTGATGTTATGTACATAAGCTTCCTTACTCCAATATACTCAGGTGACGCTGCAAATCTTGCTCATCTAACTGAATTTATTCCTGCGCAAGTATGGGGAATCTATTTCTTTTTGCAATCTCTATGGTTTTGCTTCTTTGGTTTAAAAAAGGGAATTTTTAAACTAGCTAACCCTGATTATAGTAAAGACTAAAATGCTGCCTTAATTGGCAGCATTTTTTCTTCGTTTTGAAATTTATAGATTTTTACCTTTTGGATACCTCCGAACTAGGTTATTGTAATCTAGCTCCACAAGGAAAGCTTCGTCAGCTACACCTCGCACGAAGAAAAAGCTTTAGCTTTTTCGAGGAGCGCCCAGCCAGTTTTCCTCGAGAATATGCTTCTTTGAATATCTTGTGAGGATCATGACCGATAGGTTATGATTCGAACAGCTCGGGGTCATAAGCCAACTCACTCCAGAAATCAGGACAAGGAACGCTTCGGAAGCTTCCGCATCGCACGAAGGAAAAGCTTTAGCTTTTCCGAGGATGACTGCGTGATTCGTCTTATGCCTGTCGGAGGCCTATAGGACAAGGAGAATTTTGGAAGGTTAAGCATCGCACGAAGAAAAGCGCAGCTTTTCGAGGACGTGGCGTTTTTAGCCTTTCATCATCTAAACAGGGCGCTTGCGCCTTTTGTTCTTAATCCAGTTTTCACCAATGGTTTCTTTTTCGTTTTTAAAGGGAATTTAGACATCAAGGAACAAAAAAAGGAAGTGGCAGGAATGAGTTTATCGGTGGCGAAGCATAAAGCCGAAGGAGCTGGCAGGGAAATGGCACCATGGATTTGCCGCTGTGGCCGCATCGGATATATGGCTCGGGGAGTTGTCTATGTATTAATTGGGATACTTGCTGTGATGTGGGCATTTGGCCTTGGTGGTAAAGCAACAGGTCCAAACGGAATGTTTAAATTTATAAAAGGAATACCTTTTGGAGAAGTGATACTTTGGGCTATTGGCATCGGATTAATAGGGTATATAATTTGGAAAGGAATACTAGCCATTGTTGATCCCGAAGATAAAGGACTTAAAGGAAAAGGTCTTATTGCAAGAATTGGATATCTTGTGAGTGCAATCATTAACTCAGCAATTGCTTATAATGCAATAAAAACAGCTATGCATTTAAGCAGCGGTGGAGAAGGTACTCAGAAATCTATTTCTGCAAAAGTGCTTTCAAAACCATTTGGTGAATGGGCAATAGGCATAGTGGGCTGCATCATAATTGGTTATGGAATATGGGAAATGTTCAGTGGATTTAAAGAAAAGTTTATGAAGGATTTTAAAATTTACAAAATGAATCCTCATGAAATAAAAATGACCAAAAAGGCTGGGAAAATTGGTCTTATCTCACGGGGTCTAGTCTTTGGTTTTATTGGTTATTTTTTTATTCTTACAGCCATTACGTCCAACCCGAGTCATACAAAAGGACTTGGAGGTGCACTATCCAAGCTCGCTCAGCAGCCATATGGACACTTTCTGCTCGGAATAGCAGGAACTGGCCTAATATTATTCGGCCTATATGGAATAATAAGAGGACGCTATCAATATATGACTTTATAAGAGGAGCCCTAGTGGCTCCTCTTTTTCTTAACGGAAAATATAGCAAACTTAAAAAATATGGTAAAATTAGCTAAGATACTTTCTAAAATTGCAGGAGGGTCTTGGTGAATTTTACCATAACTTTCTTTCCGGCGATTATATTTAGATTTTTGGGAAGAGAAAGAAACAGAATTGGATTAATTTATTACTTACAGGAATAAATTATTTGTCAGCTTTCTATTTAAAAAAAGAACTAGAGGATGAAAAAGAACAAATATAAGGAGAGTCAATAATGGAGAATATGGGAGTTAGATTAGCGCAAAAGCAGCTGGATGCTTATAATGCTCAAAACTTAGAAGAGTTTTTATCAGTATACAGTGAAGATGTACAAATAATGGAGTTTCCTTCAAACCGTGTGACTACAAACGGCCTTAAAGAAATGAGAGAAAGATACGGCAGGCTTTTTAAGGAAAACCCTAATAATCATGCTGAGCTTTTAGCAAGGATTGTAAAAGAGAACCATGTTATTGACCATGAATATGTAACTGGAAGGGCAAATGGAAAGGAAGCTAAGGCTGTAGCTATTTATGAAATTCAGGGAGATAAAATAGCGAAGGTATGGTTTCTTTAACTTAGATAAATAAAGAAAAAGTGGGGGAGAAAATGAGGAACTATTCTATTAAAAGATTAAATGAATGCTCAATTGATGAAATAGTGGATGTCTGGAATCGTGGATTTGAAGGTTACTTTGTTCCAATTAAGATGACTGCCGAAGCTTTTTTTCAAAGAGCAGTAAATGAAGGAATATCACTTGATAAATCAATAGTAGCCTTCGATGGCGACACATCTGCAGGAATCGTTTTAAATGGCTTCAGGACAGTTGGAGGCAAAAAAATTTCATGGAATGGCGGAACCGGGGTGGCAACAGAGTACAGAGGCACAGGAGTATCTAATTTCCTTATGGAGGAGATTTTAAAAATCCACAGTGAAGAGAATGTTGAAATGGCAACCCTTGAGGCAATAAAAGAAAATGAAAGGGCCATTCGCCTTTATCAGAAATATGGTTATGAAATAACAGACATACTTGTATATATCAACGGGAATTTGGAGCTAGGAAATGGACAGGAAATCCAGACAGTCAATATTAGGCCAGAGCAGCTTTCACAGTATTCCTTCTACAAAAGTAGTGAGCCATGGCAATGCCAATGGCAAAGTGTAAAACAAGGGGAAGCTCAGGTATATTATGATACCGCTCAAAATCCGTTAGGCTATTCCATATTTAAAAGAACATGGAAAGCTGATGGCGGGCTGGATAAAGTTTTTCTTTTTCAGGTGGAATTAATCGGAGAACCAATGGAAGAAACAATTCAATCTGTTTTGACAGCTATTGCAGGACAGCAGGATAGAGAACTAGTGAATTTCACTACCATTAATAACAGGGAATCGAGTCCTGTTGTAAAATACCTGTTAAGTAAAGGGTTTATGAAAACTGTCGAACAGGTAAAAATGGATCTGGTTATTGAAAGGCAATAATAATTAGGAGGCATATAAATTGAAAATCGCAGCAATAGTCGGCAGCAACAGAAAACATTCTTATAATAAAAAAATCGCTCTCTTTATCCAGGAAAGATATAAAGAAAAAGCAGAAATTGAAATTTTACCTATAGAAACACTTCCAATGTATTCGGAAGACGATGAATTAGCCCCGCCTTCACAGGTTACTGAAATTAAAGCAAAGATTAAAGCAGCCGATGCAATTTTAATTGCAACACCTGAATATAATCATTCCATACCAGGATTTTTGAAAAACGCATTAGATTGGTTTTCTCGTGTAGATAAGGTCTTAGTCGGAAAACCTGTCATGATCGTGGGTGCTTCTCCAGGAGTTCTTGGAACCGTGCGTGCTCAGGTACATCTTCGGCAGATTTTAAATTCGCCAGGAATGGGTGCCCTTACTTTGCCAGGAAACGAAGTATTTATTGGCGGTGTTAAAGAAAAACTCGATGAGTCAGGCAAGTTAACTCACGAACCAACTATTCAATTTTTAGATACAGTGATGATAAACTTCATGGAATGGATTAAGAAAACAAAATAACAAAAAAACCTGCAGAATTTCTGCAGGCTTTTTTGTTATTTTTTCCTCGTTATTTCCTGACTCTGAAATTCGAAGAGTATTAATGTAAGATGAGACATTGAACATATACTTGATTAAGCACCGGACGAAAGGGATGGGAATGCTTTTTCGCAGAAACGGGCTGGCAAGACTCCATAATATGGCTCGAGTGAGTAAGTTTGGCAGTTTGTCATCTGAAAGGGAGGCCTACCAGGAAGTTGCTACTTTAGCCATTCATCCTTATAACACATAGGGAAATGCTGGATAAACCCTTCCTTTAGGACAAAATCCCGTCGAACTCCGTTTACGCTCTTTTTACAAAAAATCAAAGTCAGGGCCTATTTATTATGTGGCATAGCTTTCGGAAGCTTTTTAAAGAAAAAATGAGGATTTCATATATTTCGCCGTTTACAATTGGTGTTCACAAATCAGACACAATCATGGTGTACTCACTTTTGTTGAATACGGACCCCCACTTTCTTGAGAGTTGAAAGTGAAAAAAAGAAAGAGGTATTAATTTTGAATTTAAATACAATTAAATATTCTTGGTTTGGAAATATTAAAGGGGATATTTTATCAGGTATTGTTGTTGCTCTTGCATTGATCCCTGAGGCTATTGCATTTTCTATCATCGCAGGAGTAGATCCATTGGAACATTTGATTGGTCATGCTTAAAGTCTTTTAAAAAGGTTCCGGTTACTGATACTATCGTTATGTCCGTAACTGTCATTAGTAGTAAAAACTAGTAACTTATCTTAAGGTGTATTATTTGGGGTTATCTTAAGTGCCTTATTTTTTGCAGCAAAAATTTCAAAAGTGAAGTAACCAGTCTATCGGCAAAAGGTTCTCACAAAAAGGTCTATCACGTAACAGGTCAGCTCTTTTTCGCCTCAGTAACAGAATTTGTAAACAGCTTTGACTTCAAGGAAGACATAAAAGAGGTAGAGATTGATTTATCCAATGCACACCTTTGGGATGATTCTGCTGTTGGTGCTATTGATAAAGTGGTTATTAAGTACCACCAAAACGCTGTAAAAGTGACTTTGAAAGGGTTAAATACTGAAAGCAATAAACTTATGAATAAAATTGGAATTCATTACAAGCCAGGCGGACTGGAAAAGGTTTCCGGACACTAAGGAATGAAAAAAGGGTGCATTACTGCATCCTTTTTAATTTTATGGAAAATATTTTTCTATTTCCTTTGGTAATACAGCTGTGTCATTAGGAAACCAATAATAACTTTTCCCATCAAATTGTAAATTAAAATTATATGCTATTGGTTCTCCCGTATAAAAAATGACCTGAAAAGAAGTTGGATCGCTGCTCTGCGTGTGCGGTGTGTAATTTGGATGCGGCACCCCTTCGTTTAGAAGTTCGATAAAAGTTTTTATATCCTTACTAAGTGTTAGTTTATTAATTTGTTGATTACGGTTCTTAATATTTGATTGATATATTTCAACCCTTTGAACCTTTTCAAATGGCAAATTGGAAAACTGCCAAATCTCCTCTTTCTCACTGTCACAATAAATTCTATATCCGTTAATATCCCAAGGCGACTTAACAGCAATTAAGTTTGGCTTACCCTTAATAGAATAAATTTCTGTCCCTTTCTTAAGAAAGGCTGCATCTCCATCCTTTGTTCGATAATACGGGTCTGAAATATTGTCAGCAACTTTGAATCTAACTTGGCCAATTTTATTTCCTAAATAAACCTTATCAGAAAGAGTTCCATTAAAGATACCAACATATTCTTTTCCATCCCATTTAATAAAATCAACCCAGTCAATAATCGCGTAATTGTTGAGTAATGGTTGAAAAGGATTGCATCCGGACAATAAAAAAAAGAGCAATATTGGTCCCCACAATAATTTCCTCATAATTTCACCGCCTTTTTCTAATAGACGCAAAAGTTGTTAAAAAGTTCCATTAGAAAAAAGAAGACCCATACTATAGTTCCTGTGAAGAATGCTCTTCTCCTGTATCTACTTCCTCAATTTCAAGATCAGCTTCAAGCATTTGGGTAGCAAATTTATTTAAAGGTTCGTTTTCCTCTAATCCATAACTAAAAGAATCGTTTATATCTTTTTCCTCTAAGGAGGCCATAATTCCATCTATATCATTGTGATCACCAGCTATTGAACCGAACCCCTGGCTATGCTTTTTGTTGCTTACAAATCCGGTCGGAAGATTATTCCCCAGGTTTACACAGGAGGCACCTTCGACAGTTCCGATGGAAATGGTACCAATAAAAAAGGAGGGGGAGAACTTTTTCACACAAACACCCTTTCCTTAATCAATTGTATAAGCTACTTGCTTTTCATTTATCTTTACTTGAATATCATTTCTTTTATCGGTTTTTTCTTGCTTTGCTGTCTTCTTTTTTGGATGAACCACAGGGGAGAAGGTATTACCGAGGTTTAACATACCGCTTAATTCGTTTATATCTAGTTTATCCAGATGAAAAGCCAGCTCTTCAAGATTTACTTCATTAAGGTGAAGGTCCTTTATATCCACGTTTACAATAATTGGAGGGGATTGTTTCTCCTGTAACGTTTTTTCGAGCATACTGATTTTCCGATAAATTTCCTCGATTTTTATTACTAAATCTTCCTGATCCATAAGGTTCAATCCTTTTTACCTTTTTTTCTCTAAGCTTGCTGAGTTTTTGCTTATATTATTTTTGCTTCCAGTAATTCTTCCAAATCCTTCGTTTATTACTGAATCGCTCTTCCTGCCTTTTTGAACATTCGTTCCCACAAAAAAACCTGATGATTCCCTCAGACTGAGAATATTAATTGACATATACTTAATCGAAGTCATTTTCCTTCTCCTTTTTTAATCTTTCGGAATAGAGACAATTAGTATTCCTTTTGCAAATTCAGCTGTCAGCTTGTCCAGTCTGTACTCATGTGTAAGGGGAATTTCTCTTTTAAAAGGACCATAAAAACGTTCACTTACTATACTTTGCATAATGTCAGGTGAGAAGGAATTATGAATTACTCCTTCTACAATTAGTGTAGTTTTCTCCAATCTTAACGAAAAATCTTTCCGATCTGCTCCAGCTAGGTCCAGAGTTACATAAAAATGATTTTCTGTTTTAAATACATCCAGCCTGGGCTCGACAAAAGGTGCAATCTCGTAAAGAATTCCGGAAAGTCCTGGTCCCAGAACCCTTTTTATGTGAGGGTGTAGATGAGGCTTTACCACTCAAATCCCTCCAAAAATTATATTTTCCCTTATTTCACTCTATGTGCTTTTTGAGGGAGACATGCCAAAAGGGTATATAAAAGACTCTTAAATTTTAAACCGGCATGGCTTAAATTAAAGAGCCTGTGTTTGAATACTCGGTGATGGGTTCTGACTGTTAATAAGGCCGTCTAAAACATCTGTATCATTTACCAGTGCCCCATTACCCACATTTAAAACATTGCCTGCAAAAAAGCCAATACCATTATTGACTTTCCGGTGAGCAGCCCAGCCTGGAAGCTGGTTTTCTCCGACAGAGATGGCGGCGTTAGTATTAACAGAATTTACATTTATAGCCCCAAGTGTAAATGCAATTGGCAACTTCCTTCAGCTCCTTTCTAGCCGTGCTCATTTATAGGGGTGTCAATGATATCGTTATCTAAAATAACAGATGAGTTCTGTGTATTTTGAATGGCACCAGCAAACCTTCCTTGCCCAGCGTTTCGTTTACTGTGGGCGCTCCAGCCGTTAAGATCATTTTCACCGACAGAAACTGCTGCACCTGAATCTAAAACATTTATATTAATCTCCGTAACATTAATCTCATTTCCATGGTTGTCATTTACCCGTTCGATAATAATTTCAGGACAGTTATCAATCGGAGTATCAACAAAATCATTATCAACAACATAACTGGAGTTTTGAGAAACGATAGAATTACTGGCCGTTCCAAAGCCGTAATTATTTTTCCTATGGGATGACCAATTATGGGCAAAATTCGTTCCGATAAAAATACCAGAGGAAGTATCAATTGTGTTTACTGAAACTTGATTTAAATTGACCTGGCTAATTATGGGTTTATTTTTCAAGATTTCCAGCCCTTTTCAAACATGCTATCAATACATTAATTTATGATAATTAGAGAAAAGTGTTCTTTCCTCTAAAAACTGGTGCCTTTAAAAAAGGTACCATTTTCCAATAAGGCCGTGTTAGAATTAATTATCTAAATATTAAAAAAAGGAGAATGACATGAATTTTCCTGTTTATATCTTTGAAATACATCCTCATTTTCTGCTTGAGTCCCTTTCATACTTTATTGGTTTTAGGGTGTACCTATATACAAGAAATCAGGAAAGGATTCCTAAAGACAAAGCGATGTGGGTAGTGGTAGGGGCAATTTTTGGAGCAGCTTTTGGTTCAAAATTTGTATACTGGCTGGAGGACCCTGTAAAAACCCTGCAAAATTGGAATAACATATTATACCTGATGAAAGGCAAAACCATCGTAGGTGGCTTGCTGGGAGGATTGATTGGGGTTGAAACGGCCAAAAAGATTATTGGCTGGAGCCGCTCCACTGGTGATGATTTTGTACTGCCGATTGCTGTTGGAATGATGATTGGAAGGATTGGCTGCTTTTTAACCGGACTTGATGACCATACATATGGAACAGTAACAAACTGGATAACAGGAATTAATTTTGGCGACGGGGTATATAGGCATCCCACTCAACTTTATGAAATTGGATTTCTATTCATTTTTATAATCTTTCTTCTTTCTATAAAAAAACGAAATAAAGTTCGTTGGGAAGGTTATCTCTTTCAGCTATTTATGATTGGTTATCTGACATTCCGGCTGCTGATTGATTTTATAAAACCCACGCCGCATCCCTATCTTCACTTAAATAATATCCAGGTTGCGAGCATTGCCGGTATTCTTTATTACTTTTTCCTTATATGGAAAAAGCACAGTCAAATTGATAACGAAGATATATTTATAAAAGGGGAGATTAGGAATGCCGAATAGGCCATATACCTATTATGACTTAACAATTAGCATTTGTTCTAAGTGTTTAAGGAAAGTGGAAGCTAAAATTATTTTTGAAAATGAAAATGTTTATATGGTTAAAACCTGCATGCAGCATGGAAGAGAAAAAGTTTTAATTTCAACGGATATTGAGTATTACAAGCTCTGCAGGAATTTCATTAAGCCATCCGAAATGCCCTATCGCTGGAATACACCGATTAAATACGGCTGTCCATATGACTGCGGTTTATGTCCCGACCATGAGCAGCACAGCTGCCTTAGTCTTCTCGAAATAACAGAGCGATGTAACCTTAAATGCCCTATTTGCTATGCTGAATCATCTCCAAACAAAGGTACCTTTCGCTCTCTGGAACATATTCAATTTATGTTAAACAGTATCGTCGAAAACGAAAAAGAGCCGGATATAATCCAGATTAGTGGAGGAGAACCAACGATTCACCCGAAATTTTTTGAAATACTTGATATGGTGAAAGCTACTCCAACAAAGCATATTATGGTGAATACAAATGGGCTGAGAATTGCTAATGACAAAGAGTTTGCCAAAAAACTAGCGTCCTATAAACCGGGATTTGAAATTTACCTCCAGTTCGACAGCTTTGAAAAGGAAACACTGGAAGAGCTCCGCGGAGTCGATTTAAGGGATATTAGGAAAAAAGCGATTGACCATTTAAACGAATTTAATATATCTACTACACTTGTAGTTACCCTAAAGAAGGGGCTCAATGACAGTGAGGTAGGAAGGATCATTCAGTATGGGCTTCAGCAAAAATGCGTAAGGGGAGTTACCTTCCAGCCAATTCAGAGTGCCGGACGTCTTGAGGAATTCAATCCCGAAACTGACCGGCTTACATTAAGCGAGGTCCGGCAGATGATTATCGACCAGTCGTCTGGAGTGTTCGGAGAAAAAGATATGGTTCCGGTACCTTGCCACCCGGATTCACTAGCTATGGGATATGCATTCAAACAGAATGGCAAGGTTACTCCATTAACAGGGATGATCGATAAAAACATTCTGTTGGAAGGAGAGAGGAACACGATTGTGTTTGAACATGACGAAAATATCCGCAACATGATTTTTAAGCTGTTTTCACTTAATCACTCTCCCCAATCGTCCGCCATGACACTGAAGGATTTATTGTGCTGTCTGCCGAAAATTACTTTGCCAGGAAAAATTGGTTACGACAATGTGTTTAGGGTGATTATTATGCAATTTCAGGATGCCCTTAACTTTGATGTCCGTTCCGTCAAAAAGTCTTGTGTCCATATTGCCCATCCAGATGGAAGAATCATACCTTTTGATACTTATAATTTATTTTATCGGGATGAAAAAGAAGAAGAGTTGAAGAAGATAAGAGAAGAGGTTGTTCTTCAGAGGTAAAGCTGGAAAGGGGGATTCTTATGAGCAGTCAAAGTAATAATCCTGATAAAAAAAATGAAGGTAACATTGGTGCTGGCATAGCAATGGGTATATTAATATATATCCTTACAGTACCCGTGGTTTTATCATTCACATCGCTTTGGCTCTTGATAATAGCTCCTTTAATTCATATTGGAGCTATAATCTACTTCTTCGCAAAAGGAAGGAGGTATACAGGAATAGGGCTGCTTTTAATCGCAGGTTTTGCCCTTTTGCTTGTAGCAGCCTGTTATGGATGGGTCTTTACAATGAATCTATAGGTCTTTCAAAAATCCTTGTTAAGCACAAGGATTTTTCTTTTTTTTGAAAATTTATCTTTAGAGTTCCTAAATATTAATAGTATAATATAACGATGTAAACCCAATATGGAAATTTTTTAAAAACAGGAGCGTGAGTGGTATTTTGCCTCAAAAAAGTAGTTCTTTTCTTGGATCGCCTTCCTTCGCGAAATACTGGTTCTCGCGAATCTTTGCATCTACTGCTTTTCAAATGCTTTCTTTGGCTATTGGCTGGGAGATGTATAATCTAACCCATGATGCCTTCAGCCTCGGTTTTGTCGGTCTTGCCCAGTTCCTGCCAATGGTCCTGCTTACGTTTGTCGTAGGACATGTCGCCGATCGCTTTGACCGCAGACGAATTGTTTACCTGTGTCAGTTTATTGAAGGCGGTATAGCCATTTTTCTTTTGGTGGGCAACATAAATGGCTCGTTGAGCAGGGAATTAATTTTGCTGGCAGCTGCAATTCTGGGTGCATGCCGTGCTTTTGAAGGTCCGGCAGCCTCGGCATTATTGCCGCAGCTTGTTCCAAAGGATATACTTCAAAAAGCAATTTCCTGGATTACTTCAGCAGGACAAACAGCCCAAATCCTTGGTCCATCACTCGGCGGATTACTATTTTCTCTGAAACCAGAGTCTGTCTACATAATAGCAGCAATAGCGCTGCTGATCTCCGGGGTACTCACATATTTAATACCAAAGGTAATAATTGAACGGAAATCTGAGCCGGTTTCATTGCGGTCGGTTTTTTTAGGACTGGTGTTTGTCTATCGCCATAAGGTAATTTTAGGAACTATATCACTCGATCTATTTGCAGTGCTTCTTGGCGGGGCAACAGCGCTTTTACCGATTTTTGCACAGGACATTCTTCACACCGGAGCCTGGGGATTGGGTTTAATGCGGACTGCTCCAGCTGTGGGTGCCTTATTGATGTCTGTAGTTTTGGCGTACTATCCACTCAAAAAGGCATTTGGACCAACACTATTTGGAGCACTGGCTGTTTTTGGATTGGCGACAATGCTCTTTGCAGTTTCAAAAAACATATATCTCTCCATGTTGGCTTTGCTTTTAATAGGGGCTTCCGACGTAATCAGCGTGGTAATCCGATCATCCCTTGTTCAACTGCAAACACCTAATGAAATGCTCGGCCGTGTGAATGCAGTAAACTCTTTGTTTATTGGGACTTCCAATCAGCTAGGTGAATTTGAATCTGGCATGCTTGCCGGATTTATGGGTGCTGTACCAGCTGCATTTATTGGAGGTCTTGGAACATTAGCCGTTGCCGGATTATGGATGTATTTATTTCCCTCATTAAGAAGGCTAAGATCACTTTCCGAAAGTTAGTGATGCCGATAATAATTAGCAAAAAGAGCAGACAGCTGTCTGCTCTTTTTTAAGAAACCTTATTACTTTCAATGTATGTTTCCAAAGCTGGATGGAATTCTTTTTGAAAATGCCCTTCTGGACATGATTTAATGATTACTGATTTAAATATATTTGATTGTTTAGTATCCAAGACTTTGTTTGCATTTAGGACAACGCTCTATAAACAGATTCTTAAAGAAACTCATATATCATTTTCCTAACCCATTAAATCCTATAGATATGCTAAGTATTATACAACGAATATAAAAGAATACAATAAAAACATCTCATTAAAAAGTGTTAATCATCAGGAAGGAAAATTTAAAGTATTTTATTCAACTACCTTCTAAATTGATTTTTATAAAAAATCATAAGCGACAAGTAATGGATGAGGTGCTAAAGTCGCCACTTCCTGTGGCCCCATTTTGCGCAGCCGAACTGACAAGCCTCCTCGCCCGTATCTCTCTGTGGGAGCTTGACAGCATGTTTTCCTCCATAACATTGAAATAGTAACCTCTTATATACACTGCGGAGGAAATGCGAATGAATTTTCGAGTAGTGTCGCAGGTCTCTTACATCAGCATCATCGTAACTGCGTCTAATAAATAAAAAATGCCGTTCCAGACTATAGCCCGAAACAGCACTTCTTATCAGTTTATTATTTATTTTTCTATTTCAGCTATCTTAACAAGGGACTTTCCTAGATTAGCTCCTTTAAAAAGATCAAGGAAAGCATCTATTGTATGGTCAAAACCCTCAGTAATGGTTTCTTCATACTTAAGCTTGCCTTCATTTAACCAGCCCGCAAGCGCCTTAATTCCTTCTCCAAATCTGGACGAATAGTTTCCAACGGTAAAGCCCTGCATAAGTGAACTTGTCTTAATCAGATAGGATTGAACACGCGGTCCTACATCTTCGATTTCATTATTGTATGATGAAATAGCACCACAAACGGGAATTCTTGCAAAATGATTTAATAAAGGGAAAACAGCATCGGCTACCTTTCCGCCAACGTTTTCAAAATAAACATCAATACCATTTGGACATGCTTCCTGAAGAGCAGTTCCTACATCCTGGGTCCTGTAATTAATTGCTTCATCAAACCCTAACTCATTCTTAAGGTAATTAATCTTATCTTCAGAACCAGCAATACCTACTACTCGGCAGCCTTTCAGTTTAGCAATTTGCCCAACAGTTGAACCTACAGCACCGGCAGCACCAGAGACAACAACCGTTTCACCTTCTTTAGGCTTCCCAATATCCAATAAACCGAAATAAGCAGTAAGACCAGTCATACCCAAAACACTTAAATAGGCAGAAACAGGGGCCAGATTAGGGTCCAGCTTACGAACAGATTTCTCACTTGCAACCGAGTATTCCTGCCACCCTAATGAACCAAGTACCATATCTCCTTTTTTAAAAAGGTCTGATCGGGATTCGACAACCTGGCCTATAACGCCGCTTGAAATTACTTCATTCAATTGAAAAGGAGGAATATAAGATTTTCCTTCATTCATCCGGCCACGCAGGTAAGGATCAACTGAAATATAAACCGTTTTTATTAGGATCTCTCCTTTAGAAGGCTCTCCAATAGGCACCTCTAAAACCTCAAAATTATCATATGTAGGAGTACCCGTTGGTCTTTTTTTAAGATTAATTTGTTTTGGCAAGTTTTATCATCCCTTCCATAAGTTGTGTTCAATCTTAATATACCTAAAGGAAGAGGATATTAAAAATTTAAAGCATCCTAAAAGTTAAGTAGTTTTAAAAATTAAAAACAATCGAAATAGTGACCAAGGCAATCAATTATGTGCGGCTGAAGTCGTAAATAAAATTAAAAAACATCTTTAATTACTAGTGAAACACATATAATATACTTCTCGTTTAAAGACAAGGTTATCAGAGATGACTTGCTTTTTTAAGCTCTCTTCTAAGGTGCCTTGCCAATTCAGCTAAAATCCTGGAGAACAATCCTGAGCTAGCAAAATTAAGGCTAATTCAAACTATAGAATCAACTCAGGGGAATACTTTTGTTTTAAATACATCTGAAAATAAATCAATTAGCTAAAAGACTAAGAGTTAGTCTTTTTTTTTCAGAATTTAAATCCCTAAATTCTGAACGCACGAGGTACAGGACAAGGAATGCTTCATCAGTATATCATCACATGAAGCAAAAGCATCTGCTTTTTCTCACGAAGTCCTAGTCAGGCGAAAGGCACAGGACAGGTCTGCCAGCTTTTGCCTTGCATGCATGAAGAAAATACAAAACTTTTTCGAGGATGTGCCGTTTTCAGCGTAGTAATCTTTTTGGTGATCCATAATAAATAAATTTCTAATTTTAGGAAAAACAGCAATTTCCCGTTTTAACACCAACAAAAAAGGAAAAAGTATATTATACAACTTTGAGATCAGAGGAGCATCGAGATGATATTAAAAATTAAAGTATATTCAGACTATGTTTGACCGTTTTGCTTTATAGCGGAGGTTCCGCTAGAGGAAGCAATTAAAAATAAAGATGTAGAGATTGAATGGATGCCTTATGAATTGAGGCCCTATCCAAATGAAACACTTAAACCAGAAGGCGACTACCTTCAAAATTCATGGAAAAATTACGTTTACCCTATGGCAGAGCATTTTGGTGTGAAAATGGTATTGCCCAGAGTATCTCCACAGCCGCATACCCATCTTGCCTTTGAAGGTTTCCAGTATGCCAAGGAAAAAGGAAAAGCAAATGAGTATAACCATCGTATGTTTACAGCATTCTTTCAGGATGAACTGAATATTGGAGATATAAACGTTTTAACCAATATTGTGGAAGAGCTGGGACTTGATCATGAAGAATTTCGTTCCTCTTTAGAAACAAGAAAGTATAGAGAAGTACATCAGAAGGCATTAAAACATGCATACGAGGAAGCGGACATACAAGCAGTTCCAACCTTTTATATTGGCGAAACAATAGTCAAGGGTGCCAGGCCTAAGGAAACACTTGAAAGAATTATAAATGAAGAGATAACAAAGCAAAAACCAAAAATAGATTTTGAAGGCTGGGTTTGCGGACCAGATGGCTGTTAAAAATAATAAAAAGGAGAGATGATGCACAATGAATAGAAACCCCATTCAATTAGCCAAGATTTCGATTTTTCAGGTTGAAACAGCAAATAAAATTCGACAGTCTAATATTAGCGGTTTCCAGCAACCTATCTTTTGTGGTGTACATGGAGGAGTCAAGCAGTTTTTTGGAGTGGAACCAGAAATTGAATATCCTTCCACACTGGACCATACTGTTATTGAAGCCGGTGGGTAATAGAAGAGGTGGAACCACCTCTTTTTTTATCGGTTAGGAAATTATAGATTTTCACCTTGTGGAAAACTCCGAACTAGGTTATTGTAATCCAGCTCCAGCGCCCAGCCCCTCGGGGTCATAAGCCAAATCACTTCAGAAATCAGGACAAGGAAAGCTTCGGAAGCATCCGCATCGCACGAAGGAAAAGCTTTAGCTTTTCCGAGGATGACTACGTGATTCGTCTTATGCCTGTTGGAGGCCCACAGGACGTGGGTCAGAAAGGCGTTGCCACAGGACGTGGCGTATTTAGCCTTTCATCATCTGAACAGGGCGCTTGCGCCTTTTGTTCCTGACTTGTTTTTGGCTAGTTTGAAAACACAACAAGAGATATTTTTTTCCTTTTCCATATTTTTTCGTTATAATCCAATTATCACGGTGATATCCAGCAAACTCTAAAAAGGAGATGCGAGAATGCTAGAAACGTTTGAAGCATTCATTGTGGATTTGATTTTTATTTTAGTTTAGTTCTTTCCTTGGGTACAGAACTTCGGATTGATACAAAAAAATTCCACAAAAGTATCATTCTGCCTTTTATGATTTTGCCTATTCACTAGCACTTGCTTTTAATATGATTTTTAATGTTCGTTTCGATGGTAAATTTCAAATCGATTTACGTATTACTGTTTTTGTCATAGCGGGTTTATACATAGGTGAAATCAGGATTACTGATACAGGAATAGGCATGACTGAGGAGTAAATAGGCAGACTTGGTGAACCTTATTTTTCAACAAGGGGAAAAAAGGGACCGGTCTTGGCATGACGATCGTATATAGTATTATCGCTTCGATGAATGGAGGCCCGATGTGAAAAGCCAGCCAGGAAATGGACCATTTTTAAACTTAGCTTTCCGAGGGCAGTGCCTTTAAAGGCTGTGGAATAAGGGGACTAAAGCATAAGAAAGGTGATGCTTTCATACCTTTGATTCGGGAGGCAATAGAATGAAACAGTCATTATTTGGAGGAATTTATTTATCTCTTGCGGCGGGAATTTGGGGAGGAACCTTTGTAGTCAGCAAATATGTCCTGGATTATATTCCACCCTTTACTTTAATCTGGATTCGTTATTTAGTAGCCTTTGTAGTTTTATTTTTATTCCTTAAAATAACAGGCAGAAGAAATAAAAGTAAAACCAGGATGGGCAAACAGGAATGGTTATTACTGATATGGCTCGGTTTTATTGGTTATTTTGTTTCGATAGCCCTGCAATTCATTGGCACTAAGCTTTCGGATGCCCACACAGGTGCAATTATAACCTCCTCAACTCCTGCTTTTATGGTATTATTTGCCCGTTTCATATTAAAAGAAAGTCTTACCCTAAAGAAAATTATCTCACTATTATTAGCCTCTCTTGGTGTCGTAACGATTATTGGCTGGGATGTTAAAATAGGAGATTATCTTTTGGGATGTTTAATTTTAGTAGGAGCAGCTGTGACTTGGGCTCTGCTTTCCGTTTATGTAAAAGTAGCAGCACAAAAATATTCATCTCTTTACATTACTACCTGGTCTATTTTCTTCGCTTTATTATTCACTACCCCCGCAATGGCAGTTGAATTGCAAAATAGTAAAGTGGAATTCCATTCTTCTTATATCATTTTAGGAATCTTATACTTAGGTGTAATATCTACTGCAGTGGCTTTTTTCCTTTGGAATAAAGGCCTTGAACTTATGGATGCGGGAGTAGGATCACTCTTTTTCTTTTTCCAGCCTTTTACAGGTACCTTACTTGGATGGCTTTTATTGGATGAAAAATTAAATTCCTCTTTTTTCTTAGGAGGATTTATGATTTTAGCGGCAGTTTTAATTGTAAGTATTCAATCCAGACAACCCGGCAGGAATCCAGAAATTGAAGTAAGGAATCACATTGTATAAAATAAGTTTGATACGGTTTAAGATATATCTTTTCTTGGGAATGCTTTATGAATATATATACACGGCTGAGGGAGAAGAATTTTTAACGAGCCTGCAATTGCTATATACATCGAGGACTGGCCGGGAAGGTGATATTGGTTAAATTGCTGCTGCCAATGAAGGGCTGAATGTTGAGTTATCCGGATTCGCCTTTTTTGAAAAACTACTTTTCTCAGCATGGCAGTCGTTGAAATGTTCAGGAGTAAAGCAATAGGAAGAAAGCCTATGAGAATTTGCTGAAAGAAGCTAAATTACTTGTTATGACAAGCTTCTTAAAGTGTAGATCCAAGAAACCCTGCCTTAAAACCATAAAAAAATTTGGATGCAAAAGGCTGGAATCTACGGAACCGCATGGAATATGGCGATGAAATTACAATATCAAGGCGCTATTGCTCGCCTAATTCTTATGAAAATAAACCGATAGGAGGGAAAGGGCATGTTATCGATTGATCCTAAAAGCCTGCCAGATAAAGAAAATTATAAGTTTCTTACAGGAAGTATTATTCCAAGGCCAGTTGCTTTTGTTACTTCGCTATCTAATGATGGTGTACTCAATGGTGCACCGTTTAGTTATTTTAATATCGTATCTTCAACTCCTCCGCTCATATCTATTTCTGTTCAAAGAAAAGCCGGGGAGAGGAAGGATACAGCACGAAATATTCTTGAGTGTGGAGAATTTGTAGTCCATATTACCGATGAAGAAAATGTGGAGAAAATTAATGTCACCGCTGCAAGCCTGCCCCCACATGAAAGTGAAATACCAGCAGCAGGGCTGACTCCTATAGACAGCACTGTGATTAAAGTTTCCGGGGTGAAGGAAGCGAAAATTCGCTTTGAATGTATATTGGAAAAATCATTGGAACTTGGCGATATAGATGGAGAGCCTGCTTGTGATCTTATTATCGGTAGAGTGGTTCAGTACCATATAAATGAAGACTTGTATGATCAAGGAAGGATTAATGAACTGAAGCTTTCCGCAATCAGCCGCCTTGCAGGCAATAATTATGCTAAAACTGGCGAAATTTTCTCGCTGGAACGTCCTAAATAATCTTGGCGCAAAAAGAAGGGAACCAACTCTACACTCGGATCTCTTCTTTTCAATTTATTTATTTAAATATGTACTTCTTGAGGAAGGAAACTTGAAGGAAAAGCGGGTTCCTTTGCCTAGTTCACTATCAACTTTGATCGATCCATTCAGTGCCCGAACGATACTAAAAACAACCATCATACCAAGGCCTGTGCCCTTTGAACCTTTAGTGGAATAGTATGGCTCACCAAGTTTTTCTAATTGATTCTTGGTCATACCCACCCCTGTATCTGCTATTTCAATTGCAACGGTGTTTTTTGAAAATTCGGTTCCAATTTTAAGGTAACCGCCAGAGGGCATGGATTCTATAGCATTTTTAATGACATTAACAAAACACTGGCGAAACTTCTGCTGATCTCCCTGAATAAAACCCACGGCAGAGAAATCAGTAGTTATTTCTACTGAATTTTGGTTCGCCATTGGCTGGAGAATTTTAATGGCTTGCAGGAGTTCCGCTTTTACATTTAATTCCTCCATTGAAGTTATAGAAGGCTTTGCAAAAGTTAAATAATCCTGAATGACTCGTTCTGCTGCCATTAACTCTTCCTTAACGAGTGCTAAATATTCTTTTTGTTTATATTTAGGTAGATAATCATCCTGAAGAAGCTGTACAAATCCAGTTGCGGCTGTAAGTGGGTTTCTGATCTCGTGAGAAATGGCAGCACCCATTTGTTCAACTGCCTGGAGCTTTTCTGTTTTAATTAATTGGTGTTTCATTTGGATATTTCTTCTAACAAACTCAATCATATAAGCTATGATTCCTATCCCAAGAGCAGGTATTGTTAAAAATGCAAACCAAGCATCCAGCCAAAAAATTCGAGTATGTATAAATTCCATTCCAAGCACTGTAATAAGACTTATTACCAAACCAACGGTCACAGCATAAATAATCCGTTTTTTTGGACGAATGGCCGAGAACCGGGGATACTGCCTCCAAAAGAAAAAAGCAAGTGGAATATAAAAAGCTGCTGTTTCATAAAAACCCGAATCTAATCCCAAAAAAGCTCGAATAATGATTACAGCACCTGCAATTAAGGGGCCAATTCCGAGATAAAGTCCTCCAATAACCAAGGGAATGATTCTTAAATCATACCTTGCACCTCCATCAGCATGGTAAGCAAACTGCATAGAGCTCCATAATGCTATATAACAAATAAAATTAAAGGAGAGCTTAGAATTGAGGAAGTTTCTTCCTTTTTCATGAAAAACGAAACAAAAAAAGAGGAAAACAATTAAGAAAGATAGGTTAATTAAAAAGTGGGTGGTTATTTCCATAAAAATCACCTCTATTCACAGGCCTGTTTAAGGAAATTTTACAGGTATTTTTATTCTTCGACAAGAAAATTCTAAATAAATAATAAAAACTAGCAAATTATAGTTATTAAAAAGAAAAAAGCAGCGAGTAAGGATCGCTGCTTTTGCATAAGTATTCATGAATTATTCAGTTCCGATACAATTCGATAAGACTTAAGACGAGCTTGATGGTCGTAAATTTGGGAGTTAATAATCATCTCATCGGCTTGAGTTTTATCAAGAAATGCCTGTAGTTTTTCTCTAACTGTTTCAGGACCGCCAATAATAGAAGAACCCAGACGCTGATTTAGCAAGGCACGTTCATACTCACTAGTAAAGTCATCAATATTATTGACAGCCGGTAATAAAGGACCGGGATTGTTCCGAAGAAGATTAAGGAATTGCTGCTGTAGTGAGGTCGAAAGCATCACTGCCTTTTCATCTGTCTCCGCTGCCACCACATTTACGCCTACCATGGCATAAGGTTTACTTAATACCTCAGAAGGTTGGAAACTTCGGCGGTACAAATCAAGGGCCGGAAGTGTGTTTTCAGGAGAAAAATGGCTTGCAAAAGAAAATGGCAGACCGAGCTGTCCTGCCAGCTGGGCGCTAAAACCACTTGAACCCAACAGCCAAATAGGAATATTTAGCCCCTCTCCAGGAACCGCATGAACGGTTTTTTTTATTTCAGCATTAAAGTAGGCTCGCAGTTCATCGAGCTGTTCCGGAAAATCATTTCCGTCACTCCTACGGTCCCGTCTTAGAGCATGGGCAGTAATCTGGTCAGTTCCAGGCGCGCGGCCAAGACCCAGGTCAATTCTCCCTGGGAAAAGAGATTCAAGTGTTCCAAACTGTTCTGCAATTACTAAGGGGGCATGATTTGGAAGCATTATTCCTCCTGAGCCAACCCTGATTGTACTGGTGCCGCCTGCTACATAGCCGATAACCACTGAAGTGGCGGAGCTTGCGATACCGGGCATATTATGGTGTTCGGCAAGCCAGTAGCGTTTGTAACCCCATTCTTCAGCATGTCTTGCCAAATCAAGGGTGTTTCGAAGAGAATCAGCAGCAGTTCCGCCTTTTAATATAGGGGAAAGGTCAAGCACTGAAAATGCTAAATCTCTCAATTGTTTTTTGTTTGCATCTGACATTTATTTCATCTTCTTTCGTTGTTTTCTAAAGAAAATATAATCTATTGTAACAATTATTAAATAGACCACAAAACGAAACGTTCTGCATCTTCTATGCTTCCCATCCGAGCGGTTAAAATGAGGGGCGCTTGCATCCCGTAATCTCTATCGTTATCATAGTTTTAGATCATATGTACGGAATAGGAGGAATTCGAATGAACAATATTTTACCGCCAGGGCAATTTGAAACCGATAAATGGCCGATTCTTCATAAAGGTGATGTATTTAATTTTAATAAGACATATTGGACTTTCCGCCTTTTCGGCGAGGTAAAGGAGGAAGTAAATCTTTCGTTTGATCAGTTCATGAGTTTGCCAAAAACAACAACAGCAATTAATATGCATTGTGTTACAACATGGTCAAAGTCTGGCACAGTGTTTGAAGGAATCAGATTATCAGAACTTCTAAATCTTGTTGATTTGAACGAAGATGTCCAATACATTAAAATATTTGGTTATTATAACGGGGACAGATTTGGATATTCTGCAAATCTGCCTCTAAAACCACTCTTGGGTGATGACTCATTGTTTGTTTTCCGCTGGAAGGATGAAACACATGCTTGGCAGGAACTTGATCCTAAGCATGGATATCCGCTTCGCTTTATTCCGCCAGAAACCTTTTATTTATGGAAAGGAACCAAATGGGTCTCGGGTATACAATTTATGAAGGAAGATGAAGCAGGTTTTTGGGAGGACTTCGGATATTCCATGACCGCCAATCCCTTTAAAGAGGAGCGATTCAGATAATTGGGTCGTTTTATCAGGATGAGGACGAAAGCAACAGCTTTCGTCTTTTTTAATAGGGATACAAAATTTTGTATTGAGAATAGTCAGATACGGATTTAAAATGAGAGAGGGAAAATGTTTGAGAGAGAAGGATTAAGAATGTGGATTGCTGCAGCTTTGGTTACAACACTAAGTTTCGGAATGAACAACACTATTTTTAAATGGAGTACAGCACACGGTCTATCAAAAGTACATATTCAGTTTTTTTTCTACTTTGTTGCCTTTTTGCTGACACTTGGTTATGGGATTACAGTAGGATCGTTGCATTTTAATTTGATGGCTATTTTTCTAGGTTGCCTTATTGGTATATTAAATGCTAACGGAAACATTCAAATGTCCAGAGCATTTGAGAAGGGACCTGCAAGCCTTACTTCCCCATTAGTCGGTACTAATGCTCTTTTTCCCATTCTAGGGGCAGGTATAATTTTTCATGAACATATTTCACTTCTTCAGTGGGTAGGAATTATATTTATTCTGGGCTCAGCGATGATCATTCAATATTCACCGGGCTCAAATCACGCAACCGAATATAGACCTTGGCTGTTGCGTGTCCTTTTTGCCATAATGTCTTTTGGGATACTTGGGATTTTAATGAAAACAACCTCGTATTTGCAAATAAGTTCATTAGATACTCTTATTTGCATGTATGGTGGAGGCAGTATTTATCTGGGGCTTAAAAGTATTTATGAAAAAGAAAGATGGCAGCGTACAGAAGCCCATATTGGCTCACTTGTAGGTCTAGTCAGTGTCGTAGGATATAGCTGCTACTTCTATGCCCTTCATGAAGGAACGGCAAGTATTGTTTTTCCTATCGTAAGTTTAAATTGTCTTGTCGTGATCCTTGCTGGATGCTGGCTGTTTAAGGAAAAATTAAAGCTTTATCAGCTTGTTGGGATATTTTCGGCACTTCTCGGAATTATTTTCACAAAAATTTGATTGCTAAAATAGCAGGGAGGAATTTTTTTCTGCTGTTTTTTCGTCAAAAAGCGTAGAAAACAAAGCTTTTTTTTGAAGTTTTTATCATTTCATTATAAAATTCGGCATGATTTCTTGCACATTTCAATTTTTTCTGTTATTGTTAAGGAGAATTATTTTTGTTCGGGTATATAAGGAAGGAAAACAAATGCTTTTCGCCTGGATATCGATAAGAGCAAGAATAGTAATACAAATGTGTGTTCAGCACACTGGGAGGCAACAATAATGGAAACAGGTAAAGTAAAATGGTTTAATGCAGAAAAAGGATTCGGATTCATCGAGCGCGAAGGTGGAGAAGACGTATTCGTACACTTCTCAGCTATCTCAGGCGAAGGCTTCAAAACTCTTGAAGAAGGTCAAGAAGTATCTTTTGATATCGAGCAAGGTGCTCGTGGACCTCAAGCTGCTAACGTTCGCAAAAACTAATATTTTTTCCCATACAAAAACAGGCTCTCTCGGGAGCCTGTTTTTTTCCGTTTTAGGTAAGGTAAAAATAAAAAGTAATTACTTTTTTATTAGCAATATTTATTTTAAAATGAAAAAACCCCGCTCAAAAGAGCGAGGCTGTATATTACAGTAAAGCAAATGGTAAATTTATTATATCATAAGTTTTCAATATAACCAGTCAAATTTAGATATTTTTCCCCAAAAATCGATAAAAATTCTACCAGTTAACCAAAATAGGAAAACCTTTTAGAAACATAGCTTTCTGCATCGATCTGAAAAGATGTTAAACAGGCTTATATCCAAAAAGGAGGCAATATAAATGAATTTGTTAGGTCTGCACCATGTTTCGATTCTTACAGGTAAAGCTGAAAGGAACTACCAGTTCTATACGAATATATTAGGTATGCGATTAATAAAAAAAGGGGTTAATCAGGATAACACCAGCTCTTACCATTTATTTTACGGAGATGCTAAGGGTACTCCGGGAACAGAGATTACCTTTTTTGATATTCCGGGACTGGGACATACATATCCGGGAACTTCAAGTATATCAAGAGTTTCTTTAAGGGTAAAAAGCACGGTATCCCTCCGGTTTTGGAAAAATCGGTTTGCACAGGCTCAAGTAGTGCATGGGGAAATTTCAAGAATGGCCGATCGAGATACCTTGATATTTGAGGACTTCGAGGGAACAAAACTTATGCTAGTGGCTGATAATGGTGAAAAGGGAATAGCTTCGGGAATACCTTGGAGTAAACCTGACATCCCAATAGAGCATGCCATTATTGGGTTAGGGCCGGTAACACTTACTGTGGAAGCATTGGAACCAACTGCCAAAGTTTTAACTGAAATTCTCGGCTTTCAGCACATAGGCTCTTTTCCTTCATCTGAGAACGGTGTGCCGAAGACAGAGATTTATAGTACAGGAGAAGGAGGGGCAGGAGCAGAAGTTTATGTCAAAACAAGGCCTGGACTTCCAAAAGAACGATTGGGCAGAGGCGGAGTACACCATGTTGCCTTTAGAGTGCCTAATGAGGAAGAATTTAGCTATTGGGTGCAAAGGATAAATAAATTTGGCTTTACTAATTCAGGGAAAGTGGACCGTTACTACTTTAGGGCTCTTTACTTCAGGGAACCTAATGGCATCCTTTTTGAACTTTCAACCGATACACCAGGATTTGATGTAGATGAGGATATAGATAATTTGGGTGAAAAACTTTCGATTCCTCCATTTTTAGAAGCAAAGAGAGGAGAAATTGAAGCCAGCCTTCGACCTTTAAAGCTATAAAAGAATAAAGAAAGAAAGCAAACCGCCATTTATGGCGTTTTCAGTTTGTCGACAAAAGGGGTTTCGGAATGCTTTATTCCGAACCACCTTTTTGATTTTATTGAGATTTCCTATTGGATGTTACCATTCTAATTCTCGGATTCAAGGACGTTACTGGATCCCACCCTGTCTAGTTGGCCATCTTTTTTAAATTCAGGGGAGGGGAAGTGAGCATATCTGCATTGGCAGCTCTTTAAGTCTCCTCATGGTTGTCCAACGCAAGCCAAGCTTCTCTTTGCGTCGGTGAATATACTCTCGTCGGTTTCCTTACGTTTTCCATAAATGTTTTTTACCTCTTCTTCATGCCTCAAATGATCTTCTTCCTCCACATTTTCTTGCCAGATATGGCGGGTTACGAACTTTTGATGGTCTTTGCTTTCTGTACAAAGGACAGGTGGCGCATATATGCTATGGAGATTTATATTCACGGTACCCTTCTTTATTCGAGGTCGAATACTTCAATACTTCCCCAGGAGGACAGAGGGAACAGTCATAATATTCAGCTTAGACATATCAAGTTTTCGGAAGAAACCATCCGGCTGATCTCTTTGAATGGGACTGTTTTTCAAAAGCATCTTCATCACCTCAAGCGTTATTTATATATCTTTTAAAATAGGTTTGGTTCTACTGCCACACCAACTTTCTAAATCCAGTTGATTGGAGTGCTTTGTAAGGGAAATCAACAGGCCCCTTCTAAATCTGAAACCGCCATTTAATGCAGCAAGTGAAAAAAGCTCCTATCTCTAGTTTTTCGATTTTCCAACTTGAAATAAAGGAAAACTTAAGATTCATCTCAGATAATCACACTATTAGCAAATCTAGCTTGTTCATAAAAATTTTTAAAATAAGAAAAGAGGTAATATGATGGATAAGAAAAAATTAATCTCCTGGGGAGTTAGCTTTGGCAGTGTTTTACTTGTGGCAGGAATGGTAGCTTATCTTGGATTGGGAGATGGGCAGCAAAATCAGAAACAGGGCTGATTCTCCAGCTTCCGCACAATATCAAAGGGAAAATAGAAACAATGAACAGTCCAAACGGAATAGTGGACAGGACGGAGACCAGGGAACCGCTTTTAATCAGGATGGACAACCGGAGAACAGTGCAGATCAAAACACAAATGGCAATTTTAACGGAGAGGCTCACCATTTCAGGCACGGATTTGAAGATGGCGGTTTTTCAGACGGCCAGCAATACGATAGCCAGTTTGGTCAGGATGATAGTGCCGGAAGCCAATTAGATCAGGGAGGATCTTCTGATAAACAGCAATTCGATACAAGGACTGGAGGAACAAATTTTTGAAAAAAAATAGGTTCCGTTCTATGAGTACAATGATTGAGGTTTCATATTGTGAGACAATCTTTCCTTTTCAGATAGATGAAATAATTGATTACTTTTCTTTGATTGAGAGTATTTGCAGCCGGTTTAGGATTGACAGTGAATTATCTTTTATAAATAACCATGTCGGACAGGAACAGCCCGTATCAGATATATTATTAGATATCTTGCAAGCTGCTCTCTTATTTTACAATGAAACAGATGGGCTCTTTAATCCGGGGATTCTTGATGCTCTGGAAAACGAAGGCTATGTAGAATCAATTGAAAAAGTGATAGAGGGTACTAGTGTAAAGCAGGGGTCTAGAGAAACTAACTTTGTACCATACAACTTAAACGCTGAAAAAAGAACTGTAACACTTCGTAACAGAATAGATTTAGGCGGGATCGCAAAAAGCTGGGCAGTTGATAAAGCAGCTGAAATGCTAGAACCCTTCGGATATGGATATGTAAATGCAGGAGGGGATATACGCATTTTTAGTAAACTCCCCAGGCCATTGCGCGTAGGAGTGGAAGATCCCTTTAATTCCATTAATAATTTAACTGTCATAGAAGTTGAATCAGGAGGGGTTGCCACTTCATCTACCATAAAAAGAAGATGGGAGGCGAACGGAACCTGGCACCATCATTTAATTAATCCTAAAACAGGAGAATCAAGCACCGGAGATATTGTTTCATCTACACTAACAGCTTCAAGCTGCGTGGAAGCAGATGTATGGGCAAAATCGATTCTTTTGCTTGGTGAGGAACAAGGAGTAAAGATGGTAAAGCAAAGAAAAAGCAAAGCAGTCCTCATTAATAGTAATGGACTCCTTGTGAAAGGAAGCTGAAAATGGATCAATATATTTGGTATTTAATTAGGGCAACAGGTATGGTTGCCTACGTGCTGATGTTTTTTTCGGTATTGACTGGTTTGTATAGCCAATATGCAAAAAACAGGAAAATTAAAATAAAAAATACTTTATTTTTACACGAGAAATTGTCAGATTGGAGTTTAATTCTTGTTGTCATCCATGTTTCCGCCTTATTTTGTGACCGCTATGTTACCTTAAATTGGATTGAAATCCTCGTTCCTTTTCAAACAAACTACCATCCGCTTGGTATGGCAACAGGCATTTTTTCCCTCTATTTTTTAATATTTACTATGGTTACATCAAAAGCTAAAAAACTAATCGGATATAAAGTTTGGAAAAAGCTGCACGGGTTAAATCCATTCCTTTATATTTTTACGACAGTTCATGGAATATTCCTTGGAAGTGATACGAATACAGTATTTTATGTTGGTGTAAACGCTGTTCCAATGGTAATTTTAATAGCACTTCTTTTGAAAAAATCACCAGCCCAAACAGGAAATTAATAGGACTTAAAAGCATTCGGAGACCCGAATGCTTTTTTTCGTTTTTCACAAATGATACAATCTAAATCAAGCTGTACGTTTTAAATTCTTAAATTGACCTTTTGAAAGTACTGTTTTATCCAGCCTATGAGCAAGCAGCCCAGCCATTACGGATAAAATAACATCTTTAGGAAGAGGAACTACCATCCAGGCCCATGCCATTTTATAGCTAAAAGCAGAAGGAGCAGCAGCCCAGAATTTATAGGCATAATACATCCAGTTAGTTCCAATAACATAGTTTATTGCTAATCCAATTATGGAAGCTAAGATAAAGGCTGGAACACTGTTATTTTTCTCAACAATTTTGCCTGTAAAATAGGCGACAAGAATAAAGGAAAGTATAAAGCCGAAGGTTGGATCCAAAATAATTGAGAACCCGCCATGAAAACGTGAGAATACCGGAATACCTATTAACCCGGCAACAGCGTAAACAATCATGGAAAGAGTTCCAACTCTGCTTCCAAGAACAAGCCCAGCTAGCACAGCAAAAAAGGTTTGCAGCGTGATCGGTACCCCTCCGACCTCCATAAATGGAGCAATTTGAGTAATATTAGCCCCGATCGCCATTAATGCAACAAACATGGCCGCCATGGTTAAATCAATTGTTTTAAAACTGCGTTTCATCATTTTTCCTCCATTTGTTGTATTATAATTTAACAATAATAGGTCAGGAATATATATGTCAACTAAAAATATAATCAGGTTAACATTTAAGAGCGAAATGACCTGCGGAAGGATGATTTAAAAAAATGAGGCTTTTTACTGATATTGATTTGGATGGATTAGGATGCGGACTCCTTGCTAAAATGGCCTACAAAGAGAATGCTGAAGTATATTATTGTTCCTACCGCAACTTGGACAAGCGGGTAATGCAATTTATTGATAAGCCTGATTCTCATAACGCTGAAGTTTATATAACTGATCTGGCTGTTAGCAAGGAAGTCGAAGTAAAGCTCGAGGAACGATTTAAAAAGGGAAGACATGTAAAGATGATTGATCACCATATCACCGCTATGCACTTTAATGAATACGAATGGGCATCCGTTAATCCGGAATATGAATCAGGAAAAAAAACTTGTGCAACATCTCTTTTCTATGACTTTTTAGTTGAAAATGGAAAATTGGAAAAAACAAAAGCCCTAGACGAATTCACGGATCATATCCGACAGTATGACACCTGGGAATGGGAAGAAAATGAGAATGTCCAGGCTAAAAGGCTTAATGATTTATTTTACATAATTGGTCGAGAACAATTTGAAGGTGAGATGCTTAGCAGGTTGCTTCATAATCAAGACTCATTTTCGCTTTCAGAAACAGAAAACCAGCTGCTTGATATTGAGGAAAGAAAAATAGAACGCTATATTTTTTCAAAGGAGCGTCAGATGGTCCAAACCTTTGTGGATGAATTTTGTGTGGGGATCGTTCACGGTGAACAATATTTATCTGAGCTGGGGAACGCATTAAACAAACAAAACCCGCATCTGGATATGATCGTAATCTTGAATGTGGGCAGTAAGAAGGTTGGTTTTAGGACCATTCATGATGATATTAACGTAGCAGAATATGCCAGAACTTTTGGCGGGGGAGGACATCCAAAGGCGTCAGGCTGCGATATGACCGAGGATGCATTTAGAAAGTTTGTTGTGGAAATCTTCCCTTACGAATCAGTTAGACCAGATGCATATAATAATGAATTCAATGTTAAAGGCGCCAAATACGGTACTTCTTATTTGAATAAGGATGGACTAATTTCGATTATTCTTCCTTTGCCTGATGGTACATTCGCCCTTATCCATAATGGAAATAAAATGGAGAACGTCTTTTGGAAGTACGAAGAAGCTGAAAATTTTATCAAAAGAAATTATTCTTCATGGCTACGTTATGACGAAGACTATATTCATTATTTGTCTGGCGAACATGCTATTGCAAAGGATGAACTTCGAAAAACCTATACTAGCTTTATTACAAAGGTCCACACAGAACTGTTAAATAAATAAATTAAGAAAAGCAGAAGCGCCCGTTCAGCGACGTATGACCATTTGAAGAAAGGCTAAGGTCGCCACGTCCTGTGGCAACGCCTTTCTGACCCGCGTCCTGCGGGCCTCCACTTCGACTGAGATAAAGGATACACGAAATGCAAAGCATTTCGATGTTGACTTATCGTAGGGAGAAGCGGGATGGACACTAGCTGCACCCAAGTATCACCTGAAGGTCATACTTGATGCAAGATATTCAAAGAAGCTTCTCATTGTTGAAAACTCGCTGGGCGCTGGAGCTAGACAATTTAAAAGGTAAAACTTTATACTCTCTTACCCATAAATATAAGGCTGTCTCATTTACGAGACAGCCTGTTTTCATTTAAAGTCCGGGTTCCTGTTCAAAAATCCTTTCCAAGCCTGTTCAGTTCCGCGGTCTATTTCTTCTCTGGAAGCTCGCAATCTTACCTGAGAGCCCCCGTAGCCGATTTCCAGATCCCCATTTTTAATATCATTAAAAACTTTATCTGCAAAATCATCGAGTGGTGCACCGAAGGTATGGAGACCAGCACCTCCCAAATCCGTATTTACCGCAGGAGGTAGAACCTCGATTACCTTTACATTGGTATCCTCTAGCTGGTGCCTTAGTGAAATGGTAAAAGAGTGTATAGCCGCTTTGGTTGCGCTATAAATTGGCACCCAGACTCCAGGCGTGATGGATAAGCCGGATGAAACATTCACTATAGCTCCCTGCTCCTGCTTGACTAAGTGAGGGAGAAACAATAGAACAAGGTGGATAGGGGCTTCCATGTTGGTAATTATCTCATTCTGATGAAAACTCCATTCATTTTCATCTTTTAAAAGATTTACCCGCTGCTGGATTCCTGCATTGTTTACAAGAACGTTTAGTCCAGGAAATTCCTTAATTGCCCAATCGAAAAGTGACTTGCGATCTTCTTCGTTGGATACATCGCAAACGCGTGTATGTAAATCCGGGAAACGCTGTTTGGCTTCCTCAAGCTTTTCGGCCCGGCGTCCGACAATAATAACTTCGTTTCCTTCATTTAAAAATCGTTCAGCAAAAGCAAGGCCAATTCCAGATGCTCCGCCCGTAATCAATATGGTATTCCCTGAAATTTTCATTTAGTTCTCCTCCTTTGGGGATATGGTAACTGATAAAAGTGAAGATATACAAACATTTATATTCAGACCCTATAGTATTCCCTAAGAAAACCCAGGGATTTTTTATTCTTTTCTATTTTTAGGCTCTTTTCAAATAGATTGTTGCAATTTGAAGAAACTGTGAGAAAAAAAGGCGAGACTCCCCGAAAATGCATTCGCATTTTCTTCGTGCGGTGATGATTCACCGATGTAATCTCAACGTCCTGCGGGAAAAGCAAGCCAGGGCGAGACCACTCAGGTCGTTAGCGACCGGGGAGGCGTGCTCCTACGCCTCAGAATATTAGCAGAAGCAAGCCTTCAGCTCGTCGCAAAGCCTGCAAGTAGAGCTGCAGAGATGCTTATCACGAAGTTATTTTCAGGCAGCCGCCTGATTGCCCGCGGAAAGAGAGTCTATTTTTGTTTAATAAACAACAAAGTTTACGAAAAGAGACTTTTTTTATTTGTCAAAAAAAAGTACACACCAATTGGTATGTACTTTAAAATCCAAAAAGGAAAGAGAGCATTTTTCTCTTCTTAGGTTTTCTGGATAACACTTCATGAATAGGTGTTTCGATTCTTTCGGAAGTTCTTAGGGAGGATTCGAGAAAAGATATTTTTTCAGTTAAATGTTTAATCTCCTCCTGCAGGTCTTCAATTTCCCGCCGGTGCTGCAATAGCTGATAAGATGTAACGGAGTCTGCCTTCTCGTTTAGTCTTCGTTCTAAATCATTAATCTTTTCAAAAATCCGGTTCATTTGCGTATCAGTTTCAGGCTTTTTCACTAATGCTATTCGTGACTTTTTCTCTTTTGCCGCAGCGATTTCCTGAAGGAGGGTACCGTTTTGTACCTGGTCCTGAATGGTTTTTAAAATCTCTATGTCTTCATCATTAAAATGGTAGTGCCCCCGCTCGTTTCTTTCCATAGGCAGTTCAAGCTGCTTTACCCATCGTTGTATGGTGCTCTGCGAAACACCTAATAATTTTGACACTTCTGCAGTATTCATTCATTTTCCCACCTTTTTAAATTATCTCTAAATTAAGGTCCAGAAAACTAGTGATATATTTTATTTTTTCCAAATAGACCAGCGCTTTTTAGGTTTTTCTTTAGCCGAGGCCGCCTCCCTGAAGTTTTCTACCATATCTTGGAATGCAGCTTCCCGTTTGCCTACTTCATGGCTTAGCTGCTCGCGAACATTATTAATGGTTTCGATATAGTATTCACGGTCAAGGTTAATACCATCGACTAATTCATCTGAAAGCCTGGCCATATTGGCTTCAATGGTTTTTACCCTTGTCGTATTAATTTCTGCTGTCTTGCCGATCGTTGCTGAGAGCGCTTCTACTGCTTCTGATGTCTGTTTCGAAACGTTCGCAATGCTGTTAGACAGTGATTCCACAGTTTCGGTAGTGTTTTCCGAAGATTTTGCAATACTGAATGTAAGAGTTTCGATGGTTTCATAGGTATGTTCTGAAGCCATTACAATATTATTGGAAAGTGCCTCTATCGTTTCTGCAGTGTGGATGGATGTTTTGGCGATTTTGCTTTCAAGGCTTTTTATTTTTTTTGAAGTATGTTCTGATGATTTCGCAATATGATTAGAAAGAGCTGACATTGTTTCGGAAGTACGTTCTGAAGATTTCGAAATCTGGTTAGAGATCGTCTTTATTTCGTCTTTCGTCTTTTCAGCTGATTTATAGATCGAATCCGATATGCTTTTCACTGTTTGCAGTGTGCCTTTTGAAATCTCTTTTTTTACTTCTTCAACAATCTCCTTACGAACACCATTTCTTAATTCATTTTTAATTTCATCCAATATATTACCCTTGAATTCATCTAAAAAGGGCATCAGGTCGAGGGTGGGAGGGCTGCTGTTTTCAGAATTAGGAAATCCCGAAAAAGGGACAAGTCCTGCTTCGAGTGATTCGGAGGCAGGTTCCGAATTTACTCCCAAATGTCTCTGAAGAAGCTCCCGAATCATTTCCTTCCCTAGATTCTTTTCTCGCATTTGCTTTATTTTAATTAAAAGTGTAATCTCAACTTCCGTATAATAGCGGGCTCCTTGTTTAGTCCGGGGAATAACCAAGATTCCCTCCAAATCCTTTTCCCATTGTCTAATAGTTCCTGATGGAACTTGAATATGTTTAGAAACTTCTTTTATGGTGTGCGCCTTTACAAACGTAGATTCTTTCATATGAACAGCCCTTTCTGAATTATAATAGGATATGGTGTTCGGAAATGTTCTCCTTAAATAATTCATCAAAGGGAAGCCTCTTTTCCTGCCGAGTGACAAAAGCTCTCAAAACAAGACCTAAAAGACCATTTCCCAACAATTTAAATGGAAAGAGCTTAATCTTTTGTAATTGGTTCTCTTTTTTTGCAAAATAAAGAGGTAGATTGTAAAAGGAATCTTCGGCACACCTCGAAATACCTTCCGATTACCTTGGAGCTGTGCAGCTTCCCTACATGCTAGTTCGGTGTCCTGCGGAAAAACGGGCCGGCAAGAATCCACAGTGAGTATCGAGCGAGGAGGCTTGACAGTACGTCCGCGGAATGGGAGCGGATTCCCTTCTTTTTCAAATCAATAGTAAAAGTTTACAAAGTCATTTAAAAATAATGCCGAAAATGGGCAGGAGGAGAGAAATAGTGAATTTAATTGATGTTCTGGAAAAATTACAAAATCGGACTCCAGCTATACTTGGAAGTGAAAATTTCAAAAAGTATTCTGTTCTTCTCCCCCTGTTGGAAAAAGAAGACGGTATCCATGTTCTTTTTGAAGTAAGGTCACATCAGCTCAGAAGGCAGCCGGGTGAAATTTGTTTTCCGGGAGGTAAAATGGATCCCGAGGACAAAGATGAAGAATTTTCTGCCATTCGGGAAACGTCAGAAGAGCTAAGAATTAAAAAAAGCGAGGTAAAAAGCGTCTTTCCACTGGATTACATGGTATCCCCATTTGGTATGATTATTTATCCTTATGTTGGTATCCTTTCAGATGCAGAGAACCTAAATCCTAATCCTTCCGAAGTAGAAGAGATTTTTACTGTTCCGCTTACCTATTTCCTTGAAAACAAGCCTGATATTTATCATGTCAATTTTGAAGTAAAGCCGCAGGACGGCTTTCCGTTCCATTTAATTGCTGGGGGAGAAAATTATAACTGGCAGGCGCGCAAAATGGATGAGATTTTTTATCAATATGACGGCAGGGTTATTTGGGGACTGACTGCCCGTGTTTTATATCATTTCATTAAGGTAATAAGTAATTAGTTCTGCAGCCTTCTGTTTAGGAGGCTGCTTTTTATGGGACAGCATAGGTTCATTTTGATAATATTTTCGTTTGTAATTTCCTTTAGAGGGGAATTAAAACAATGAGTACTTAAAACGTGTCTCAATCAAAATATCAAGACAGAAGGAGGAACAGACATGGCGGTAAAAAAACCACAGCAAATAGCCCAAGTGGCAGTGGAAGCAGGTATTACTAAGGCCGCACTTCCGTTAAGAAGCATGCTGCTGCTTGGTTTTCTGGGGGGAGCTTTTATTGCACTAGGTTATTTACTCGATATCCGGGTAACAGCTAATCTTCCAAAGGAATGGGGAACTTTTGGCGCATTTTTAGGCGCATCTGTCTTTCCATTGGGACTAATTCTCATTGTTATAGCAGGCGGGGAGTTACTTACCGGTAATATGATGGCCGTATCCATTGCATGTTTATCAAAAAAAGTAAAACTTAGCAGGCTTCTAAACAATTGGTTTTGGATCACAATCAGTAATTTTATAGGTGCATTATTTGTTGCTTATGTTTTTGGGCACCTTGCAGGACTTTCCTCTGACGGCCCTTTTTTGGACAAGACACTTAGTATGGCCCAAGCTAAGCTAGATGAAGGATTCTGGGAAAGCTTTTTCTCTGGAATAGGATGTAACTGGCTCGTAGGTCTCGCAGTATGGCTTTCTTATGGTGCTGAAGATATGGGTGGGAAAATCCTTGCCATTTGGTTTCCAATTATGGGGTTCGTTGCTATTGGTTTTCAGCACGTTGTTGCAAATATGTTTGTCATTCCGGCAGCCATATTTGCCGGACACTTTAGCTGGCTGGAATATCTGGCGAACTTTGTTCCAGTATTCCTTGGGAATGCTGTTGGAGGAAGCTTATTTGTAGGATTGATTTATTGGTCTTCCTATAAATCCTACCTGGCCCCGCAAGCATCAGAAGAATACCAAATGATGCCCAAACGGAAAGCGAGATAACATTTCAAAAAAGTATCCTTGCGGCCACTGATGAAGTCTATGGTGACCGTTTTTCATATTAGTAGACCTTTTGGATAATAATATTATCTTTTCGATACCTTTTTTCCTCTACAAAGAATGTTTGGGCAAGTCCTTCCCCCATCAATAACCCTTTATCCTTTCGGGAAGACCTTTAGGAAACTAAATCATAACTTAACAAAAAACCGGATAGCGATGCTTTCCGGTTTTTTTAGCAAATCAGAATTTATATCCACAAATTCTAAACGCACGACGGACAGGACAAGGAAGGCTGCAGCAATGTCATCGCACGAAGGAAAGCACCAGCTTTTCCGAGGAAGTCCTAGTCAGGCGAAAGGCAAAGGACAAGGAAAGCCACGTCAGCTTTGCCTCGCACGAAGAAAAAGCATAGCTTTTTCGAGGATGTGCCGTTTTGAGCGTGATAAGTAAAAATAGGGCCTTCGCCTAAATGACTTGGCGAATGCCAAGTTTTTCTAATGCTTAAGGCAGTAAATAAATATCATGATAGGGAGGTTTGTCCATGCTTGATTTCTCCAAACGGCCTTCCTCCACTAATTGCTGCAAGCCTTTTTCAACCTCTTCATGTTTTGTACCATACAGATTAGCAACTTTTACAGATGAAATTGTCATATACTTTGGTTTTTTAGATGATGACATTATCATTGAATAGACATGCTGGTACAACTCTTCTTTTTCCATCATTAATCCCTCTTTCCCTACAATTTTATTTAACTTTTTAATAAAATCCCCTAATTAGTAAATATTAATTCCTATACCAGATAGGAGGGAATTGAATGAGTTTCCATGCTCCGCAGCAAATTGCGAAGATGGCAGCTGAAGCGGGAACAAGAAAAGCGACTCTTCCTTTGAGAAGTATGCTGGTCCTTGGGTTTCTGGCTGGAGCTTTTATTTCGGTCGGATATTTACTCGATGTTCGGGTTACCGCTAATCTGCCTAAAGAATGGGGAACCTTTGGGGCGTTTTTAGGTGCATCTGTTTTCCCGCTAGGACTTATTTTAATTATCATAGGCGGCGGGGAACTTTTAACAGGAAATATGATGGCTGTCCCTATGGCTGTAATGGCAGGGAGAGTGTCAATTGGACGCCTAATTAACAATTGGTTCTGGATAACAATAAGCAATTTTATAGGCGCAATCTTTGTAGCTTATGTATTTGGACAGCTTGCCGGTCTGACTACTCAGGATCCTTATTTGGCAAAAACTGTTGCGATGGCAAAGGCAAAACTGGACGAAGGATTTTCAGAAAGCTTTTTCTCTGCCATTGGGTGTAACTGGCTGGTAGGCATGGCAGTATGGCTTTCTTACAGTGCTGAAAGCATTGGCGGTAAGATTTTAGGGATTTGGTTCCCGATTATGGGATTTGTCGCAATAGGATTTCAGCACGTAGTTGCCAACATGTTTATTATTCCGGCTGCTATTTTTTCCGGGCATTTTACCTGGGGAGATTATTTAGGCAATTTTATACCTGTGTGGCTTGGAAACGCAGCAGGTGGAGCTGTCCTTGTTGCTTTTGCCTATTGGCTTTCCTATAAGGATGTCATCTCCGAACCTTCAAATCAACATACGGAAAAAAGGGAGGCGTCAAAATGAATGAAGAAAAAATCTCCTTTCAGTTTAACGGAAAGGGGTATACCGCCAAGAAAGGGCAGACCATCCTAGAGGCTGCGAAGGAACAGGATGTTTTTATCCCAGGCATTTGTTCACACCCAAACCTGGGACCTATACAAACATGTGACACCTGTTATGTTTCTGTAAATGGTGAGCTGGTCCGTTCATGTGCAACAAGAGTGGAAAGTGGCATGACTGTGGACACTCAGTCAGAAACTGTAAAAGAGGCACAGGATGAAGCAATGTCGAGGATTTTAATAAACCATGAATTGTACTGTACGGTCTGTGATAACAACAACGGAAACTGTACGATTCATAATACGGTCGAATTAATGGAGGTTGAACACCAAAAGTACCCTTTCCGTGCAAAACCTTATCCTCCAGATAATTCACATCCTTTTTACCGTTATGAACCTGACCAGTGTATTCTTTGCGGCCGATGTGTTGAAGCGTGTCAGGATTTGCAGGTAAATGAAACTTTGACGATAGATTGGAGCCGCGAAGTTCCCCGTGTTATTTGGGATAATGATGTACCTATTGATCAATCATCCTGTGTATCCTGCGGGCATTGTGTCAGCGTTTGTCCATGTAACGCATTGATGGAAAAATCGATGCTAGGCAATGCAGGATTCCTCACTGGTATTCCGCCAAAGGTATTAGGGCCAATGATTGATTTGACCAAAGAGGTAGAACCAGGATACATGGAGATTTTTGCTATATCCGAAGTAGAAGCAGCCATGAGGAAAACAACTATAAACCGCACTAAAACCGTTTGTACTTATTGTGGTGTTGGATGCTCCTTCGAAGTATGGACAAAGGGGAGAGAAATCCTTAAAATTCAGACTACTGCTGAAGCCCCCGCAAATGGCGTTTCGACATGCGTTAAGGGGAAGTGGGGATGGGATTTTGTTAATAGTGAAGAAAGGCTCACAAAGCCATTAATTAGAAAAGGCGATGAGTTTGTTGAAGCAACATGGGAGGAAGCACTTGGGCTCGTCGCTAGGAAGCTTTCTGAAATAAAAGAAGAACATGGGCCCGATTCTATTGGATATATCGCTTCGTCTAAATGTTCTAATGAGGAAAATTACTTATTCCAAAAGTTTGCCCGTGCCCTTATGGGAACGAATAACGTAGATAACTGTTCAAGGTATTGTCAGTCTCCTGCCACTGCAGGGTTGATGAGAACTGTTGGACTGGGTGGAGACTCAGGCACTTATGAAGATATTATGGCATCAGATCTAGTAATTGTAATTGGGGCAAATCCGGCTGAATCGCATCCAGTTCTGGCCACTCGCATTAAGAGGGCCCATAAGCTGCATGGACAAAAGCTGATTGTAGCTGATTTGAGGGAAAATGAGATGGCGCAACGTGCCAACATGCTGATCCATCCAAAACCTTCTACAGATCTAATCTGGTTAAATGCTGTTGCAAAATATATTTTAGATCAGGGCTGGGAGGACAAAGAGTTTTTGGAGAACCGTGTTGCCGGCCTGGAGAAATTTAGAGAGACACTAGAAAAGTATACGATTGAATATGCGGTAGAAAAAACAGGCTTAACAAAAGAAGAATTGATTAAACTGGCAACAATGATTCACGAAGCAAAATCCGTTTGTGCCCTTTGGGCAATGGGGATTACACAGCATATGGGTGCAACAGATGCCAGTACAGCAATTTCAAACCTGCTTTTAGTAACAGGAAATTATGGACGCAAGGGAACCGGTGCCTATCCTCTTCGCGGGCATAATAACGTTCAGGGTGCTTGTGACTTTGGAACAATGCCTGCATGGATGCCAGGTTATGAGGCTGTTCAGGATCCTGAAGTGAGGGCTAAATATGAAAAAGCATGGGGAGTATCTCTTCCTGAAGAACCAGGAATGGATAATCATCATATGGTGGAGGGCATGCATAAAGGCAAAATAAAGGCCATGTACTTGTTCGGAGAAGAAATGGCACTTGTTGATGCAAACTCCAACTATGTGGAAGCAGGCTTTGAAGGTTTAGATTTTTTCGTCGTTCAGGACATTTTCTTTAGCAGAACAGCAAGGTATGCGGATGTTGTTTTACCAGCGGCACCAAGCCTTGAAAAGGATGGTACGTTTGTGAATACGGAACGCCGCATACAGCGTTTCTATAAGGTTTTTGAAACACTGGGTGAGTCTAAACCGGATTGGATGATTTTCCAGGAGATTGCCAATTTAATGGGAGCAAATTGGAATTACAAGCATCCATCTGAAATTATGGATGAGGCAGCCAGTCTGGCAACACTCTTCTCAGGTGTCAGCTATGACCGCCTTGAAGGCTGGCAATCACTAGTATGGCCGGTTTCTCCTGAAGGCAAAGATACACCGCTTCTTTACCAGGAAAGATTTCCATTCCCAGATGGAAAAGCAAGACTTGTACCGGTTGATTGGACACCGCCATTTGATCCGGGAGAGGAGTACGATCTACATTTGAATAATGGACGTTTGCTGGAACACTTCCATGAGGGTAACTTAACCTACCGTAATGAAGGATTGACCCATAAAGTACCACATCCATGGCTTGAGGTTTCATTGGAGCTAGCCAAAGAAAGAAACCTGGAGGATGGTGCATTGGTTAGGTTGACTTCACCATATGGCCATGTTGAAATCCGGGTAATGGTCACAGACCGGGTTAGCGGGAATGAATTATATCTGCCTATGAATACCCGTGATGAGCTGGCAGCTGTAAACCGTTTAACTAGCAGTTATCATGACATCATCACCCATACTCCGGCTTACAAAGAAATGGGAGTGAAAATGGAAGTTCTCGAAACTGCAGGAGAACCGCCATTGCCTAGACATAACCACCGGTTTGGCAACCGTGTACCGCAAATCAGTGTAAAAGTAGAAGAGAAATGGAAGCGTGAGGACTTTACACCGATTGAGCAAATGTATGAAATAAAGGGGGATCAACATGGCGAGGGCAATTACGCAAATTAGCAGATACCAGGTAAACCCTGAAGAGGAACAAGCCCGGGCGCAAGAAGAAATAATGAAGGCTTTAACTGATAATAAGGACGCTGTTCTCAATTTAATTACTCTTGTAAAAAGACTTGATGACTTAAAGGTATTTCAGGCTGCAAATGCATTTATTGAGAAGGGCGAAGATATAGGAGTAATTGCCATGCAGCAAATAAACCAGCCCACTATGCATAATGTGATAAAAAATGCGATGGGAGCATTCACATTTCTCGGGTCCATTCAGCCAGCTCAGCTCAATACCATTATGGAAGGGCTCAGCCATGGCATGAAGGAAATGTCCAGAACAGGAGAAAAAGGCGAAAAACAAAGCGTATGGCGTTTGCGTCTTCGTTTCTGGACACCTGAAATCAGAGCTGCAATGACAACTATGATGTCCTTTATGCAAGGAATGGGTGAAGTATTTCTGCGGAACAGAAGAGAAAATTAATCATAATATTTTTTAGCTGCATCCTTCATCAGTGATGCAGCCTATCCAGATTGAAAGAAAGGATGACAAATCATGGAATCCGGTGTTTTGAAGGTGAATAGTAAACTAAGTGAACAGGACGCCGAGAAAATTTTGGATGCATTAAATCATGTCTGGGGAGTATCCGATGCAGAGGTAAGCGTGGATCGTGCAGAAGCGTCTTTCAAATATAATAAGAAAATGGCATCAGCCCAGGATTTTGCCCAGGCAGTAATAGATGCAGGTTTTACCATAACCGAACAAAAGTAAAGGGTGACTCTCATGCGAATTTGTGAAGTATGTGGATTTAAAGAAGAAGAAGAAATCAGAGATCAGGAAGAAATACAGCAAGTGGTTCTTCATGTATGCGAAAGCTGCAGACAAGAGAGAAAATATAATCCACTAAATTGGATTTTTTAAAAAGTCGATTATCTTAATTTGAAGCCCCCTATAAAAACAGCTTTCCTTTAAACAAGAAAGCTGTTTTTTTCTCTTCTCTAAAAGACCATTGAACTTAGAACTTAGAAGAAACTGTGAGAAAAATAGGTAAGACTCCAAAGTCGTTACTATTTTAGATTAAAGATTTTCATAACATCCTCCCCCTGTTAGAGGAACCTAACTCCTAGCGAATTAAATATTAAGAGCGCAGGAATTAAACCATACAACGACATTAAACATCATTAATCAAAAGGTATTTAGCTAAAAGTTACAAAATTGATACTTCAAACATATTAAAGTGCTAGCAATAAGATAGCAATTGCTTAGCAGGTGATAAAAACGCTGTCGAAAGCTGTGTTTTCTAAGCTGATCGGTAAGATTCGCCTTTTTTCTTAGTAAGTAAATTTTTTTGAACGTTTTTCCTTTTTAACTCGTCTTAAATGTATTAAAGAGAAAAAGATCTACTATTTGGGAGGAGAAAGCATACATGAATGCTTTTATAAAAGCAGATAAAGTTTCAAAAAACTTCGGGGCACATAAGGTACTTAAAGAGGTATCTTTTAAAGTTGATAAAGGAAAAGTTGTTGGTTTACTGGGACCAAACGGTGCCGGTAAAACAACGATTATCCGCTTGCTAAATGGAGTGATTATTGCAGACGGTGGGTCTATGGAGATTGGAGGTTGGAACCCTAGAGTCAATGGACATGAAATTAGGAAGATGTGCGGTATTCTTACCGATGGAGCTGGCATGTATTTTGAAATGTCCGGTGCAGAAAACTTGGAGTTTTTCGCTAAGATCTATGGTACATATGAAAAAAAAAGGATACAGACGTTATTAGAAGAATTTGAACTTGCAGAGCACCAGAAAAAGAAAGTGGGGCTTTACAGTACAGGAATGAAAAAACGACTGGGGATGATTAAGGCGTTATTGCACCGCCCTCAGATTCTATTCCTTGATGAGCCAACCAACGGTCTGGACCCTGAAGGGATCCGGCTAGTTTACGATTATGTCAGCAGGCTTAACCATGAGGAGGGAACAACTATATTCTTATGTTCCCATATTCTTCACCAGCTCGAAGATGTATGCCATTCTTTTATGTTTCTCGAAAATGGAAGCATTCTGGAATCAGGAACAAAGCAGGAATTGGAAGAAAAATATATTAATCAAGTAACGCTGCGAGTTGAGACTGGGCTAAATATCAAATCTGATTTATGGAATGGATTGCAGGTTAAAAACCTAGGAGTAAAAGGTTTTGAGTTTAAACTGTCAAATAAAGGGGAAATTGCTCCTCTTCTGCAAAAAATAGCGGAGGAAAGCTGGATACATGATGTACACATTCAAAATAGGGATCTTGAATCGCTCTATTTTAAGATACGGGGTGAAAGCAATGAATAAACAAGCTATTTGGGCCATAGCCCAAAAGGATATAAGGGGCATAACAAGCAACAGTCAGGTATGGATTGGTTTTATTGTGACTCCTTTATTATTTTGCATATTATTACCTGTGGGGCTCATACTTGCTGCTAAGTACATGGTTGTAGCCGACCAGGACTTATCTGCCATACTTTATAAGATTTTAAAAAACCTTCCAAATGGAGAGTTGAAGCATTCCATTCAAATGCTGCCATCTATTAACCATCAAATTATATTTGTTGGTATAAACTTCTTTCTTGGCTCGCTTTTTCTTATGGTTCCTTGTTTAAATTCCATGATGATAGCAACCAATAGCTTTGTTGGGGAAAAAGAAAGGAGAACCCTTGAAAGTCTGTTATTTGCTCCAATCACTGTGAAGGATTTATTTATCGGAAAGGTTCTTGCTGCTTTTATTCCTGTTATGGCTCTCACGGCAGGAAGCTTTATTATATTTGCGATTGTAGCTGACGCGTTGACCTATTCTATGTTTGAAAAATTGCTTTTACCCAATACAAATTGGTTTTTGCTCATTTTCTGGCTTTCACCCATTATTTCCTTATTAACGATATTATTCAGTGTGATGGTATCAGCAAAGGTTCAAAGCTTTCAGGCAGCACAGCAATTTGGAGGTGTTATTATTCTGCCTATCATTCTGTTAATTATCAGCCAGGCCTCCGGTTTCCTTATCCTGCAGCCTCTGGCTGTCTTTCTTATTGGAATTGGCCTTCTCATAGTTTGCATTCTCTTTCTTTGGCAAATTACCAAATGGAATAACCGGAATATCCTGTTTGAAAAACAGCTATAGATTTTAAAGGAGGAACCCCAAATATAGTGGTATTTCTCCTTTAAAAGGAAGATTTTCTTATTTGGTATAAGTGGCCAGCAGTGCCAGAAACAGAAGTTTTAACACTCCCCGATACTTGACGTAAAAATAGTGCACCGATATACTTACTTACGATAAGTAAAGATAGATTAGCTGTTTTTTAATATAATTGAGGTGTTATGATTATGGCAAAGATTAAACCAAACACTGCGTCTGGAAATTCCTCCAAATTTATTTTTTGGATCATTGGGTTAATCGCAGTATGTATTTTAGGATTCATTTTTTTGGCGAATCACTCAAAATCTACTTCTACATCAAAAGATTCTATAGATTACAGTAATCAGCCGTTTTTGGGGAAAGCATCTGCTCCTGTATCGATTATTGAATTCGGAGATTATAAATGCCCTAACTGCAAAAACTTCGGTGAGAATGTTATTCCTGTCATTCAAAAAGAACTTATTGATACTGGTAAAGCAAAACTTTATTTTATGAATGATGCTTTTATTAATACTGATTCCACTCGATCTGCCAAATTTGCAGAGGTAGTATATAAAGAACTTGGAAATAAAACTTTTTGGAAATTCCACGAGCTTTTATACAAAAAGCAGCCATCAGAGAGCAAATATGAAAAAATGGACATTTATAATGAAGCATTTTTAACGTCAACATTGAAAGAGATTGCTTCTGAGTCAGATACTCAAAAGGTTGTAAATGCATTTAAGAATAATGAGGGAGACTCTCCCTTCAAGAAAGATATGAATTATGCTGCCAAATTACATGTGACAGGCACTCCGACCATCTTTGTGGATGGAAAGCTATTTGACGGGCAAACGATCGATGATCTGGCCGAAATGGTGGACAAGGCGGCTAAGAAGAATGAATAAAAGTTTATTACTAGCCTGGATTGCAGCGATTATCGCTACATTAGGAAGCTTATATTTAAGTGAAGTCATGCATTTTATCCCTTGCACACTTTGCTGGTACCAGCGTATTTTTATGTATCCATTGGCAATCCTGCTGGGAATTGGCTTTTACTATCATGACAAAAAAATACATCGGTATGCCTTGCCGCTTTCTGTGATAGGTATGCTGATGTCCGGATATCATTTCCTGCTGCAAAAGATACCATATCTTCAGCAATTTGAAATGTGTACTTCAGGGGTACCTTGTGCAAAGGATTATCTTAATCTGCTGGGATTTATAACGATCCCATTAATGGCTTTTACAGCCTTTACGATTATAACGATTAGTCTTGTTATATTTGCCCGTATAAATAAAAATGAAGAATAACAAAAAGCGAAAACCGATTTAAAGGTTTTCGCTTTTTTATTTAACTTCCCATAGCTTCAGACTGCTTTTTCTTCAAGCGGTTTTCAAGAACGCTTATCATAAATAGGAAGTGTTCAGCTTCTCGAACCACATGATCGGCAAGAAGGGGATTAATTACATTTTTTATCTGACAGTTTTTATTAATTCAAGCCAAGTCTTTTTAAAATTCCTTAATTTTACGGTTGCACTTTCGCTTTCCTGATTTAACCTGCCAATGGTTGAATAAGTTGGTCTTCTTTTATAAAGCATTGATTCAACATCCGCGAGCCTGGTTTGTGCCTCCCTAAAAAGACTTTTGGTTTATTGTTTTTTCGATAAATTTCTAATATGCCCTAAGCAAATTAAAAAACTGAGAATGCAGAACATATTTACCTGAATATAAATTTATAGGGATAAATAGATGGCTAAAATGAAAAATGTTGTTAAAACACATAAAAAAAGGGCCTCAAAAGATCACTTGTGTTGCTTTTCCTTCTTCATATTAATATCCATTTGATTTCAAACATCCCAATATCTCTTTCATTCTCAAGCCTATATTTGTCAGTTTAAGACTTCTTTCATCTTCAATAAAGGATAAATGATAAACGAAATAGAAAATATCATACATAAAATGGAAAAAGAGGGGGAAGTAATGGATATATCCCTTGATTATGATATTTTTAATAACCTGCCAACTACTGTTGCAAGCCTGCTGGGTATTATAGTATCAATCGCCATGTTTACATATTTATTTATAAACCAAAAAGTAAAACTGGGTTTTAAAAAAACTTTAGCAGCGACATTAGTTGGGATAGTTGTCTTTTCTTTTACGATTAATACTGCTGTTATTTCAGTCAAAATCCCGGTTCTGCCTCTTGGTGTTTGGTTCTTATACTTTTATCTTAGGGGGAATCGCAATAACGAGCGTTGGCAGCAATATCGAAAGTTTGCCTGGCTTGGGTATATACTGAACTTTATCCTTATCCTTTGTCATTTAATTGTCATACCATTATCTCATTACTTTTATCCGGAAAATAAATTATCAACCTATATTGATAATGCCAGTAATGCTCGAGTATTCGCATCCCATCCTTCTGCCAGCCCCGCAGAACTTAACCGTATTTCATTATTAAACCAAATTGAGAAAGCGCGAGAAAAAAAGGCTATGAGCATGGACTGGTATTATGATACTGCTATAAGAGAGAATAGATCTGCTGAACGATTTCCTTATTATTTAACCAATACCAAACCAAAAACAGGAGGAGAAGAGGTTAGAATTTTTATTGAGAGGAATGGAAAGGGTCTTCTTATTTCGACTTTAAAAGGCCAGCACTATTTTCGTCTTGACAGCTCCATTTTAAAGGAGGAGCTCCATGACTAAAAAAACTCAATATAGCCTTATTTGCATCGGTATCATTCTCCTGGCCGTGTCTGCCTATATCTTTTTTATAAAAGAACCATTAGATTTCCCGAATAAGAAAGTCCTCAATAAAAAATTAGAAGAGGTATTCCAGGAAAATGGCGGAATTAAAATTAAACAAATTCAATTTCTGGATAAGCAGCATGCTGTTGTCTTTTTTTCTTCACGTGATAATGCCAACGGGACGAGTTTCTGGAAGTGGGATACAGTAAAATGGAGTATAGTTTCTGCTGATACTATGGGGATTCCGAAAGTATGGAAAGTAAATCCGTCCGATGAGAATTCCTATTATGTTATCTGGAACTTTGGTCCCGGAAACCAGTATAAAAAAGTCGATTTTTACTTAATATCAAAGCGGAACTTTTTAGTATCAGATGAAATGGACACCTATACACCAGGTGTACAACTTAAAACTAATCTTCCAATTGAACAGTACAGCTCAGGAGTTATGAAGCTGCCGATGAACATGACAGCCTATATTAGAGATGAAATTAAAATCAAACAGATGAATAAACTAAGTTTTTTTAATGAAGAGATGCCCATGTATCAATTTGGCTGGTTGGGTTTTGCCAATAATGGAAAAATAGGAATCTTTAATAATTCAGACGGAAGTGGGTTTGGAACCGGAGGAGAGGAAGGCCTGCAAGATGTTTTTTTCCGCGATCCAAGTGAATTGGAAGGACCTCTTGAAGAAAAATGAGGGCGAATTTATATGAATCCTGCAAATCTTAAGAATCTAAGAAGATATCAATTTTTAGTTTTGAAATGGCTTTAATAATGGGTGTTTTTTACTTAACTTTAAAGGCAGGAGTTCCCTTGGACTACTTTTTCCTTTTCGCTCTGTTATATGGCTAATCCAGGGGAGTTAATCTTTTTAAAATCTTGATTCCTAAAAAGTTAAAAGCCGCTGCAGGAATATGAAAGATTTTCAAAAACAGTTATCTGACCTAGATTATTATTTATCTGCGATGCTGCCACTCATTATTGTGGTTAACATAGCTCTTTATTTTCAAAATCGCAAGCTGGACCCAATTGAAATTAAGAAAAGGTATGAAAGTAAGAATCTTGTAAAAGGAATTGTATTAGGGATTCAGGTGCTATTGCTCTCATGCCCTTTAATATGTTCTGCTTTATCCTCTTTGGAGGATTTAACTTTTGTTCTTGGAAGTTCGAAAATGTTATGGTATAGTGGTTTAGGAATTTAATAATATCCGCTAACGCGGTAGAGGTTCTAGCTACCCTCTCAAAAAAACTATGGGAAACAGGACTTCTTTGTAGTTCTGTTTTTATTTTTTTGGAGTGCCGAACCGAATTTCCTCATTTCATATATTCGGAGGTTACAGGATGAGAATTTTTCTTTATTTGTTTAGCATAGTAACAGCAAACGTTATAACAGCTGCTTTTGCACCATTACATCTGGGGATCTTTATTGTTCCTATGGGAACCTTGCTTGTTGGGGCAACATTCATTTTGCGTGACCTGGTTCAAAATAAATACGGACGTGCGAAAACTTATTTATTTATTGGAACAGCACTTGTTTTATCTGCGGCTGTTTCTTCATATTTGGGAGATACTTTACTAATTGTTGCTGCATCAGCTTTATCATTTCTTGTTTCAGAAACCTCGGATACAGAGATTTATAGTCGTTTAAATCTTCCTATGAGCTGGAGAGTATTTTATAGCGGTCTCGCAGGCGGTTTCCTCGATTCCATCATTTTCGTGATAATCGGGTTAAGTCCATTAGGTGCTAATTTTCTTCCATGGGAAGCAGTACCGGCAGCAATTCTTGGACAGGTAATTTTTAAAACCATCATTCAGGGATTAGGAGCACTCATTCTTCATCAAGCCGAAAAATCAAAGCTGTCATCAAAGCCCATTTCAAATAATTAATCAAGAAGCGTCTTTCTATAAAAGGAAAGGCGCTTTTTATCTTTAATGCTGTAAAAAGATGTTGTAGATTGTAAGAGAATCGCGACACTCCTCGGAAATGCATTCGCATTTCCATAAGCGGTTCAAAAATGCTCGTTCAATCTTTTGCGGAAAAACGGTCTGGAAAGACTCCACTGCGGAATAAGAGCGAGGAGGCTAAACCATTGTGACGTGAAAAGGGAGCTGATTTCCATAAAAATGTTTTTAAATTCTTTATGGAGAGAGAGTTGTCAAAAAAAACAATGGGACCGTCCTTTGTTATAGAAGTGAAAACGGTTTGTAACTATCTGGACATGTATCTGTAAACAAACCTTACTATAATTAAATAAAATGCAGAAAGCAGGTGTTTTTATGGAAGAAACAGAGGTTAAGTCATACTTGCAAAAATCGCTTGATGAGTGGAAGGAAGATATTACACAGGTCCTTGATCAAATTGGGCTTGAATATGAAGAAGTTGCCCAGGAACTCAAGGTTTATTCCTATAAATACGGTATAACAAAGCAGGTCATTCAATCAACTGTTAATGATGAAATTATAGAAAGTATTCGTGAGAGGTACCATAGACCCTTTGAAGAACAATATAACCAGCTAAAGGAATACATAAAGGACCTGGAAGAAAAGCGAAGAGTTTTTCAGATGTTCATACATAAAATCGATGAAGTTACCAGGAAAGAAGCTTCAAGATATTAAAACTTAGCAAAATAAAATCGCCTGCCGAATTTGGACAGGCGATTTCTTAATGAATAGAAGTCATTAACAACGGAATGAGTGAAAAACCAAAAACCAAGGTAATCCATGCAGCAAAAATCATAGCCAGAGTAGAGAAGGTGCCTTCCTGTTCTCCATACTCAAGCGCCTTGCTTGTTCCCGCACCGTGAGCAGCTGTCCCTAAAGCCAATCCTTTAGCAATAGGAGCTTTTATAGAAAGACCTTTAATTACCAGCGGACCAAAAGCTCCGCCAATTACTCCCGTTAAAATAACAAAGACAGTAGTTAAAGCTGGAAGGCCACCAATTTCTTTTGAAACTTCAATAGCAATTGGTGTAGTAATCGAACGGGGAAGAATACTGATCATAAAATCGCTATTTAAGTGAATCAATTCGGATAATCCAAAAGATGAAATAATAGCTGCCAGGCTTCCTGCTGTAATGCTGACAAAAATAGTACCGATATATTTTTTTACCATAGAATAGTGTTTGTAAATGGGAATCGCAAACGCAACGGTAGCAGGTCCAAGCAGATGGGTCAGTAATCGAGAGGAATCAAGATACTGATTTGCAGAGACATGAACGATGCTTATAATTAGAATTAATCCAGCCGGTGCGATAATCAATGGATGAAACCAAGGAAAAGGCCACTTAGTATAGGCTTTTTTAGACACCCGGTAAATGATATAGGTTATTAATGTAAACAAAATCATTTTCATTACGCATTACTTCTCTTTCGGTTTAATATTTTTTCAGCTACATATGCAGTTACCCCTATAACAATAACTGTACTGAAAGCAATCAGTAGAACAGTTTCTCCTCCCTGAATGCTGAAAATTTCATGATAATTTACAATTCCAACGGCAGATGGAATAAAAAATAGAAGTAATTCCGCCAGCAGCCAATTCCCGCCTTGTTCCACCCACTCAAGTTTAACCATTTTAAATTTAAGTCCAAGGAACAAAAAGATCAGACCTATCATAGAAGCGGGAATAGGAATAGGAAGTACATGTTTTACTCCATAACCCATAAACAAGAAAATATGAAGGAATAAAATTTGTATAATAATTATTAGAATTTTTTTCAATCGTAACAGCCTCTCTCTAAAACACCTTAGGTAGAAGATAATATTACGACGAAAAACGATATTCGTAAAATACATATTAAGAATGAGTTTCATAACTTAAGGTTATGATGCATCCGCTGAAAATGGTTTAAGATTCGATTTGTGTCAGAATAAAATTAATTAATTTTCGTCCCGCATATGAAAGGTAACGATCTTTTCGAGTAATAACAGCTAATTCCCACATAACAGGCGGATTCAGTTTAATCTGTTTAAGATCTTCGTGTGAGGCTCGTTCACAAATCGACTCAGGCAATATAGTAACTCCCATTTGCGCGGCAACCATTTCTGTCATAAAATCCCATTGGGAGGTTTTAAATAAAATTTTTGGTTCAAAGCCCTCATTTATGAATTTTTTCCTCATGATATCATGAAGTGAAAATTCTTCATGGTAAAAAATAAACTCTTCATCCACTAATTCCTTTAATTCAACATATTCCCTGTTCGCATACCGGTGACTATAAGGCACAAGCAGCCTCATTTCTTCAGCAAGAAAAGGAAAGACATTTAGTTCCTTTTCATCAATTGGTAAGACAGCGACTCCCAGTTCAAATTCTCCTTCCTCTACGCTTTTAACAACCCTCGCTCCGCCATATTCTGTAATTTTAATTTCAATATTAGGGTAATCACGATGAAATTTGGCCATCACTTTGGGAAAAAAGAGACTTCCAATGATGGGAGGGAGTCCGATATGTATTCTGCCGCGCTTTAAGTTGGTCATATCATTCAGGGTTGTATTCATTTCATCCATTAATGAAGTCATCTTCTGAGCATATTCCATAACAACATTTCCTGCATCTGTTATTTCATTTTGCTTATTGCTTCTAATCATCAGAGGTATTCCAATTTCATCCTCTAGGGACTTTATCATTTTACTTAAAGCAGGCTGGGAGATATGAAGCGTTTCAGCAGCCCTCGTTACACTTTTTTGCTTTCCTACTTCCAGGAAATATCGTAAATGCCTTATTTCCATGGTTTTCACCTCCACCTAAGCATTTTAATACAATTATGGCGTAAATAAAAATACGGAGAACAAACCTTATGGTCCGAACTCCGCACAAGTTTACATTTCTAGTTCCATTCGTACTTTCTTCTCCGTTCTGACAAGACGGGGGAGAATGATAAGATAATACGTTCCAACAATCAGCATCAGGATTCCTATGGCATTATAAATAGAATCTACTTTTATAAAAGCTGGGAAGATCGCTGCAATAATGGCAAGTGCAGCAGAATGGGCGGTCATCATTAGCGGATCCAGCCAGCCTGATACTCGACCCAAAAATTTTGGCTCCACTAGCTCATTCATCCACCCTGATATGGCGACATTAACAGGAGCAAGAATAATCCCCATGACTAATATAACAGCATAAAACCACCAGACATTTGTCATGGCACCAGCAATCATACAAATAAATTGCTCCGGTTAAAAGTACTTCTGTGATAAGAATCCTGTATGCCTTAAATTTTTTGACTAATGGACTGCCAATAGAGCTTCCAATAATAAAACCAATTCCGAGAAAAAAACTGAAATAAGCTGCAAATTGTTTATAATGTTCAGGAGCTAACATATATTTCAATGTAAAAAGCGGGAGTACCGAAAAACATCCATTAATAAACCCGAAAACAAGAAAACCGGAAATGATTGAAAGAAGAAGTTTATTTTTTAAAATATATTGAAGTCCAGATCTGAAATCGGCGAGTAACATTTTTATATTAAGTTCCTTCATTTTTGTTTTCCCGTTTGGAAGCCTGACTTAAGTAGAAATAGGGCAGCTGCGAATCAAAATGGCTGAAACGACAAAGCTAACTCCATCAATAACAATCGAGCCGGATACACCAAAATAATGTTAGGAAAGAGCGCCGAGACCAACTCCAAAAAGCATAAACAGTCCCATAACCATAATTTGCTGGTTTAAAGTTATCTTTGTTGATTTTTTCCAGCTATCTTGATTGAAGAGGGAGGCTGCCAAAATGCCTGCGAAAAGCGAGCGCCAGGAGTAAAAATCTTATGGTGAGTATAACAATGGTTAACCCTTTGAAGCACACAGGCAACCAAATGATAAACGGGGAATATGCTAAAGAAAAAAGGGAGGGGCTGCCATTGCTTCATATTGTTAGTCCGGGGGAGAGCTTTGAAAGTATATCTATGGATTTTCGTGTTTCCCGAAAAAAACTTTATCGTGCCAACCCTGGTATATATAGACTGTATCCGGGACAAAGAATTGTCATCCCTGGTATTCCGGAGCCAATTACGATTCCATTTTCTATAAAGGTTTCCCTTGGCAAAAAAACACTTGCTCTTTTTAATGATGGCCGCTTTGTGAAAGTCTATCCTGTGGGTATTGGGAAAATGCTGACCCTTACACCTCTTGGGGATTATATTGTTGTTAACAGGGAGCCAGCACCCGGAGGACCTTTCGGTGTTATGTGGCTTTCTTTATCAAAAGCAGGGTATGGAATCCACGGCACAGACAACCCGGCTTCCATTGGCAAAGCCGTTTCACATGGATGCATAAGAATGCACAATAGGGATGTTCTAGAGCTTTCAGGAATCATTCCAAATGGAACGAGAGTTAGTATTGAAAAATAACCTGTAAGGATTATCCCTTACAGGTTAAATTTATAATCGAATAGAAATGTTAACAAGCTGGCGACTTTCTTTTCGCAGATCTATTTTTGCTGACCATAGGAAGTAAATTGCACCTAGCAGAATATAGAGAAATCCTCCCAGTAAGCCAAGGGTTCGGGGTGAAATCCCTTCAAGAGCCAATCCTGATAAAAACATAGAAAGACCTAAGCAAGTATTGGTGACGGTTGCAGAAAAAGCAAAGTAAGCTCCATGGTGTTTTGCAGGTATAGTCTGCATAACAGCCGTATCCATTAAAGTATTTCCCACTCCGCTAAAGAGCGTAAGAATTCCAAATAAAAGGGCTGCAAGTACAAAGGAATGAACCTGGCTAATCCCTGTAAGGACAACTCCTTCCATTAATAACCCTATAAAGGCAATTGATAGAAAGTTCTTTTTAATAAGTCCTGAAACCAGAGGACTCATTAAAAGTCCTGTTCCCAGAACGCTATAAAAAATTCCAACTCCAAGTCCGCCCATTTGGAAAACCTTCACCGCGTAAACACTTAGCAAAACATTCTCAATCCCATTTATTAAAGGATTTAACAAATCAAAGGTCATGAGCATAATCAAAAAGACAGAAGTCATGGCCAGCCTTGCTATGCTGACATCATGAACTGTTTCTTTTGATGACATTTTAACCGTTCTATTCTCAAGGCTTGGTATTCCGGAAATGAAATATGCAGCAGCAGCAAAAGATAGAATGTTAATAAAAAATGCCGCCTTCGGGCCAAGGAGGAAAGAAACGATCCCTCCAGTAAAAGCTCCCACAATTAAAACAATTCCGAGAGAAACCTGCTCCCACGCGTTAACATCCTTTATTGATTTCTTTTGCACGATGACAGGAATTCCAGCTTTCCTTGCCGGAGCATACAGAGCTTCTCCAGCTGAAAGAAGAAAAGAGCCTGCATAGACAATCCACATGTCAGCTGCACTATTAATAAAAAGAAAAGATATGGCAATGAAAGCACGTACAAGGTCGGTAGTAATCAGAACTCTCTTCCTGGTCCATTTTTTTGCGAACCTGCTGCTAAATGGAGCAAATAGGAGAAAAGGGATCATTCTTAACGCCATTGTTACCCCAACAGCTAGGCCAGAGCCTGTCATTTCCAAAATAAGCGTCAATAGCGCTACCTGACTGAAACGGTCACCAATTCCATTAACCACGCCGGCTAGAAATAACTTTCGGTATGATTTTTCACGAAGTATGGTTTGATACATTTTAAAACTCCTAAGTTTAACCATTAATTTTATAATTATCTAATTAGATATTAATCTAATCTCATTCTCCTGTAAACAAAAATATCAACTTTTTAATGCAAGAATTGAATATTTAAAAAGGAGGGAAATATAAATACATGGACAAGGAGGGGTTTGAATGGAAAACAAATTTATCTTACAGTTTTTTTATAATGAGGACAGCTCCATTTCCATACCAGTTAAAGGAGAAAATGCAGAAGAAATTTCTAAAAGGATCATTGAACAAAATAAGCCATGGATCTCCTTTCCGCTACGAGATAAATTCACAAAGAAATTAGGTTCGGAATATGTCACTATTAACATAGAAAAAGTTAAATATTTTAAAGTGGAAAAACAAATCAATTCTGTGACATCCAGATTTGACGAATCAGATTTTGTAGGAATAACGGAATAGAAGCAAGAAATGAGAGACAGTAAGATAAACTGAAAGATTCACAGAAAAAATAAGACTAAGATTCTATTTTGATTTAATTGTGCTAAATTGGCAGTTTTACAATTTCATAACCACTGAATAAAATAGACAACGTATATAGTTAATAAAATAGACAACGTATATAGTTAATAAAATAGACAACGTATATAGTTAATAAAATAGACAAGTTATATAATTAAAAGCCTAATCCTGATATTTTTCAGAAGCGGAGGAACCAATGTTCTTGGGGTTCATTCTGTTTTACAGAAGGGGTGTGTTCTCTTTCGCCATCCTATCCGTCAGCTAACTTCGCAGGCAAAGTGAGGAAGGTCCTAAGACCACCAAATTCGGTTTATTTTTTTGATTGAAAAAGATACCTGATAGAAGGTCTTTTTGTTTTGCGTTATAAATTAAATCGCCTAGGGAAAAATTCCTCATGATATAAAGGACAGCATTAGTTCATGAATCAAAAAATAACCATTATTATGATTCACCTGTATACAGCACAAATGAATCCAGAAGCAAAAGGTGATCAAAATGTTGGCAAATTATATAAAACGTTTAATCGGTCAGCCAAAAATTAATATAAAACTTGATAAGCCATAGTATTCTGCTGGTGGTGTTATTAATGAATCAATTGAATTCGAAGGCAGATTGATCAAAAACAAAATCGGCCGTATTGATATTGATTTGCTGGGTGAAAAGAAGTCTGTTCACGATGCTTTAAATACCATGTCTGTATTATGTTCACTGCCATGCTATCCTAAGAAAAAAGAATCGATTGAATTTATTATAACTATTCCTGAGGAACTGGAAAGAGAAAAAGACTACTCTCTTGAGTTTAGTGTCAAACTTGATAATTCCTCTTTTATTACAAAAAGAAAAACCTTAAGAGTTTCCTATTGAAAAGGATGTCATTACATTTGTCTTGGTTTCTGAAATACACAAAGTAGTAAACATTACACTTTCGTTTACAAATAGTATCGGCGGAGAAAATATTATTGCGGTTTATGTGAGATTTGACGATACATTAATTGAAAAATGGAAGAAATGTGGTGCTCCTTGCAGATTGAATGTTCTTAAAAGCAAATTGATCTCTTTTGGACCCGCTGAACAGGTTTATTCAAGCAGTGGAAGAGAAAAGGGGCCTTGACGGCGATATTCACATTATTATGCCCCAGTTTATCCTGATGAAATGATGTATAACCTTCTTCATAAACAAACAGCAATTCAGCTGAGGTGTCGGTATTTCCACCATACGGATATTGAAAAAATTAAAAGAAGGCAATATAACCACCCTGGTATATACTGCCTTCTTTTTGTCTGGAAGTACTTCCTTCACTCATAAAAATTAAATTTCATTTTACATGAAAACAGCCAGCATGTGTTACAATCTTGAGTATTCAATATGGAAAAATTAAAACACTGCTAAAGAAGGGACAAAGCTTTTGAACACTAAATTCAATCAAAAAATTATCATAGAGAAGTGCGGCACTGTCTCCTTCAGGCGTGGAGAATTTTTTAACCGCAATAATAAAATAGAATTTTCTGAATTCTGTTCCAATAAATATAAAGCAGTTGTGAAGGGTGATGAAGAAATTTTTCATGTCATTGTTCAAACTGATGAACATGGCAGCCTTCATACTAAATGTGATTGTACTAAGCTTGCTTCCTATAATAAGGATTGCCAGCATATCGCAGGAGTTCTGCTGGCCATTCTGGAACATCAGCGTAAAGGAACTGTACCAATTGAAGCAAAGGAAAACGATGAAACTTTAACAGAGGGATTAATCAACCTTTTCACTAATCGTACCGTGCAAGCAAGCGGGCATCTTCCTCATTTCGAAAAAAAACAGGTAATTGATGTTGCCTTTACATGCAAACCATTTTCTTTAGGCAATGAGAGATATCTATTCGGCCTGGAAATAACCATCGGTTCTGAAGTTGTTCAAGATATTCGAAGGTTTTTAAACCACATAAAAGAAGGCAGGCCTTACAAACATTCAGGCACCTTCACATATGAACCAACTCTTCATTGTTTCGAAAAAGAAACATATGATGTTATCCAGCAGATAATCCAGGTGCTTCGAGACCAAAATGCTTATGGAAACACTGCTCCATTACAAGAACACGATCAGATGCTGCTAATCCCGTCTTCCTCATGGGAACGCCTGCTTCCTATGCTGGTAATAGCTTCACACACAAAGCTGGAATATGAGGGACAAACCTTTTCAGGCATTAGCTTAACAAATGAAATCTTCCCATTGGAATTTGAAATGAAAGAAACAAACGGATCCGGCGTTGCGTTAAAGATTAATGGCTTGTCAAAGCTGGTCATTTTCGAATCCTATGAGTCTGTTTTATTCGATGGAAAAATAAAAAAGCTGGATAAGGACGATTTGAATAGGCTTTTGGAACTTATAAAGATGCTGGGAACGTCGGGTTCAAATTTCATTCCTATTCCAAAAGAGCAGCTTTATTTTTTTCTTGAAAAAGTGGTCCCTGGACTGAAAAGACTTGGGCGTGTTAACATTTCTGAAAGTCTAACAAAAGAATGGGTAAGAACTCCTTTGGTGGCTAAGCTTTATCTTGACCGGGTAAACAATAAGCTTCTTGCAGGGCTGGAGTTTCAATATGAACATATATCGATAAATCCATTGGAAAGAAGAGAGCTGCCAGGTGGTTCCTATATCGTTAGGGAGACTGCGAAAGAAGATCAAATCCTTCAGCTTATAGATGAAAGCTCATTCTCAAGGACCGAGGAGGGGTTTTATCTTCAAAATGAAGAGCTTGAGTATGAATTTTTATATCATGTTCTTCCAAAACTCCAAAACCTTGTACGAATTTATGCTACCACTGCGGTAAGAAATAGAATATCAAGAGGAGTTTTTAATCCTCAAATAAGAATCAGAGTCAAAAAGGAACGGACAAATTGGCTTGAATTTAAATTTGAAATGGATGGTATCAAGGAACCGCAAATTAAGGAAGTTTTGCAGGCCTTGGAGGAAAAAAGAAAATTTTACCGTTTGCCAAATGGATCTCTCTTCTCGCTACAGACGCGAGAATTTGAAGAAATTCTGCGATTTCTCCGTTCTCCATTGATGGAAGATAAGGATCTGGTAAATGGTTTAAGCCTTCCATTTGAAAAATGCCTGCAGCTGCTTGATACTGTTGAGTCAAATGATAATTTTAAGCTGGAGGAATCATTCCGGGAGCTTTTAGACAACTTGCGGAACCCTGACAGATTAGCATTTGAAGTTCCACACAGTTTTGATTTCATCCTGAAAGAGTATCAAAAATACGGGTATAAATGGATGAAAACTCTTGCTCATTTTGGATTTGGCGGTATCCTGGCTGATGATATGGGACTCGGAAAGACGGTACAAAGTATTTCATATATAGTATCGGAACTGCATAATATTCGTAAGGATAACCAGCCAGTTCTCATTGTTTGCCCTTCTTCTCTTTCATATAACTGGCTCAGTGAATTTAAGAAATTTTCTCCCGAGCTTAAAGTGTCAGTCGTAGATGGCAACAAAACAGAGAGAGCAAGCCTTTTGGGGAGTTCAACTAATACTGATGTATTAATTGTGTCCTACCCCTTATTGAGACGGGAGATCAGCTGGTTTGAAAAACAAGGCTTCCATACGGTATTTTTTGATGAAGCACAGGCGTTTAAAAATCCGTTAACCCAGACTGCTAGAGCAGTAAAGAAGCTGAACTCCAGATATCGCTTTGCACTTACCGGTACTCCTATAGAAAATTCCTTAGAAGAGCTATGGTCTATTTTTCATGTGGTTTTTCCTGAACTCTTCCTCGGGCTGAAGGAATACAGCAAGCTCTCCAGGAAACATATCGCGAGAAGAATTCAGCCTTTTTTACTACGAAGATTAAAAGAGGATGTACTAGCAGAACTTCCTGATAAAATAGAATCAAGGGAATCGGTTGAACTTTTTCCTGAGCAAAAAAGATTATATGCTGCATACTTGGCAAAACTTAGGCATGATACATTAAAGCATCTCGATAAGGAGACAATACGAAAAAATCGAATTAGAATTTTAGCAGGACTGACTCGTCTCCGCCAGATTTGCTGTCACCCTGATTTGTTTGTGGAAGGATATAAAGGGAAATCAGCAAAGTTTGAACAGTTGATGGAAATTGTAGAGGAATCAAGAATTTCGGGAAGAAGAGTGTTAATTTTTTCTCAGTTCACTAAAATGCTTGAACTCATTGGCAGGGAGTTAACTAATAAAAGTATGCCATTCTTTTACTTGGATGGCCAAACTCCGGCAGAGGAAAGGGTAGAAATATGTGAACGATTTAATAATGGTGAACGTGATATGTTCCTTATTTCTTTGAAAGCCGGAGGGACCGGGCTTAATCTAATGAGTGCCGACACTGTTATTTTATATGATACCTGGTGGAATCCCGCAGTAGAAGAACAGGCAGCTGATCGTGCCCATCGTATGGGACAGAAAAATGTGGTTCAAGTCATCAAGCTCGTCGCCCGTGGAACAATCGAAGAGAAAATGAATGATCTCCAGGACAAAAAGAGGGACCTTATAGGAGAGATCATTGATTCTGATGAAAAGATTATTTCTTCCCTTACAGAAGAGGATATAAGGGAATTATTAATGATATAAGTAATACATCAAAAAAAGCAACCTGAGGGAAGCTTTTTTTGGTGTGCTAGACATCTCCATTAACTTGGCGGTAAAAGTCAGCTTTGGATGTTGGGATATGCGCCCATTAGCTGAAGGCGAAGGTGTCCGCTGCGACGTGGAATCTAAAGGAAGCCTTAGGCAAGCCATCGGTCCGAGTTAAACGAATCATACGATTATTCTCAAGGAATTCCCTCATCAACAATGTGTTTAATTTCAGAAAAAAAACCAATGTGTTTTGAGGTTCTTTTTAGATACCTGCTGGAAGGCTTCCATGTGTGTTTATTAGAATCCCATCTGAAGTAAACATAGTTATATCTGCTGGTCGAAAGAATACGATATCCTTTAGTCCTTGCATTTTTTATAAAGTTTGTATCTTCACTCAAAGATATATCTAAAAAAGGGACATCCTGCATTACTGTTTTTTTAGCAACAATAGTCCCGCCTAGTACTAGTTTAACCGGTTTAAATTCCCGGCCTGGGAATCGAAGCCGTAATTCCTTAGTAGCCGGAATATACATAAAAATGCTTCTTTTTCCAAGAATATCAGCGTCTGTATTCTGAAAGGTTTTTAAAGCTTCATCTAAATACGCAGGACCATAATAATCATCATCGTCCCATTTAGCTACAAATTTAAACTTAGCTTTATCAATACCAAAGTTTAAACAACTTCCTAGTGTTGTGTACTCTGGAAGTTGGTACACCTGGACATGTTCATAATTTTCCGCTTTTTTCATCCATTCATTTAAATTTAGTGAATCACTATTTAGAACAATGATTAACTCTTTTTCTTGTAATATTTGATTTCGATAATTTGAAAAGATATTGTCCATATATCCCTCTTTATTTGTACAAGCAACGATGGAAATTCCCTCGTTTTTATTAGTTTGCTCCATTATACTTTACTCCCCTTGAATCGAAAGTTATTTAAGAAGCACCATGCTGTTTGCTTATCCGATCAATTAAAAATCTGCCATATCCTATAGGATTAAAGTGTTTTGCCTTCCATTCTTCATATCTTTTTCCTTTGTATCTCATGTTTCCATAGCGTCCGCGGAAGTTGCTCTCAATAAAATAGGGGTGTCCTTCTTTATTTAAAGCAATGTCAAATGCTATATCGGCAATATGTTCTGTATATTTTTCCAAATGTATTGCCAATTTCAAGGTTAGCTGTGAAATATCGTCATACACCTTGCTGTAAGAAAGAGATGGATGTCCCTTTAAAACAGAATCGAAGCTGAGAGATCTGCCACCCTGGCTAATATTCGTAACAAACTGTTCTTTTGATGGAGATACCTTACATAGAATACCTGCCAGTACCCAGTTGCCCGTGTGATTTCGCTGTACAACTACACGAAGGTCGAAGGGTCTTTCATTGTAAGTTGCCAGTTCAATTCTTTCCTGGATAATGTATTGCTTCTTACTAAAGGTTTCTGTAATATATGGGGGGATTTCATCTTTAAAGGTAATTTGAGACCACTCTCTTCTTGCATGTGGATAGTTGAGTACCCATGTACCCAAATTGTCCCTGGATAATTTCATTATCCCTCCGCCTAAGCTTCCGTTTGCTGGTTTAAGAATTAAATGATTGTGCTGATTCATCATTATTCTCAGGTTTTCGATCGTTCCCTTTACAGTCTTAGGCAGAAACGCTTGTAACTCTGGATTTTCACTGATAATGTGGTGCATATTCAATTTATTATGGCCAATGCCTTTTTTATTGTAGAACTGGATATTTCTTTTTTCTAAAAAGTGAATCTGCCTTTTTGATAAAAAGCTTCTTGTATAAATCACCTTAGGAATAGAAATGGTTTTAAGTTTGTACTTTCCCTCTGTTTTTACAAACCCTTGCACTTGATCAACTCCAGGTTTAATACTCCTTAACCTCATAAAAAAAGGAATAAGATGATAATGTTCCCCTGCCGCCTGGTAGGCGGAAACGTTTATTTGATTTTGTCCCTTTAACAGTACTTGATAAATGCCATCAGGCAGGATTACCCCTATATATTCCTGTTTCACTGTCCTTCAGCTCCTGCTTTTATCATTCTTCTCTATGTATATTTCAGATAAGCTAATTTTGCTCTAGATAATTGGCACAAATAGAAGGGGACTCATAGTATGTAGAAGTGAAAAGGAATACAGCCGTGAGGTGGTGGACTATGAGTAAATCGTTTCAAATAAAAAAAGAAATGGAAAATGGCTATAGAATAACGCTAAATTCTGTCGTATTACGGAAGCTGGGGATTACCCCATTGGAAAAAATACAATGTCGGTTTGGCCTTCAAAAATGTGAAGTCAATATTATTTCGTCTAATAAAATAAGAAAAGATGAAATCTTAATGACGGGTGATACTTTTCATTCTTTAATGCTGCCCCTGCTACCGGCGTACGAGATAGTATGTAAAGAAAATGTGATTCATTTCGGACCCATTATCGGAATCGTAGCAGCAAAAACCATATCAAAGCTGGATGAAAAAGTCCTCAAGCTTGGAAGATATGTGAAAAATTATAAAAAAATTGGCGGAGCGATTATTGCATTTTCAAACGAAGGGATTGACCGTGACAAGAAATTGATATTTGGTTATTTGTATAATCCATCAAAAAAAAGATGGGAGAAAGGGTACTACCCTTATCCATTGGCTATATTTAAAAAGTCTTCCTTAAATCAGGATTTGCATCGTCATTTTGAATCCTTGATTGGGAAAAATATATTTAACTCTTCTACATTTGATAAATGGGAAATGTATACTTGGTTTAAAAATTCTTCAGAATTAAAGCCTTTTTTGCCAGAAACAAAAATCTTTCGAACGTTTGTAAATGTTGTGCAGATGATGGAGAAATATGATGCTGTTTATATTAAGCCAATAAAAGGCATGCAGGGCAAAAGGGTAGCGAAATTAGAGAATAAGGACGACAAGCTTCTCCTTCAATACATTGATGAGGATACAAAAAAAGATTACACTTTTCCCGATTTGTATGAGGCAAAGGATTTCCTGGAAAAAAATTTTGGTGAAGAGAAATTTATTCTTCAGCAGCCTCTTAATCTTCGTTTTAATAATTCCATCATAGATTTTAGAGTGATCATGATTAAGGATCACACCGGATCGTGGAAAAATTATGGTGTTGTGGGGAGAAACGGGGTAAAAGGTCAAATTGTCAGCAACCGCCATAGAGGCGGAAAAGTAGAACAAGTAGATATCACACTCGGAAAAATGTTTGCCAAAAGGTCTGCAATTTTGGAGTATAGAAAGAAGATGGACAATTTGGCAAGAAAAGCTGCACAAACGATTGAGAATTGTGGATTTCACTTTGGGAAACTGGGGATTGACATTGGAATAGATACGGATGGAAAAGTGTGGTTAATCGAGATTAATCATCGTAATCCTAATGATTTTGTCGCTTCCTTTTCAGGGAATAAAAAATTGGTAAACTTGATTAGGCTGGCTAATATGCTTTACGCAAAAAGGCTAGCCGGTTTTTCATAGTTGAGATTATTATTTTATAAACGGATAAAGGCATTTTAGATTTTATTCGTTTTATTAGCGAGCCATAAATAAGAAGAAGCCTCCTTAATCATCCAAGTCATGATTTAAGGAGGCTTTGTTTGTCTATACCGTATCAGGCTGTTTTTTAAGTTCTTTAACGAATCTTCTTAACGACTCTCGCATTGAAGTTTTGACCAATATGATGGAATTTGGATTGGCCAGTTCATTAAGAATGTTCTGTGCCTCGATATCTGATTTGCATATATATACTCTGTTTGGATCCATGCCCAATTTGATTGCTTCACGGCTTATAATAGAAGCCGTATTTCCAATTGAAATCAATATTTTTATTTGATTTTCTATAACCATACGGGCAACTTTTTTATGCTCATTTTTCTCTTCTGCACCAAGCTCGCTAATTTTGCCAAGTACGGCTATAGAGGTTTTTTCGTGGGCGAGTTGATTTAAAACAGTAAGAGCCGCCTGTATGGAACCAGAGTTCGTATTCCAGGTATCATCAATAAGGGTTGCACCTTTTAATCCTTTCACTATTTCAAGGTGTCGTTTAAGATGTTTAAAGCTTTCAAGACGTTGGATCGCGTACTGAATGTCAACTCCATTCGAATGGACGGCGGCGATGGCAGCGAGTGCATTATAAACATTATGAATGCCGCAACCTGGTATACGAGCAGAAAGGGTTTCTTTGTTAAAAGTTAATTGAAAATCAATACTATGTTCTGAATATATGATATTATGCGCCCTAAAATCGGCTGTTTCTTCTAAGCCAAACCAAACAATCTTTTTATTTGGAAAGTCCTTGGTGATCTTTAAAGTATTTTCACAGTCTGCATTAAGTATTGCAGCCTGATTTTCGCCAACACCATTTAAAATCTTTGACTTTTCCATTCTATAATTTTCAATCGAACCAAATCTTTCGATATGGTCAGCTCCTATGCCGGTAATCACGGCTGTGAATGGGCCAAAACATCGGCAGCAGCGATCCAAATTCCCCTTTTTTCCAACACCTAATTCAAAAATTCCAAAATCCGTCTGATCTTCGAATTTTGTTAATACACTTGAGTTTGAACGGAACAGGTTATAGTTACCTAAAGTGGCTTTTACTTTGTATTGTTCAGAAAGAATATGCCTGATCATTTCCTTTGTAGTGGTTTTTCCGTATGTTCCTGTGATGGCGATGACTGGTATGTTGAATAAACGTCGATAAAAGGACAGGAAACGTTGGTAAGCAACTTTTATGTTTTTAACTTTTACGATTGTTACAGCATTGGGAATATTCTTAAGACGGCCAACACGATCGGTGACAATAATGCAGTTGGGTAAGGGCTTTTTTGTCACTGTATTCCCTATATTTCTATTAAGACAAAAAAATAATGTGTCAGAATTTAGCTTATTCCTGCGTGTAATGACAGTATGGAAGCTGGAACACAAGCCTTCTTTTATTATGATTCCGCCGATATGGGGAAGAATTTCTTGTAAATGTAATTGTTTCACAGTAATCTCCTTTGGGCTTTTTTACATAGAGAAATAATTTCTTTTAAATGAAGAAAAATTGCCTTTGTTACCATTTCGGTTCGATAATAATTTCCCTCTTGAGAAGATTGATATCCATACATTTAACCCTGGTAAAATCTTTTAATTCTAAGGAAAGGAAAACCGGGGTACGCTTTAAGAGATAAACGTCTTTGCAATCACTTACTACATCACCATAAACATCGAATGGCATTAACAATGAAACCACTGATAATTTTTTCTTAATATCGAGGCTTTCAATTCGAAAGAAGGGGGTTTTAAAATATGCCTCTTCTATGAAGCCTTCGGCATAAAAAGGGGAGACACTATCAATTGAATATAGTGAAAAAGGTATGGTATCGACTTTAAATAATTTCGTCAGCAGACTGCTGAAACAATCAGAAGGGTCACCAGCAAGCTGATCCTGCTGCTCTTTTAAAACCTTTAAAGCTGTTAAAACATCCGCGCGGTTTTCCAAGTTGTCCCTCCTTCACCATTGAAAATTATTCTTTTGGAACACTGTCAGCAATATATTGGGCATACGGCACCATGTTTTTGGCAACAGAAAATTCCCGATGTTTACTTCCGGGCCGCCAGTTAACTTCAAAAATCCAGATACGGTGATTTTGATCAATTCCAATGTCAATGCCCAATTCATCAAAGGATCGTTTTTGATAAAGGCTGTCAAAGTGCGTGGCAAATGCGACAGCAAAATATTCCAGCATTTGCTTTATATCGAAATATTTATCGCCAAACTCTTCAACCAAAAAAGGAATAAATTCGCCTCGATATCCGCCATTACTAATATTGCTTGTTAGTTTTCCGTTTCCACTGATTCTGGGATAGATTAGGGTAATAGCCCATTTTCCCAAAGCGTTTTTTTGGACGTGTAAACGAAAATCATAAGCCAACCCTGTTTTTGTTTTACATTCAATATAGGGCTGAACTAGATATTTTTGTTCATAAATTAGCCTATCTACAAGCTCTTTAAAATCCGAAAATGAATAAATGTTTTCTTCAATGCCGCTAATACAGTGTATGGTGTTGTTTCCTAGGAGAGAAAAAAAGTAGATAGAACGGCCCTTGCTTCCTGAATGGGGTTTAATGACCATTCTGGTGAACTTTTGCATCAGGTTCAGCACTTGATCAGAATTAGAAATATTAAAGGAAGGAATAAGATGGTTTGAAAATTGCCTTCCCTTTTTGATTTTTTTGAAAACCTTCATTTTAGTTCCAATTGAATGGCTAATAAAAGGAATTCTTCTTTTCAAGGCCTTCTTTACAATCGATTGTTCTCTTGTCTTGGGAGCACTGATATTAATAATGGTGTCTGGAAAATCCACCTCCTGCTGGATCCAGTCTCCATCCTTATAAACCCATCCAAAAATCTTCTGTCTGCAAAAGTCTACAGCACGATAAGAGAAATACACAAAATCAATACCATCCATTTTTGAGACGGAGGCACATGCATAGGCCTTTTTAACATTATGAGGCTTTTTACGATAATGAAGCATGCCAATAAGTTTCATGAACAACAACACCCTACATTGGTTCTAAATAAAATTTTATTTCTTTTGCTGCTGTTTTAGCAAAGTCTCTAGCTTTTAATGGATCCTCAGAGCTCGCTAGGATATATGCATAACGGTCACCCATTGATAATGGGGGAGAAAGGATACTACCTTTTCTCGGTTTTATATAAACCTTCTTAACCCCTTCCATATTTAGTGCTTTATTTTTACCAATTACTTTAATTAATCTTCCTGGTGAGTTAACAGTTATATATTGCAGAAAAGCAGATTCATTTTTACTAGGTTTGAGGCAAGGCTCTTCACCAAGATTTAGCTTTAATGTTTCTTTTACCAAGTTGATTCCAGTCGCTTCTAAGATTAACTGGTTGACTGCACCACCTGAAATTCGGGGATTGATTTCAATAAGCTTCCATTCTTCATTTACCAAACGCATTTCCAGATGGCAGGTTCCATGTTTCAAACCAATATCTTCCATGATACTCTGAATAGCAGCATTTAGCTTTTTATCTACTTTAGAGCTTAATTGTGCCGGCATAGTATAGCCTGTGATAATAAAACGGTTTACCCTTGAGATTTCTTGTTCAATGATGGCGACCACCGTTGTTTCAGAATGGCAGACCACAACCTCAATCAGATACTGAGGACCATCCAAATATTCTTCTAAAAGTATAGGAGCTTCCGGGAAACGGCTCCTAAAATATTGGGTTGCTTTTATAAATTCTTCACGGGAATGAATGAGCAATACATCTTTGGAGCCTTTGGAAACGGGAGATTTTAGAATTACGGGAACATTTGAAACATACTTTTCAAACATATCATACTGATCCATGTCTAAAGGGAATATGGAATAAGACGGAGTAATTGGGTTATTCTTTAATGTTTCGCGAAATCGCGTTTTATCTTCCATTTGGTAAAGGGCATTTACAGACAGTTCAGTAAGGCCCAGTTCCTTGGAGATTTGAGCAGCAGTACTTACCAAAGGATCTATAAAGCTCACAAACGCCTTAACTTGTTTACCTTGATCCTTTAAAAGTGAAATTTGTTCATAAATAACGTCTTTATCCAATAAATCATCCACAAAGATCATCTGGTGCACATCCGTAAATTCTTCCCTTTGCTTTAACCATTTGTGCCGATCAGTTAATAGCACTGTAAAATATCCCATTTCTGCAGCTGAGAAAATTGCATCACGGCTTGATCCTGATTTATTGCTGCCAAGAAAAACAATCGTATGCATACAAATTTGTTCAACTCCTCAGATTCAAAGTGATAACAGAAGTTCTTTCATCTGCATCCACGGTGGGAGGCATTTATTAAACGTTCAGTTGTTTGTTGCAATATAGGCTCAAGCAAATTACTATTCTTGGCCTTTTACTGTAGGTAATTTTGTACTCCCATATATTATTCATTGCCGAAAAAATTAGTGAGGACTCTTGCGGAATTTATGTACAATGCTATCAAATTAAACATGCATTTTTAAATGCTCCATTAGTTCTCTGAATTTTGGTAACTCTGAAAGACTGGCAATCTCAAAATCGATTTGAACATTTAGCGTTATGTACATACTAATCACCTCAAGATTAGTATGAAAAGAACAATCAATTTTGTACATCTTTATTCAAGCACGATTGTACATATTTAAATTAGCATTTCTAGATTTGGAATCATATAAATCAGAAGTTACAGTGAATATTTTCCCTTTAGCCTTATAATTGTCCAAGCCAAATTTCCATTCTCCCATACATTGATTAGTGTATTCAGTTGTTGTGTTGTTTTTAACATTATTGAAAAGTAAGTGCAAAAAATAGGTTACTGCTCCAGGGAAAGGTATGATGAAGAATGCCAATATGGGACAAATGGGAAAAATATTCAACCTTAATCAAAAATAAAGAACTTGAAAAACATCTTCCCGAAACGACGAGATTTTCAACAGAGAAGGAACTATGGGACTTTGTTTATAGGTATCCTTCAGTGATCTTAAAGCCTATAGATGGCAGTAGGGGGAGAAAGATATTTAAAGTATCTGAAGTTGAATCAGATAAGTTTGAAATTCATTACTTAAATAGTAGGGAGGTATTTATTGGAAGGAATTATGCTTATTCCTACTTTAAAAATAAAAAAGCTCCACGAAGAACTTATCTTGCTCAGAGGTATATCTCCCTAGCCAATATCCAGGGCTGTCCATTTGATATTCGGGTCATTGTTCAAAAACAAAAGAACTCGAATAATTGGATTGTAACTGGTAAAGCAGCAAAATTAGCCGGGCAAGGCTTCTTTGTAACAAATAATAATAATCAGTTGAGAAGTGGATCGATATTGCCTGTTGCCGAAGCGATCAAAGCCTCCAATATTCATAAAGTGGATGATAATGGTGAAAAACTTGTATCAGAATTAGAACGAATTGCCTTGCTTGCAACGAAAACATTAGAGCCAATTTATCAAGGGCATCCTATATATGGTTTTGATATGGGGATAGACAGTGACGGGCACATTTGGATTATCGAGGCAAACTTAAATCCTGGATTATCTTACTTTTTGAAACTAGCAGATAAAACGATGTACTATACAATAAAGAAAATGCGTAAAAGGTAAAAAGTCACTTATGTTAAAGAATAAAAAATCATTTTACTCGTAAATTAAAAAAAATTTATTCAAGAATGAAAAAAGAATGCCTCGGACAATTTTATCCGAGGCATTTCTTAGAGAAAAAACAAAGTCCGTTAATGTAAACTCGTTTAAGTTTATATTAAAATGTCTAAGCAATTGCAAAAATACACCGTAAGACTTACCAAAAATATCCTGATCGACAATCTTTTTAAAATCATCAAAATAACCAATGTGATGCGATGTTTTGTTTAAATACCCTTTTGTAGGCATCCATGTGTGCTTATTTGAATCTCATCTGAAGTATACATAAGTATTTTTGCTTGTCGATAGGATACGATATCCTTTAGCCCTGGTATTTTTTATAAAGTTGCTATCTTTATGCAATGATATATTTAAAAACGGGACTTCTTGCTTTACTGTTTTTTTAGCAATAAGGGTTCCGCCTAATACTCTTTTAACAAATTTAAATTCACGACCCGGAAATCGCAATCGTAATTCCTTAGTTTTCGGAAAATACATGAAAATTGTTCTTTTTCCAAGAATATCAGCGTTTGTATTCTCAAATGTTTTTAAGGCTTCATATAGATAAGTAGGGCCATAATCATCATCATCATCCCATTTAGCCACAAATTTAAAATTTGCTTTATCAATACCAAAGTTTAAACAACTTCCCAGTGTTGTTTCCTATGGAAGTTGGTACACCCGGACATGTTCATAATTTTCCGCTTTTTTCAGCCATTCATTTACATCATGAGAATCACTGTTCAAAATTACAATTAACTCTTTTTCTTGTAATATTTGATTTTGATAATTTGAAAAAATATTATCCATATATCCTTCTTTACTTGTACAAGCAACGATGGAAATTCCATGGCCTTTATTCGTTTCCTCCATCATACTCTCCCCTAAAAAATTGGCCTAGTCTTATTGGATATTCTTACCTTTTTGAGTAGTTTTGTACTACCACATTTTATTCAAGGTTGAAAAAATTAGTGAGGAATTTACGTACTCAGTCTTTGAAATAACATATATAAGATAGAGAGGAATCGAAATACATTTTTTTATTTGTTATGTTACGGGGAAGGGAACCAATATTTATAGTTTCAGATTCTTTTTGTCTCAATTTTTCAAGAATGAGAAGGTGCGTAAGTGTATATCAAAAAAATGGAAGCAATAACTGATGAAAAGATTTTTTTCAATCGATCAATGGAAGTGAATATGAATGTAAGCGAAGGAGAAAAAATTCTTCTTCATTTCGGTGCCTGGAATAGAGAAGTGGAAATAGCTTATACAGAGGACATTGAAGAGAATAGAATGGGGATTTCATATAGTCTAATGGATCAGTATACGGTACCAGATGATATAGATTTTGAATACCGAAAGGAGGGAAAAGAACTTCACATCGGTCCTGTGCTTGGTATTGTTAGAGGGAACAATTTTCCCCATCTTAACCGCAGCCGTAATGTACTACTGCCCTGGGTTAAGGATTATCATAACATTAAAGGATTGGTTATTATTTTTCCACTATCAGAGGTATACGAAGGGGCTAAGTCTATAAAGGGTTATTATTATAACTTAAATAACCCCAAAAAACGTTGGGAGGAAGGAACCTTTCCAATTCCAAGTGCTGTTTTTAACAAGAAGACAGGGGGTGTCGGCAAGAGGTACCGGCGCCTGTTTGAAGAATTAACTAATGGCAGATTCATCAATAGCAGTGGAACAGGAAAATGGGAATTTTTTTCTGCACTATTCAACAACCCGGCAACTAAATCGAAAGTTCCCTATACAGAAAAATTCCAAGATTTTAAACAACTTTTCACAATGCTCAACAAATATGGCGTCCTGTATTTAAAAAGAAGATACGGATCCCGAGGATACGGGATAATACAAGTCAAGAAATTGGAGAACTTATATGAAGTAACAAGAGTTTTAAAGGATACGCAGAAAAAAGATCAGTTTGAAACAGAGAACGAATTGAAGTACTTTCTTGAAAGTTTAATAACAAGAAATGGGTATATTATACAGCAAGGTGTACTTTACCAAGCCAATCAAAAACAAGTCGATTTTCGAGCGTATATTCAAAAGGACGGAAGTCTGGAATGGAAGGTAAGCGGGTTTATTGGCAGGCTGGCCCAACCGAATAGTGTGATAACAAATATTAGGTATACGCAAAAAATATTACCAGGAAAAGCAGCATTAATGGAGTTTTATGGACTGGTAGGAGAAGATACTGATAGGGCAGCCAAAAAAATTGAAGAAGCCTGTATCCTGGCAGGCCAAAGCATGGACATAAATTTGGGGCATTTTGGGGATGTTGCACTCGATTTCATATTAGACAGTCAAGGGAATGTTTATTTTCTTGAAGTTAACGCTGGTTATGGGCATAAAATTTTTAGGGAAATACGGGATTATGAACTCAGAGAACGTATTTTAAAGTCGCCGCTGGAATATGCAAAAGCTCTTGCCGGATTTTCGGTTAAATAATAATAATACATCATCTTAAAGAAGAATCTGATATATGAAATTATCCCCTTCAAAGTAGACAGTAAAAAAGAGAACATATTATATGTTATCAACTGTCTATCTCGAAGGGGATTTTACTATGATGAAAAGTCGGAGGATTTAAGAGTGAAGAAAGTGAGGCAAAAAGAAGGATTGGGCATACCTACAGTAAACAGCATGAGAAGTGATTTAACTGCTTGAGTTTTGTGTAATCATTTTAGGAGGTTAGTTTTAATTATTGGTTATACTTTCTCTGCCTATGGAGTGGTACTCTATTGGATATTGTTTAGCATCCTCTAATGGATAACAGTTACGACCATCAAAAATGATAGGTTCTTTCATTAAAACTGAATATTTATTTAATGGAAAATCAATGAATTCTTGCCAATCTGTTAAAATGAAAACAATATCAGCACCTTGAAGTACTTCTCCTATGTTTGTGCCATACTTAACTTTTGGATCTAATACTTTTTGGGCATTTTCGATGGCGATTGGATCATAAGCAAAAACTTCAGCACCTTCATCAATCAATTGTTTTGAAATATATATACATGCCGACTCACGAACATCATCTGTATTTGGCTTAAAAGAAAGTCCTAAAATTGCGCATTTCTTTCCTTTTAAACTTCCGAACCGTTTTTTTGCTTTTTCCAGAAGTAGCAGCTGTTGCTTTTTGTTTACCTCAATAACAGAGTTTAAGATTTTAAAAGAATAATTCGCATTTTCAGCCAATCGAACCAGAGCAATGGAATCCTTAGGAAAACACGATCCGCCGTAGCCAATTCCAGCCTCTAAAAATCTTGGACCGATACGCGAATCTTGTCCCATTCCATAAGCAACATCTTCAACGTTGGCACCAATTCTTTCACAAATCACAGCAATTTCATTAATGAAGCTAATTTTCGTTGCTAAGAAAGCATTCGATGCATACTTAATCATTTCAGCACTACGAATATCCGTTTTGAAAATTGGAACATTCAATGGTTGGTAAATTTCTTCCATTATTTTGACTGCATGATCTTGATTTGTTCCAATGACAGTTCGGTCATTGTTAAAAGTATCGTATATAGCAAATCCTTCACGTAAGAATTCAGGATTAGAAACAATATCAACCTGGACGTTCTCTTTCAAATTTTCTTGAATAATTTTATAAACAAGTTCATTTGTTCCTACAGGTACGGTACTTTTTGTTGCAACAATTACATCATGAGTAACATGTATGGCGATTTCTTTGGCTGCCTGCTTAATATATTGTAAATTAGCTGAGCCATCAATATCTTGAGGGGTCCCAACTGTGATGTAAATAACCTCAGCATTTTTTAATCCTTTTGCATAATCAGACGTAAAGTCAAGGTGTCCATTTTTGATATTTTTGTGCATTAACTCTTCTAAACCGGGCTCATATATAGGCGGAATTCCAGCTTTCATTTTTTTTACTTTTTCTTTATCTACATCAATGCAAATCACAGAATGACCAATTTCAGAGAGGCATACGCCAGTTACGAGACCTACATATCCTGTTCCTATCACAGCAATATTTCTCAATTTTAATCGAACCTTTCTACTTTTTGTTGATTCTCGAGAAGGGGTTTATTGGTGAATTTCCAAACAACAACAAACTTTCAGTTTACCAGTTTTTCTTTGTACATTTTTATAGTTTGTTTTAGACCTTCTTCTATCGAAACTTTTGGTTCCCAATTAAGAAGCATTTTGGCTTTTTCAATATTCGGTTTCCTTTGTTTTGGATCATCTTCAGGTAATGGGAGAAATATAATTTTGCTTTCAGAGTTTGTAAGTTTTTTTACAAGATGAGCTATTTCGATAATTTTATATTCGGTTGGATTTCCGATATTGATGATTTCTCCATTGGCGTTTTCGCTTTCCATTATTTTTTTGAAACCGTCTATCGTATCCGTGACATAACAAAATGACCTGGTTTGTTCGCCATTGCCATAAACGGTTATATCTTTACCTGTTAATGCTTGAGTGACGAAGTTTGAAATGACCCTTCCATCATCATTGGCTAAACCGGCTGAATAGGTATTAAAGATCCTGGCTATTCTAACTTTTACATTAAATAACGAGTGATAGAGATAACAAAAAACCTCTCCTAATCTTTTTGATTCATCATAACAAGCTCTTGGTCCCCAGGTATTAACATTCCCTCTATAAGTTTCAGGCTGGGGACTTATCTCAGGATCACCATATACCTCGCTGGTACTGGAATAAAGAATTCTGGCTCCATTTTGCTTTGCTAATTCAAGCATATTGATTGTTCCCATCGTGTTTACGTTGATTGTTTCGAAAGGTCGAGCCTGATAATACTTTGGGGATGCTGGAGATGCTAAGTGATAAATTTCATCGACATTTTTTAATAACGGATGCCTTAATAATTCTTCAGAACAAATATCGGAATCAATAAAAGTAAATTGTTCGTTATTTAAATTAATTAAGTTCTGTTTCTTCCCCGTATAAAGATTATCGATTCCAATTACATAAGAGCCTTGATCAATAAGATCTTTAGCGAGGTGAGATCCCAGAAAACCAGCCACCCCAGATATCACAATTTTTTTCACTTCTACACCCCTTATTTTTTCTTTATTTCATTAATAAAAAGTATCTTGTCTCAATAAATGCATTAAATAATTTCTTTTATATGCTATTCAAACTAAAACTATTTGATTGGGTATTAATATTAGATTTAATAGTTAATAAGAGTGGATCAATGAAGAGATTGCTCAATAAATTATGTAATGAATAGATGAAATAAGTTCTGAGAGTATTCTATATTCTGCAAACTCTTCTAATTTCATGGTGCAACGGGGTTTTTGCTTGATCGAACTTGTAATCGCAGCAATAACAGACTGGGGATAGCAGTATAGCTTGCGCGCGAGCCGTTGAAAAAAGCCAGTTCCTACTTCCGGGGCTGGCTTAAGAAAACTGCATTTTATTTAAGATTCGGCTGAATTTCTTTGGAGTAATCTTCATGTTGTCAAATCCGGACCAATCCTCTTTCATTCCGGGGCCACGTTTTCCGTAATCACCAATAAAATAATAATGTTTAAGATTACCAAAGGAACTGATCATCGAATAGAGACAGGTGATATAAGCGGGAGAAAAGATTTCAAGTACTTTTGTTCCCGGCTGGCAAAAGGTTAAATTTGTAAGCCCTTCTCCACGTGGGGGAGTAATCACTTCGGATGTTGAGAAAAGAGCCACCTGCTCTGCAACCGTCATCGTTTCTAGATCGACTACAGAAAGCCCAATTCAACCAGCATCCCAATGACATCCTGTTCATTTAAAATTCGTCGTGCTCCTTTTCGCCGAATATAGATTCGCTTGTTCGGTGTCGGCAGCGGTTCCAATCCAAGAAAGGCATTGCGGAGAAAATCATATCCCATTTGGTTAAAAAATCAGGCTGGGAAGGAAGAATCAGCTTTTCCACCTTTGCAAGGAACTCATTATAGGTTCGGAACACTTTATCAATACCGAGTTTCTTATAGGTTTCCTCTTGAAAGGGGACATGCTCCGGTTCATAGCCCTCAATATATTGGTCCCCCTTAATCCCACTTTCATTCAGCAAACGAAAACGGGGCAGCACCTCATACATCCAAAAGGAATAGTTTCTGCTCTCGATATGAGTTAAATCTGCAGCAATTTCAATCTGGTCAGTAATGGATGGCATTGGATCATTCAAAAAAATGGAACGACCAAAATTGGGGTACCCCATTCAATAGAATGTTCCCATAGCAAATTGTCTGGCGTAATAATCGACCTGTTATACCCCCATACCCGTACTTCCGGAATCCCACTTACCTAGGCCGGAAAAATATTTAGGATAGCTTACAGACGGGTTCTCAATTTGTCTAGAAAAATGGTAAACCGGATAAATTTCCTATGTGAAACTATTTTCGAAAAATGGTTCGACTTTTGCATCAAACCACTCTTTAACCGTTGAATAAATACCTACAGGCGGATGTAGTTTTTTCGCCAAAAACCCCCCAATCGACATGCTAAAATCATATGTTTATCCATCGTGTCATGTAACGAAATTTTATTTAAAGGGGCTAAAAAAGAAATACTGGTTACACTGGTAATGGCCGTTAGAATAGCGAAGATTTCCTTAGGATTACGTGAAATCCTGTATCCAACCAGATTATTTCCAATTGAAGATCATCTTTTTATGAACATCAAGGAGTGGCTAATGTTTTAAACACTGCTATTAGGGGCAGAAAGCCATCCTTCCAAAAGGTCCACTTCCTTAAATAATCAATTAACTGTATAACTATGAACTTATTCGGACTATTCTAACTAAACACTAAGGTATAGAAAAATCCATTAAAGGTATTGGGCCTTTTGGGAACTTGTTTATTTTAGAAATATAAATGAGAAGACAGGATTATTGGTCATAAAATCATCATAAGCTTTGTTTTTTACTTTGGAATTTGACCTAAATTAGTATATTCATGTCTCCGATTTAGCCAATGCACATATATTAGAATTAGAATATTTGTTGAAAAATCCAACAGTTGGAGAAATTTTTAATTTAAGATGGACACTGAAGAATGACTTAAACAAATGATTGAATCTACTTGGAATGGCATCAAAATCATCCGCACCGCTATTATAAGGGAGTGAGGGCTTGATATTTTGTACGGCAGTCTGTGCCAACCATATGGCAAAAGCAATTACGATGGCAAAATCGTTAAAAGAGCATATGCCTGACTCGAAGTTAATCGTCTGCCTTCTGGAACTTGAGATGATGAAGGAGGCTGAAAGCTGCCCTTATTTCGATGAAGTAGTTCTACCAAAGGAAATGGGAATTCATGAATTTTATTCATTCATATTTAAGTATTCCATTTATGAGGCAGCTTGTGCGGTAAAGGCTCAGCTACTAATTTATACTATGGGCAAATACCCTGACAGGGAAAAATTTGTTTATATCGATTCTGATGTCAAGATATATAGCCGGTTTAAAGAAATTGAGGAAATTTTGAAAAATGAGGCTATTATACTGACTCCGCATCACCTTGAGCCCATGGACCATATTTCTGAAATTATACGAATTGAAGAGAATCAACTTCGAGTGGGAAGCTTCAATATGGGGTTTATTGCTCTGCGCCGCTCTAAAGAGGCGGAACAATTTCTTAAATGGTGGAATGAACGCCTCTATCATTTTTGTTACCTTGATCTCAAACGAGGGCTTTTTTTAGACCAAAAATGGATTGATCTAGCTCCGGGATTATTTAGGGTTCATATTCTAAAGCATTCTGGCTATAACATTGGAAATTGGAATTTACCAAAAAGGAATCTCTATGTAGAAAAGGGAGAGAAGAAGGTTAACGGTGAGGCGCTTTGTTTTATTCATTTTTCCGGTATAGGAAGCTGGTTTGAACAATATTTAAAGGAGTTTGTAAAGGATAAAGGAAATCTACTTTATTCTTTATTAGCTGAGTATAAACAGGACTTGGAACAAGCTGGAAATCAAAAGTATAAGGATCGTCTTTGGAGCTTTGATTATTTTTGGAGCGGTGAATATATAAATCAGGAGTCACGGGTGATTTTTCGTGAAAAAACTCATCTTTTTAAAAATAAAATTCCCTTTGAATTATCAAATTTATTCTTTCAAAATAGGTAAGTGAAAGGATGTATTTCGGATGCTGTCTGTGATAATGGCCGTATATAATGGTGAAAAGCATTTACAGGAAGCCATTTTAAGTGTTCTCGAGCAGACTTATGATGATTTTGAACTCGTGATAGTTAATGACGGTTCGACCGACCAAACAAGAAATATTCTAGAGCAATTTGCTAATAAAGCAAATATAATTCATCTTGAAAAAAATCAGGGGGCCGCTACTGCATTAAATATTGCGGCCAGTCACGCTAAGGGTGACTGGCTTGCGGTCCATGATTCGGATGATATCAGCCTTCCAACAAGATTAGAAGAGCAGGTTCGCTTTATGGATCCTCAGTACTCAGCTGTTGGGACATTGATTGAGTGCATTAATGGTGATCCGCCTGTCACCTTGGAAAGACTGAAACAAATTGAGGATGACTACAACAATCATCAAACGGCTCAGGACCTTATGAATGTCCGCTTTTTTGGAAATCCGAATTGTCATGGAACGATGATTTTCTCAAAGGATTTGTTTCAGCGAGTCGGGGGATATAATCCAAAGTACAAAATTGCCTTTGATTATGATCTTTGGATGAGATTTATGCGTGAAAAGCCAATTGTAAAAATTCCAAAGGTGCTTTATAAATGGAGGGTACATGATAAATCGCTCCATCGTAAGGACGAAGGGGAAACCTGTAAGGAAGTGATGCAGATTTCATCTGAAAATATAAAATGGCTTACGCCAAGATTAGCTGTGTTTGGCTGTGAAAAGGGTTGCGAGAGTTATCGACATTCCATTCAGGGTATTGATGGGCTTCGGGTAGAGCGATATGTTACAAGTCCATCATTGCAAGAAATCAATAGTGTCAAGAAAAGCCTGTACCAAAATAAGTTAGACGGTGTAATAGTGTTAGAATCTTATTTTCATAACAAAGTCTTGAGGTATTTAAAAAGGGCCGGACTCATTTATAATGATAATTTATTTTTCCTATGGAATGTCTTTAAATAGGAGGGGATAGGAAGGTGGGAATCTTATACAGTGTAATAGTCCCAACCTTTAACCGTGCTGAACAGCTTCGGCTGACATTAACTGCATTTGAACTACAGACATTTGTTCAGTTTGAGGTCATTGTTATAGACGATTGTTCGACAGATGTAACGGCAGAGGTAGTCAAAGAGTTTTCAGGGAAGTATCCCCTTCAATACATCCGCGTGGAAGAGCGGAGAGGACAGGGAGTTGCAAGAAATATTGGTGCATCCTATGCAAAAGGGGATATTTTGATCTTTTGTGATGCAGATTTACTTGTCCTTCCCAGTTTCCTTGCTGATTTCCATCTTTTGCATTCCCAGCATAAAAATGCCATTATCTCTGGAACCCCTTATTGTTTCAATATGGTTTTTACTCATTATTTTCCGGATTTCTCACGCAGGGAACGTAAATTGTTTCGGGATATTGTAGGTCGAACAGATTCCTCCAAAAAGGTGACACCTGTGATTAAACCTGAGGACCTCAGATCAAATTTTAATTGTATCTATCCATTGGTGCGGCAATGGGAAATTGTTCCTGACAATGTGAAGGAAGCTTTTTTAAATACAGAAGTTGCCCCATGGCTGCTTTTTATTACTCGTTGTGTCTCCATTCCAAAGGATATCTTTTTGCACGAAAGAGGGTTTGATGACCGGCTTATTCGAGGGGAGGACTGGGAGTTTGGTTATAGACTTTACAAAAAGGGCTACACCTTTAAAAGCGTTGGGAAAACTGTCGGTTTTCATCAAGAACATCCTCAACAAAGACGAAAACCTCATTTCAGTCACCCGCCGTTTTATGTATTTTTATATGAAAAATTTGGGATGGCCGACCCTGAATTAGCCTTACTTTCTCTCTGGGATTCTTCAGATGATCTATGGAATCACATTCATGAATATAAAAAGGTCTTAACAAAGGAGCAAAGTGAGGAAAGAAATTTATTGTTTTTAGCTTGTGAAAAGCTGGCAGTAAGAAGATTGGCTGAGTATCGGTCGAAATTAATAAAATAGTTGGTGAAAAAGGCATTGGGGTCTCCAATGCCTTTTTTCATTGTGCGTCGCGCATGGTCATTCGCTAGACGGTGAAAGTCCGTTATGGGGGGAGATAGCGACAACCATTACCAAGAGCAAGGGTGTCTAACGCAAGGTGGAATCTGAAGGAAGCTGGAGGCAAAATTCTGACCCGAGGAACACGAACATCATCAGGCGAATTCTCAAAGGGTGAGGCTGCAATACAAATCGAAGCCCAAAAGCTATCACGTTGTGGATACCTAAATCTGCCTATGTCAAAATAGCAGACGTCAACTTCGCAAATTGTTAGGCACATGTTCGCCGTAATTGGTTAAAAGCGGACAGTAAAAATGAACAAATTACACATTATTTTCCGGATTTCTCAAGAAGGGTGATATCCATAAGATTATGGAGCCTCTTTTGCTATGTTGGGAACCCCAAACAAAAGTAAAGCAGGCTTTTTTTGGCAGTACACTAAATTTCTTCCAAAGTGAGATTTTGAATTCCACTCAAGTAGAAAAAATAAAAGGAGTTAGCGCCATTAAAAGTTTGTAAAAAGTAAATAAGTTATCATAGGACAATCTGTAATCCACATACACGATATAAAAGGAGTGATTATTATGAAAAAAGCTATAGTTACAGGCGCTACAGGTTTTGTCGGCCACCACTTAGTCAAAGATTTGGTTAATAACGGATACAAAGTATTAGCAATGATAAGGCCAGATTCAAAAAACATAGTTAAGTTACAAAATATAGCAAATGTTGAGATAGTAGAATATGATTTATCTGCTTTAAAAGATGCAAGTAGAAAAATAAATGATAATTATGATGTTTTTTTTCATCTAGGGTGGGAAGGAGTTTCTGGAGAAAAGCAATCTAACTATGATATACAAATAAGCAACATTAAATTTTCGCTGGATGCCATGGATTTAGCATACCAAACTAAGTGCACTCGTTTCATTGGAGCGGGTAGTATACAGGAAAAAGAGTGCTTAATTGAAATGCCAAAAGAGCAAGAGGCGAAAAATCAAGGTAATGCATATAAAACTGCGAAACTGGCAGCTCACTTCTTTTGTAAGTTAAAAGCAAGCAAACTTAACATGGAATTTTTTTGGCCATTACTTACAAATACCTATGGTATAGGTGAATTATCAAACCGTTTAGTAAATAATGTTATTCGGCAATTAATTAATGGCCATGAACCTGCATTAACAAAAGCGGATCAGTTATATGATTTCATATACATAACTGATGTAGCTAGGGCATACAGATACATCGCAGAAAAAGGAAAAAGTTATAATCAATACGTAATTGGCAGCGGTAGAGTGATACCACTAAAAGATTATTTAGTAGAATTAAAGGATATCGTTAAACCTGATGCTACTCTGGGATTTGGAAGACATATATATAGTGGTGTTTATATGTCAATTGAAGATTTGAAAAATGAAAACCTAAGCAAGGACACGGGGTTTAAGATTGAGGTGCCGTTTAATGAGGGTATTAGATTGACGGCTGAATGGCATAGGAGATTAAAGTGAACCCTTAAAATCGAATATGAATAGTATGGTAATAAAAATAATAAAATCTGTTTTATGAAATTATTCTTTGAAGTATATATGAAATTTTAGTATATTAAAATCATTTAATTCCCCAATTGGTCTCCTTTCTTCAGTTGGTTTAAGGCTGAAGCTGTATTCTCTTCTCCCTTAGCATTTTACTTGTGGTTGAGGGCACAAAAATTACGCCTTACTATACTTAGACTTTAATGTAATTCTTATTCACTATAAAGCTATTTCCTCATTGATTTTTAGTGCCATATATCCTTACTAGTCATTTCAAAAAACCTTAAGAGAAGGTGGGTGGATATCTTTTCATTACAACAAAAAAAACCGTATTTTTTTGAATGAGTGCCTATTTGTGACGAAGTATTAGCACAAGCAATTTTAGACCACCTACAGCATATGCCTCAGTCAGCGGTCATTGAGCGGTGATTTTAAGTGAATTTGGTTCCTTTGTAAAAAGGAAATTTCAAACCATGGGTGACAGTTGCAGCACCTTAAAAATAAGCTAGTGAACAGGACGGAAAAGAATAATGAGTAAATAAGAAGTAAAGCCATGATATAATTCGTATCATGGCCCTTATCAATGAATGTTTTTTTATTTTAAATTTTGGTAGTATTCAAAAAACCTTGACTCATTGATAAAAATATCATGAAAGTTCGTCACATTAGATGTACCTACGTTAGTCTCAAGTAAATGATGATAATCTAAATTATATAGTTGACTGATTAGGTAAAATTGTGGGGGTACAAAATTAGAGGGGAAAATCTCAATTACCTTGGTTCCTGGGTTGCAAAAGATTAGATTGGTGAGACCTGCTCCAGTAGGACCTATTACAAATTCGGCCTGTGAAAATAATTTTGCTTTATCTGCTATGCTAATTTTCTCTAATTCATATCTTTCAAACCCCTCTTTTTGAAGGAAATTAAAAATAACTTCTTCATTGAGAATTTTCCTGCTAGCGGTTCCAATTCCATTTCTAGTAATATATATTTTCTTATTCCTTTTTTCAAAATTGATATTAGGCGGAAGAAACTTATTTCTGATGAAATCACATGCCCATTTTGGCGTTACGTAATACTGTGAAGGAATAATCAAATTTTCAACTTGCAAATGAGTCTTATTGTCGGGTACGATGATTTTGTCAGACGGTACACCGAACAAGTTCAATAATTCGAGTTCTTTTGGAGAATTGACAATATATTTCTCTATGTTTAATCCGCTTTTTTCCAAAAGATGAAGTCTAGGTATTGTATCTATTAACCAATGATAATAATTATTAGTGAATGTGAGTGTTAAAATGGCTGCGTTTTTTAAATACATTGAAATGGGATGCAATTTTTTTTCTTGTAAAAGAGTATGTTCCTCAGGGTTTTGCCATACCCATTCGTATGAATAATCGTGAATTATTTTATTGTCACTTGTAATTATGGATCCGCGTTTCCCAACAACTCTAGCCTGTTCTAATACAGTGACATATGCTTGTTCAAAATAATTGGGGTTCCACCAATTTTCTATTTGGGACCACAATCCAATATATACATTCGGACCTAATTCAAATTCTTGTATGTGTTTTGGTACGTCGGTTGGAGGATATATTTCTTTAAAATAATTCATATTGCTTTTTTCAGAAAAGATAAAATCTTCTAATCTTCTATAGAACCCAACTGGAATTGGATTTCGTTTGTTTTTCACATTGCATCCCTCTTTTTTTAATATCAGTTGAGGTTTTATGAATTTGTTTATTAGCATTTAGTCATGTTAAGAACTTTACTGCGTTATGAAAATAAATATACTCTTTCGGTTGGTAAATCAGATCTTAAATGAAACTTTGCAATTAATATAGTTAAAGTTTGACAATATTAATATCATAGCTTTCCCCTATTTGGTGGGAAATGAAATGAGCTGAATTTCTTTATGCCATAAAAGTTTTCTATTATTGTTTTGACTTTAGTTCAAACTCTTCAATTTGTTCTAAACAAACTTTCTTTAAGTTTTGTTTATTAATGAACGCCCTTGTCCATAGTACTACCTTATTTATGGCTTCATCTATATCCCAACGCTGCTCCCAGCCTAAAAGCTGTTTTGCCTTGGAACAATCCAGCTTTAAGATTTTGGCTTCATGAGTAGCATTTTCTCCCTCAATCTTTATATAAGCGGATTCTCCCCATTGTTTTAAAAAGATATCCACGATTGTATTTACAGTAAGAGTATCTTTTTCAGATGGACCAAAGTTCCAGCTGCCTTGATACAAATAACCATCATTATAGAGTTTTTCAGCTAGTAAGAGATATCCGCTTAGTGGTTCTAATACGTGCTGCCATGGTCTTAATGAATTCGGATTTCTTATAATAATTTCCGTTTTATCAAGGCAGGATCTTACACAGTCTGGTAATAAGCGGTCTTTGGCAAAGTCACCGCCGCCAATTACATTACCCGCTCTTGCAGAAGCTAGAGCAATACCATATTGATTATTCCGATAAAAGAAAGACTGAAGATAACATGAGGTAACTAGTTCCGAACAAGCTTTGCTGTTAGAATATGGGTCAAAGCCGCCTAATTTATCATCCTCACGATATCCCCAGAGCCACTCCTTATTTTCATAGCACTTATCAGAGGTTACGTTTACTATTACCCTCTTTTTATTTGACTTTGTCGATAGTGCCCTTACAGCTTCAAATACGTTAACTGTACCTAGTACATTTGTTTCATATGTCTCTATGGGATTGGAATAAGATTCTCTTACTAATGGCTGTGCAGCTAAATGTATAATAATATCTGGATCAAAGTCTGAAATAACGTTATTAAGTAACGTATAATTCCTAATGTCGCCAATTACGGTGTTAGTAATATCGTTTATCTTACATAAATCAAATAAATTAGGATTTGTTGGCGGACTTAAGGAATACCCAGTAATATTGGCACCTAAATAATGGAGCCATAGGCAGAGCCATGAGCCCTTAAATCCTGTATGGCCTGTAACAAAGACTTTTTTTTCGTTCCAAAATTTTTTATTCAACATTGCATTGAACCTCATTTCAACTCCATATTTTCCAAGGAGCCTTTTCCGATTTCCAGAGCTCCTCTAAGTAGTTTTTATCTCTTATAGTATCCATTGGCTGCCAAAAGCCGGTATGCTTATAGGCCATTAACTGACCAAGTTCGGCAAGCCTTTCAAGCGGCTCTTTTTCTAAAACTGTTTTTTCATTATCTATAAAGTCAAAAACTTCTGGCTCAAAAACAAAAAAACCGCCGTTAATCCATCCTCCATCTCCTTTTATCTTCTCTTTGAATGCTAAGACTTCTTGTTTCTCTGATAAATCCAATGAGCCAAATCTGCCTGTTGGCTGAATAGTAGTAAGTGTTGCCAACTTACCGTGTGATTTATGAAATTTTATAAGCTCATTTATATTTACATCGCTAACTCCATCTCCATAGGTTAATAAAAAAGGTTCATTTCCAATAAATTTTTGAACCTGTTTTACCCTGCCTCCTGTCATCGACTCTAACCCAGTTTCAGCTAAAGTAATTTTCCATGGCTCTGCGTTTTGATTATGAACTATACTTTGATTTCCATGAGTGAAATCTACTGTGACATCTGATTTATAAAGATAATAGTTTAGAAAATAATCCTTTATTTTATATCCTTTATATCCCAAACAGATAATAAATTCATTAAAACCATAAAAGGAATAAATTTTCATTATATGCCAAAGTATTGGACTATCACCAATTTCTATCATAGGTTTAGGTTTCAAATGAGACTCTTCGCTTATTCTTGTTCCAAATCCACCAGCAAGAATGACTACCTTCATTCCTACCACCTCTCATTCACTTTTTTAAATGCTTGTTCAATATTCAGATATTTCCATTAGCGGTACTAACTTATCTTTATTCAATTATTAATAAATTTGTTCAAGCTTCTAGCAAAAATAGGCCTTTTTTGAAAAGAACTAATTTAGGATCGATCTTTATATAAAACAAATACACTAGCGTTGGAGTTAGTGCATAAATTATTTATTGTGAGGTTTTTAAGAGGGCAAACGAAAGTTTAGCTAGTACACGAAAAAATTATTAAACAATCAATATTTAATTCCATATGAGAAAAAAATTCCACATTGGAGTTGCATACAAATGTTTACTAATTACAAATTTTTACCAACGAATATAGAAGGTCTTATGCTTATAGAACCTTTTACCGTTTACGACGAACGAGGATTTATGAAAAAAACCTTTGAAAAAAATATTTTTTTAGAAAAGGGTATTGATTTTTCACCTATTGAGGAAATTGAAACAACATCTAAAAAGGGTGTATTAAGGGGTCTTCATTATCAAAATAATAACTCTCAGGCAAAACTAATTAGATGTTCGAAAGGTAAAATCCTTGATGTTGCTGTAGATTTAAGAAAAAGTTCTTCAACCTTTGGAAATCATTTTTCTGTAATGTTATCATCAGAAAATAAAAGAATGCTTTATATTCCAAGGGGTTTTGCACATGGTTGCTTATCATTAGAGGATGATACGACTTTCTATTATCTTTGTGACAATAAATATTCCCCTGAACACGATTCAGGCATTTTATGGAACGATGAGGATCTAGCCATTGACTGGGGAAAGGTGGCAATAAATCAAATTATATTATCTGAAAAAGATAAAAAATTACAGACCTTTCAGGAGTTTAAAACACTTCATTGTGACTTTTAATATATGCTGTATGGTGTTATTATCCATGTTTTACAAATAATAATTTAAGATACTTTATGCTCACAAAAAATAAAAGCCCTTGCGAAAAAAACGAAAAAGTCTTCCTAAGGTTGATACATCTCACATAATGATTGAGTTCCCACAGACCAGAAACAATCACTTCGGCTTATCTTAATTCATCCAACGTATGAGCATTTATTCTATCAATTCAATGATGATTCTTCGATTCTTTTTTCCTTGCTAATCACTTAATTGTTACGCTCTGTTGCAACTGGAGGTATTAATTATTTTTAATTCGGTCTAAACCAACTTATATTAGAAGCCCCAATCTAAGGGATAAATTTATAGTGTTTTAAGAAAACGCCATTAAATCAATAATCATGTGAAACTACTTTCTTCTGTTTTATAACTTGATGAATGGACGGATGATGTAAGGAGTGAGATTTATGGGAATATCGGTGGTAACAGCGGTATATAACGGAGAAGAGTATCTTAAGGAATCCATTGAGAGTATTCTTAAACAAACATATTCACATTTTGAATATATTATTGTAAATGATGGATCCAATGATAAGACAAGAGAAATATTGGACAATATAGCGGATTCCAGAGTTAAGGCAATTCATTTAGAAAGGAATGGAGGGGCAGCAAATGCCTTAAATATTGGAATTAATGAAGCAAGAGGCAAATGGATTGCACTCCAAGATGCTGATGATGTTAGCATAGAGCATAGATTGCAAACTCAGTTATATTTTATTAAATCGGATCCTAGACTTGTAGTTGTTGGTTCATTAGTTCAATGTATACCCGGGAATGATAAAATTAATCAAAAGTTTCTTCAATGGGAGGAATCCTTTTTTAACAATAAAAAAAATTTCAGGAAGGAACAATTTAACAGCACTCCCCTTTGCAATGGTACCGGATTTTTCTTAAAGAGTGCATTTGAAAAAATTGGAGGATATGATCCAATATTCAAAATTGCTTATGATTACGATCTATGGACTAGAATGTTTGAAATGGGGGGGATTTCTAGGGTGCCGGAAGTTTTATATAAATATAGAGTACGTAAAAATTCTCTTGCACATCGTGATAAAATCGATACAAGGAACGAGGTATTACTCAGTACCTTTAAAAATATTTCAGAGCTAAGATTTAATCATTTAAATAGGAAACCAAAATTGTTATTACTAGGCACAGAAAAAAACTACGAATTTTATAGGAGTCATTTGGAAGGAAAAAATCATTTTATAACGATGAGCTTTCCTGACCCACGGTCAAATGATATAGAAGAAGCTTATTCATTATACAAATCAAATGAAATCGATGGAATTGTTGTTAATTCAAAAAAACGTAGGCTTTTGCGTCAATTAAGAAGGAGGGGTCTATCATTCGGAAAAAATTTATTCACTATTCAAATACCTTGAATTTTCAAATATCAGCTTACAATTAGTTATTTGTATTATATAAGCATATTTTTCTGTGTATCTTTTGAACAAGAAAAAGGTGAAGAACATTGGAAACTATACAAATAGTTACTACGAGCAATGATAATTATGCAAAACCCACAGCTGTCATGCTTACTTCCGTGTTAGAAAATAAGAAATCAAACAATCCCATGTCCATTAATATCATTGGTAGATTGTCTGATATTAATAAGTTTAAGTTAAATGAGTCCATAAAAAGATTCGGATTAGAATTAAAGTTTTTTGATACTTCTCCCACACTTTTTGAGGACTTTAAACTCACAAAGCACTTAACAAAAGAAGCATATTATAGATTACTCATTCCTGACCTTCTTAATGCTGAGGTTCGTAAAGCCATATATTTGGATAGTGATATTATTCTTAATGAAGATATTACTGAACTATGGAAAATTAATATAGAGGACTATTTCGTAGCAGCGGTTAATGAATTTAATAAAAGAAGGCATAGAGCTCTGTCTCTGCCCACCAAAAAAGGAATGTATTTTAACTCTGGTGTCATGTTAATAAATCTTGATAAATGGCGTGAAAATCATACAACTAAAGCCGTAGTAGATTATTTAAAAAATAACGAAAGTATTATTATTTTTCTAGATCAGGATGCGTTAAATGCTGTTTTGTATAGTAAGTGGCTACCGTTGGATATGAAATGGAATTTCACAACAGAATTATATAAAAGGATTATGAGAATTAAAAAGAAAAAAAGTAGTAAAAAAAAGATGAACGATTTTAAGCCAGCAATCATTCACTTTACCGGTAAAAGTAAACCTTGGAATAAAGGACACATATTACAAGACGAATTTTTTAAATATGAAAGTATAACTATTTGGAGTGAAGATATTTAAATATAATAATGGTAATCTAGGTTTAGACAGATAGTTTTCCCTTAGTATTAAAAGTCCAGCAACGGTTATAAATATGTCCTGTATGATATTTTAAACCCTGAATAGCCAAAAGGCATCCAATGTATTAATTGGATGCCTTTTGGCGTACTCAGATTCTTTAATCATGTTCCTGGGAGAGTTGTATAATGCCTTCTTCTAGGCTAATTTTGGGAGACCATCCCAAGGAAGTTAATTTGTTAATTGATAATACGTTGAAACTGAGTTCCCCTGCTTTAGCATTTGTATAAACTGGGGGTTTTGAACCACGATATAGTCGATAAAACAAGGCGAGAAGCTCATTTAATGATGTTCCTTTGCCAGTTCCAACATTTAAAATTTCGTGTGGGAGAGATTCCAATTGGCTAACCAGTATATTTGCCGCCACAACATCACTCACATGAATATAATCACGAATTTGTTTTCCATCCCCATACACAATGGGAGGCAAACCGTTTCTTATACGGTTTTCGAAAATAGAAACTACCCCGGATTCTGAAGCTGGATTTTGCCTTGATCCATATACGTTTGAATAACGCAAAATGATTGATTGAAAACCGTATTGTTTAGCGTAAAAGTCAATATAAAATTCAGATGCAAGTTTGTTAATTCCATATGGTGAAACAGGTTTAGTAATAAAAGTTTCTGGCAAAGCTATTTTAGGAGTTTGACCATAAACAGTGCCTCCTGAAGAAGCGAATATGAATTTTTTTATTCCGACTTTGCCTGCTGCTTGAAGCAAGCGAACAGTCCCAAGCAAATTCGTTTCTACATCGTAAATAGGATTGCTGACTGAATTTCTAACATTAACTTGTGCAGCGTGGTGGTTTATTATGTCTGGTTTTTCTTTACGCAAACATTCTTCGAGAGTAACATCTAAAAGAGACATGCTGATAAGACGGGCATCTGGATTTAGGTTAGACAAAGCCCCAGTTGATAGATTATCTAGAACAACAACGTCATATCCGTTATGAATATATTGGTCAACAAGATGTGACCCGATGAAACCTAATCCTCCTGTAACAAGAACTTTCAATTTTTTTCACCCTTTTTTAGTTGAATATTTTAATTCCTCCCGTATTTTTAAGAAAGGCAGGATACAATCAGAAACATGAATAAGAAATTGAGTAATGGGTACATAGATACGTTATTGGAGTACGTTAAGCAGGGAGTGATTCGACTCCCAACCGATTCTCTAACAATATTAATAAATAGAAAATGCAATTTATTAACCATAATCGCGCTTTTCACAATTGTAAATGATCATATTCAAGATATTTAAGCATCTGACCTTGTCAACTTGTTGTAATTTCAATTTTTTGGGGTCTGGATTATCCAATAATAGAGTGAAGGACTTGAAATGGTTAAAAAATAGGAGAAGGCAGAAAGAGTTTATTTCTTTAATTTAAAATACATTTCTATTTTTTGTTGCAATTTTCATTAAGTGACTTCCATAATCAGTTTTAAGCAGGGAATTGGCTAAAAAAATTAACTGCTCTCTCGTTATATATCCTTTTTTATAGGCTACTTCCTCTATGCATCCTATTTTAATGTTTTGATGTTCTTCAAATATCTTTATACATTGTGAAGCTTCATACAATGAACTATGTGTACCAGTATCAATACAGGTAAATCCTGTTTCCAACACTTCAACATCTAGCTCGTCCATAAATAAATAGGCCTTATTAATGTCCGTAATTTCCAATTCCCCTCGTTCAGAAGGTAATAGACTTTTTGCTAATTCTACTACCCGGTTATCATAAAAATACAATCCTATTACCGCGTAGTTTGATTTCGGATTTTTAGGTTTTTCTTCTAAGGAAATAGCTTTGCCGCTTAGATCAAATTCTACGACTCCATACCTTTCAGGGTCTTTTACATAATATCCGAAAACGGTAGCACCTGTTTTCTTTGTGATTGATTTTTGAAGGCGGGCAGAAAGAGCATTTCCAAAAAGAATATTATCACCTAATATTAAAGCCACATTATCATCGCCAATAAATTGCTCACCGATAATAAAAGCCTGTGCAATCCCTTTTGGTGATGGCTCGGCTTCATATTTTATCGAGATTCCTAAGTGGGATCCATCTCCTAATAACTTCATAAATCTTAATTTATCCTCGGGAGTTGTTATAACTAGTATTTCACGTATACCTGCCTCCATTAGAATTGAGAGGGGGTAGTATATCATCGGTTTATCATAGACAGGTAAAAGAGCTTTTGAAATAACTTTTGTTAAAGGACTAAGTCGAGATCCACTACCCCCAGCAACTATAATTCCTTTCAACTTGGCACTCCTTTCTTGGATGAAACTTCCTATATTTAATCATGATTATTAGATTTCAGTAATCAGCTTTTAATGACGAATAAAAAATATGGTTTTCTGTATTTTTAGGGTATTCATTTATAAAGAATGTGATTAGGACTTCATCATGCTCTAATAAAAATTTGGCGTTTTCCACACAAAATTGGTCAATTTATCTCTTACCGGCATATTTGCCGACCTCCTAAATACCGTTAAAGCAGCTCCAGCTAGTTTAAAAGAAAAGATAGAAAGGTTGATGAAATCATGATCGAACAGCGAGCCTTGACAATGTATTGCAAAATTAACTTGAAATACAATAATACTTGATATCGGAAAATGTATTATTTAATGCTTTTGAGTTCCATTAGATAAAAAAGAACCAAAATATCATTAGTTAATTCAAACACCTTCCAAACGCTGTCTCTTGAAAGGTAGTATATTAGTACATTATTTTTTTCCCGCTCTTTTCGTCCATCCAACTATATAAAGAAATCATTATTGAGAATAATATTTATCTTTTTTCCTCAGTATTTTTAAAGATTTTCTCCATGCTACATGAACTTATTTTATATATAACTATGGAATTTCCAAGTGCATCATTAAATTTTTATTCAAAACCAACCATTTTAATAAAGAACAATCAAATCCTTTTCTTATTTATAAACTATTCAGTATAGTGGGAAATTGCTTGGTTGTTTACCCAAGTCTGAGACAGATTTATGCATCTTTTCATAAAAAATCAATGACAAATTGTCCATAAGTAATGGGATACAGACAAAATCAGTGAGTGTTGCTCTGTTCCAATGAATTATAGGGTTTGGAAGCTAATGATATGCCTATACATAGTGGTCATTTTTTCATATTCATATTAAGAACTCGGTTTAAATCTTTATAAGGTGATGTCAAAACCGAATAAGTAGCATTAGTGAATATTCTTAGAAGTTTAGCTGTTTTTAGTCAAAATCAATTTACTTATGAATTTTGCATACGGGCATTTGATATGAAGCTAATGCTGAATCATAGATTCAATCTATCTTTGGTTCATTTGTGGTAGAGAAATAAATTTATAGGAGGCATTTGGATAAATGAGTAGACCGTATGTAGGTATACTATTAGACAATATAATATATAATGGCATTCCACGTGGAAGAACGGGATTTGAACACCTTTCCTTTTATGAAGAAGCGGGGATTATGTATGATTTTATACCCTGTTTTTTTCGGATCCAGGATATTGAACCAAGGGGAAATCAAGTACAGGCATATGTTAAAGGTGAAAATAACAAATACATGAAACAAAGTGTTCCTATACCAAGAGTGATTCATAACCGTGCATTATTTAATTCCAATAGTGATTATAAAAAGGTCCAGCAGTTAATGAATAATGGTATCATAGTTTTTAATATAAAGAATCGTTATCGTAAAATACTAGTTCACGAAATACTTCTAAAGAACAATGAACTGCACAAACATTTACCGATGACGCTAATTGCAGATGAAAATAATATTCTTCAAATGCTGGAAAACTATGATTCACTTATTATTAAGCCAAATAATAGCAGTTTAGGGCTTGGTGTCATGCTTATTAGTAAAGAGGATGATGAATACAAATGGGCCTTTCGAAATCGAGCAACAAAAAAATACGAAAGTCTTACTTTTGGGAACCAATTACCACAAAATTTATTGGATATTCTTAGGAAACGTACTTTTCTAGTTCAACAAAGAATTCCACTGGCATCTTATCAAGGGAATCCATTCGACCTTCGGGTATCCGTTCAAAAAAATCAGACGGGACATTGGCAAGTGACAGGTATTGTTGGGAAAGTCGCTAATGGAGGAAATTATGTAACGAATGTTGCGAGGGGAGGAAAAGTCTATCCGTTAGATGTGCTATTAGAGGGAAAGAATCTTAATAAAGACCAAGTCTATAAGGCAATTGAAAAATTTTCGTTACAGGCTGCCGAACAATTATCAAGTGAATTAAGCGGTTTAGCTGATCTTGGAATGGATATAGGTATTACTGAAGAGGGTTTCCCGATGTTTATTGAGTGTAATGCACGGGATTTAAGGATAACGTTTCGAAATGCCAAAATGGAATCAACATGGAAAGCTACTCATACAACACCATTAGCTTATGCAAAGTATTTACTGGATACATTATATTAAGAATGGAAAAATCAGAAAAGCAATAGTAGATTTTTAAAAGTTATGTGAACCCCCTTGGTTGGTCTGGGAAAGCCAACCAAGGGGGTGTTTTAGCATGGTCAAGTTTTTTGGGAATCACTTATGATTTTTTGAGTGGTGATTTTAGCCAAAACTTATTCTGCTTGCTAGGCTTAATGACAGTTGTGTTTAATGTTGCAACTTTGTTAGTTGGAATATTATCAAACACAGAAGAAGATACATTAGCAGTAATTTATATTGTTTCGGCCTAATGTAGGGTAATCAAAATCGTTATTATGGCAGTAGAAGCTAATGGTAAAAATTTTATGATAGTTTTATATATTTTTTTATATTTTTTTATATACAGCGTGTAGATAGCCCTGTCCTTTCTTTCTTATGCAAATACAATAATTAATGTGAATGGCGTCTGACGTTAAATAACTCAATTAGCTCAAATGTGGATAATTGGGGTGATTGACTATTTGAAGTACTTTCTGTTTATTCCCTTAGTAAAATTGGTTCCTTAAAATTCAAATATTTATACCGTTAAAGAATTGATTTGTACAATATTTTCTTCTATTCAAAGTTTCGACAACAAAAGGTAACCAAATAGAAAGACCCCTTAGTCAACAAGACAAGAGGAATTTTTGAAGTTTATTACTGGTCTTTATTGAAAAGAAGGAGTGTGAAAATAGTGCAAGCTATACAATATGAAAATCAAAGGGTTTTAATATTGGCTCCTCATGCAGATGATGAGGTTATCGGATGCGGGGGGGTTATCCAGAAATACCTGGAAAACCAAAGTGCTGTTCGAGTTGTTATAGCTACATTTGTATACGGTACTTATCAGAAGTTTTACAAAGAAAAGAATCTATATGAAGAATACAGTGGAATGGTCCGTTTAAAAGAGTTAGAAAAGGCTTATGAAATATTAGGTGTGACTGATCATAGTATCATGTATACCGATAATGAAAAAATCAAATACCATAGTAAACTGGATGTGATACCAAGAATAGAGTTGGTATCAAAAATTGAAAGGGAAATTGATTCATTTAAACCAACAGTGATCTATATTCCATCGTTAACGAAACATCAGGATCATACAGCTTTGCACGAGGCTGCTTTAACGGCAATAAGACCATATTATTGGAACGGATCGGTACTCGTATATGAAACCGATGGTGAGCTTTCTTTTTCACCCAATTTATTTGTCCCGCTTAAGCCAGAGCAGGTCGAAAAAAAAGCAAAAGCTTTAGCAGCTTATAGGACACAGGTTGGCGGAAAAAATCATCCCACTACTCCCCAATTTCTTTCGACAAAGGCAACATACAGAGGACAATCAATTTACACCGATTATGCTGAAGCATTTCAGGTTATAAGAATACACGGGTAGAGATAAAATGGACAAGGGATAGGATGAACTATAATAATATATGAATTTTACAAAATTTCCTTCGATAGAATTTTTTTCAATAAACCCTGACATCCTGCATGGATTAATTGATAAGCTTTTTCAAATTCCCCGGTGTGGTAAGGGTCAGGAATATCGATACAATCACTCTCTGTAATAAATTCTGACAAGTAATGGACGTTTATGGCTTTGTTCCCGGCTAGTTCCTTGATCGACTTTTGGTTTCTTTCATCCATAACGATAATAAGGTCAAATTTATTAAAATCTTCTTTTGTTATTTGTCTTGCAGTAATATTTTCATAAGGGATTTTCCGTTTTGATAAAACCTCACACGTTCCTTGGTGTGGAGGTTTTCCAAAATGCCAATTACCTATTCCGGCTGAATCGACCTTAACCTTAGTACTCAAGTTATTTCTAAGTAAGAGGTCACGGAAGAGTGCCTCTGCCATAGGTGAGCGGCATATATTTCCATGGCAAACAAATAAGATAGAATTCATTTATATCACCTTCTTGTCAATTGTAGACTATGGGCAGTCGTAAAAAGACCCACTCACTTTACTTTATTAAAATCCATAAAAAATCGTGAATATTTCTGATTAATTAATGTACTAATTAGTTAAATAAAGGAAAAATATTCTTAGGAAAATTCAAAAAGATAATGTACAAACTAAAACTTTGTTTTAACAAAGTAAAGAAGAATTATTTTTTAAAAAGTAATATAAAAAAGACTGCCAGCAAATCTAATTTTTTTATTTTCGACATACAAAGAGGCTGCCCCAAAATAATACTTTTTTGGGGAGCTTCTTTTTTATTTATGACAAATTGTATTATTAAGTGCGACATCTAGAAAATACAAAAAAACCCACACTCGCTTCGTGTAAAATAGAAGTTACCACACAACTTTTTTACATGGAGGACGAGTATGAGTTACACATATCTTACCACATTTGAACGAGGGAAACTAGAAGCGCTTTATAGCGCTGGTTTCTCTACCAGAGCCATTGCGAAGAAACTTGGCAGACACCATTCCACTATTGCACGTGAATTAAATCGTAGTGTGGAGTTGGACCAAGATTACCAAAGCCAGATAGCCCACACCCAATATAAAAAGCGAAGACAGGCCTGTAAACCAGTGGGCAAGTGGACTCCGGATTTAGCCAATCAAATAAAGGAAAAGCTGTATTTAACCTGGTCACCAGAACAGATTTCTTGTGGCTTATTAAAAGGTTCTATTTCGTTTAAGACTATGTATAATTGGCTTTACAAAGGTCTTCTTTCCATCCCGGATTTACTCGTTTTAAGGCAAAAGGGAAAGCGCAAAAAGCCTAGAGAAACCAGAGGCCGTTTTAATATTGGAACATCCATCCAAAAACGTCTAAAAGAAATAAAGAAACGCGAAACCTTCGGTCACTGGGAGTCGGATTCATTTGTCTCTGGCAGGGGGAAAAGTAAGGGCTGTGTTGCCACATTTATCGAACTCAAAACCCGTTACTATATTGCCGTATTGATGCCAGATCGAACCGCAGCTTCTATGGAAGAATCGATTAAACGGATATCTTCGTTATTCCCAGAAAAAGCATTTAAAACGGCCACTGTAGACCGTGGGAAAGAATTTGCGTGTTATGGGGAGATTGAAAATGAACTCCCTATACACGTGTATTTTGCCGACCCTTACTCTTCCTGGCAGCGAGACAGTAATGAAAAGGCAAATGACCTCTTGCGTGAGTTTCTCCCAAAAGGAACAGACCTAGCCAAGGTGTCGGAGAAGGAATTAAATCGTGCTTTACACCTTTTTAACCAAAGACCAAGGAAATGTTTAAATTGGAAAACTGCACACGAAGCGTTTTAAGAGGAAGTGTGGCACTTAGATTGACAAACCGTCTTATAAAAAAATAAAAAATTAGTTCGGTTTTGGTTTTGATGTTACCACTACAATAAATAACCTTTAAGAAAATTAGAGTAAATTTTATCCCTCTAAGAGATCTCTAACTACAATTTACTCCCTAAACATAGGAAAAATTTAAATGGCTGACACAATTAGTCGTTATTTAACGACCTTTTGAGTCAGCCTCTATGCTTCTTTAAAAATCCATTTATATTAGTCTTCAATCAATAAAGGGTCTGTAATCATCCGTATGGGTAATAATTTCACATTCCTCTAGCAACTCTTCATCCTCGGCTTGCCATGTATGTGACTTTTTGTCTGCGCGACGAATGCTAACGTAATGATAATGATCAGTTGAGTAGATCTTATAACCTTTCTTTCGGCACCTTTTCTGAAATAAAATACCCTTCGCCACTCTCTTTTTTGGAAATCTCACATGTGGAAAAATGGATTTTCTAAATACAAATGTTCCGCCGCCCACGTGAGTTATATATGTGTTTTGATTATCTGGTCTAATTACAGCGAGAAGCTTCTTTCCCTCCAGATAGGTGAGAGAAGAATCGTTGCCTACCACTGAAGCCTCTGTGGTATTTAGGGCATTAAGGGCTTGGGTCAGATACTCTCTACCGTAATAATCATCATCATCTAATTTAGCGACAACAGTATGCTTGGCTTTCCTAATTCCAAAATTAAGGCAAGACTCCAAGGTCATTTTGGCCCGCCTTTAAATAGTAACGTTTTTATATTTTTTGGCTTTCTTCCTCCACTTACGAATCCCCATACCAGCTCTGTTCAAGATAATGATTAGCTTTTTGTTCTCACAATCTTTCCTGTCATAATTTTCAAAAATATTATCAATTTGATCTGATCGTACAAGTGATAACTGAAACACCGTTCATTCTTCAACTCCTCCTATATAAGGAATAAAATCGTCAGTGTACGCGACAACTTCAGATTCTTTTAATACCCTTTTATCGCTGGATTTCCATGTGTGTTTTCTTTTGTCTCTTTGTCGTATCGAAACATAATAATTACTGTCAGTGGAATAAATTTTATAGCCTTTTTGTTCGCAGTTTACTTGGAAAAATACATCCTCTCCCAAGTTTTTGTTAGGGAATCCTACGTCAGGATACAAAGATTTTTTCCATACAAGTGTCCCCCCTCCTAAATGTGGTGCATTTATACCAACTCCTTGGAGATAACAATTTTCGTTATTGGGTTTACGGATTGCAAGCAATTCTCTTCCTTGGAAATAGGTGCTGACAGACATTTTTCCTACTACTGAAGCCTCAGTATTAGCCAAAGCGTCAAGGGCTTGTGTAAGATATTTAGGTGAATAATAATCGTCGTCATCAAATTTTGCAATATTGGGGTGCTTTGCTTTTTCGATTCCAAAGTTCAAGCAGGCTCCTAATGTTAAATCCGGGAGCTTGTAAACAAACACATTATTGTGTTTTCGGGCTATTCTCTTCCATCTATTAAGGCTCATATTCGCCTTATTTAATATAATAATAAGTTCTTTATTCTCACAGATTTGCCGATTATAATTGTTAAAGATATTTTCTAGCTGTCTTCTTCTTATCGTGCAAGTAATGATTGAAACACCGTCCATATTTATTCCTCCCAATTAACTTGGATTCCGCCTTTATCAAAATAAACTTCTTCCCAAAATCTATACATCTGCAATCCCCAGTTAATCTTTAACTCTTCCTGAGTAATTGGATGATTTTTTGCAAGTTTGATAGCTAAGAAAGGTAAATTGATACCTGCAGCGGTGCAATGGACAATAGTTCCCTGAATACGTGGGTTTATTTCAATAATTTTAGGGATATGATTACTATCTCTTCGAACTTGGACACCTATATTTCCATGAAGGCCAAGCTCTTTGACAATTTGGGATGAGTATTGAATGACATCTTCCTCTTTAACAATTGTACTTTTCACGGAAATACCATTATTGATTTCATCTCTTAATCTTGGAACTGCAACAATAACCTCCCCATGATTGGCTAAAATATCAACACTGTACTCTTCAAAAGGAAGGTATTCCATTACCATTGTGTCAGGAATCGATGAAGTCCCTTTTAAAGTTTCCATTAATTCATTAAAGCTTATATATACGGAAGACGGTTTTTCGTAATATAAAAGGTCAATCCGGTTTTTATTTTTGTCTAATATACGGAACCCCCGACTTCCGTCAGAAATGACTGGCTTTATGCAAACGGGTTTTTCAGGATAACCTAAAGCAAAAATTTCCCGGCTTAATTCTTCAGATGTATGAACGATTGAAAATTTTGGGGTAGAGATTCCTTTCATAGATAGGGAGTTGAATAACTTCCCTTTATTTATTGTCTTATCTAATGAGTTAAAATTTGAAACCGAAACGGCGACACCACTTTTCTTGAATTTCTCAGCATGATTTGATAAAGCTAGCAACTCTTGAGATACCATTGGAAGGATAACTTCAATTTTTTCATTGAAGCATAAGGTATGAATTTGGTTAATAAATTCTGGATCAGAAGCTTTAGGGACAGTAAAGAACCTATCAACCATTGCCTTTGCAGCTATATTCTCTTTAATATCTACTCCTATGATTCTGAAATTAACTTCTTTCACTGCTCGCAAAGACTTTATTACTCCAGGTGCTCCTGGGGATCCAATACCTGTTATTAATACAGTAATTAATTCAGACATTATTAAACTCCTTATTTTAGAATTAAAGTGAGAACGCTTGAAACTTTCTGGGATACGATAGGGGAATAGGAGAGTTCTTTATTTTAGAGTATTCATTAAAATTATGTAGGGTTCTATTAATTAGCCTTTTTTTCTAAAGATTGGTTAATTAAATGAAAATATCCCAATCCAATAAGTGTCCAAGCTAAATCATAAAGTTGAGAATACAATAAGATCAAAAAAAGGAAGGAAATGAAGATTTATGTCTTGTTATGAAGATGTTCTTCAAGATTTTTTTCACACAAGCAATGGTCGAAACTATATCACATTAGTTAAATAGTGCAATTTCAAACTACAATAATTTTCTCAAAAATATTGTTTTAACAGAAACATGGTTGTTTTATCGTGTACTGAAAAATGAGGAAAGGAAGCTTTGTCTGAGGAAATAAAGTGATACTCGTTATTTAATCCTTTTCCTTTTTTGAACTAGAAAATAGAGATTAAATAAACATTTTTTGAATTTAATTATCCTATGGGAGAGTAGGTAAATGAGGGCATCAAGCAGCAAGTGGAAAAAACATAAATTGATGATGGGAAATACCAATTTACAAGCCTATTTGCCAAAAACAATTCTTTTATCAAATCGATCATTAATAGAATGGGTAGAAAATTATACTAAAGTAATGCTAAAACCATGTTTTGGTTCACAAGGCAAAGGTGTTATCCAAATTACAAGCTTCCCTAATAAAGATTTTGAAGTTCATCATGAATATCAAAGAACCATAATTAAAGGGAAAGAGCAACTTTATGACTATTTAAAAGAAAACTACTATCGAAGGAGAAACACCAAATACATTATCCAAGAAAAGATCCCCCTAGCTTCGATTCAAGAAAATCCCTTTGATATTAGAGTCATGGTCCAGCGTAAAATAAATACCAGTGAGTGGACAGTAACTGCAAAGTGTGCGAAAGTAGCAGCCAATAATTATGTCATTACTAATGTAGCAAAAGCAATTCTGCCAGTCGATCAAGCACTAGAAGAATCGTGTTTATCAAATTTCTCTCTTGCCAATATAGATACTAAACTCAATGAAATTTCTTTGACAATCGTCGAGCATTTATCCTATTTTTATCCAAAAACCAGAGCGTTTGGAATTGATTTGGGAATTGATGAAAAAGGGGAGATTTGGATTATTGAGGTCAATCTGCGTCCCTCAATTTTTATGTTTAAATCACTAAAAGATGGGTCCTTCTCGATAATTAAATCATTTCTTTAATTTTCTTCTGTGCCTCAAAGATGGAAAAAAATTTATCAATGGATTAAAAAGATCTAAAATGTAATGTCGATAATTCGTAGTGTTTTTTGTTCAGTTGAGCTTAATAAAGAAAAAAATGTTTACAAACATTTTAACGATTTTTTTCAACAAGATTTTCGGAATGAGATTAAAATCAAAAGGAGACTTACAGGTCTCCTTTTTACATTATTAATTATTCTAGTACATAAAATATTCCTTTTTAAACCAATATCAATATCGTTATCGTTATTATTATTACCATCACTATCCATGTGGATTTCATTCTTACGGATATTATCCATATTTCAGGTACCATTCCTAGTTACAAGTGTTGAAAAAAAATCATTACCTCACAATCTCCTTCGAACTGATTCGAGATTTTTTTAATATCCTTTATTTGTCCAAGCGTTTTTATATTTTATTCATAAGATAGGGACGAAGGAGGTGATTATAATGGGTATACGGAAATGTCCTCCAATTACACCACCAAACGAGCCACCTATGTCACCTGAAACTAATTGTGAGACCTGTACTCCACCAGAAGGATCTACACCAATTCTTACAGTGAGCGTTCCAGGTGGACTTGCTATCAACTTATTAGGCATTCATGTTGAAGCTTGCCCAATCTGTATTACCGTGTTCACTGAAGGATCAAGCCTTACAGCTTCCCAAACAAGTATCATCATAAACGACTTACTCGCTGTTATTCGTGGTTTGATTCCGAACGTCCCAGGCGCTTAATTGAATAAGACAGGATAATTTTATTGCCAAAGGATTCTTGGGGTTGCAGCGAAGGGTTTTTAGTTAAGCCAAATACACTATTATATATAAGCCTAAGAAAAAGCTGTTTCTTCAAATCCCATAATAATAAAAACTGAAAAAACGCGTGCAAAAACAGACTCAGAAAAACTTATCACCATAAAGAGTAATGCAGTCTGCTCATATATCCTTCAATAATTCAGAACGCTTTAAAGCCGTTAAAGTGGATATCATTCTGGTGTATAGATTCCTCTAAATTCTTTTCTTTGATTTACACCATCTAATTTTTGCAAAACCATTTTGTTAATGAAGCAGAAGGCTAGTACACTTTTTTCAATTACCTGTTCAACTGTCTAAACCTCATAGTAACTTTCAACATATATTATTTTAGATCCATTTAGAGAGGAGGTGAGTTTATGACAACGACTACTCTTCTTACTGACTGTGAGACTTGTACTCCACCAGCAGGTTCGACACCGATTCTTACAGTGAGCGTACCTGGTGGACTTGCTATTAACCTATTAGGCATTCACGTTGAAGCTTGCCCAATCTGTATTACTGTGTTCACTGGAGGTACAAGCCTAACAGCTGCTCAAACAAGTGTTGTAAACGACTTATTGGCTGTTACTCGTGGATTGATTCCGAATGTTCCAAGCGTTTAAAAGGAATAGATCCTATTATTAATAAAAAAGTCTTAGGGTTGCATTACACCCTAAGGCTTTTTTGTGAAAATAATTGACCATTAAATAAAAAAAGTTAGCTGTTTCTTCAACAGCGGGGTGAAGAAGAGATAAGGTAAACTGCAGTTTATATTAAAATATATTAGTTCTGCATTATCCAATTATCAGATATATCTAACTTTTTGGGTTAAAATTATAAAGATTCACGTGTTTTTAAGAAGAATAAGCCTCAAGCAAAAACTGATTTTAGTTTCGGGGGCTTTAAATTCGGCAGAAAGATAAAAAAACCCTTGATTGATCAAGGGCTTTAAGCGTCCCAGAGAGGATTCGAACCTCCGACCTACAGTTTAGGAAACTGTTGCTCTATCCTGCTGAGCTACTGAGACATGATATAAGGTAGTAATAGTATTGCGGGAAGAATAATCCTGTTAATCCCGTCCTGATCTCAGAAAGCTGAACCAAGAATCGGTTCGATCAGCTTATTAGGCGCATTTATAATTATACTTCTCATACTAAAAAAGTCAATAACTTTGTTAAAGATATCCGAAGGAAGAAGGAACAATAAAATCAAAATAATAATATTATGTAAACTATACTAAAATATTTAATTATTGACATATTCTTATAATTCACTTATTATCACTTTAAATGATTAAAACTCTAAAACTCAATAAACGATTTCTTCTTATCAAGAGAGGTGGAGGGACTGGCCCTTTGAAGCCTCGGCAGCAGGTTCTGCGGAATACTGTGCCAAATCCATCAAACAGATTTGTTTGAGAGATAGGAAGAGAGTGAACGAACTCTCTTCTTGTCCGGGGGAGTTTTTTTTGTTTCTTTACCTAGTTTAGCACTTGGAAAATTTGAGATTGAGTTAGAGGAGGGATAAAAAATGAAGTTCGGATTTTGGCTTCCTATTTTCGGAGGGTGGCTCCGTAATGTTGATGATGAAAATATGCCGCCTACATTTGACTATGCAAAAAAAGTGGTTCAATCAGCAGAAAAGTGGGGATATTCAACCACTCTTGTTGCTGAATTAAATTTAAATGATATAAAAGGGCCAGAACATGATTCCTTGGAAGCCTGGTCAACAGCAGCTGGTCTTGCAGCTGTAACAGAGAAAATCGAGATCATGGCAGCAGTACGCCCTGGTTTTCATAATCCTGCGGTAACTGCAAAAATGGCAGCAAACATCGATCAAATGAGTAACGGCCGCTTAACTCTTAACGTAGTATCTGCCTGGTGGGCGGAAGAGGCTCGGCAGTATAACGGGATTTTTACCGAGCATGACGAAAGATATGATCGAACAAAGGAATTTATTGATGTACTAAAAGGTATGTGGACAAAAGATACCTTTACATATGAAGGGCAATTTTACAATATACAGAATGCAAAGCTTTCGCCAAAGCCAGTTCAGCGTCCAAATCCAATTCTATATGCTGGTGGTGAAAGTGAGAAAGGTAAGCAGACGATCATAGAAAAATGTGATGCTTATGTTATGCATGGCGGAACAGTAGAAGAGATTCAAAGAAAAGTTGCGGAAATGAAGGACCGCCGTTCTGAAACAGAGAATGCTCCACTTTCTTCTTTTGGCATGGCTGCATATGTGATTTGCCGCGATACAGAGGAAGAGGCACTACTGGAACTTCAAAAAATTACGACTGTAAAAGATACAAGTGGTTACGCTGGCTTTAAAGATTTTACAAGCAAATCACAACTTGAACAAAAGATCCAGCTCCAGGACTACTCAGTGTCAAACCGTGGTCTAAGACCTAATCTTGTGGGAACACCTGAGCAAATTGCTGACCGTATTATTCAGTACGAAGAAGTAGGATTAGATTTGCTCCTTCTCCAATTCTCTCCGCAATTAGAAGAAATGGAACGTTTTGCAAGAGATGTAATGCCGCTGGTTGAGGAACGCAGAAATAGGGTTGTTTCACACTAAGAAACTCAAAGGGGGGGTTATACTTTGAAAAAGGTATATGTAATACACGAAAATAGTGAATGGACAGATCATCTTACCAGGAGGCTTGAGGAGCTTGAGGTTCCATATGAGGAATGGCATCTCGACCAGGGAACTCTTGACCTATCTGCAGAACCTCCAGAAGGAATCTTTTACAGCCGTATGAGTGCCTCTTCCCACACAAGGGATCATCGTTTTGCGGCTGAATATACAGCTCAAGTACTGGCATGGCTGGAAGTTCATGGGCGAAAGGTTTTAAATGGCACTCGTGCTCTTCAATTAGAGGTAAGCAAGGTACTGCAGTATCTTGAGTTAAATAAGTATGGAGTACATACTCCTAAAACGGTTGCTGCTGTAGGAAGAGGGCAAATACTCGAAGCTGCAGCTCAATTTGATGGCAAAGCTTTCATAACAAAGCACAACCGTGCAGGAAAAGGACTCGGTGTACAGTTATTTCAAACAATGGATGCCCTTAGGTCGTATGTCGAAAGCCCTGGTTTTGAAGAACCTGTAGACGGTATAACATTAATTCAGGAATATATCCAGTCACCTGAAAGTTTTATTACGCGATGTGAGTTTGTGGGGGGCAATTTTGTGTACGCCGTAAAGGTTGATACATCAGAAGGTTTTCAGCTATGCCCGGCGGATGCATGTCAGATAGGTGATCTGTTTTGCCCGGTTGGCGAAGAGGTGGAAGAGAAGCCTAAATTTCAAATTATTGATGGATTTAGTGATCCAATCATTGAAAGGTACAAACAGGTTTTGGCTGAAAACTCAATTCGAGTTGCAGGAATTGAATTTATAAGGGATGCATCAGGAGAAATTTTTACCTATGATATTAATACAAATACAAATTACAATTCAGATGCCGAAGCAAAAGCAGGAAAATTTGGAATGCTAGAAGTTGCTGCCTTTTTGAAAAAAGAGCTAGGAAATCTATAATATTGAAAAATTGGCTCCCGTATCTGGGAGTTTTTTTTTCGAAAAATTAGGTTGTTTTAATTCCCTCCTTTAACAGAATGGAAATTGGGTATATTAAACTAAAAAGGAAGGGAGAGATTTTTGTGAATCACCTTGAAGGAAGACTGCTATCAGGAGTTTATGATGCCCACGAAAAAGAGTTTGCAATACAAAGAGTAAAAAGCTTTCAAATTGAATCTATTTTAAATGAAAAAATGACACAAAGTCTTTTTTTCTATCTGCAAAAACAGGAAGAAGATAAAGAAGGAATGGTTCTGACTTTAAATGACCAGATGCCTGTCCTTTTGTCGCATGAGGAAGTCTGCGAGCTATTGGAGGATTTACATAAAGTTAAATCAATGTTTCAACAATAGCTTCTTAATGTACAGGAGACGAAAATGATGAAGGATCCTTTTTATAAAAGAGAAGCCAAGGAAAATCTTTTGCTCAGGCTTATTAAGCAGTTGTGTGGAGAAATAGTAGGGGCTATTCTTGAAGCAATCTTTAAAACACTTTTTTCTCTCCTTTGGAGGTTAATTCTAAGTATTATTCACTTTTTCACCTGGTAGCTTTCTAATGATTAGCTCAGTGATTAAAATGGAAAGATAGACACTATTAGGCAAGCATGTTTTTGCTCAGCAGGAGGAAGAAATGAAGATATTTTTAAAAGGGCTGCTATTATTTTTCATCATGATTATTGCAGCCTTTTGCCAAAATAAAGAAGCTGTTACTAGTATACCTGAAAAATCGGTTTCGATTTTTGCCTCTAATAATTCTGAGGAAAAAAAGCTTCATTTAAAAATAAGGAGCTACTTAAGGGAAAAAGGGATTAACGGAAGTGTTGCTGTAATGAAAGGTACAGAGGTTTTATATAATGAGGGAGTTGGTAATGCCGATATTGGAAGGGAAATCAAAAACACTAAGAAAACAACCTTCCCTATTGCCTCCATCACAAAATCCATGGTCGCTGCATGCATTCTGCAGCTTCAGGAAAAAGGATTACTTCATACAAACGATCCTGTTTCAAAATATATTTCAGATTTACCTAATGGCAAACATATCAAAATTATTCACTTACTGACCAATACCTCAGGTTTAAAGCCTCTGCTTTGGACAAGGGCTCATTCATCACCATCTGATCTTATTAATCAAATTAAATTAATGCCTGTTGCTGCTTTTGCTCCAGGCACACATTGGGAATATAGAGATACAAATTACATGATTTTAGGCTATATAATCGAAAAAATTACTAAAATGCCACTTCATACATATATAAATGATAATATATTTAAAAAATCCGGAATGAGGGATAGCGGATTTATTACTAACCAGGAGCCTGCCCGCTTTTCGTCAAAAGGATATATTAAAAATCATAAATTTTTAAGACCCTCAAGAAAGTTGAATCCCGCCCTTTTGTATGGAGCCGGGGATATATACGCAACGTCACTTGATATTTGTAAGTACGACCAGGCACTTATCAACGGAAAGCTTATTTCAAAAAAGTCATGGAATGAAATAAAAACACCAGGATCCGTATCAGGTTATGGCCTGGGCTTGTATGTTAAAAAAGATTTTGTTTTTAGCAGAGGATTTATCAGTGGATGGAGTTCTGTCCATATCATATACAAGGATAGAACTTCCATAGTTATTTTGCTGAATAAAAGAGACAGGGACTTAGATATTTTAAAAGCTGCAATAGATATTAAGAGCATTATTACAAAAGAGGAAGCTATGGCTAATAACAGAATATAAAAAAATAAAAAATTGGAATAAAGAAGGAGGAGGACTTATGAGGGTATCTATAGATAAATAAAAAACGCCTTTTGGCGTTAAGATTAGTTGAATTAAGACCAAAAAATATTGTACAATAAAATCCGGCCTATTCAATCGTTTGATTGCAAGAACATAAAAAATCCTATAATAACATTAACACATACTTATTGAGTTGTCAAACAATCGGCTTAATTTTATCCGGGGAGTGGTTTGATGAGCGAATTTCAAAATAATGACCTTTTTAAAGAACAGGAACGGGTTGATTTTATTGTAAATGAAATCAAAGAGAAGGCACTAAGACTGTCAAAAGGTGCTAAAAATATAGGATCAGACGTCCTCGAAATCCGGAAAACCTTCTGGGAGGATGTAACGGTTAATTTTGATGAACCAGATGATATAGCAGAAACCTACACCAGCATTAAACAGCAGGCAGCTTTACTCGCAGAGAGGGAACGTACCTTTAAGCAAACTGATAAAGAACTTAGGCTGTTGGCCAGGCTAAAATATTCACCATACTTCGGTCGAATCGATTTTCATGAACACGGCGAAAGTGAAACAGAAAATGTATACTTGGGTATCGCCTCATTAATGGATAGGGAAGATGAAAACTTCCTTATTTATGACTGGCGAGCACCGATTTCGAGTCTATATTATGATCATGCTCCTGGACCGGCCGGTTATAATACCCCTGAAGGGCGAATAGAAGGAGACATGAAGTTAAAACGGCAATTTGTCATAAGAGACTCAAAGATAAAAGCAATGTTTGAAACAGGAGTAACCATTGGTGACGAGCTTCTTCGAGAGGTGCTTGGCAATAACGCAAACACCCAAATGAAAACAATTGTTGCAACTATTCAAAAAGAACAAAATCAGATTATAAGGAATGAAAAGAGCAAGCTTTTAATAGTCCAGGGTGTGGCCGGAAGCGGAAAAACGTCAGCTGCACTTCAGCGTGTCGCTTATTTGCTTTACCGATACCGGGGGACACTTACTGCTGAAAATATAATGCTGTTTTCTCCAAATCCTCTTTTTAATAGTTACGTCGGAACAGTTTTACCGGAATTAGGGGAAGAAAATATGCAGCAGACTACCTTTCAGGAATATATTATAAGCAGGATAGGAAGAGAATTTGAAGTTGAAGATCCGTTTTCCCAATTAGAATTTTTGCTTTCATCAGCAGACGTGTCTGAAAATAGTCCGCGAATTCAGGGAATCCGTTTTAAATCGACTCTTGAATACAAGGTAGCTATTGACCAATATGCTTCTTTACTTTCTAAAAAAGGGCTCGTATTTAGAGATTTACTATTTCGTAAGGAAGTAATTCTATCAAAAGAGGAAATAGGTGACTATTTCTACTCATTGGATAAAAACTTTTCAATGCCCAACCGTATTCAGCTTGTTAAGGAATGGCTGCTTAAAGAATTGAGAAGGAAGGTTAAAAAGGAACAGACGAAGCCCTGGGTAGAGGAAGAACTCCAATTTCTTGATAAAGAGGATTTTCTAGAAGCTTTTAAAAAGCTTCAGGAAAAGAACCGATTTAACGAAAATTCATTCGACGACTTTGAGCGGGAACAAAAATGGCTTTCGGAAATGGTAGTAAAGGAGAAGTTTAAGCCTATCTTCAATGCCATAAAAAAACTGAAATTCGTCGATATGCCTGGTATTTACAGCCAGTTTTTTCAATCTGTATCTAAGAAGGTAGGTTTTCCAGATAAATGGGTAGAAATTTGCTCGGGAACCCTCAATAGGCTTGAATCTTCCCAAATGGCATACGAGGATGCGACTCCTTTTGTTTACTTACAGGATCTGATAGAAGGAAGAAAGTCAAATCCTTCAATACGCCATATCTTCATTGATGAGGCACAGGATTATTCACCATTCCAGTTTGCATTTCTTCAGTCCATGTTCCCGTACAGCAAAATGACCTTGCTAGGAGATTTTAACCAGGCTATTTTTTCAGGCGCTTCGGGAGCAGATACTGTTTTAATAAGCCAGCATGATCTTAACGAAGACATTATGGAAATAAAGCTCAACAGAACTTACCGCTCTACGAGGCCGATTGTAGACTTTACCAGATTTATAATCGAAGGCGGGGATAAAATCGAGCCATTTAACCGAGAAGGGAAAATGCCGGAAGTAACCCTTACTAACGAGGGGCAAATTAATAGCGAAATTGCTAAAAAAATTAAAGATATGCAGGAAAATGGAAATGAAACGATCGCAGTAATTTGTTTAACAGCGTCTGAAAGCAAGAAATTTTATGAAAAGACAAAGGATTTATTTCCTTCTCACCTAATAGAAAAAGGTACAATGGCATATGAAAAAGGGATATCAGTCATTCCAGCCTATTTGGCAAAGGGAATAGAATTTGATGCTGTCATCCTTTATGATATATCAAAATACTCTAGGGAAAGTGAACGTAAACTCTTTTACACTGCCTGTACCAGGGCGATGCACGAGCTTCATTTGTTTTCAACTGGCGATATAAGCCCATTAATGGATGAAGTCCCTGAAGAATTTTATAAGCTATCAAAATAAGAACATGAAAAAAGGTGCGAACCGATTGGTTTGCACCTTTTTTCATCCTCATAAAGGAAAGTGATTGAGAAGTTAGCATTTGCATGGGGCCGTATCGATATTAAGTATATCGATTACAGACGAGCGTTCCAATGGACCGCTCAGCAAATGTCACTTCAACACTTGCAATGCCACAAACTAACCTTTGAGTCGCTGTTAACTCCATTTTGGACCAGTCCCTCCTGTTTTGTTTTGGCCTTGCACTCTTTATTTACCCGAGTATTAAAAGTATAAACATTTTTAATAAAAAAATATTTTTCAAATTTTATTATTAAATATTAATACCAGGTAATAAATATCACATCTTTTTTTTAGGATTTGCAATATGATAGGAGGGAATTGAAATTCAAAATGTAAAGGGGTAAAGAAATTGACTTTACCACAGCTACAAAAAGGGCATATGGCTCCTAAGTTTCCTATCATACAGGGTGGTATGGGGGTAGGTATATCGTTAAGCGGACTTGCCTTTACTGTTGCCAATGCAGGTGGAATTGGGATTATTTCAGGCACGGGAATCTCAGTGGAGGAAATGAGAAATCATATTCGCTTGGCACAAGAGAAAACAAATGGTCATGGTTATATATAGGAGTTAATGTTTTATTTGCCATGAATGACTTTGCAGAGAAAATGAAAGCTGCCTTAGAGGAAAAAGTTGATTCTATTATTTCAGGCGCGGGAATTTCCAGGGATATGTATTCATGGGGAAAAGAAGCTGGAATCCCGGTTCTTTCTATCGTCTCCTCTGCTAAGCTGGCCCGTATATCCGAAGGCTTGGCGCTGCAGCTGTAGTAGTAGAAGGATTTGAAGCAGGCGGCCATCTAGGTACTGACCGGCCTATGTTTGATATTCTCCCGGAAGTAGTGGAGGCAGTTAAGATACCTGTCATTGCTGCTGGAGGAATTCTGACGGGCTGTGACCTCGCTAAAGCGTTGGAAATGGGGGCATCAGGTGTCCAGATGGGTACACGGTTTGTTGCAAGTGAAGAATGTGATGCCCCTCTTTCCTTTAAACAGAAATATGTTGAAACAAAAGAAGAAGATCTTGTACTTGTAAAAACAACAGTTGGCCTTCAGGGCAGAGCCATTCGAAATAAGTTTACTGAAATAATCAGTGGAGAAAACAAGCTCAAAATAGCTAAATGTTTCGATTGTCTGAAAAATTGTTCTTATCGTTTTTGTACTCTTGATTCTTTAAAGGTTTCTCTTAATGGAGATACAGAAAACGGATTAGTGTTTGCTGGTTCCAGAGTTGCCGGAATCAAGGACATTCATCCGGTTAAAACGATATTCGAGCGAATCATGCGGGAATACAGTCAGGAAAAATCGCTGGTTGTTTTTTAAAACTTAATGGAATAGTTGAATAGGAGTGGTAATAAGCTGCTTCTTAAGGGAAAAGGAAGAAGTTTTGTGGAATATAAAAGTGAGTGTATTTCAAATATATAAAATTAAATATCAGTAATTTCTAATAATGAAAGGCTCTCCCCTAGAGGGAAAGCTGCTTTCTATATGTATTAAATAGTTTCCTTGTTCAAAGGAAACTATTTACAAGGTAATTATTTTCTCCACTGGCGTTCAACCTGTTGGTGCGCCATTCTCGAAATTTCTTCCTCCGAGGTGTATTTAGGTGCTATTACATTTGTCAGGTAGTTCTTTCCCTCATAATTTACAGTAATATTCACTTGTACCATTTTAATCTTCCTCTCATGATGATTTTAAATTTGTCTTGTGTAATTTATATACCAACCATAAATTAAAGCTAAACCTATAGCCATCAAAAGAATGTCGACCATTAATTTACATATTAAAGGACCTGGGTTTGAGCCCCGGTCCTTTTTTTCATTAAACCTCTACCATTAAAAATTCTTCGGCAAATTTCTGCAATTCCATACGATTTGGTTTATGTTTTTTTGCTGTTAATTCAGCCATTCCAACAAATGGGCAGGCGAATGAATCCTTTTTTAATTCTCGGATGGATATGTCACCATTCAATAATTGAATGGCCAGATCCCTTACATGTTGATTCTCTGAAGACTGATACATGATAAATGCAATACAAGTTAATTTATCCACTTTCATCTTCCTCCCATAACGAATCAAACGTGTGTTCTTTGTGTAATTTCGACGGCAGCTTCCTAATTTCCTGTTAAAAATTCCATTTTTTTTAATGGGAGGCATAATAATTGCCTAAATACCTGTAAACAAGGGTTCTATAAAGGATTTTAGTGAAATTTATAGGAAAATATTATCGCATTCAGTTGAATCTTGTTTAGTGAATATGTTATTTTAGATAGTGATAAAAGGAATACATAAAAACGATGAAGAGGAAAGTAATTTTTGCTGTAATCCATAGCGAGTCGGGGATGGTGGGAGCCTGATGAGGAAGCGTAAATGAAGAACACCTCTGAGTTTCCATCCGAAAAGGCATCCCCAGTAGGCATGGACGTCACCGGCACGTTACGAACTGGAAAGCATTACTTGCTTGCAAGCTGGCCTTTTTAGGCAATTTGGGTGGTACCGCGGAACTTAAACCTTTCGTCCCTTTTATACGGGATGGAAGGTTTTTTTATTTTATAAATGTGCTAGGAGGAAGCTATATGAAAAAAACAGTCATTAAGGACTTGTACAGAAATCAGGAACAGTACACGGATCAAAAGGTCACTCTCTCAGGCTGGGTTCGGACTGTACGGGACTCTAAAACGTTTGGATTCATAGAATTAAATGATGGAACCTTTTTTAAAAGTGTTCAAATTGTATTTGACGACCAGATGGAAAACTTTAAAGATGTAGCAAAGCTTTCTATAAGTTCTTCTATTATAGTAGAAGGAAAATTTATTTTGACTCCACAAATGAAGCAGCCCTTTGAAATTAAGGCTGAAAAAATTATTATTGAAGGAAATTCGACTTCTGACTATCCTTTACAAAAGAAGAAGCATTCATTTGAATACTTGCGGACAATCGCCCATCTTCGTCCAAGAGCAAATACTTTTAATGCAGTGTTTAGAGTTCGCTCACTTGCTTCCTATGCTATTCATAAGTTTTTCCAGGATAAAGGGTTTGTAAATGTTCATACACCTATTATTACAGGCAGCGATACTGAAGGCGCTGGGGAAATGTTCAGGATTACCTCTCTTGATTTAGATAACCTTCCAAAAAATGAAGAGGGTAAAGTGGATGTTTCAAAGGATTTCTTTAACAAAGAAACAAATTTAACAGTTAGCGGACAGCTTTCTGCTGAAACATTTGCCCTTGCATTTAGAAATGTGTATACCTTTGGCCCGACTTTCCGTGCTGAAAATTCAAACACTGCAAGACACGCAGCTGAATTTTGGATGATCGAGCCTGAAGTAGCATTTGCTGAACTTCCGGATATAATGGATTTGGCAGAAGAAATGGTTAAGTATGTTATTGGCTACGTTCTAGAGAATGCTCCTGAGGAAATGGCTTTCTTTAACAGCTTTATAGAAAAAGGCTTGCTCGATCGTTTAAAACTTGCTTATGATGCAGAGTTTGGCCGAGTAACATATACCGAGGCAGTTGAAATTCTAAAGAATGCGGGAGAAAATTTTGAATATCCTGTAGAGTGGGGAACAGATCTGCAAACAGAACATGAACGCTACCTTTGCGAAAAGGTTTATAAGCGCCCAGTTTTCGTGACAGATTATCCTAAAGAAATTAAAGCTTTTTATATGAGAACTAATGAAGATAATAAAACCGTTGCTGCTACTGATCTTTTAGTACCTGGTATTGGTGAATTGATTGGCGGAAGCCAGCGTGAAGAGCGTGAAGATGTATTAAGAAGCAGGATAGACGAGCTAGGAATGAACATTGAAGACTATTGGTGGTACTTGGAGCTTCGAAAATATGGTGAAACCAAGCATTCTGGATATGGCCTTGGATTTGAACGTTTAGTAATGTATCTGACAGGAATGTCCAACATTCGCGATGTTATACCATTTCCAAGGACAACTGGAAACGCTGAATTTTAAGCTAAAGATTCGATTAGGTCACCTTAATATTTTTGGTGACCTTTTCATATTTAGAAAATGTATTTTAAAAAGGCTCTTTTCTAAGAGATTGTTGCTATTTGAAAGAACTGTGAGAAAAAATAGGCGAGACTTCTCGAAAATGTATTCGCATTTTCTTCGTGCGGTGACGATTCACCGATGTAATCTCAACGTCCTGCGGGAAAAGCAAGCCAGGTGAGACCCCACAGGTCCTTAGCGACCGAGGAGAAAGAAGAACGGAAGCGCCTTGTCAGCCCCGACAAGCGCTGGAGGCCCTGACGATAAAGTCGTTCTTTACTTCAACGTCAGGACTGAAGCGACCTCGAGGGGCTAGGGGCTGAAGTTTGACAGGCTCGCGGATTGCGAGTCTATTTTTACTATTATAAACAACAAAGTTTTCGATAAGAGCCTTTAAAAAAGAACCAGCGGGTGCTCTTTTTATTTTTTATAAAGAGATTCAGGGAATGTTAAAAAGAAGAAGCGGAAAGTCTATCAGTAGACATTTAAAAATGTAGGATGTACATTATTAAATAGGAAAAATGGTTTAGCTGGCTGAATAGCTTGTTGTAGGAAGGGGTTTTTTTCGATTGAGCAATATTACAAGTGAAAATCACTATGATATAAAGGTTGGGGGTTTGGATTTTAAATGGGATATGGGGGAAGGACTATTTTTGTTCGAAAATGAAGATTCAGTCCTTTTTTGGATATCTTCAGCAATGAAGACCTTTTTTGATACGATTGAAGAAGTATCCGGACAAGATGCTGCAAGCGTAGTGTTAGAAACAACCGGATTCCGTCAAGGATTGGTAGTAGGCGAATATTTTCGTAATCTAAAAGGGGTTAATGTTAAGGAAGCCGCAGCTCTTATCCCACATACATACGCTTCAGCAGGCTGGGGAAAAGCCGAAATCCTCGATTTAAATCAAGAAGCATTTACAGTTACAGTAAAAATGCAAGATAGCTGGGAATTTAAAATAAACAAAGCACAAAGTAAGGAAAAAGGTGGAACCTTTCTTGCGGCCCACTATGCTGGAATTTTTACAGGGTTATTTGGAAAGAACATTTGGTTTGAAGTTAAAAAAGACCAAGTAAATGGAGATGAATACAGCGTGTTCGACTATTCTCCATCTTCGGTTACTGTTTCGAAAAATATTCATCAGCTAGCAAGAAAGAAAGAATCGGAACATATTCGTGAGCTGGAAATATTGGTAGAACAAAAAACAAAGGATTTGCAGGAACTAATTAAGCAAATATCCTCTCCTATCATTCCTGTACTTGAAGGAATCGTGGTAGTACCTCTAATTGGTAAATATGATGAAAGCAGATCTGAAGATTTATTAGTAAAGACACTTAATAATTTGCCAAAATATCAGGCTCGATTTTTAGTGCTGGATTTAACGGGCCTTGACCAGGAAATGAGTGGTTATAGTGCAGAGTTTATCCGAAAACTCGGTGCAGCAGCATCACTAATAGGGGTGGATACCATTTTGGTTGGTATTTCTGCTGAACTGGGGAAAAATATGACAGAGTCCAATATTAATCTTTCGAAGTTTCCTTGTTTTCAATCACTACAGCATGGGATTTACTATTCCTTGGCACAGGTTGGCCGGAAAATTATATAAAAAGTAAATACCTAACCATTAATATTTCAAGGAGAGTATTCGATGCATAGAAATCAATCTTTATTTCTTTATATGGAAGAGCATGCAAAAGATATTAGCAATGAATGGTTTGACAATATCGAGGATTCGGATGCAACGTCTGTTTATGCGTCTAAGAATTCTCATATTGTTAAAATATTAAGAGAACAAAACCTTGATTTTGTTCTTCATTTTAATCGGCTTTTTATTGAAGAAAAGTCACAGTTTTTCAAAACCTTCGATGAATGGATTGTTATGATAGCAAGTGATCCTGAACATATGAAAACACCCATTCCTAACATTATTCGTGAATTCATACGTGTTAGGGATATATTTTTAAAATATGTTAGAAACTTTATCGATGAAAACAAAGAGAAGATAGAACAGTCAATAGTTGATTTATGGAATGAAATGATAATTAAAGCTTTTGACGTTGCTATTCATCGGTTTGCGGAGGAAGCATATAAACTTTCCAACAGGCAGCTAGTGGCCCAGCAGGAAATGATCAATGAACTTAGCTCTCCAGTTATCTCATTGAAAGATGACAGGGCTCTTCTTCCGTTAATAGGAGACATTGATACAGCCAGGGCTAAAATGATATTAGAAAATACCTTAACACAATGCGGGGAAAAGGGAGTTAAACACTTATATATTGATTTATCTGGTGTAGTAATGATTGATACTATGGTAGCTCATCAGATTTTTCAATTACTAAAAGCTCTCGATTTAATTGGTGTTGAATCTACTATATCAGGCATTCGTCCAGAGATCGCCCAAACAGCTGTCCAGCTGGGACTATCTTTTGAACGGGTGACCATAAAATCCACGCTTGCTAATGCATTGTCTACTACAAAAATATAAAACGAAGGACCTCCATGCAGGAGATCCTTCGTTTTTATATTTTTTAACAGGAAAAAAGCCCGCCGTAAAAGGCGGGCTTTTTCATATAACCTTAAATTCTTTCGCGCTTAGCAGATATTTCATCCGCAAGACTAAGAAACATTCCAAATCCGAAGAATACCATTGATGCGATGATGACCCCGATACCAAAAACAGAAATATAATAGTTCTCATTGTAACCGCTTGCAAAAAGGCTGCCAAAAAAGATGATTAACCCAATTAAAATACCAATGGAAGCGATTTTCTTACCTGCTAAGGCTGGTTTCATATGGTCCATAATAACATCCCCTTTTACTGAATATTCTACACCTTGACACAAATTTGTCAAACTTTTTGTATAAAAAATTTCCAAAACGGGCAAATTACTTGCTTTTTTTAGGAGGAAAGTATGGACGAGTAAGGGTTAGGGGTTTTTTATGCAGGTAAAAACAAAGAAAAAGGAGCAAAGATTGGCTCCTCATAATGGATATAATTTACCTATTATTTTTATTTAAATTTTCTTTTGCCATTTTGATCAGTTCACTAACCATTTGCCCTCCGAGTTTTCCGCCTGTTTTTCCTGCCTGGCGGGCAGTTAGAAGCCCGTTATAACCGTGCTCTAATGGAACACCTTCCTCTTTTGCTATTTCAAATTTAGCTTCTTCTGGATTGTTTGTTTCAGCTACTTTAGCCTTCAATTCATCCATTGCTTTTCTTGCTTCCGGAACGAGTAATTTTCTTCTTCTGGACATAATAATCCCTCCTATAATTAAGATAACCCATTAAGTTTATCCAATTCTTATTACACCCGAAAAGCTTAATGGGTTAAAGGATTTAACTTTAAAAATTAGAATACATACCTTTTAGAGGGGGGGATGTATTTGCAGATTAGAAACAGTTTGTTTCTGAGGGCAGAAATAAAGAATAAAATGAGTAAAACCTTTTTTGTTTTCGATTTGAAAACAAAAAGTTCCACATTAATAGCATTTGCATTTACAGGAATCCCTGAATATGTAAATAGATTGCGGAATGAGAAAAGGTATTGAAAAATGGAGTGATATTGGGGGGGAAGATAAACAGTCTGAAATAGTTTTTATGTATCAAAGAATATAAAACTACTAGGGAATAACGAAGATTAATTTTTGGACAAACCCACAAACAGTAGAAATGAAATTAATTTTGAAATAATAAAAAAACTGTCCGAGCGGAATGAGTACCGCACTAGACAGCTTATAACTTAGTTTGAAAGGTCGCACTCTTCCAGTTTAACAACCTTTGTTTTTTTAATAAATTTATAAACAAGCCAGGTTACAATAAAGAGAGGAAGGCCAATATAGGAAATAAGAACACCATTCCAATCGATATGGTCACCCATAAATGCTGAGTAGTTTTGACCCAAAACTACAATTGTACAAAGAACAAATGCGAATATAGGGCCAAATGGGAATAACAGAGCTTTATATGGCAGTACATTTAGGTTTTTGCCCTGTGCAATAAATGCTTTACGGAAACGATAATGACTTATGGCAATTCCAAGCCACGCAATAAAACCGGACATTCCGGATGCGTTAAGCAGCCAGATATAAACGGTGCCGTCTCCAAATAAAGAGGCAAGGAAGGCCAATGTACCAACTAGAGATGTTACAAGTAAAGCATTGACAGGTACTCCATTATTGTTTAATTTGGAAAGAAACTTTGGAGCTTTTCCTTCACGGGCCAAATCCCACAGCATTCTTGTAGAAGCATACATACCTGAGTTCCCTGCTGATAGTACTGCGGTTAAAATGATAGCATTCATAACAGATGCCGCAAAAGCAATTCCTGCTTTTTGGAATACCATTGTGAACGGGCTAACTGTAACTTCGCCACTTGCGAGGTTAGGGTTAGTATAAGGAATCAACAATCCAATTACAAAAATGGCAAGTACATAGAAAAGTAGGATACGCCAGAAAACCTGTTTAACCGCTTTTGGAATGCTTTTAGAAGGATCTTCACTCTCGCCGGCAGCTACTCCCAGCAATTCAGTACCCTGGAAAGAAAATCCTGCCGCCATAAAGATACCGAGCATAGTCATAAAGCCGCCATGGAAAGGAGCATCGCCAGCAGTAAAGTTTTTAAACCCAACAGGTGCATGTCCTCCCATAATTCCAAAAATCATTAAAAAGCCGGTAATAATAAAAATAATGACAGTGACTACTTTTACTAAAGAGAACCAATATTCCGCTTCACCAAATCCTTTTACGGATAAATAGTTTAAGAGGAACATAATCACTAGAAATATACTGCTCCAAATAATAGAAGGGGTATTGGGAAACCAAAACTTCATAATCATTGTTACAGCAGAAAGTTCGGCAGCAATTGTAATAGCCCAGTTGTACCAGTAATTCCATCCTAAAGCAAACCCAAGTGATGGATCTACAAATTTTGTAGCATAAGTGCTAAAGCTTCCAGCAACAGGCATGTAAGCCGCCATTTCAGCAAGGCTTGTCATTAGGAAATAAACCATAATTCCAATAAGAATATATGAGAGAAGTGCTCCCCCCGGCCCGGCTGTGTGGATTGCTCCGCCACTTGCCAAAAATAAACCTGTACCAATCGTCCCGCCTAAGGAGATCATAGTTAAGTGTCTGGACTTTAAGGAACGCTTTAACTCAGATGTTCCTTTTTTAGATTCTGGAAAAGCAGGTGATGCTGTTTTTTCTTTGTAAGATGTTTGCATGAAAATCTATACCCCTTTTTTCTGATGTTCTGGAAGGAGCCAGGAATAAAAAAATGCCCTCGAAGCAGATTCGACGGCATATCAGTACCCCGCATCATACCTTCCGAAAGATAGCACAACACGTTTGGCTGGTAGGGCGCAAACGTGACAGTTCTGTTCCTTTTTGGAAACAGCCCCAGCTTGCCTTTGCAGAGAACAAAAACAAACTTCGGCAGCTCTTCCTTTCAAAACGGAGTTATAGGTTTCCTCTGAACCTCGTCCGATTTACTAATAAAAGCTGCGACCTCTACCTCATCGGTTGATGAGGATTTAAATTATTAAGTTAGTATAGTTTTAAAGTATAATTAAAAACAGAAGAATGTCAATCTTTTTTTATTAATTAAATGCGCTAACACCAGAATTATCTTTATATCAGAATAGTTATTTTTATTGAAATTATCAAGGGGGATACAAAATGAACCAGAATAGGGAGCTGTATAATTTAGTCAGAGATGTGTATCATCTCCTTCAAAGGGGCCTTGATAAAGAACTAGAATCATTAAATATTAGTTTTGTTCAGTTTGGGGTCATTCAGGTTCTATCGCGGCTTGGAAAAGCTACGATGACAGAATTAATTGAGGAAATTGGCTGTGCACCAAGTAACATGACCACTATGATCCAGAGATTGAAGAGGGATGGTTATGTGCAAAAAGAAATACACCCATCCGATCAGAGAATATCACTGGTATGTCTTACAGAGAAAGGGGAGCAAATAAAAGATCAATTCAATTCCCAATATGAAGAATATCTAAGAAAAATATTCGGATTTCTTGGGAATGAAGAGCGGACTAAGCTTCAAATGCAGCTAGGATATATTAAAAATCAGTTAAATTCTTTTTCCGGGACGAAAACGTAATGGTTTCCCTTTTATTTCTTCATTATTTCATATATGAACTAAATCATATTTTAAAACTTCATATATGAAATATTTTTCTTCTGTCTTATTTCATAAATAAATCCTCTGAGAGAGAAAGAGAAAAACTAAGTACATTGTCTTCCAATGTCTGGGGTACCTTAAAATTTGAACTAAAAAGCAGCTGTTCTATCTGCTTAAAAAATAATTCTTTAGTAATGGCCGCCAGTACAGATATCTGGAAAGATCAACCTAAAGACAGACAAATTTAAATTATTTTAAAAAACTATTAAATTTACTTAGTAAGGGATAATCTGTATATTTTTTAAAAAAGTCTGTTTGTTTCAGGAGGACACTTTGATGAGGTTGCTGAGATTAATATTTGGATCGATAATTATTATACTTGCTTTTAATTTATTTTTAATACCTCACAAAGTGATGAGCAGCGGTATGAGCGGCTTGTCAATGATCATAGCGATGATTTCACCAATCAATACTGGGGTTGCTAACTTCTTGCTTAATTTTCCTTTATTAGTTATTGGTTATTTGAAACTGGGTAAGAAGTTTATTTGGAATACACTTATATCAGTCCTGATTATTTCTGTAGGCCTTTATATTGTCCCTGTACAGGCTATTGTCCAGGATAAAATTTTGTCATCCATCTTTGGCGGGGCACTTACGGGATTGGGAGTTGGAATCGTATTTCGTTCCTCTGGTTCAACAGGGGGATTTGATATTATTGGCATGATTGTTTCAAGGAAAAAGGACTTTCCGCTTGGAGCTCTTCTATCAGGAATGAATGCAGCGGTAATCGTTATAAGTGGCTTTCTATTTGACTGGGACCAGGCCCTTTACACACTTGTATCCATATTTGTCACTGGAAAAGTGGTTGATGCCGTTTATACACATCATGTTAAACTGACCTTAATGATTATTACCGAAAAAGGTGATGAAATTAGGGAGAGATTTATATCTAAGGTTTATAGGGGTTTAACTGTAATGGATGGTGTAGGAGGATTCTCAAATGAGAAGCGAAGCATATTAATTGCAGTCATTTCACGCTATGAACTCGCTGAAGTTAAAAGCATAATTGAAAACGTAGACCCGGAGGCTTTTGTGAACATTACAGAAACAATAGAAGTAATCGGGTTATTTCATAGACCAAGTCCACAATAGGGAGGAAGCCAAGGTTTCCTCCCTTCTTGTTTTTAAAAAAATTGGGACTACGATAAAATGCAAAAGCAAATAGATGCCGAAGCAGAACGTTCGTACCAGGAATCAATTGATAAAGGAATACCGATCAAAGAAAAACGAATGTTAAATATCCAATGTAACGAAGGCATTTACTTTATTATGCATTTGTGGAGAAATTCTGTTTAGGATTGTCAATGGCGTCCTTGAAAGGCTTTTGTTCATCCAGCTATTCCTCCTCTTGCTCTTTTAAGTAAAAGTTTAATTAAGAATACTTACTAAATTTTTCTGTTATTCACAAAATAGAATAGCCACACCAAAATTAATCCATAAGGTATATATAAAAGCAAAAACTTCACAGGTGATTTACCAGGACTATTTCATTAATAACCAATTTATTTAGCTTAAAGAAATTACCAAGCCTTTAGTTTGGCAATTTCTATAAAACTTTTAATATAATAGGCTTATTGAATAAACAGACAGTAAAAGCAGTGAGGTAAAAAATGAAAAACTACACAAAAGAAATCCTTTTAGTTTTTATGTCAGCCAGTTTGTTATTGTCAGGCTGCAGCGCACTCGATTTTAATATATTAAAACCCAAGGAAATTGATGCTCAAGCAGATATAATTCCAGTTAAGAAAAAGGTTATTGCTCTAAAAGAGAAAAAACTCCCGCCGCTCCCGGATCACATTATTTTGGATGTTCCTTTATTCAAACAAATGGAAGCCCCGCGCCTTTATAATGGGTGTGAGGTTACCAGTCTCGGAATGATTCTTAAGTTTCATGGTTATCAGGTAAACAAGAATGAATTAGCCAGAAAGATTAAAAGAGTTCCCCTGAATATTGGTCAAGGATTAAAGGGAAATCCAAATGAAGGTTTTGTTGGGAACATGGAAAATGGCCCAGGGCTTGGTGTCTATCATGGACCTATTGTAGACTTAGCCAGACAGTATGCAGGTGATAAAGTTATTGATTTAACTAACAAGCCGTTTTCAAGCGTTCTTGAGAAAGTAGGTCACGGTTTTCCAGTTTGGGTCATTATAACCACAAGCTTTGCTCCTGTTAATGTTTTTCAGTCCTGGAAAACACCACAAGGGACAATTAAAATTACTTTCAGCCAGCATAGTGTCGTAATAACTGGCTATGATAAAGACCATATTTACATTAACGACCCTTACGGATTTAAAAACAGAAAGCTGGACAGGGAAAACTTCATTAATGCCTGGGAGCAAATGGGCAGCCAGGCCGTATCATTATAAAGAGAAAAAAGCGCAACAACCTGCCATTCCAGGGTGGATAAGCTTACTCGAAATTACTGGAAGTAAAATCCATATTTCTTAATGAAAAGTAAAAAGTCCGGGGCTATTCCGGACTTTTTACTTTCGTTAGTTTAAGAGACAGCTTCTTTAAATAGGAGAGTAAATTTGGTGCCTTTATTGATTTCACTGTCGATTTGAACTTTCCCTTTCATTCGTTTAAGTATATAAAGGAAATCATCAGGCCAAGACCTGTCCCTTTGGTTTTCGTAGAATAGTAGGGTTGGCCAAGCTGATAAAGCTGTTTCGTGGACAAACCAATACCTTTATCCTCAATAATAATTGAAACAAAACCATCCTGTGACTGGCATATTATTATTAATTCCCCGCCCTCTGGCATTGCTTCAATCCCATTTTTCATTAGGTTAATCATTAATTATTTAAATTCAGGAGGGCTGCCCTCAATCTTGCCACCCTCCTGAATGTTTGAATGGATATCTATATTGGCAATGGCTGAATAGGGACGCATAAATTCTACAGTTTCCTTTAGAAGAGATGAAGCATTCAGAATTTCAAAATTACTTCCGGAAGGCCTGGCCAGAGCTAAAAAGTCATAAATAATGTTTTGTGTTCTTTCCAGTTCCTCAAGAGAGAGAGACATACATAGTTTGTTTGGAGTTTAGGTTCTTTTGATCTCTCATTATTTGCATGAACCCGCGAATCGTTGTCATCGGGTTTCTTATTTCATGAGCCATGGAAGCAGCTAGCTGGCTTATGGCATTCATTTTTTTAGCATTTTGCAGCTGCTCAAGCATATATACCTTCAGCCGGGTAATTTCAATAAAATATATAATGGCACACTAGGCTGCAAAGGAGATAAAAGTAAACATAAGCACATAAACGGAAACATTTAATTTACCAGTACCAATGAGCAGGGTTAACCGTGAAAAGGATATTAATACGTAAAAAAAGCTGGCAATGCGAATTTTCTTGGCAATTTTATAATTATTGTATTTTCTAGCAACAATGAATAACGGAATGGAAATAATCAGGTAGTTTAATAAAGCAATAGGGATCTTTGCTGGTGAACTAACAGACTCAAATAACTCAATTGCAATGATGATAAGAATGTCAGGTTTGGGTCCCAAATAGAGAAAGGCAACGAAAACGGGGATAAATTTAAAATCAAAAGAAAGACCGTCTGAGATTCCAACTGGAAAGGATATGGTTAAAAAAGTGGTTAATATGAGAACCCCAAACATTGATTGGAAAAAATTTTTCAGCTTTTCCAATCAATAATGTACTTGCTAGAGGGATGATTATCATAAGAAAAAAATGTAAAAGAAGTTCTTCCTAAAACTGTTTCATTTTCCCCCCGGTATCCTGGTCCATAATCGAATTATACCAAAAGAACCGTGAAAAAATAGGCTAAAAATTGAAAAAACGCCAAAAAATGGCGTTTTATAGTTCTAGTATTTCTGGTTCCAATCCCTTATTATTCATTAGTCTGATTAAAGAAGGTTCGATACGGAGGACAATATAATCTTGGTCATCGGGACCTTTAAACCATTTCTCTAAGTACTCATTCCATAATTTGTTTTTCATTTCCGCTGAGTCGTCAACAGCCGCCTTACCTTCAATTTCAAGAAATGAATCTCCAAAACCCTCTCCATCATATCCGAGTAAAATGTGTACAAAAGGGTTTTTTTCAATTTCTTCAACCTTATGGGTTTCTTTGCTGGTTGCTGTGTAGAGTGTTAGACCTTCATGAAAAAAAGTCATATAACGGGAATGAGGCTTGTTTTGCTGAACAGATGCAAGTGTTCCAACTTTATTTTCTTGCAATATTTTTAATATTTTTTCTTTAAGTTCACTGTTCGTCATTTGATCACTCCTTTATTAACAATCTCTTTTATTATTCCTCCAAATGATAGCTCTAAACAGAAGGAAGTGTTCTATTTTGCCTTAGTGATGGAAAAAATCGTTTGATTAAAATAAAATGTGGTAGTATGTAAAAAAAGAGCAAGAAGTATATGAAAATTACTAATTAGGATGATAAATATGGATAAAAATAAAAAAATCGGGTTAATTGTTGACGTAGAGACCACTGGTTTACGCCCTGGAGCGGATGAAATGATCGAATTGGCTCTAATTCAGTTTGCATATCAAAAGGACACAGGTGAATTTCTGGATATCTTGGATCAGCAATCATTTTTAAGAGAGCCTTTATCGAGTACTTCAAAAAGAAATTATCCGTCTGCCTTTAAAATACACGGTATCCCTTTCAGCGATGTAGAGGGAAAGGTTTTTGACGATCCAAAAGTTAAAAACCTTCTTAGCGATTCTGACTCAGTTTTTGCCCACAACGCTTCCTTTGACCGAAGTTTCTTATACCATATGTATCCAGAGATAAACGATCTTCACTGGTACTGTACTATGAGGAATGTTCCCTGGAAAGGTTATGGATTTGAAAACAGTAAGCTACTTACATTACTGCAGGCTCATGGGATTACAGAATATCAGTCGCATCGGGCTTTGGATGATATAACAAATTTAATGCATTTATTAAAAAAGGAAAGCCCCTCAGGTTCACTTTATTTAAAAGAAGTAGTATCTAAAAGGCCAATGAGAAAGTATGACCCTCAGCCTAAAACATCTGGAAAATGGAAATCATATATAAAACAAACTGCTGATGAAACAGGTGCTGCTTCGGAACGTTCACAATACCAACGAAAGTTTTAATCTCACTTACATAAAGAATTTTTTAAGCTCTTGCCCTATTGGGCTCTTTTTTTTGTCCAAGTCATTATAAGCAGATAATTGGACATAGCAATGAAATTATACAAAAATAATAAAGCTATTGCTATAAATGAATAATAAGATGGAACAGCATAGAGGAGGTAACATCATTGAAGGATTTATTTCAAGTAATCGAAGAAAGAAGAGCTGTTAAGGTTTTTGATCCAGATGAAAAGATTTCAAAAGAAGAACTTACAGATATTCTGGAGCTAGCTGGGAAGGCACCATCAGCATGGAATTTGCAGCACTGGCATTTCTATGTATTTCATGACCAGGAAGCAAAGGATAAATTATTTAAACTGGCCTATAATCAAACGCAAATTCGTGATGCAGCTGCAACTATTGCTATTTTAGGCGATAAAGAAGCAAATAAGAATTATGAACCTGTTTTTGCACCACTTGTAGAGGCTGGGGCATTATCTGCCGAAATCTATAATGCATTAGCCGGCCAGATTGATGGCGCATATCAAAGAGAAGGATATCCACTTGTCGCTGCCCATCACAATGCTGGATTGGCCGCAATGCAGTTAATGCTTATTGCACAAGCTAAGGGGTGGGATACCTGCCCGATCGGCGGATTTGATCATGAAGGCTTTGTAAAAGAATTTAATGTTCCAGAACGTTATGTTCCAATTATGATCATTCCTGTTGGGAAAAAGCTAAACCCTGGCCGTCCTTCACCACGCCTTGAAATCAACAAATTAACCACATGGATTTAAAATAAAAGGAAGTGTCCCAAAAAAGGGACACTTCCTTTTATTTTTAATCACTGATCGAATTGTGCTTATCATTTCTCACCTTTAATCTAAACAGGTATAATTTAGATAATTAAAGGACCCCGAAGGGAATAGTTAGGAGACGGCACATGAATTTTCTTTCAGACAATACACCTCAAGAGAGATTGAATTTAATAAATACACTTAGTAAAAGGTTTAAGGAAAGGGCCTCTCTTACGGAGGAATCAGGATCATTTCCATTTGAAAATATCCAGGATCTTAAAGAATCAGGCTATACTGCTTTGACTGTTCCAAAAGAATATGGAGGCAAGGGTATCTCATTATATGAAATGCTGAAGCTGCAGGCAAGGATAGCAGAAGGAGATGGATCGACTGCTCTTGCCATAGGATGGCATATGGGTATTATCAAAAATCTTGGAGAAAAAAAGTCCTGGAACAACGAAAAATTTGCCTGGCTTTGTGAAGAAGTAAAAAAAGGGGCGCTGATAAACAGCGCAGCTACAGAACCCCAAACTGGAAGTCCTACAAGAGGCGGGAAGCCACAGACAACGGCCCAAAAAGAAAATGGACATTGGATTATTAGTGGAAGAAAAATCTTTACAACAATGTCACCTGTCCTTGACTATTTTATTGTAAGTGCATCAGTTGTAGAAACCGGAGAAACTGGAAACTTCCTAATTCCCCGCTCAGCACAGGGACTTGAAATAGAGGAAACATGGGACAGCATTTCCATGAGAGGCACCGGCAGTCATGATTTAATCCTAAACTATGTAACTGTACCCTATGATAATTTTGTTGAAATCTTTACTCCAGGTAAAAAAGGGGCTAATGGTTGGCTGCTTCATATTCCTGCATGCTACCTTGGAATAGCAGAGGCAGCTAAGAAGTATGCAATCGAATTTGCAAAGCTGTATTCACCAAACAGCATAAAAGGATCTATTATGGATATTCCTGCAGTAAAACAAAAAACGGGTGAAATGGAGCTGTTATCTGTCCAATCATCCCATTTCCTATATTCTGCTGCTCGTCAATGGGATGAAGCTAATGAGGCGGAAAAGCAGACAATGGGACCATTGCTGGGGGCAGTCAAATTGTCAGTCACTAATTCAGCAATAGAAATAGTGGACATAGCTATGAGAATCGTTGGGGCAAAAAGCTTATCTATAAAAAATCCCCTCCAAAGATATTATCGGGACGTGAGGGCAGGGCTTCACAATCCTCCTATGGATGATATGACTATTCTCTCGCTTGCTGAAAAAGCGATTTCATCAATAGATTAAAAATAATGAAGTCAAGGTGCAAATATGAGAGAAGAAGCTGTTACTGTAAAATTAGGTTTATATCAGGAAAAACATTATTATGCTTTAATGAATTTTTTTCTTCCAGAGGAACAAAAAAAATTTACTGGAATGCCAGAAAATGCGCTCCCCCTTGCTTTAGAGGATCCTGATCGAACTCCGGTTGTAATTTTGTCGGAAGACAACCCAGTAGGATTTTTCGTACTGCATATAGGGTCAGAAATTTTTCCGTTCACTAATAATCCCGACGCGGTTCTGCTTCGGGCCTTTTCAATCAATCACGGGGAACAGGGCAAAGGTTACGCTAAACAAGCGATGCTTTTACTGGCTGGATTTGTAAAAACTCTGCATCCTGATAAAAAGGAAATTATACTTGCTGTAAATGCAAAAAACACTTCAGCAAAAAGTCTCTATTTAAAAACGGGGTTCAGAGATAATGGACAGGAAAGAGAAGGATCAAGAGGGATGCAGCACATTTTGCATATGAATCTGTCATAATTAAATTCGAGTAATCCCCGTTAAATTGGTCACCCTATTTTTATAAGGGGTGATAGCAGCATGCCAAGAGGAAAAGAATTAGAACAGCTGCCTATGGCAAACATTCTGCCAGGAGCGGGAATGGATCACAGTCCCAAAAACCGGGATTCTTTAAATGGAATTGTCAGCAAAGAACAGCCTGAGCCAGCGGATATTGTTAAAGAGAATGAAGATATGGTTTAAAAAATGTAATTATGTTACAACGAAAGAGGGCAGGCTGACATGGCCTGCTCTTTTCGTTTTTTACTCTTCAATTAATTCATGTATTTCCACAATAGACCGCTCTTCAAGAGGACCACGTAAATGGACTGTTGCTGTTCTGCCGTCTTCATTTAACTGATCAATCCATACAGAGGTTCCATTATATTTTACTTCAATATCAGCAGAGGAAGATAAAATCTGTTTTACTCTTCGTTCATTCATCTCTGATCACTCCATTTTCAATTTTCGTTTTATTTTTCTCAAAAAAAGAACTTTTATTCGGGCTATGGTAACAACCATTTACGAAAAGCTTGTGATAAAATAAAACTAGATGTATTCAGCTAAGAAAAATTCTACATACCTGGAAGTGGTCCAAATGGAAAGAAACTTAATAAATGTAATGGAAGAAATAGTTACTACCTTGGTGAATGTAGCAATGCTAAGTCCTGATTATCAAACTTTTTGCCCTTGCAGTAAGTGCAGGAATGACATAATTGCTTTAACCTTAAACACCCTTCCAAGCCATTATGTTACAACAGAACACGGAAGAAAATTAATTTTCGAGCAGCTAAATACATTAGAAAATCGAAAATGGATTAACAAGAGAATAATTAGTGCCATTCATACGGTTGGGAAGTTCCCGATGCATGATCGCTAAATGGAAGAAAAGCCAACCTTTGGCTTTCTTTTTTTTGATTAAAAAAACTTCACATAATATAAAAAATGGTATAGAATAAACAAAACATATAATTCCGATAAGACAGGTGTGAAAAATATGATTTCTGACTCAATACCTCAGCCATTAGTTCGAACTAATCAATGGTTTATCGTATTAAGTGTAATTGCAGCATGGATAACAAAACAGGAATGGATCCTTGCGATTCCACTTGTTGCCGGTATTATGGGTCTGGCCTTTGATTTTAATCCGGTCATGCGATTTGCAAAGCGGTTTTTGAAGAAAAAACCAACTGAATATATTCCTGAAGATCGGGATCAGCAGCAGTTTAATCAAGTAATTGCTGTCTTATGCCTTGCTGGCAGCTTAATTAGCTTTTTCCTAGGCTGGGACATTGCAGGCTATGTTTTTTCAGCCATGGTTGCTCTTGCAGCAGGTATTGCTTTAATGGGATTTTGTATTGGCTGCTTTATCCGTTTTCAATGGAAACAATATCAATATAGGCAGTCACTTAAGAAACAGCAGTAAGACGCAGCAAAGTATATTATTTTTAAACAGTACTTCTTTTCAGAAGTGCTGTTTTTATTTATGGTTAAGAAAGTATAAAGGTTTACCTTTTAAATTGTCTAGCTCCAGCGCCCAGCGAGTTTTCATCTTTGAAAAGCCTCCTGGATTATCTTGCATCAAGTATGACCGTTAGGTGATACTTTGTGCAGCTAGATCCATCCAGCTTCTCCCTACGATAAGTCAACATCGTACTCAAGTGCTCCTGCGCCACAGCATTTTTCAAAGAAGCTTATGTTCAGCTCGTCGTCGCAAAGCTGCATGTTGTCTATTCAGAGAAAGGATGTTTACTCAGGTAGCTGCTTCGCTGAACGGGCGCTTCCGCTTTTCTTAAACTTTAAAGACTATCTTTTCATTTCTAACTGGGTGTTTTTTATGCCATACAGCGTAAGGATATATTATATAGAAGGAAAACGTTCACAAATCGTAAAATTAACCTTTTTTCTCCGAAGCATCTATTGGTCTTATGCTTTTAAAACCTCTTTAATAATATCAAAAGTTTTAGTTTGTACTTTTTTTCACAAAATGACAAAAAAGTTTCATAAACAATGTGCGGAAAAACCTCTTTGAAAATTTAAAATAGAGATGAGAGTGATAATAATTGAAAAGAATTTTTAAGGAAGGATGATTACTTTGTTAAATCAGGATTTAAATACAATTATCAGTCAAATGGAATCCCTGAATCACCATGAAATAATGCTAAAAGAAACGGTATCCAAATTTTCCTATCATTTACTTTCAAGAGAGGAGTTCTTCACAGGGCAAATTGGCTATAGGATCGATCTTGAGGGTAATCCTTTAACGGGTACGAGAGAAGGGGAATGGAAAGATAATTGGGTTGTCATTGGTTACGAGGAGGGAGATGGTGATCCATTATTTATTGATTTATCCAATGAAGTTCATCCGGTTTTGACCACCAAACATGACCATGGCTGCTGGAAGCCCAGTATCCTGTTTAGCACCTTTAATGATTTTATTGAACAAATATCCTAAAGAATGAGGCTGCCGTTCCAGGCAGCCTCTATTTATTTATCGTAGGGGTAATCAATTGTATTTCCATTGATTGTTCCGGGAGATTGGTGATCCTTGAGGTTTTGCATATAGTTTTCAAATTCTTCTTTTACCTCGGGAGGTGCTCCGGGCTTTAAATGCCAGTTCCCGGGCTCATCGACAAAATAGGGGCTTTTAGTAAACTCCGGCTCTATTCTTGGCATAAATATCACCTCGATTCTTTTTGTTTATTTTCCCCTTTTAACCAATCCTTCAAACAGTTCTCATACTTCATACTTATTTATGAAATAAGGCAAAAAACTTATTGCGTACCTTATCCAAGCGGGAGTATGATAGCTATTGGTAAATAAATGAATAAATAGTTAAATTCAAATACAGGGAAAATTCCGCCGAAAGAAGATGACAGCCATGTATAATGAACACGAAGTTTTACGGAATGAAAAATATAGCATAAAAAATGGGATTGCCCAAACCGTTGTATTAAATATAAGCAATAACTATTTTACTTTGTTTGCTATAGGAGTGCTTGGCGCTACCAACTACCAGGTAGGATTGATTAACTCTCTCCCGCAATTTATAGGTATGTTTGCCATGGTTGTCTGTTCCTTTCTTATGAATGGAATAAAAGAAAAGAAGCGATTTACCGGGTATTCCATTCTTTTTACAAGGCTGTTTCTTCTGCTTATGTTTTTTGTCCTTTATATTCCTTCAGAATATAGAAACTGGGCGTTTGTTATACTGGTTGGTTTAATGAATTTTCCTGGTTCTTTTGCGAACCTAAGCTGGCAATCCTTTATTGGTGATTTGATTCCGGATAGCAGAAGAAGTGGATTTTTTAGCGATAGGAATCGGGTATTAACGATAGTAGGTATGATAACCACTTTTGTGGTTGGTATAGGACTGCAGCAATTTGATAAAAGCAACTCTTTCCCATATAAAATTTTATTCCTTGCTGCGTTTATATTTGGAGCGGTGGAAGTATATTATTTAAACAAGCATACTGAACCGATACAAATGAGGAAAAAGGAAAAGAAAAAGGAGTTCAGGATTCTTGATTGGAAGGCTTTTAAAGATAAACGATTTGTTTATTTTTTAATCTGCAGCCTGATTTTTAATTTTGCATGGCAGATGGCCTGGTCACTATTCAGTATTTATCAAATAAAAGACGCTCATGCAACAGGGCTTTGGATTAGCTTGTTTAATGTTGCCAATCAGGTTGCCCAAATCGTAAGCTTTCGATGGTGGGGGAAAATGGCGGATAAACACAGCAATTCAAAAATGCTCTTTTATTGTGCCCTTGGAATGGCTACAGCTCCTGTTCTTAATATCCTTTCAGATAATCTGATATACTTGGTTATTGTGAATGCAAGTTCCGGTCTGTTTGTGTCTGGAACAGTCTTGCTCCTGTTTAATCAGTTACTAGAAGTGACTAACGAAAAGAATAGGGGAGCTTATATCGCAAATTACAATATTTTATTAGCTATAGTTGGTTTCATTGCACCTCAATTCGGGGTATTTCTTCTTGAAACCAATAGTATGGATTTTGCAATGACGATCGCGAGTATTCTTAGAACTTTAAGTGCCATACCTTTTTATTTTCTGTTTCACTACATGAAAAAGAACGGGCTCCCAAAGCCTAAGCCAGTTGCTGATTTCTAAATAATATAAAAGATGTGGGGAGAAAAAAAGATGAGCGAATGCAAGATTAATCATTCAACAGAAGATGTAAGAAAAAAATTTGAAACCCAAATAGACTTTTTGCCGTCTAATATTAAGGAAGCTTTTCCAACTTTTCTTGAAAGCGGTCTAAATCAGGAAAGTTTGAATGCAGCATTCCATTTTCTAAAAAAATATGATCTTTCCACTAATGAAGAAAAAAGCAGACGTGATACTGAATTATGGAAATTGATGTCAAATAATAGCGAGAAATAAATCCCTCGCGGACCATCAATTGGAACCCATATAGATTTTACTTTTTCTAAAGATGTGTTATAGTAATTGAGGTTCGTTTACCGTGATAGTTACTGGTAAGTGAGAGGAGAATTAAAATGAAAAAATTCCAATTGCCGAAGGAAATTAGCCGCAGTAATGTAATGTTTTTTGCAGCAGCTGTTGTGCTTTTCTGGATAAAGACATATTCGGCTTATAAAATTGAATTTAACCTGGGAATAGAAAATACCCTGCAGCAATTTTTACTATTTATCAATCCAATCAGTTCCGCTCTTTTCTTTTTTGGCCTTGGCCTTTTGTTTAAAAAACGGGCAAAACTTGTGATAATTATTATGGATTTTCTTTTATCATTCCTGCTATACGCGAATATAGTCTATTATCGTTTCTTCAATGACTTTGTTACTGTTCCTGTTCTCATGCAGACTAAAACAAATGGCGGCCAGCTCGGAGACAGTGCTTTATCGCTTATGTCAGTGTTTGATATCTTCTATTTTGCAGATACCATTATCCTGATTGTTCTTGCTTTCAAGGTTTTTAATCATATTCAGGAATCAACCAGAAAGCCATTTAAAATCGTTTTGCTGTTTTCTATTACAGCATTCCTTTTTAATTTAGGTTTAGCTGAAAAAGATCGTCCGCAGCTTTTAACAAGATCTTTTGACCGTGCTTACCTGGTTAAATATTTAGGTGCATACAATTTTACCATTTACGATATTATCCAGAACATCAAATCATCAAGTCAGCGTGCGCTTGCTGACAGCAGTGATATTACTGATGTAGAAAACTACCGGAAAGCGAACTATGCCGAGCCGAATCCAGCTTATTTTGGCAAAGCAAAAGGCAAAAATGTTATTTATGTATCAATGGAATCATTCCAAAACTTTATGATTGGGTACAAACTTAATGGACAGGAAGTAACTCCTTTCCTAAACAGTCTTGCCCGGGATAATAATACATTCTACTTTGATAATTTTTATCATCAAACTGGACAGGGTAAAACCTCTGATGCAGAGTTCCTTATGGAGAATTCCCTTTATCCAATGGCTCAGGGTTCAGTATTTGTTAACAAAGCTCAAAATACGTACCATGCCATGCCAGCAATTTTAAAAGGCTATGGATATAATTCAGCTGTATTCCACGGAAACTACAAAACATTCTGGAACCGGAACGTTATGTATAAAGCACTTGGATATGATCAGTTCTACGATGCTGAGTATTACAATATGTCACAAGAGAATACGAAAAACTACGGTATGAAGGATAAGCCATTTTTCGCTGAATCTATGCCAATGTTAAAAAATCTGAAGCAGCCTTTCTATACAAAATTCATCACTCTTTCAAACCATTTTCCTTTTGAAATGGATCCACAGGATACAGATTTCCCTGCAGGCGATTTCGGTGATGATGTTGTAAACCAGTATTTCCAGTCTGCCCATTATATGGACCAGGCATTAGAGCAGTTCTTTAATGATTTAAAAACTTCCGGATTGTATGACAATACAATTGTAGTATTATATGGCGACCACTATGGTATTTCAGAAAATCACGATGATGCTATGGCAAAAGTACTTGGGGTAGATCAAATTACTCCGATGCAAAGTGCTTCACTCCAGCGGGTTCCCTTATTTATTCACGTTCCAGGCGTGAAGGGCGGTGTTCAGCATCAGTTCGGAGGAGAAGTCGATGTAAGACCTACAGTTCTACATTTGCTTGGTGTTGATACAAAGAATTTCATGGAATTTGGATCAGACCTTTTATCAAAAGAACATCGAAACTGGGTATTATTCCGTAATGGCGACTATGTTGGCCAGCAGGTTACTCAGCTAAACGAAAAATGCTATGATTCAGCAACTGGCCAGTTAGCAGCAGATCCTGCACAGTGTAAGGATATTGACAATAAGGTTCATGATGAGCTGGATATGTCTGATGAGGTAGTATATAAAGACTTGTTAAGATTCTACAAGCCGCAGGGATTTACTCCAATTAATCCAGACGACTATGAGTATCTTGGCAAAGGCAAAACAAAGAAATAAGACTAGAGTGAGGCAGAGCCTCACTCTTTTTTTGCTTATTTAAAAGGAACTTCATCATTTCTGAATTTTTATAGTTTTTACTGTTAATTTTTTGCAGTCATAAACTTGCTTCCTGCGCTCGCTTTCCGCTGGCGTTCCGGGAGCCGATCGGCGCTAGAGACTAAAGTTTCTAGTTTCAGTATAACCAAGCAGCCTTAAAATAAATGGAATGGTGCGGGAAGTTCCATTTTAACTAATTATTCTACTTTTCCTAAACTGCTTGGCAAAGCCGACGAAGCTTTCCTAGGAACTTGGACAATTTGTAGAAAAAAGGATACAATAAGAACAAAAGTTCGAAAAAAGATAGGAAACCGTGCTATGAATGAATTAAATCTTCCACATTACCATATTTCAGTCAGGCCGCTTGTAGAATATGTATTTCGCAGTGGCAGTATAGATTCCAGGTTCCAAGCGCCAACAAGCTTGAGTGAAGGGACAAGGGCACATCAAAAAATTCAAAAGACCTATAATGAAGGCGACCAGAAAGAAGTTCCGTTAAAGCTTTCAATAGAACACGGTGGTTTTTTGTTTGAATTGGAAGGAAGATGTGATGGCCTGCTTTTTGGGGAAAAAGGGAATATCATCATTGATGAAATAAAATCTACTGCAGCGGGTATAGAGGGTATTTTAATTGATTCCTACCCAGTACACTTGGCCCAGGCAAAATGCTATGCGTATATGTTCTCCATGGATAAAGGTATAAAAGAAATAAGTATCCAGCTTACCTATGTGGACAGTAAAACAGATGATCTTAAAAGATTTCATCAAACCTTTTCTTTTCAGCAATTGGAAAGCTTTATAAAAGAGATATTGGAGGATTTTCTTCCATTTGCCAGAATGTTGTCAGAACATAAAAACCTCTGTCGCCAAAGTATAAAGGATTTGGTTTTTCCTTTTAAAACTTATCGCAAGGGGCAAAAAAAGCTAGCGGCCTCTGTATATGATGCCATCAAGGGAAAGAAAGAACTGTTTTTAAGAGCTCCAACAGGAATAGGAAAGACCATTTCCACTATTTTTCCCTCGGTTAAAGCTGTTGGTGAAGAGGAAATAGACCACCTTTTTTACCTAACGGCTAAAACGATAACGCGCCAAACTGCGGAGGAAAGCTTTCAGCTATTAGAAAAAGAAGGGCTACATTTTAAAACAGTCACTCTTACAGCAAAGGATAAAGTATGTTTAAATGACACCACATCCTGCCAAAAAGATATGTGCCCTTTTGCGGATGGATATTATGACCGTATTAATGGGGCCATACTCGACATTTATAAAAATAAAAATAATATAACTCGTGGGACAATTGAGGAATATTCAAAAAAGCATAGGGTTTGCCCCTTTGAATTTTCATTAGATCTGGCCTACATAGCAGATGCCGTAATCTGCGATTACAATTACATATTTGACCCTCGAATTTCTTTGAAAAGATTCTCTGAGGAATATAAGAAGAGGTCTCTTTTATTAATTGATGAGGCTCATAACCTTGTTGACCGGGCAAGGGGCATGTTTAGCGGCAGCTTAATGAAGTCACCCTTTCTTAACATAAAAAGGTCCTATAAAGGTAAAAACCAAAGAATTTTCGAATCAGCCAAAAATATTAATCAATATTTTATCGATCTCAAAAAGGAAGCTGACAATCGCAAGGAATGGATTCTTTCGGAGTTTCCTGATAATCTCTTTAAACTGGCTGCGGAATTTAATAGTAGAACAGAAGAAGAATTAGCATCTGGCAGCACTGACACGGAGCTTCTTGATGCTTACTTCATGACTCTTGCCTTTGTGAAAACAGCTGCCCTTTTTGACGACCATTATGCTATTATGATTCAAGCTGATAGAAAAGAAGCTACTATAAAGCTTTTTTGCCTTGACCCGTCATTATTATTGAGCAAAATGGGAAAAAACTATCATTCCAAGGTTTACTTTTCTGCTACGTTTACGCCAATGAATTACTTCAAAGAAATGCTTGGGGCTAATAACGAAGCAATGGAGGTATCCATCGATTCTCCTTTTGCTAGCAGCCAGACCGAGGTTTTTATTTACCCCATATCCACTAGATATAAAGGCAGGGAAAAGTCCTATAATCCAATTGCAAAAACGATAAATGATTTAATCACTGTACGACCCGGAAATTATCTTGTTTTTTTTCCATCCTACCAATATCTGATGGAAACATTTGAAGCTTTTAAAGAAATAGATGCTATGACTGAGACAATTATTCAAAGCCGTGGAATGGCAGAATCGGAAAGAGAAGCTTTCCTTGCCAGCTTTCAGGAGGAAAACAAGAATTCACTAGTTGGATTTGCCGTGTTAGGTGGTGTCTTTTCTGAAGGAGTTGACTTAAAAGGTGAACGGTTAAACGGAGTCGTATGTGTCGGTGTCGGGCTTCCACAGGTTGGACTGGAAAGAAATATTATTAAGGATTACTATAGGGCCCAAGGAAGTAATGGATTTGATTATTCTTATGTCTATCCTGGCATGAATAAAGTTTTGCAGGCAGCAGGCAGACTGATTCGCTCTGAGGATGATTATGGAACAATTGTACTGATGGATGATCGATTCCTCGAAAATAAGTATCAAAAGCTGTTACCACAGGAATGGAAGGATTTCCGGATTATTTGATTACCCAACTGTTAATGTAGAAAAAGGAGTACACACATGAAATATAGATTTTTTTCTTTTCTTTTCAGCTTTGTTTTACTATCAGGTTTATTAACGGCCTGCACCAGTATTGATACTAGGACGTCAAAGATTAGTCAGTCCAATTCGGATCAGCCAACAACTGCCTCTGTGGGAAATCCTAAATTAAAGGAAGCTACAGTTGTAAAAAATGTTGATGGAGATACCTTGGTTATAAATTTGAACGGACGAGAGGAAAAAGTAAGAATGCTTTGCATTGATACCCCGGAAACACACCATCCACGTCTCGGAGTCCAGCCTTTTGGTCCTGAAGCGGCTAAATTCACCGAGGAAACACTGTATGTTGGCCGAAAAATACAGGTTGAAACAGGTATTGGGGATGGTCGGGATAAATATGGCCGGTTATTAGCCTATATTTATGTGGATGGAAAAATGTTTAATGAAACTCTTCTAGAAAAAGGATTGGCGCGTGTAGCGTATATATATCCACCTAACACAAAATATGTAGACCGATTTTACGCAGTTCAAAAACAAGCTCAGGATCAGGGACTGGGAATCTGGTCAATTGAAAATTATTCGAAGGAAGATGGATTCCACAAGGAAAATGCAGGCACAGGTGGCTCCTCGCAAAAGTCTTCTGATAATATAGAAACGGTTAACAAGGAAAAAAGCCAAAATTGCGAAGGAAAAATTAAAGGAAATGCCAACTCTCATATTTACCATGTACCAGAGGGGGCCTTTTATAATTCTAATATGAATAATATAGTTTGGTTCTGCACGGAGAAGGAAGCTCAGACCGCAGGGTACAGAAAATCCCAAAGATAAACCAGACTATCATTTACGCTAAATGGCAATACTTTTTGAAGTATTGCTTTTTTCCTTAATTGAATGTTTTATTTTGTTCACAGCAGGATACATATTTAAGGATTGGAGGTTCGGTAATGAGAGATGTAACATTGACAGAAATATTTAATCAGCATATTGCCCAAAAATTCTTAAACAGATCTGGTTTATCTCATGCCATTGCTGTTGCATACCATGCATTTCACCTTGCTAAAGAGCAAAATGTTGATACCGATATAGCCGCAAAAGCTGGATTTTTGCATGATATCGGCCATTACACCTGGTATAAAAATGGTAAATGGGACTATGAATTATACCGAAAAAATGATATTCATCCTATAAAGGGGGCTGAAAGGGCTCATAAGCTTTTGATCCGCCTTGGAGAAAACCCTGTGAAAGCAAAAACCATTGCACTTGCTATTCTTTTTCATACAGATTCCTTTCTGCCTTCAAATGATATAGTCAGGACTCCTCTTCAGCAAATTGTAAAGTGGGCGGATGAAAAGGATGAAGAGGAGGGTGGCATGCATCATTATCGAACGATAGATTCGATACGGGCAATAAATAGTCTGAAGCGGCTGGATGAAATGATTGATAAAGAATTGGAAAAAGACAGCAAGTAAAAACTTGCCAATTTGCTTCTCCAAATTGGATAATAGTATCAAAAGGGGGAGATATCATGAGTGAAATATTATTAAAACAATTTGAATTAACACGCCGGAACTTTTTAAAAAATATTGCCTCAATTGACCAGGCAACTGCCGACGCTCAGCCTAATGGATTTAATAATACCATCCATTGGCATATCGGGCATGTTTTGACTGTTACAGAGCAATTTATGTTTGGATTGCCGAAGAAATCAACAAACCTGCCGGAATTATATATACAATTATTCGGAAATGGCACCAAGCCTGCAGACTGGAGTGGCAAAGTTCCTTCTGTTGAAGAATTAACTGCTCAATTGCAGGAACAGCTTAGCCGTTTAAAAGAAATAGAGGTCTCCAGCTTCAATCAAACATTAAATAAGCCTTTTCATGGTCTTGAAACCTTTGGTGAATTAGCTGGTATGGCAATATTCCATGAAGCTAACCATTTAGGGCAAATACAGGCCATGAAAAAACTTATTCTTGCTCAATAAAGATTTATACAAAAAGAGGCTCGCCGTTAGGCGGCCTCTTTCATTTATATTTTCTTTAATCCTTCTTCCTGCAAATATAGTGCAGCTTCTTCGTAGGTTCCGAAAGTTGTTTCAATATTTACCCCGAAATAAAGGTTCCACAATTCATTTTCAAACTTTAATTTTAAAAGGTTGTCCTCGTCATCTCTCCAAAGTTCCTCAACAGCGATTATTTCCTTTTGTTCTCCTTGTTGTTCCTTATTTTCCGGCGACAAGGAATGAATTGTCTTTCGCAAAAGATTCCTAAGCTCTTCCGCTGTGAAATCCCTTATATTTACCATTCCTTTTTCGTCAGTCTCATAACCTTCAAGGTTTCCGGCATATACAAAACCATTTCCATTTGGGTGGAGATGGTACACGATATTCTTTTTATCTGAGTTACTCTCCTCATATTGAAAGTTAACTCTTTTTAAAGAAACATCTTTTCTGTTTAGCTCGGTAAATGATTCAATGATAGTCAGTTTTTCTTCAAAAGTAAGCATATATGCCTCCAAATAACGTGTTTCTCTCTATTTTATCATAACCGGCACTGGAAATTAAAAATCATTATGTAAAAAGAAAGCGCCCTTACTTGGCGCTTTCCCTGCAGGCATTGCTTAGTAAACGTATGCAGAGCCTACAATGATTAACAAGATAAACAGAACAACGATTAGCGCAAAGCCGCCTCCGTATCCGCCACCCATATTAACACCTCCAATAATTCGTTAATGCATTTTATTCAAAAATATAAATTATGCGTGGACATATGGCTAAAATCTTTTACCATTTCACTCCTGTTAAATATTTCAAAAAATGATTGAAAATTTTCTGCGTTTGTGTAAAATTACACTATAAGGGATATTGTGGAATTTTTAGCCTTTAAGGAAGGCGGGAAAAGTAATGGATAAAGAAATTATAGATAAGCGGAAAAAGATATTTTGGGAGGAGCTAAACAAGTTAAGGGAGGACGGCTATCTTTCTTCAAAGGTACTTAGGCAGGTTTCAGCTGCCTATAGAGAATATTATTTAGATAAGGAGAAGGTTTGGGAGATATCACATCAGTCTTCAGATTCCTTAGAGTATGCGCCTGATGAAAAGGAGCTTCCATTATTAAAACCTGAGCCGAAACCTGCTAAAACCAAACCAGTTAAATCGATTAAAGAGAAAAAGATTCCCTCCCAAGAGGAGATACGAGAAAGAAATATTACTTGGTCCTTGAATATCGGAGTAATCTTTTTACTGATCGGTGGATTGTTTGTAGCTACTAGTAATTGGGCTACAATGACCTCTGTAATGAAAAGTACCTCCATCGCAGCGGTTGCTGTTTTGTTTTTAGGAATAGCCCTCCTATCAAGAAAGGTATTGCATATTGATAAAACAGCATTCGCCTTTAATGTACTCGGAAGTTTATTTTTGCCTATATTTATTCTTTCATTAGGCTGGTTTGGACTGCTTGGATCCTATTTAACAGTGGATGGACCAGGTAAAAATTTCCTTGGGTTACTTGTGAGCATTCTGCCAATATTGGTTTATATTTATTTTGCAAAAACCTTGCAGTCCCGCCTGTTTGTTTGGTTTTCATTTATTTCAGTGTCAGCAGCCGCAGCGTTTCTTATTGCGGCATTTAACTTGGAACAAGACTCCTTTTACCTTGGAATCATGCTATTAAACGCCGTATTGATTTATGGATATCATCGTCTAAAAGGCAGAGAATCAATTAAATTATTTACGAAGGAACTATTCTCATACACTCAGGTAAATTTGGTCCTTTCAACCCTTTTTATGCTTTTTCTTTTCCAAAATGAAGTTCAATATGGATTTAACCTTTTGCTGACAGCTGTTATTTATCTATCCATGATATTTGTAACGGGAAGAAAGGAATATCATTTTGTATTTACCGTAATACTGGTTTATGGTGCATACCAATTAATTGAACATAGCTTCCTCAGCCATTTCTCAGCTCTCCTTTATGCTGGGCTTGGGGCTGGATTTTTGTTCATTCCAAAAAGCATTAAAGAAAAGACTTCACTTGAATTGGCCTTCCAATATACCAGTGCTGTTATTTCTGCTTTGGCATTTATTTATATTAGCCTTGAAGGAATGCTTGTTAGGATGGGGTCTCCTTCATTTGTCCTGTTTCTAGCATATATCGTCATAACTGCAAATTTTCTATACCTTTCAAACATCAGGGCAGGAAGGCTTTTTCCTTATTTAAGTTCCTTTTTTGCGGCTTCTTCCTTATATGAATTGGTTCAGCTTGCTGACCACTGGATTATTAAGATAAATTTTGCGATGGGGTTTTTTATTGCAGGTTTTTCGCTATTTATTTTACTGGGAACGGTTAAACTTCCAAAAACAAATGTTATCAAGGAAAGTTCAAGAGATGTTGGAAGTGTAATAATGCTTCTTTCATTATTTGCAGCAGCAGTCCTTGAAAGCTATCTTCTGCTTGGCGTTATGTTCCTTCTGTTTTCATTCATTTCTTTCATTCTTTTCAGATTGGAAAAAAGGAAGTTTTATTCTGCTGCAACTGAATGGATTCTGCCTGTTTCACTGGGGCTATCAGTCGCAGCATTTGGTGAAAAACTTAATACTTTTTCCCTGGATTGGGACCGAGAATTTAGCCAGCCAGCAAATTTGACTATTGCTGCAATTATTTTGATGATGTCGAGCAGGTTATGGAAAAAGTCTGCCTTTCCGAAATTTTTCTATCCATCAAATATAGTTTCCTATATTTTTATTACAATAGGAATGTTATTTGTCCCCGTAGATTCAATTAATGAAGTATGGGTACAGCCACTTATTTTTGCAATAGGCATAGCCATGTATTACATTCTTCATAAACAGGCAGGCGTCCGGTGGCTATGTTTTTTACTGAGTGGGTTAACATTAATATTGTATTATTCATTGTTTCAATCATTTGATATGTTCACACCTTTAACACCTCTTGGAGAATCAATGGTTGTTCCGTTCGGACCAATAACTCTATTGATTATTTCGTTAATATCGAGAAAAACAGATAGAAAACTGTCAGAAAGCTTTGCCTGGGCTGGCCAAATTATTTATCCGCTGTCACTTGCCCTAATATGCTTTGGGTACCCGACAGACCGAGAATACAGTCTTTTTATCGCTTTCCTGGTTTATGGTGCAAGTGTTTACATTAGCAAACAAGAATGGTCTGTAAAAAGCTTCTTATATGCTTCTTTCACCATGGTTTTCCTTACCATTGAAGCTATTTTCGACTCCATGAACATTCCTGAGAATCGTATTTATGATTTCCCAGCCACTGCATTGCTTATCTTTACTTTCTGGTTATTCAGTTCAAAAGACTTTAAAAAGAGAACAATTTACTATCTTGTTCCCTTTTCGCTGATAGGAATAGGCGCCTGTGTAATTTCCTATCCATTTGACTACTATCTTTATATTGAAATATTAGTGTTTGGAACAGCGATTTTAATTTTTCTGCATCGGATAAAATGGGATCTCCTGAATATAGTAGTCCTTTTCCTTGTTTTTATAGGTACAATCGAATTCACAATAGAAACAGCTTGGGGCCCTTTTGAAAAAATGCTTTTGGCCGGAGGTTTGGGTGCAGGTCTTGCCTTGATAGGAAGGAGTACCTATAAATCTTTATATGAATCCCATTCAGAAATGTTTAAAACAAAACTTGATGGCTATACCATTATCTCCTTTCTTTTTTATGGGCTTATGTATTACTTTGACACGGATGCTATATGGACAATTGCCTTACCTGGCATTCTTATTTCACTTACCATATGGATGCAAAGAAATCGTGTTTATAAGGCTTATTCCTTTTTGGTTCCAGTTTTATCGGGAGGGTATTTGCTTCAGCCTTACTATTCAACACTTAAGTATATGCACATACCAAGCATATGGGAGAGAGAAGCGATCGTACTTCCCTGGATTGTTTTAATGATCTTTTGCCGAAGAGTTTTAAGAGGCCGTTTTGCCGTGCAAATGAACAGTATACAATGGGTAGTTTTGATTGCTGCTGCAGCCAGTCTTATAGAGGATGCTCTAAAAAGCTCAACAGTCTACGATGCTATGATACTTGGAACCTTGTCTCTAGTATCCATGCTTGCCGGAATGGCCTGGAGGATTAAAGCATACTTCTTTACTGGATCAGGTGTTTTACTCTTAAATCTATTTCTTCAGACGAGACCGTACTGGGGCAATATGCCATGGTGGGGTTACCTCCTGGCTGCAGGATCCATTTTAATAGTTGTAGCCAGTTATAATGAATGGCACAAACAAAAATCTGCAAAAGGAGAAGCAACATTCATTTCAATATGGAAAAATACAATAATGCCTAAGTTAAAAGAATGGAACTAATATGACAAGGAAATGATGGGGTAAATTTCTTCTTATGAAATAGTTAATGTTGTCTATACATTTATTACCGATCCCAAAAAGGAAGAGGGTTATGATTATAGACTGCGTGGAAGTGCTGCACAGGAAGGTGAAAACTTAAAGAAGCAGTAATACGGGAAGTAATGATTAAATAGGCTAGATAGACTTTGATGAAACTGAAAAAAGCTATAAGGCTAAATTAAAACCTACTACTCCATCCGCACTGTTCCATACTTCTTCAGGGGGACTATATAAGAATATTTTAGGTCATTAAAGTTTTTCTTTAATGACCTTTTTTTCAGTGCTATTTAATAAAAAAAACAACAACAAATTAACATAGCAATAAAAAAGCAATCCGGCCATATGCCGGATTGTAGTGTGGGAGGCAAGCATTCACGCTTATGAGAACATCATATCCCATAAAAATGAACAAAGTATGAATAGAATTTTAAAAGAATAGCAAATTGCTAAAATAAATTTTGATGCTTTTTTAAAGGGTGATAAATTTGCTATTCTTTTCGAATGGGAAAGAATCCTAAAATGAAGTGGTTTGTAAAAATGACAGCCCCCCATGATCACCATCGTTCCACACTGGGCATCTGCCTGGTCGCTTCCAGCCCATTGAAAAAGCTTCAAGCATATGACGATTTCCTATTTAAATCTGTTAAAGTGAAAGATTTATATACTTTGAAATGATATTCTTCCAAATAAAGAGTTTCATAGTTTAAACCTTTCGACATAGTGGAAAACCCTTATATAAAGGAAAAAACGGGAGGGACTATAATGATTGATATTAAATCCACATTAGAAGGGAAACAAGCAGTTCTTAGCGGTCTTAAAAGTAAACTGGAAGGCCTTGGATATACGGTAGGAGGAAACTGGGATTATGACCATGGATTTTTTGATTACAAACTGGATGAAGGTGAAGAAGAACAGTATTTAAGGATACCGATTACAGCACTTGACGGAGATTTGGAACAGGAAAACAGCCGTGTAGAGCTGGGCAGACCCTTTATGCTTTCCCATGAATACAAAACAGATGTAGATGTAGAAGGGAACGTGGGAAATGTCAGTGCTTCCTTAAATCAATTTCGTGAGCCTTCCGACAAGGATGCACCTTTTCCGAAGAGTTTTATAGAAATGGGAGAACGTCTAGTTAAAAATACCGAGACGGAATTAATAAATGAAAAAATAATTTAATTCAAAAGACCCCCATTTAGTAAGACTTTATACCGTAGTTTATAGGTAAAGAGGACTGGAAGTGGGGGATTCAATAATGGCAGTTAAATTTATTGATATAGACAAATTATTAGAAGCTACCCATGAAACGGATTCGGCAAATGATTACATTTTCAAAAATACAATTGAAATTGATCATCTTCTGGAGGTAACAGAGGATTGGGATTAACATAAGGGAGGCTGTCCTTTTAAAATAAAGGAGAGCCTCCTTTTCCATTTTCATTTTTTTACCTGTCATAAAATTTCACAGGGATCTATATAAATTTCTATTCTCAAATTTATTAAAGCTGTGTTAAAGGACTGGAAGAGCGGGATAATGGGAGAGCGAACAGGTTTGAATCGCCGAGAAGACTCTTAGTGCTCCTGCGCCATAGAGTTTTTGAATAAACACCATTCAGCTCTTCGAAAAGCCGCCATTGATGTTAGCAAATGCTTTTCGCGGAAAGAGGCAACTATAAGTGAAACACATGCATGTTTAATGTAGCCCAATTAAAAACACAGCCAAAAAGTGGTTCTCCACGCGCTTTGGTTGTGTTTTTTTTATTTAATTTTAATATTCTTCAAATTTTCAGAAAAATCAATTGACTTTTCACTATCTTCACGTTATTTTTATATTAAATATATAACACTAAAAATTAGTATCGATAAATACGCGTTATACAAAATGGGAGGCGGATAGATGGATAGTACTGTTTCTTATGGTTTACTGGCGGAGGATGAAAAGCACGCACTGTTTATAAAGCGTATTGAAGCAGGAGAGAAAATCGAAGCAGATGACTGGATGCCGGAAGAATACCGAAAAACCTTAATCAAATTAATCTCTATGCATGGAATTAGTGAGATTATGGGTGCACTTCCTGAGAAGGAGTGGGTCCCTAAAGCTCCTTCGTTAAAAAGAAAACTGGGTATCATGGCAAAGGTCCAGGATGAAATGGGCCATGGACAGCTATTGCTTCGGGTTTCAGAGGATTTAATGAAGCCATATGGAAAAAACCGTGAAAGCATAATGCAGGATTTGTTCAGCGGTGATTTGAAATTCCATAATGTTTTTCATATGGAGGCTCCAACATGGGCCGACGCGGGACTGATTGGCTGGCTTGTTGACGGTGCAGCTATTATCACCCAAACAAATATGCTTGATGCATCTTATGGTCCGTATGCAAGGGCTTTAAAAAGAATTTGCGCTGAAGAGGTTTTTCATGCTCAGCACGGGGAGTCCATCATTATGGCTCTCGCAGAAGGCACACCAAAGCAAAGAGTAATGCTGCAGGAATCGCTTAACCGGTGGTGGGAAGCATTATTGATGTTTTTTGGTCCCGGGGATGCGGGTACAACTGGAACTTCCAAGCAAGATATAACAATTAAATATAAAATCCGTACAAAAACCAACGAGGAACTAAGACAGGACTTTTTTACGAAATATATTCCCCGTGTTCTTTCCTTGGGGCTAATACTGCCTGACTCAACCATGCATTTTGATAAAGAGGCAGGAAAATGGATATACAAGCAGCCGGATTGGGGCAAGTTTAAAGACATTATTAAAAATAAGGGTCCAAAATCAGAAGAACGCCTCCGGCTCCGAAGGATTTCTTATGAAACCAATGAGTGGGTAAGAGAAGCCCTGGGCTCAGCTTCTGCTGGAGAAAGGAGGTAGCTCTATGGCAAAAGGGTTTTATGAGGAATATGAAGTATTCAGCCGCCGATCAGATACAGCCCCTATGCTATATCAGTTTTCCCTGTTAGCCCCGAATGAAGAGCTGGCCCTTATTATGGCTCAGGAAAATTTCATGCGCAGGGAACCTGCCTCCGATATCTGGGTCGTAAAAAGAAGCAATATACGGAAAATGACCCTGGAGGAAAAAGAGACTCTTAAAAGGCTGGACAACAAGGACTACCGGAATACAAAGGGTTATGGATATTTAAAGAAGAAATGGCGGCAGTATGAACAGGGCATGCTTGATGAAAAGGAAATTATGTCATGGGGAGGAAATCAGTCATGACAAAAATTATTAGCCCAGATGAAGCGAAACAAAATTCTTCTTTTAAATCTGCATTAACTGAATTGCTTTATCAGCTAGCTGATGATGATTTTATTTTGGCATACCGTGGATCGGAATGGCTTGGTCTGGCTCCCCATATAGAGGAAGATGTAGCCTTTTCTTCCATTAATCAAGACACAATGGGCCATGCTGCTATATTCTATCAGCTACTGGAAGAATTAGGGGAAGGAGACATGGATGTCCTGGCGCATTCGCGTCCTCCAAAGGAACGACTGAATGCGGTTCTCCTGGAAATGGTTAATGGGACTGGCACCTATCTGGAAAATCCTAAATTTGATTGGGCATATACAGTTGTTCGGCATTACTTTTATACAGCCGCTAAAAAAATCAAAATGGATTCCTTGAAAAATTCCACTTATCAGCCTCTTGCTGACGCTGCAGCCCGTGTAAGTATAGAACTCTTTTATCACATGATGCATTGGAGAACGTGGTTCCAGCAACTGATGCTTGCTGGAGGAGAAGCTCGGACAAGAATGGAAAAGGCCATCTTTCAGGTAATGGATGAGATGGAGGGAGTAATAACTCTTGGGCCTAAAGGGCAGGAAATTATCAAATTCGCGTTAATCGAACATGATAAAACTCTTAAAGACCGCTGGCAGGCAGTACTGAGCCCTGTGTTCACTTCTGTTAATAGTATAATGCCGGAAAGTATGGGAATGAAAAGCGGAAACGGACGTAATGGCGAACACACCGCGGATCTGGAATCAGCGCTGGCAATCATGAATGAGGTATATATCCTTGATCCTGCTGCCAATTGGTGACTTTGGAAAAACCCATCAAGGGAATGATGACATTGAATAAGATAGGCAGCGACCATCAAAAAGAATTAGTTTTGAAAGCGCTTTATGAAGTGAAAGATCCTGAGATTTCAAGTATTTCAATAGTAGATCTCGGTATGATGGAAAGCATTGAGGTAAGCGGAAATACAGTTAAATTGGAACTTGTGCCTACATTTTTAGGATGCCCCGCTTTGGATATAATCCGTCAGAATACAGAAAAAGCAATAAAAGCAGCTGTACCAAGTTTCGAGGTCCAGGTTGAATTTATTCATTATATTCCTTGGACATCTGACCGGATTTCAGAAAATGGAAGAGAGAGGCTTAAGGAGTTTGGAATTGCCCCGCCTCCAAGAAAACTTCCGGAAACCGGTATTTGGGAAGTAGATTGCCCTTTTTGTGGTTCGCCCTATACAACTCTTGAGAATCTATTTGGTCCTGCTGCATGCAGAAGCATACTCTACTGCAAATCGTGCAGGAACCCATTTGAGGCAATGAAACCCTTATTTACAAATATATAAAGAAAACTCGGTGATTGCCGAGCCTATTAGGCGAAGGGAGAGCCGTAGTTGTCCTTATGCGTTCAGAATTTATGGATATAAATTTTGAATAGCTAAAAACAATTTGAGGAGAGATAAAAATGATTAAAATGATCGCCCTATACAAACACCCTGAAAATAAGGAAACTTTTGACGAGTATTATAAAAACACTCATACTCCGATTACGGCTAAAATTCCCGGTCTTCGAAAGATGGAAGTAACAAAGATAATTGGCGGCCCAATGGGGGGAGAAGGCAAATACTATTTAATGTGTGAAATGTACTATGACGATATGGCTTCCTTTAAAGCAGCAATGAAAACAGGCGAGGCAAAGGCTTCCGGAAAAGATGTTATGTCCTTTGCAGGTGATCTGGTAACCCTGATGATTGGTGAGGAAGTAAATGAGTAATTATGAATTTATTGAAACAAGAGCAGAGGGCGGAATTGGTTTTATTGAACTTAACCGCCCTAAAGTTCTGAATGCACTCAATCGTGGGATGATTTCTGAGATATTGGCTGCAATGGAGGATTATGACCGGTCTGAAGAGGTACAGGTCATTATGCTAAGCGGAAAGGGGCGCTGCTTTGCAGCCGGAGCTGATATAGATGAAATGGCCAATGCAGATTCCATCAGCATTGAGATGTTAAATCAATTTACAGACTGGGATAGGCTTGCATGGATTAAAAAGCCTATTATCGGTGCTATTCATGGCTTTGCCCTTGGCGGAGCTTTTGAACTGGCGCTCTGCTGTGATTTGCTTATTGCAGCAGAAGATGCTGAATTTGGTTTCCCTGAGGTAAACCTTGGAATCATGCCTGGTGCAGGCGGAACCGTCCGTTTGACAAAATTGGCTGGTAAAACTAAAGCAATGGAATGGCTTTTTACTGGTAAAAGAATAAAAGCTGCGGAAGCTTTGCATTATGGAATCATCAATAAGGCAGTTTCAAAAGAGCTGCTGTTAGAGGAAGCTGTCCGTTTTGCCAAGAAAATTGCAGCCCAGCCCCCTCTATCCATTCGGTTTATTAAGGAGTCAGTTCTTAAAGCAATAGATTCCAGTATTTATGAAGGAATGCAGTATGAAAGGAAAAATTTTTCCATGTTGTTTTCCTCGCAGGATCAAAAGGAAGGTATGAGGGCTTTTATTGAAAAAAGAAAACCTGATTTCAGCGGAAGGTAGGGGATCCATTCATGTTTGAGACAGTTACATATGAGGTGCGCGGCAATACGGCATGGCTGACTCTGAATCGGCCTGAAAAGCTAAATGCCTTTAATGCGCAATTAAACAAAGATGTCCAAAAAGCAGTAAAAGAAGCTTCAAAAGATCCAAATATCAGGGTAATCGTTTTAACTGGTGCCGGAAGGGCCTTTTGCTCTGGTCAGGATCTTGAAGGTGTTGATGAACAAACGGATCTTGGTGATGTACTCAGAACACTTTATAATCCAATGGTTCTAGAGATTGAGAAATGCGAAAAGCCAACCATTGCTGCGGTTAATGGTGTGGCAGCAGGGGCTGGAATGAGTCTGGCGCTTGCCTGCGACTTTAGAATTGCTTCCGAAAAAGCAAGCTTTCTTCAAGCATTTATCCATGTCGGACTGATTCCAGATGCGGGTAATCTTTACTTTCTTCCACGTCTGGTTGGCCATGCGAAGGCTCTTGAACTAGCTGTACTAGGCGAAAAAATTCCTGCTGAAGAAGCCCTTCGTCTTGGGCTTGTTACCAGGCTAGCTTCAGCTGATCATTTCCTTGAAGAAACAGCTGCTTTTGCAGAAAGGCTTGCTTCAATGCCAACAAAGGCAATAGGCTTGATCAAGCGGAACTTAAAAGCCAGCTGGCATGAAAATCTTGAAGAATTTCTGGAAAGAGACGCTCAGGGTCAGAGGATCGCCGGACAAACCGAGGACCACCGCGAAGGTGTTGAAGCCTTCCTATCAAAAAGAAAGCCTGTTTTCAGAGGTGAATAGAATAAGTACTTCTATAAACTGAGACTTCCAAAGGAGCTGATTTATTTGTCAACTGTTAAGGATAAAAAGCTGGAACCAATGGAAACAAAAAGAGAATTCTATCAATTGATTATCAATGGAGAGAGAACCGACAGTACAACAGGAGGAACATTTACCACTTACAATCCTGCTACAGGAGAAGCTGTTGCAACTGTAGCAAAGGCTTCTGTAGAGGATGCAGAGAAAGCAGTAAAGGCTGCCAGAACTGCTTTTGATTTTGGAAAGTGGCGCACTTCACCAGTAAACAAGCGCTCCCGTACTTTAAATAAAATTGCAGGGATAATGCGATCCAGGTTCAATGAATTAGTAGAATTGGAGATTTTAGATACCGGTAAATCCCTTGCAGCAGCACAGGGGCAGGTTATGCAGGCGATAGAGGATTTCGAATTCTACGCAGGTGCCATAGTAAGCCACCGCGGTTCCGTAAACAGCATGCCAGGTGCTTTCCAGAACATTACTGAAAAAGAGCCAGTCGGAGTGTGTGCACAAATCATTCCCTGGAATTATCCATTAATGATGGCAGCGTGGAAGATTGCTCCTGCCATAGCTGCTGGATGTTCGGTTATTGTGAAGCCTGCTTCATTGACCCCGTTGACTGCTATTGTACTAGGTGAAATCTGTATTGAAGCAGGAGTACCTGAGGGTGTTGTAAACATTATTCCTGGAGCAGGATCAGAAGTTGGTAACTATCTGGTTGAACACCCGCAGGTTGATAAGGTAGCATTTACCGGTTCCACTCCAATCGGCAAGGATATAATGGCAAAGGCTTCCCAAACACTAAAAAGAGTAACCCTCGAGCTTGGAGGCAAATCACCGAATATTGTTTTTGAAGATGCTGACATTGATGCTGCTGTAGATGGCTCACTGTTTGGTATTTTTTATAACAGCGGCCAATCATGTGAGGCCCGCTCCCGTTTATATGTAAATGAAAACATTTATGATGCATTTTTGGAGAAGTTTATTGCCAAAACAAAGATGCTGAAAATGGGCAATCCTTTTGAAAAGGATACACATGTTGGTGCCATTATTGATAGAAAACAGCTTGAAGTCATTGATGGTTATGTTCAATCTGCCATTGAAGACGGTGCTGTAATTGCTGCTGGGGGCAAAGAGGCTTCTGTCGAAGGCTACGAAAATGGATTCTGGTATGAACCCACCATCATTACCAACGTAAATCACGAAATGAAGGCAGTCCGAGAAGAAATATTCGGCCCAGTTGTCGTAGTCATGAAATTCCGGGATGAAAAAGAAGTGATTGGACTGGCAAATGATAGCGAATACGGCTTGGGATCAGCAATCTGGACAAAGGATTATGGCAGGGCAACTCGGGTTTCAAAACAAATACAGGCCGGTATAGTGATGGTGAATTGTCCATTTTCCGCCTTCCCGGGAACACCGTTTGGCGGATACAAACAGTCAGGCTTTGGACGTGAACTTTGTGTGGAAACACTTGATCTTTATACTGAAACAAAAAGCATCATTTCCTACTATGGAGGCCGTCCGCTGAATCCTTTCGGAATTTAACGCAAGACTGTTTAGACAATTGCGAGCACCAATTATGCTGGTGCTCGCCATATTTTTTTATTGAAGGTGGCTTTGAATATGCAAAAAGTAACAGTAATTGGTTCCGGCGTAATGGGCAGAGGTATCGCATATGTATGTGCTGCTGGAGGATTTGATGCCACTCTTGTAGACATCAAACAGGAACAGCTGGTCGCAGCAGAAAAAGAAATTTTGTCGATTTTGGAAAAGGGATTGGCAAGAGGAAAAATAACCGAAAGCACAAGCAACCAGACTATTAATCACTTAAACTATTCCACCGATCTGGCAGATGCAGCAGGAAGTTCAGATTTAATTATCGAAGCAGTACCTGAAGTACTTTCTATAAAAAAAACTATTTTTGAAGCTATTGATAAGTTTGCTCCTGAAAATTGTCTTTTCGCTACGAATACGTCAACAATGAGTCCAACTGAAATTGGCTCATTTACCAAGAGGCCTGGTAAGGTAATTGCTATGCATTTCTTCAATCCTGTCCATAAAATGAGGCTTGTTGAGATCATTCGCGGGCTTGAAACAAGCGACAGTACAGCAGAAGCAATTCGTATAGCAGCAGAAAGAATGGGCAAAGAAACAGTTGTAGTAAATGAATTTCCTGGTTTTGTAACTAGCAGGATCAGTGCCTTGGTGGGAAATGAAGCCTTTTATATGCTTCAGGAAGGAATAGGAACACCAGAAGAAATAGATAAGGCAATCAGGCTTGGATTAAATTATCCAATGGGCCCATTTGAACTTGGAGATCTTGTTGGGCTTGATACCCGCCTGAATAATTTAAAGTATCTCCATGAAAAGCTTGGGGATAAGTACCGTCCTGCACCGCTTTTGGAACAATACGTCAAAGCGGGAAGACTTGGGCGGAAAACTGGGCGGGGCGTTTATGAGTATCGGCAAAATCAAGGAGAATAAATAAGGGGGAATTTTAATGCGCGAAGCTGTTTTTGTAGATGCTGTAAGGACACCAATAGGCAGGTATAAAGGTGCTTTAAAAAGCGTGCGCCCGGATGATCTTGGTGCTGTGGTTATAAAGGCCTTAATCGAACGAAATCCGGAAATTAATCCTTTAAGGATTGAAGAAGTCGTATTTGGATGTGCAAACCAGGCAGGAGAGGACAACCGGAATGTAGCACGCATGTCAGCCCTGTTAGCGGGACTGCGAGTGGAAACAGGTGCTGTAACCGTTAACCGTCTCTGCGGATCAGGTCTTGACGCAGTTAATTATGCAGCAAGAGCTATACTGGCTGGAGAAGGCGAGGTATTTATTGCAGGCGGCACTGAAAGTATGACCCGGGCCCCGATGGTAATGGCAAAACCGGCAGCTGAATTTCCAAGGGGCAATATGGAACTTTTTGATACAACAATAGGCTGGAGATTTATTAATCCAGCTTTACAAGAAATGTATGGAACTGACAGCATGCCTGAAACAGCCGAAAATGTGGCCAAAGAGTTTGGAATCAGCAGGGAGAAACAGGATGAATTCGCATATTTAAGCCAGCGGAGAGCCATGGCTGCAATAGAATCAGGACGTTTTAAAGAAGAAATTGTCCCTGTGAATATAAGAGGGAGAAAAGGTGAAGTAACAATTTTTGCCCAGGATGAGCATCCCCGTCCTGATACTTCTCTTGAAAAGCTGTCTAAACTAAAACCACTATTTGAAAATGGCACAGTTACCGCCGGGAATGCTTCTGGTGTAAATGACGGGGCATCTGCATTAATGCTTGTAGATCATGAAGCGGCTAAGGAATTGGGACTTACTCCTCTGGCCAGATATGTTACTTCAGCAACAGCAGGCCTGGAACCCCGAATCATGGGCGTTGGTCCCATATACGCGGTGAGAAAAGCTCTTAAAAGAGCTCATCTTTCAATTGAGGATATAGGTCTTGTTGAATTGAATGAAGCTTTTGCTTCCCAGTCGCTTGCCTGTATCCAGGAACTTGGCTTAGATCCAGAAAAAGTGAATGTAAGCGGTGGTGCTATTGCCTTTGGGCATCCTCTTGGTGCAAGTGGGGCACGAATTCTCACAACGCTTATTCACGAAATGAAAAAACGGGGAGTCAGATACGGACTTGCCACAATGTGTGTAGGAGTGGGACAGGGAATTGCGACCATAGTTGAAAACATGGACTGGGAGGCATAAAGGATGAGCCATATTAGGCTTGAAACAAAAGGCCAAATAGCTTTTCTTACCATTAACCGTCCTGGATCCCTAAATTCCTTTAATTATGAAGCACTTGTTGAATTGGGTCACAAAGTAGATACTCTTCACAGCACAAGGGAAGTAAGAGCCATCATCATAACTGGTGAAGGGGATAAAGCTTTCAGCGCCGGTGCGGATTTAAGGGAAAGAAAAGGTCTGGGAGAAGCAGAAGTACGACGAAATGTAAAAAAAATACGAGATGTATTTAATAGTATAGCCCAGCTGCCACAGCCAACTATTGCTGCCGTTAATGGGTATGCGCTGGGAGGGGGCTTTGAATTGATGCTGGCTTGTGATTTTAAAATCGCAGCAGAACACGCCGAAATGGGACTAACTGAGGTTAGCTGGGGGATTATTCCCGGAGCAGGGGGTACACAGCGATTAACTAGACTTGTTGGAGAGATGAAGGCAAAAGAACTAATTTTTACAGCAAGAAAAATAAATGCTCATGAAGCCTTTCATTGTGGAATTTTAACCAAGGTCGTATCAAAAAACAGTCTTATACCATGTTGTCTGTCACTTGCAGAAGAGATAATACAAAATGCTCCTCTTGCTGTAGCACAAGCAAAATATGCAATTCAGTATGGGGCAGACCATGATATACAGACTGGTCTAGCTTTTGAAGCCAATGCTTATGAGGTTATTATTCCTACCCGCGACAGAATGGAAGCCCTTGAAGCATTCAGCGAAAAGCGGAGGCCAGTTTTCATAGGCAAATAAGATTAATAATTCTAAAATATTTTCGCCAACTTATCACATTTCTAGTAGAATAGAAGCTGGTCTTTACAAGAATTTTTCAAACGAAAAGGATGTATGATACGTGAATACCAGATCAATGATCTTTACATTATATGGCGATTATATATCTCACTATGGAAATAAAATTTGGATTGGCAGCCTGATTCGGCTGCTTGAAGAATTTGGCCATAACAGCCAATCCGTCAGAGCGGCAATTTCAAGAATGAACAAACAGGGATGGGTACAGGCTGAGAAGTTTGGCAATAAAAGCTACTATTCCCTAACAGAGCGGGGGATTAAAAGGATACAGGAAGCCGGTAAAAGAATTTTTAAGTTAAAGCCCGAGAATTGGGATGGTAAATGGAGGATTCTCATGTATACCATTCCTGAAGAAATCCGCAGTGTACGGGACGAACTTCGAAAGGAACTGATATGGAGCGGTTTTGGAACACTATCGAATAGCTGCTGGATTTCACCAATCAGTCTTGAAAAACAGGTCTATGATTTGGTAGAAAAATATGAAATAAAGACGTATATTGATTTTTTTATTGCTGAATATGACGGTCCTCACCAAAATAATAGTCTTGTAAGCAGAGCTTGGAATTTAGAAGAAATTAACGATAAATATAGGCAGTTTATTGGCGAATACAGCCAGAAATACATTATTGATAGAAGTAAATTAAGCAAGGGCCAGATGACTGATGCGGAATGCTTTGTTGAAAGAGCAAAACTCGTTCATGAATACCGTAAATTCCTATTTTTTGATCCAGGTCTTCCAGAAGAGCTTCTTCCCGAAGAATGGCTTGGCAACCATGCAGCTTCACTCTTTTCCAATTACTATAAAGAACTCGCCGAGCCTGCATCCAGATTTTTCGAAATGGTTTTCAGGGACGGAAACGAACTAGAGGAAAAAGATTCTTCATATAACTTGATGGACCATCCTTATATTACTGACTGATAATATCATTTTATATACCCTTTTTTATACGGAGGGAGGGACTTTTGTGAACTTATTAACCGAGGCACTAAATATCAGGTATCCTATCTTTCAGGGAGGCATGGGGAATATCAGTAATAGTATTTTAACTGCAGCTGTTTCCAACGCCGGAGGACTTGGAACAATTGGTGCTGGAACTATGGACCCTAATGAGGTTGAAAGAATAATCCTTGAGACTAAAAAGCTTACAGACAAACCTTTTGCTATAAACCTGGCATTAGGTGTTTCTCCCTTTATTAAAGAAATGCTCTCACTCGCAGTTAAATACTCGGTCTCAGCTGTTTCGCTTTCTGCAGGAAATCCGGCTCCTTACATACCAAAGCTTCATATACATAACATAAAAGTCATTACGGTCACAGCCTCTGTCAGACAGGCGGTTAAAGCTGCCGAGGCGGGTGCGGATATTATTGTAGCAGAGGGTTATGAGGCAGCGGGAATAAACTCTCCTTATGAAACCACTACTTTGACATTAATCCCTCAAATCGCAAAAGCAGTAGATGTACCGGTTGTGGCAGCAGGAGGGATTGCTGATGGCCGTGGCCTAGCAGCCATGCTAATGCTGGGGGCACAGGGGGTTCAAATGGGAACACGGTTCATTGCAACAAAGGATGCTCCCTTTCACCCAAATTACAAGGAAAAAATTCTCACGGCTGGAGACACGGAAACTGTAATTGTCGGAAGGTCAGTGGGCAGAATTAGAAGAGTGATAAAAACAGCCTATGCTGAAAAACTTTTATCAGAAGAAAAACATGGAGTTTCTCTTGAAGAATTTAATAGTTTAACAACAGAGGATATTCATAAAATAGGGGCTATAGAAGGAAATGGGGAAAAGGGATTTATGAACAGTGGGCAAATCTCTGGGTTTATAGATGATCTCCCCAGTGTTTCTGAATTACTGGAGAGTATGATGGCCGAGGCAAGTTCGCAAATAAAGAAAATTTCAAATATGTTTTAAGAGGAAGCAGAAGAGTTCTGCTTCTTTTTTCGATATGTGTTAATCCTAAAAAGGTAGTTAAGGTGTTTTGAAGGGGCTTATTGGTTCGTTCCTGGAAAAGAAGCGGATCCGTACCCGTACACTTTCTTTCTTTATGGCTCATTCTAGGAGAATGTTGCAATTTGAAAAAACTGTGAGAAAAAATACGAGACTCCTCGAAAATGCATTCGCATTTCCTTCGTGCGTGGGCGGATTCCATAATGCAAATTCAATGTCCTGCGGGAAAAGCAAGCCAAGCGAGACCTCGCAGGTTGTTAGCGACCGAGGAGGCGTGCGCCTGCGCCAAAGAATATTCGAAGAAGCCCTCTTCAGCTAGCAAGTAGCAATTACACAGTTGTTTATCATGAAGTTATTTACAGGCAGCAGCTTGATTGCCAGCGGAAAGGGAGGCTTTTTTGCTTTTATTAACCACAAAGTTGATGAAAAGTGCCTTCTTTATAAAAACGCAATTAAAATCCCCTTGCGATTTTCTATTTTCTTGATATAATTTTATAAATATATCAAATTTTTAGAATATTATTGACTTTAAGAATAATAAAGTGATAGTATAACGATATATTTACGGTGTCTATATTATTTATCATACGATGCCGATTTGTATTACATAAAGAGGTCAGTTTATTTAAAAGAGGGGGATTTTAATGAAAAAACATGTTCGGTCGTTTTCGATTGTTTTGGCCGGAATGCTTCTTCTTGCAGGTTGTGGAAGCAAAGAAACTTCGGGAGGTTCACAAAAAGAAGCTGCCAAAAAAGAATTCAAAATAGGAATCACTCAATTTGCCGAGCATCCATCTCTTGATGCTGCAACAGATGGTTTCAAAAAAGCATTGAAAGATAAGGGAATCAAAGCTAAGTTCGACGAGCAAAATGCACAGGCAGACATGAATAACACTCAGACTATCGCTAATAACTTTGTGGGGAACAAAGTTGATTTAATTTTTGCCAATGCCACTCCTAGTGCTGTTAGTGCTTTGAATGCCACAAAGGATATTCCCATACTGTTTACTTCTGTTACGGATCCTGTTGGGGCAGGACTGGTAAAATCCTTTGATAAACCTGGCAAGAACATTACAGGAACAACAGATAATCATCCAGAAGCAACAGGTAAAACCATTAACTTTATTACAGAAGAAGTGAAAGCCAAGAAAATTGGCGTTGTTTATAATTCAGGGGAACAAAATTCGGTCGTCCAGGTTAAAGCAGTAAAGGAACTGGCTGAGAAAAAAGGGGCAAAGCTTGTAGAGGTATCTGTATCTACATCTGCAGAAGTGAAGCAGGCTGCAGAATCTTTAGTAGGGAGGGTTGATGCTATTTATATTCCTACTGATAATACAGTTGTTTCTGCCCTTGAAACCGTTATTTCGGTCGCTAATAGCAAGAAGATTCCGCTCTTTGTAGGGGAGCTTGATTCAATGAAACGCGGTGCGGTTGCAGCAAGCGGATTTAGCTATTATGACCTTGGATATCAAACCGGGTTAATGGCAGCAGATATCCTTAGCGGTAAAAAGAAACCTTCCGAAATTCCGGTTGAACTTCCAAAAAGCCTGAAGCTCGTTATTAATAAAAAAGCAGCTGAAGCACAGGGCTTAAAGGTAAATCCGGATTGGGAGAAACTTGGAGAATTTTACGATGGTAAGTAATTAACGGTAAGTAATTATAAGTAAGCGGGCGGATGAGGATTAACAACAATCCGCCCCTAATCTGTGTGTTTAAGGCTTAAATTCCAAAAGAGAGGATGATGAAATTGTTTACAGCCATGTTTGGATCCTTCGAATCAGGAATCATCTTCGCAATTATGGCACTAGGTGTATATTTATCCTTTCGAATCCTTGATTTTCCCGATCTAACGGTCGATGGAAGCTTTGTAACGGGAGCGGCGATTTCATCGATTATGATTGTCAACGGCACTAATCCTTTTACTGCTACCATTTTCGCTTTAATCGCTGGTTTTGTGGCAGGCTGCCTGACTGGTATTATCCATACCATCGGAAAAATTAATGCTCTTTTATCTGGTATTTTAATGATGATCGCTCTGTATTCAGTTAATCTTCGAATTATGGGAAGATCAAATATTCCTTTATTGAATACTGATACAGCTTTTACAAGTGTAAGTGGCTTTTTTCAAAAAACAGGGATTGATTCATTTTTAAATAAGCTTTTAACATCAATTGGTCTTGGCGACAGCCTGCCGGAAACATGGGGAATCCTCATTTTTATGGTAGTCGTAACATTTTTGATTAAATGGTTTACCGATTGGTTCCTGAATACCGAAATTGGGCTTGCTGTGCGAGCTACCGGCGATAACAAGCGGATGATCCGGAGCCTTTCTGCAAATACGAATCTGCTGATTATTCTTGGCCTTGGTATTTCTAACGCATTAGTTGCTTTCTCAGGAGCTCTTATCGCTCAGCAGGGAGGATTTGCTGATGTGGGAATGGGAATTGGTATGATCATCATTGGTCTTGCATCGGTCATTATCGGGGAAGCGCTTTTTGGCACAAAAACGATTGCCCGTACAACACTTGCTGTTATTGGCGGTTCGATCATTTATAGAATTGTGGTCACTCTGGCGCTGAGAATTGAATTCCTGAACCCCGGTGATATGAAAATGATTACGGCGGCTATCGTCATTATTGCCCTGACGGCCCCGAAAATTGTTGAAGGTTCTAAAGAAAGAAAAAGAAAATCACGCAGGAAAACAGAGCGTATGAATGTTGTTCCTATCCCAGCAGACCGAAAGGGGGATAATCATGCTGCACTTAAATCAAATTCATAAGGTGTTTAATGAAGGAACCCCTGATGAAAAAATCGCAATCGATCATGTGGATTTGTCGCTAAAACCTGGTGACTTTGTCACTGTTATCGGAAGCAATGGGGCCGGAAAGTCAACATTAATGAATATTATTTCGGGTGTTCTTACTCCTGATGTAGGTGAAATCCACCTTGATAGCAAAAACGTAACGAATATGACCGAGTACAACAGATCCAAACTAATCGGCCGCGTATTTCAGGATCCCATGGCAGGAACGGCACCAACGATGACGATTGAAGAAAATTTGGCTATGGCATATTCCCGCAATAAGACAAGAACCTTTCGGCGTGGTGTGACAAAAAGCAGACGTGAATTTTTCAAGGAAGTATTGGAGTCTCTGCATCTAGGTCTTGAAAATCGCTTAACCGCAAAGGTTGGACTATTATCAGGCGGAGAACGCCAGGCTCTATCTTTGCTAATGGCAACCTTTACGGAACCAGCCATACTTCTTCTGGATGAACATACAGCAGCATTAGACCCCTCTAGAGCAGAGCTAATCACTAACCTGACAAGAGAAATTGTTGATCGGTATAAGTTAACCACCATGATGGTAACTCACAATATGCAGCAGGCAATTGATCTGGGAAACAGATTGATTATGATGGATAAGGGACAAATCATTTTTGAGGTTGATGAAGAAGAAAAGAAAAAGTTGACTATTGAAACCCTGCTCCTGGAATTTCAAAGGATTCGTGGAGTCCAAATGGCAAATGACCGGGCAATTTTATCATAAATATCTTTTATATAGGGGTTTACGATGAAACCAGGTATTCATGTTGGCCAGTCTATTAGTATTGAAGTGGAAGTTACAGAGGAAATGTTTCCCTGCTTTGAAGGAAAGCTAGTGCATCCGGTTTATTCTACCGCTTCTTTGGTCCATCATATGGAGTGGGCTTCAAGGCTTTTGCTTCTGCCATATCTTGAGGAAGGGGAAGAAGGCATGGGTGCTTCTGTAAATGTTAAACATTTAGCTCCTTCCATTTTAGGTGAACGGGTGCACTTAACAGCAGAAATCAAAAAAGTGACAGTCAATTCCCTAATTACCGAAGTACGGGCTGAAACCCAAAAAGGAATTATTGGGACTGGCGAGGTGAAGCAGGTCATCCTGCTAAAAAGCAAAATTCAGGAATTTTTAAAATCATAATTTGTTAGAAAAAAAGAAACAGCCTTTTAGGTTTGTTTCTTTCGTATTTTAATAGGAATAATTTACTTTAAAGCGGCAAAGCGATATTGGTTAATTTTTAAATAATGGTTTTGGAGGTTAAGAAAAATGAAAGCGTTATCATCCTTTGAAGGAGAGAAAATCAGCATGGATATCTTTCAAAAAATCAACGGACATGAACAAGTTGTTTTTTGTAATGATGAGGCTACTGGCCTGAAAGCAATTATTGCGATTCACAGTACACAATTGGGTCCGGCTCTTGGTGGCTGCCGGATGCTGCCCTATAAATCAACCGAGGCAGCTCTCGAGGATGTTCTAAGACTCTCCAGGGGAATGACGTATAAGTGTGCTGCGTCCGATGTCGATTTTGGCGGCGGTAAATCTGTCATTATCGGAGATCCAACCAAGGATAAAAGCCCTGAACTTTTCAGGGCTTTCGGACAGTTCGTTGACTCTTTAAACGGGCGCTTTTACACAGGAACAGATATGGGAACCAGCCCTGAAGACTTTGTCCATGCCATGAAGGAAACTAATTGTATTGTAGGGGTTGACGAAGCGTATGGCGGCAGTGGTGACTCCTCCGTTCCAACTGCACTCGGGGTTATCTACGGAATCCAGGCGACAAACCGTGCAATTTGGGGGTCCGATTCCCTCGCAGGAAGAGGCTACTCCATCCAGGGACTTGGAAAAGTTGGATTAAAGGTTGCAGAGCACCTGCTTGATGCAGGAGCAGATTTATATGTGACAGATATTAACCTTGATGCTATTGAACGGCTATCAGAAAAGGCAAAGACCATGGGAGCCAGCATTAAGGCTGTAAATAGTGAAGAAATTTATACTGTACCAGCAGATGTCTTCGTACCATGTGCACTAGGCGGGATTATAAATGATGACACTATTCCGCTTCTAAAGGTAACGGCAATTGCGGGTTCGGCTAATAATCAGCTGCTTGAACTTAGGCATGGGGAAATGCTGCAAGCCAGGGGAATTTTATATGCTCCGGATTATATCGTAAATGCAGGAGGATTAATACAGGTAGCTGATGAGCTGTATTCTTCAAATAAAGAGAGAGTTCTTCAAAAAACGAGGGCTATTTATGACACTCTTACAGATGTTTACCGTCATGCAGAGGCAGATGGAAAAACAACAGTAGAAGCAGCAAATTATTTTTGTGAAAGCAGAATTGCTGCCAGATCAAAAAGAAATAGCTTTTTCTCCCATACAAAGCGACCTAAATGGGCGGTCCGTTCATAAATCTTTGAAAGTAAGGTGATCAAAATGGAAATCAGCTTTCCAATTATACAAATGATCGACCAAAACGGAAATATCACTAAGGAGCAATATCAGAACCAGATTACAGAGGATTTAATAAGAAATTTTTATAAGCATATGTTCCGTATGCGCCTTTTCGATAGGAAAGCAATCAGCCTGCAAAGACAGGGAAGAATTGGCACATATGCCCCCTTTGAAGGACAGGAGGCGGCCCAGGCAGGCAGTGCTCTTGCTTTGGAAAAAGACGACTGGTTATTTCCAACCTACCGGGACCATGGTGCAGCTATGGTTTTCGGTCATTCTTTAAGGCAAATCCTGCTGTTCTGGAACGGTAGAAATGAGGGATGCATCCCGCCTGAAGGGAAAAAGATTTTTCCTCCCGGTATTCCAATTGCTACTCAAATTCCTCATGCAGCCGGTGCGGCATATGCTGAAAAGTTAAAAGGGAACAAAAATGCTGCCATTGTTTATTTTGGTGACGGTGCAACCTCCGAAGGAGATTTTCATGAAGGATTAAACTTTGCCAGTGTCGTGAAAGCACCAGTTGTCTTTTTTAATCAAAATAATGGTTATGCCATTTCTGTTCCTACAGAAAAACAAATGAATTCAAAAACCATTGCCCAAAAGTCTCTTGCCTATGATATTCCTGGAGTAAGAGTGGATGGAAATGATGTGTTCGCTGTTTACTTTGAAACCTTGAGTGCACTTGAAAGAGCCCGAAACGGTCAAGGGCCTACTTTAATAGAAGCAGTAACCTGGAGGAAGGGGGCTCATACCACCGCAGACGATCCGTCAAAATACCGGGATCAGGAAGAAAGCAAAATTTTTCAGGAGCAATTGGATCCTTTGAAAAGATTAGAACGAATAATGAAAAATAAAGGGATTTATAACGAGAATTGGATTAAGTCAATCGAAGAGGTAGCAGTCAAAGAAATTGATCAGGCTGTATCGGATATGGAAGCCTTCCCTCCCCCTGATCCGGCAAACATTTTTGATCATGTTTTCGCTGAACTGGTCTGGCCACTTCAAAAACAAAAAGAAGAATATCTGGCATTGATAGGCGGTGAAATAGAATGAGCACGGCAACAGGAACCCAAACAATGACCTTTATCCAGGCAGTAAATGATGCCTTGTCGATTATGCTTGAGGAGAATTCCAATGTCATCCTGATGGGTGAAGATATAGGGAAAAACGGTGGGGTCTTTCGGGCAACAGACGGATTACAGGAAAGGTTCGGAGAGAAAAGGGTAATGGACACACCTTTAAGTGAGGCTGGTTTTATTGGAGCCGCTATAGGGATGGCTGTAAATGGTTTTATCCCTGTCACTGAAATTCAATTTCTTGGATTTATTTATCCAGCATACGAACAAATAATGACACATGCTTCCCGCCTGCGGATGAGAACAATGGGGCATTTTTCAGTTCCCATGGTTATCCGCGCACCTTATGGGGCTGGGGTAAGAGCACCGGAAATACATTGTGACAGTACAGAAGCTCTTTTTACCCATATGCCGGGAATTAAAGTGGTCTGCCCTTCTTCACCTGGCGATGCTAAAGGGCTCTTAATAGCAGCAATTGAGGATCCTGATCCTGTTCTTTTCCTTGAACCAATGAGGTGTTATCGGTCAGTCAGGGAGGAAGTGCCAGATAGAAAATATACTATTGAAATCGGAAAAGGCAAAAAGCTGATCGAAGGCTGCGATGTTACTCTTCTCACATGGGGTGCAATGGTTCCTCCAGCCATCAAAGCAGCAGAGGAAATGAAAGAAAAAGGGATTAGCTGCGAGGTTATCGATTTAAGAACGCTTTATCCGCTTGATCGGGATATTATTGCTGAGTCGGTCCAAAAAACAGGGAGGACGATCATTGTCCATGAGGCCCACGGGACAGGTGGAGTGGGGAATGACATTATGTCAATTATCAATGACACTTCTTTTCTTTATCAAAAAGCACCCGCTGAAAGAGTTACAGGCTTCGATGCACCAGTACCTTACTTTGGGTTCGAAGACCATTACCTGCCGAATGCAAGACGTATTGTTCATGCAATTGAAAAAGTAATCCGCTTTTAAGGAGGTGAACCAAGTTGGAAGTTAAACTGCATGATATTGGAGAAGGCATGACAGAGGCTGATATCAACTGCTTTCTCGTAAAGCCAGGAGACATGGTAAAAGCAGATGATCCCCTTGTTGAGGTACAAACCGACAAAATGACAGCAGAAATCCCATCGCCAGTCTCTGGAAGAGTAGGGGCCTTTAAGGTAACTGAAGGGCAGAGGGTTAGGGTAGGAACAACACTATTAATTCTTGAAACAGCTGATGTATCAACCGTAAATCAGCCAGCCATTTCATTACCTGAAAAGACATCTTTTCACCAAGAAGTATTTGAATCATCTAATGGTGTTCTAAATAATTGTAACCAAATAAAATACAAAAGAATTCTTGCGTCTCCATTTACCAGAAAGATAGCAAGAGACCATAAAGTAGATATTGAAAAAATCCAGGGAACTGGTCCGGCAGGCAGAGTTACTGACGAGGATGTATACCAGTTCATCGGCCAACAGAACGAAGAGAAGCCAAAGGAAGAATTATTTGTTACTGTCATTAAGGAAAAACAGGAGAGTCAGCCAGCAAAGGAAGAATATATACAGGGCACTACCCTGCCTTTCCGTGGACGCAGAAAACAAATAGCCAGGAAAATGCACCAATCTGTTTACACCATTCCTCATTGTACCCATTTCGAGGAGGTAGATGTAACAGAATTGATCCATTTCCGTGGGGAGTTAAAGAAAGAAAAAGAAAACATATCAGCTACTGTGTTTTTCATGAAAGCATTGTCAGTTTGCCTAAAGAAATATCCCATTTTTAATGCCGTGCTGGAGGAAGAGAAAGAAAGGATTAGGCTTATATCTGAGCACCATATTGGTGTTGCAGTTGAAACTGAAGATGGCTTGATTGTACCCGTTGTAAAAGATATCGACAAAAAATCACTTCGCGAAATACATCAGGAAATGAAGGATCTAACCCAGAAAGCCTTAAGGGACCAGTTAACTATTCCTGATATTTCGGGAGGAACTTTTACCATCAGTAATGTAGGCCCTCTTGGGGGAAGCCTTGGGGCAACGCCTATTATCCTGCATCCTCAGGTTGCATTGGTTTCATTTCATAAAACAAAAAAAATGCCGGTAGTAATGGAGGATGATCAGATTGCTATTCGTTCTGTTATGAACATTTCGATGTCCTTTGATCATCGGGTTGCAGACGGGGCAACAGCAGTAAGGTTTACGAATCTATTCTCGGAATATATTAAAAATCCTAAAAAGCTTTTACTGGAGTTGATTTAAATGGTCGTTGGAGAAATGGCCCATGAAAGGGATTTGGTCATTATTGGCGGCGGCCCAGGGGGATATCATGCAGCTATCCGTGCTTCACAGCTCGGCCAAAAGGTTACTCTGATTGAAAAGGAAGAGCTCGGAGGAATCTGTCTAAATAAAGGCTGCATTCCATCCAAGCTTCTAACTGCCCAGGCGAAAAAACATCGGGAAATTTTAAGTGCGGGCAATATGGGTTTTGAAATTGGCAGCTTGAAAATAAACATTGATAAACAGGCCTCTAATCGAAAAAAAGTGATTGACCAGTTGAAAAAAGGGATTGAGGCACTTTGCCAGGCAAACAAGGTAGAGCTCCTTAAAGGAAGTGCATATTTTTTATCAACTGATCGAATTGGAGTAGAGAATGGAGACAGTTTTGAGGTTTACCGGTTTAAAAATGCCATTATTGCAGCAGGAGCAAAACCTGCTGTGACTCCGGGCATCTCTTTTGACGGTAAAAGAATACACAATAAGTGGACGGTTTCTTTCTTAGATCAAATTCCTGGCCATCTTGTGGTATACGGAAGTGACGTAAATGCGCTGGAAATAGCTGCTGCCTACAGAACCTTGGGTTCAGAGGTTACCCTTTTGCTTGAAAAAGGAAAAAAAGATTTTAACTTTGATTCATCGGTTACCAAAGAATTAAAAAGGATTTTTAAGAAGGAAAAAATATCGATTCTTATAGATTCTGAGATACAAAGTACTGAAATAAACCAGGAAGGTGTAATACTTACCTATAAAGCTGGCAGTGATGAAAGGACTCTTACTTGCACCCATTTATTTATTTCATCAAAAAACAAACCAAATACCTATGATATTGGAGCAGACCGGCTTGGAGTAGGAATGAACTCAGAAGGATTTATACAGGCAGACCGGCAGTGCCGAACTTCAATGCCTAATATATATGCTATTGGAGATATAACGGAGGGTCCTCCTCTGGCACTTAGGGCAATCAGTCAGGGGAAAGCTGCAGCAGAAGCAATCGCTGGCCTCTCTCCTGAAATCGACTTGCGCTTTATGCCTAAAGTAGTTCATACAATCCCGCCTATTGCTACAGTGGGATTAACTGAGGAAGAGGCTGCAGAACAGGGGCTAAATATAAAAATTGGCCATTTTCCTCTTATGTCAAACGGTTATTCTGCCCTTTCCGGAAAAAAAGAAGGGTTTATAAAAGTAGTTTCCGAGGTGGATACTCATTTAATTCTTGGTATCCATATAATGGGTGAAGGGGCACTGGAATTAATCTCTGCCGGAACTATTGCCCTTGAAATGGCGGCAAGGGATGAAGATTTAACATTCCCGCTCTATCCTCATCCAAGTATCAGCGAGGGAGTGTTAGAAGCTGCAGAAATGCTGAATGGAAAGGCAATACACATTCCGCCGAAGCCAAAAAATGAAAAGATGAAAGCAAAGCTTCTTTAATACTGAAAAGCGTTTTTTTAGCTTTAGAACGAACTCTTGAGAAGATCGATTAATTTTTAATACCATTAATTCAGAAAATTAAAATATTAGGAGGGCTATATATGAAAGAACAAGTATTAAAATCTGAAACATTAACAGAGGACTTTTTCCCGGTAAGAGATGTCGATTACCTTGAAATTTACACAGGAAATGCTAAACAAGCATGTCACTTTTTTGCCACGGCCTACGGTTTTAAACCTGTTGCGTATTCTGGCTTGGAAACAGGGAACCGCGAGACTGTTTCCTATGTGCTTCAGCAAAAGAAAATAAGGTTGGTAATCACAGGTTCTCTTACAGAAAAAAGCAGAATTTCATCCTTTGTAAAGACACATGGCGATGGAGTAAAGGATGTAGCACTACTTGTTGATGATGTAGAAAAGGCATTTCATGAAGCAGTAGAGCGTGGTGCCATTGCTATTGCAGCCCCTTTTGAGCTCAGTGATGCTCATGGATCCATTAAAAAGGCTGTCCTAGGCACATATGGTGATACCATTCATACTCTTGTGGAAAGAAAAAATTACAGCGGTGTTTTTATGCCTGGCTTTGAACCATATACCTTTAGCCTTCCAGTTGTAGATGCAGGTTTAATCGGTATTGATCACGTAGTTGGCAATGTAGAAAGCATGGATGAGTGGGTAGAGTACTATTCAAAGGTAATGGGCTTTAAGGAAATGAAGCACTTCACCGATGACGATATCAGTACAGAATACTCCGCGCTTATGTCGAAGGTAATGCATAACGGAGGAAGAATAAAGTTCCCGATTAACGAGCCGGCAGAAGGTAAACGTAAATCTCAAATTCAGGAATATCTTGAGTTTTACAACGGAGCTGGAGTACAGCATCTTGCCATCCTGACAGAGGATATCGTATCAACAGTAGCCACATTGAAAAAGAACGGTGTTGAATTTTTGTCCACTCCAGAAAGTTATTATGAAGCCCTTGGTGAGCGTGTGGGAAAAATCGACGAGGATATAGCAAAGCTGCGTGAGCTAAGCATTCTTGTAGACCGGGATGACGAAGGATATCTCCTACAAATCTTTACAAAACCAATTGTAGACCGTCCCACTCTATTTATTGAAATTATTCAGCGTAAAGGCGCCCGTGGATTTGGAGAAGGAAACTTTAAAGCATTGTTTGAGTCAATTGAGCGCGAACAAGAAAAACGTGGGAATCTATAGGAAAATATTCCGATCATAGATTAAAAAAGGGAGAATATATTCTCCCTTTTTTAGCTAATCAGAATTGATATCCTTAAAAATTCTAAACGCACGACGGGCAGGATAAGAAGGCTTCGTTAGCGATATCACAGCACGAAGGAAGAGCAGCAGCTTTTCCGGAGATGTCATAGACAGGCGAAAGGCACAGCGATGAGCGGTTTTTAGCGTGATAAGTAAAACTAAGGCATCCGCCAAAGGGACTTTGCGAATGCCAAGTTTTTCTAATAGATAGGGGGGCAAGCTAGGATGCTAGTTAAGCCGATAAATGAATTAGAGAGTATTCCATACCAGACGGGAGAAACGCTTGAAGAGCTTTGTAAAAGGTATGGCGTTCAAGAGATGATTAAAATGTCTGACAATGAAAATCCATATGGTTTTTCGCCGTCTGTAAAGGAAGTTATTTTAAAAAACACGGAAAAGGTGCATTTTTACCCAGATGGCAGCTGCACCAATCTTGCTGCAAAGCTCGCTTCCTTCCATCAGCTGCCGGAGGATCGTTTTATTATTGGAAATGGATCGGATGAAATCATTCGTATTTTGACTAGAGCTTTTATCAATAAAAATGACGAATCAGTCATGGCAGCTGCTACTTTTCCACGGTACCAAACAAATGTCATTATTGAAGGCGGTATTCCTGTTACCGTACCTCTGATGGCTGGAATCCATGATTTGGAGGCCATGAAAGCAGAGATTAACCAAAAAACAAAAATGGTTTTTATCTGTAACCCTAATAATCCAACCGGAACAATTACAGGAAAAATAGAACTCCTTAATTTTATTAATTCTGTCCCAGAAAATATTTTAATAGTGATTGATGAAGCCTACGCCGAGTATGTTACATCGATCAATTACCTCGAAACGATTCCATTGGTGGAACAGTTTCCAAATCTTGTAATATTAAGGACTTTTTCAAAAATATATGGACTTGCAGGACTGCGGGTGGGGTACGGAGTAATGCACCCGAAAACTGCAAAGGAATTAAAAAAGACTAAGGATGTATTCAATATAAATGTTTTTGCCCAGGCTGCTGCTTCAGCAGCACTGATGGATCAGAAGTTTGTTCAAAGGTCCTCTGAAGATAATTCTAGGGAGAGAGAATATGTAAGTAATGGATTGAGAAAAGCAGGATATAATTCGTTTCCTTCAGAAACCAATTTCCTATATGTACCCTTAAATGACCAGGCCCCAGCTATATTCGAATCTCTTTTAAAGGCGGGTCTTCTGGTAAAACCAATGCCGATTCCTGGGATTACGAACGGTATGCGGGTCACATTGGGTAACAGAGAGACAAACGATAGATTTCTGCAAGTACTTCATTCCTATTCAAGGAAAGGAGTTGTGTACCTTGGAGATTAACCCACAAAGCTTGGAATGGCGTGATGCCTATAAACTTCTTATCGGCTCCATTTTGCCTAGGCCAATTGCATTTGTATCAACAGTCAATAAGGGCGGAGTTGCAAATGCTGCACCTTTCAGTTTTTTTACTGCCATATGTGCAGATCCAATGCTGATTTGCTTTTCACCAATGAGAAGAGGGACTGATGCTGCAAAGAAAGATACTCTCACAAATATTGAAGAAACTGGTGAGTTTGTCGTCAATATTGTCAGCCAGGACCTGGCTGTACAAATGAATGAGTGTGCACCGGAATATCCTGCCGATGTAGATGAAATGGAAGCAGCGGGATTAACAAAGGAAAAAAATGCTGCTGTTAGACCGCCGCGGATAAAAGAGTCCCCAGTCCATCTTGAATGCAGACTAGAACAGGTTCTCCACTTTGGAGAGCAGCCAGGAGCAGGAAGCCTTATTATAGGAAAGGTTCTTCATGTCCATATAAATGACGTGTTGTACGACAACGGAAGAATTGACAGCCAGAAGCTAATGCCCGTTGGCAGGATGGCAGGGAATACCTATACAAACCCGCTTGCAGATTTATTTGAATTAATTCGTAAAACAGAAATTAGGTGATAACAAATGAAATGGATCAGTTTTTTAAAAGAAGATGGAAAACAGAGGTGCGGCATTCTTTCAGAAGAGGGCTTTGTCATTGATATTCATGAAGCAACATGTAGTGAACTGCCTGATAATTTGCTGGAATATCTTGAAGGCTTGTCCTTGCACGAAGAAAAAGTAAAGGCGCTGACTTCCTTAAAATTATCTGATAAGGGTACTTATCCTTTTAAAAGTATTAAGCTGCTGGCTCCGCTGCCAAAACCAAAAAGCTTACGTGATTTCTATGCATTCGAACAGCATGTTAAAACAGCAAGGGAGAATCGAGGACTGGAAATGATTCCAGAATGGTATGAAATTCCTGTTTTTTATTTTTCAAACCATATGGCTATTAAAGGGCCAGGGGAAACTATCAATAAACCGGGTGAGTGTGAATGGCTGGACTATGAGCTTGAAGTGGCAGCTGTAATAGGGAAAGAGGGAAGTGATATCCCGGCGGCTGAAGCAGAGAATTATATTTTTGGATTTATGATTTTGAACGACTGGAGTGCCAGGGACCTTCAAAGAAAAGAAATGAAGGTGGGCCTTGGTCCTGCAAAAGGCAAAGATTTTGCCACTTCAACCGGACCTTGGATTTTAACAAAAGAAGAATTAGAGGATTACAGAAAAGGCAAGGGCTACAATCTTCAAATGACAGCACATGTTAATGGAAAATTGTTATCTCAGGGAAATATGGGAGATTTATATTATTCGTTTGGAGAAATGATTGAAAGGGCTTCTGCAGGGGTTACTCTTTATCCTGGAGAAATCATAGGATCTGGGACAGTAGGAACAGGGTGCATACTTGAGCTAGGAGCTGATGCACACAGGTGGCTGCAGCCAGGGGACGAAGTAGAATTACAAATAGAGAAACTTGGAGTTTTGAAAAATAAAATAGAATAAAGAGGGATGAAAAATGTTCTATCGCCAAATGGGCAAAATTCCAAAGAAACGGCATACAATCTTTGGTAAGGAGGATGGCTCGTTATACAGAGAACAAGTAATGGGAACAAGAGGATTCTCTGGTTCGCAATCCATTCTTTACCATCACTACCTGCCAACTGAAGTTGAAAAGGCAGAATTAGTTAAAAGCTATCTGCCCGAATACGAAGAGCAGGCAGCTCTTAAACACCGCCATTTTATTACTGATAGTATTTCTTTAAAAGGTAATGCGCTAGATGCCAGGGAGTATTTACTTGGGAACCAGGATTTACTGATTGGAACCATTAACGTTAGCGAGCCAATGGAGAGCTTTTACCGAAACGGCGATGGAGATGAGATGCTCTTTATTCATAGAGGGTTTGGTAAGGTAGAATCTATGTTCGGTACTATTTCCTACAGGCCAGGAGATTATATTGTTATTCCAATCGGTACCATATTCAGGGTAATTCCAGAAGGAGATGAAAATACAAAAATCCTGTTTATTGAATCCTTCACTCAGATCACCACACCGAAAAGGTACAGGAATGAGTATGGACAGCTCCTTGAACACAGTCCGTTTTGCGAGCGGGATATCCGCGGTCCAGAGAAGCTGGAAACCTTTGAACAAAAAGGCGAGTTTGAGGTTCTGACCAAATCCAGGGGATATATCCACTCCCATATCCTTGGCCACCATCCCTTGGACGTAGTTGGCTGGGATGGTTACCTTTATCCATGGACTTTTAATATTGGAGATTTTGAACCAATAACAGGGCGTATCCACCAGCCCCCGCCAGTTCATCAAACATTTGAGGGGAATAATTTTGTTGTTTGCTCGTTCGTCCCGCGCCTTTACGACTATCATCCGGAGGCTATTCCAGCACCGTACAATCATAGTAATGTCAATAGTGATGAACTGCTTTATTATGTTGAAGGCAATTTTATGAGCCGTAAAGGGATTCAGGTAGGAAGCATCACGCTTCACCCATCTGGCATACCGCATGGACCGCACCCTGGGAAAACGGAAGGAAGTATTGGCAAAAAAGAAACATTAGAACTAGCTGTCATGATCGACACCTTCCATCCTTTAAAAATAGTAAAGAATGCAGGAAACATAGAAGATCCAAACTATATGTATTCCTGGTCAGAAAAAAAATAAAGGTATTACCCATCCTGCACACAGCGGGGTGGGTTTCATTTTAAAAATTGTTCCTGTTAAAAGATATTATTGAAATAGGCTCTTTTCTAATAAATTGTTGCTATTTGAAGGAACTGTGAGAAAAAATAGGCGAGACTCCTCGAAAATGTATACGCATTTCCTTATGCGTGGGCAATTTCCATGATGCAATTTCAATGTCCTGCGGGAAAAGCAAGCCAGGCGAGCCCCCACAGTTCGTTAGCGACCGAGGCGGCGTGCTCCTGCGCCATAGAATATTCGATGAAGTTGCCCTTCAGCTCGTCGCAAAGCTGCAAGTAGTGGCACACAGATGTTTATCACGAAGTTATTTACAGGCAGAAGCTTGATTGCCCGCGGAAAGCGAGTCTATTTTTACTTTTATAAACAACAAAGTTTACGAAAAGAGCCTTGAAATATAAGGGAATCTGCAAAATTATAGCTGAAAATTGAAGTGTTAACAAAAGCTAAGAAATTTCTAAAGTAGCTCATCACCATATCAGACTAAAGTTTTTATTGTTGTTTTTTCAGCTAAGTTGATTGGAGATAAAATAAAAAGACAAGTTTAACAGAACTTAAAAGGTTTAAGGAGGTGATTCAATGAAAAGGTCGGAAATATATGCACTTATCATTTATTTTATGAGTCTCTTTGGAGTAAAAGCATTTCTTGATTATATTGATATTGATGTTAAAACAAGAGCAATGATAAATCTAGTAATTTTCCCCGTTATTTTAGTACTATTAATTTTTATACTAAGAAGAGAACTGGAACAGCCTTTATTTAAAGGGAGGCCTATTTCTTTTGGAAAAGTTATTCTTTGGATAATTGGAGGTTTTATTGCTGTAATAGCTGCCCAAAAATTTGCTGTGCTTTTAAAAGAGCGCTTGTTGGGAATTGAACCAGAGGGAGCAGCAACAGATAGCTTAATAAGGGCTCTTCCTTTTTTAATTGTATCTTCATCCTTTTTTGCCCCAATAACAGAGGAGATTATATTTAGGAGAATCATTGCAAGATTCCTGATCGTCAGGATAAATCCCTTTACTGGAATCATCCTGTCTGCGGTTATTTTTGCAGCTATTCATTTATCATGGCAAGGTTTTTTAAATTTATTTTTTGTAGGCATTATTTTAGGTTATTCCTTTTACAAAACAAACAGATTGCTCGTTCCTTTTGGGATACATATTCTATTAAATTTGTTAATTGATATCATTGAACTAATAGCATAATAAATAGAGGTTGTCCCCAAAACCGGAACAACCTCTTTGTTTTTTATTCTTTTATCCCTTCCTTATGAAACTGGATAGCAAGAGTTCCTTCACCAGAATGAACGGCAATGGTGGAGCTGATCTCTCCTATTACTGTATTTACAGAAGGGAACACTGCTTTAATCTTCTGTTCCAATTCTTTAGCTTTTTCTGGTACATTTCCACGCATAATTTGAACCTCGGAAATATGAAACTTTTCCATGTTTTCACCGAGAAGTTCAATTAATCTATTCACGGATTTCTTCTCTGTACGGACCTTTTCATAAAGCTCAAATTCACCTTTTCGGTTCATTCGAATAATCGGCCTTATTTGAAGAATATTTCCCAAGAGGTATTGAGTACCCGACATTCGGCCGCCTTTATAAAATTGCTCAAGGTTTCCCAGGAGTATATAGTTTTCAAGATTCTCTGTTTCTACACGTAGTTTTGACGAGATTTCTTCTAGAGTCAGACCTTCTTTTTCCCATTCTATACCCATCTTCAATAATGAGGTTATAGCATAACCCATTGATTTGGAGTCAACCGTTTCAAGTGTAAATTCAGCCATTTCGGCACCTGACTTGCAGCTATAAAGAGTTCCGCTAAGCTGAGTTGAAATATGAATAGCAATTGCACCTTCATATTCTTCCTTCAGCTTTTCAAATAAACTTAAAAATTTGCCAGAAGATGGCTGTGAAGTTTTTGGGATTTCTTTTTCTCTCTTTATTCGTGAATAAAGTTCTTCTGTATCTAAATCGATACCATCCTGAAATGCTTCAGTTCCAAAAATGATATCAAGCGGAACAACATAAACATCGGGATTGTCTATTAAATCCTTTGTCATATATACGGTACTGTCCGTAATCCAGGCCATTTTCTTTTTGGTCATTTATGGATATTCCTTTTCGTTTATTAGTTAGAGTATTATTATTTTCCGTTTATGTTAATGGATATTCTCCATTAAAAGGTTCAACTTATTATATCTTATTTTCCCGAGAAAATGGGGTTTTTCTTTATATGAATGACAAGGAACTTATTTGCCGAATACCCAAAAAAAGGGTAAAATAAGCCAGATAATTCTTATATTTTTAAACTAACTCAGGAGTAAACATGAAAACTTTAAAAAATCTGCATCCCGTAATAGTGAATATTATCATTGGGACAATGTTTGGCCGGATGGCCACATCCATGAGCATCCCTTTTTTGGCCATTTATTTAACAAAAATAATGCATATTTCCTCATCTAAAACAGGAATGATTATTGCTATAAGTGCCTTAATAGGCATTTGCACCAGCTTTTTTGGAGGATATTTATCAGACCGATTTGGAAGAAAAATAGTTTTGTATATAAGCATTTTTATATGGTCGATGGTTTTTGTTGGCTTTGGGATAGTTCAGACCGTGGCAGGGTTTTTTATTATTAATGCAATGAATGGATTTTGCCGCTCAGTTTTCGAACCCACGTCCAGAGCTTTACTTGCAGATCTGACAGAACCAAAAAACCGTCTTGCAATTTTTAATTTGCGCTATACCGCGATTAATCTTGGGGTAATATTTGGACCCCTTCTAGGTTATTTTTTGGGATCTTCTAAAACAACCTTTCCCTTTTTTATTGCTGCGGGGGTATACATCATTTATGGTCTTTCATTAGTATTCACTTTTCGAAATTCCAAATTAGAAAAATCAACTTCACCTTCCATACAAAAACGTGTAACTATGAAGGAAGCTGTCCAAATAGCACGGGCGGATTCCATCCTTTTGTTTTCTTTAATCGGCCTAATTATGGCTACATTAGGCTATTCTCAGTTTGGTTCTACTCTTCCTCAATATTTGTCCAACTCAGAGTCTATAAAAAACGGAGCCAAATTGTTTTCTTTACTGTTGGCTTTAAATGCAGCTATCGTAATTTTTATTCAATATCCACTTTTGAAAATAGGAAAAAGAAATTCCCCTATCTTGAGTATCCTATTCGGAAATATTGTCAGCAGTGTCAGCCTTTTAGGTTTTGGGCTAGCTAAAACAATACCTGTTTGGATTATTATAGTTTTCCTGTTTACCATTGGAGAAGTATTAATGTTTTCGATGACAGATGTCTTTATGGATTCCATCGCAAAACCAAATCTGCGTGGGACATATTTTGGGGCAATGGGTTTCACCCAGATCGGGCAGGTGGCTGGTCCAGCTCTCGGCGGTTTACTTCTAGATCATTTCGGTTACAATCATCCGTTTATGGTGTTCAGTACGGTAAGCGCTCTTTCTATTTTAGGAGTGCCGATGCTGCTAATTGTTCAGTGGAAACAAAACAAAAACAGAGTAACTGGTAAAGACGCTGATATTGAGACCTTAACATAAATAGAATATCTGTTTCTATAAAAGGAGGAAGTTCTATGTGGAAGACTAAAATTACCGAATTGCTCCAAATCAATTATCCAATCATTCAGGCCCCAATGGCAGGAGGTCCGACTACTTCTGAACTAGCAGCTGCAGTTTCAAACGCCGGAGGGCTGGGAATGATAGGAGCCGGGTATATGAACCCTGAACAAATTCACAAACAGATTCGAGAAATTAGGGATCTTACGGATAAGCCCTTTGGAATTAACTTATTTGTTCCTTCCAGTTACAAAGCTAGTCAGGAAGAGCTGGAGATAGGTATTAGGCATGCCAGAGATATTGCCTCTAAGCTTGGTAAAAGCTTTGATTATGCAGATTTCCCAGACTACGAAGGGGACTATAATGTATTTAACGAACAATTACAGGTTGTAAAAGAGGAAGGAGTAGCGGTTTGTTCCTTCACTTTCGGTTTGCCGAGTAAAGAAAGCATTCAAGATTTAAAGGAATTGGGAATCATTGTTATTGGGACCGCTACTACAGTGGATGAAGCCCTTCTTAATGAAGAAGCAGGAATGGATGCTGTTACAGTGCAGGGAAGTGAGGCTGGAGGACATAGAGGAGCATTCAAACCGGAAGCCCCTGAAAGCTTAATTGGCTCAATGTCACTTATTCCGCAAGCCTCCGATTCCGTTCAATTACCAGTTATTGCAGCAGGAGGAATTATGGATGGAAGGGGATTGCTCGCTGCCAGAATCCTGGGGGCAGAGGGAGTTCAAATGGGCACTGCTTTTTTAACTACAAAGGAAAGCGGCGCCCAGCAGGTTTATAAAGAAAAGCTTCTTTCTTCAACAGAAACACAGAGCGTGTTAACCCGTTCTTTTTCAGGTAAACTAGCAAGAGGTATTGAGAATGAATTTATACGCAGGTCCAGGGATATTGAAAATTCACTGCCGCCATACCCAATACAGAACACGCTAACCAAAGGAATTCGCAAATTGGCCGGAGAACAGAAAAATCCTGAGTACCTTTCACTTTGGTCGGGCCAAAGCGTGCGGCTCGCACGGAAATTAACGGCAAGTGAGCTAATGGAGAAAATTATAAAGGAAGCAGAAAAAGCGGCCAACTTAATTAAATAAACTTTTTAAGCAGGGGATATGCACATCTCCTGCTTCTTTTAATAAATAAGTATATGGGCTGGTGGTGGGTAAGTTATTACTTTTAAGTTTATAAATAATTAGTAAAAATTATACAATTAAGGAACATTTATGATGAAACAAAAGAAGATTCGACAAATATCTTGGTGGGTATATAGGTATTAAATACTATAAAAAGGGAGGATAAAAAATGAAAAAATATCTGTTAAAAGCTCCCTATTTGCTTTTATTATCAGTTTGGCCTGTACTGGGGTTAATCTATCAGGTTTTGAATGAACATCCACAAAAAGCGGCGGATATTTCTACTTCTTTTGATCATAATATTCCATTCATTCCTATTTTCATTATTCCATATATATTATGGTATGCCTATATGTTCGTGTACCTTGTCTACTTTTGCTTTAAAGATACTAAGGTATATATTAAAACCTTAATAATGATAGTTTTAGCTGAACTAGTTTGTTTTACAATCTACTTCTTTTTTCAAACTACTGTACCAAGGCCGGATCCCCAGGGAAATACCCAGATAATTCATTTAGTAAAAAGTATATATGCTAACGACCAGCCTTATAATTGTTTTCCGAGTATACATGTGCTTACAACTTTTTCAATTATGCTGGGATCATTGAATCTTCAGAAGAAGCATCTATTAAATACTATTTCTATCCATTTATTCGGATCTCTGATCATTATTTCAACTCTCTTTGTAAAACAGCATGTAATACTCGATATGATTGGCTCCATGTTCCTGACTACATTTATTTATGGTATAGTTTTTGAGATTTCTAATCTGTGGGTTTCTCAGAAGTCTGAAGCCGTCTATGTAAAGAATAAGGGGTAAAGCTTGGGTATAGTGGATACATTATATTAAAATGAAAAGGAGGGCAGAGAGCATAAGAGCTTTCTGCCCGAACTTTTATTTCAGTCGGATAGGAGGCCATGGAATGGAATCTACTCAGACAAAAAAAATTATCGGAATGAGTTCAGTCATTTTTTGGGTAGGTATGGTCAGCCTTCTAACAGACCTTTCTAGTGAAATGATTGTTCCCATTCTTCCTTTATTTTTAGCTGGAACCTTACATACCCAGGTAGGAACGATTGGTATTATTGAAGGAATCGCTGAAAGTACAGCAAGTATACTAAAACTGTTTTCGGGCTGGCTTTCTGACCAAATGGGAAAAAGAAAACCATTAATGATTGCAGGCTACGGTTTTTCAAATCTTGTAAAGCCCTTATTCGGTCTAGCTTCCTCAGGCTGGCATGTGCTGCTGATAAGATTCGGAGACCGGTTTGGCAAAGGGATAAGAGGCGCACCAAGGGATGCTTTAATTGCTGATTCAACATCCAAGGAAGAGCGAGGGAAGGCATTTGGCTTTCATCGTTCAATGGATACACTTGGTGCAGCGATTGGACCGCTTGCTGCATATTTGATTCTATCTTTTTATGAAGGTAATTATCGGATTGTTTTTTGGGCTTCAGCTATTCCTGGTATTCTGGCTGTCCTAGTCCTTATTTTTTTTCTAAAGGAGAAACAGCCAAAAGAACAAAAGATTCACAGAGGGCTGCCGAAAATAAGTTTTAAGGGGATGAGCCGCCAGTTCATAGGATTTACCCTTATTTCTGCCCTGTTTGCTTTGGGAAATTCATCCGATGCTTTCCTTATTTTACAGGCTAAAAATGTCGGAATGAAGGAAGCCTATATTCCGCTCGCCTATTTGGTGTTTATTATAACATATGTTCTGTTTTCCCTGCCGGCTGGGATTCTCTCAGACCGGATCGGAAGAAAACCTATTCTTATATCCGGTTATATCATTTTTGCATTTATTTACTTAGGTTTTGGAATGGTTCACGGCAGCACCGGGATATGGATTTTGTTTATCTTTTATGGTTTATATTATGCTGCAACTGAGGGAATACAAAAAGCTTATATTGCCGATATTGTTCCTTCAGGAAAAAGGGGAACTGCATTAGGAACATTCAATGCAATAACTGGAATAGCTGCACTTCCTGCCAGCATAATTGCCGGATATCTTTGGCAAGTTTATGGACCTTTAGCTTCATTTGGAGCCAGCAGTGTCTGTGCTCTCCTTGCTGCCATCCTCTTGTTTATTTTTAGAAAAGAAACGGCAGACTTGCAGGAATAAATGATTAAACTCGGCGTACCGAGTTTTTTTTTGGCTAATCAGAATTTATATCCATAACTTCTGAATGCACAAGTAAAACTTTAGGTTAGCCCAAATGATTCGCCATGGTGAATTTTTTTAATAGTGAAAAAAATAGGAATTAAATGTATAATAAAGGAAGTAGCGAAAAGGGAGTTAGATACATGAAGTTTTTTAAAAGGTATAGAATCATCACATTTTTATCAGCTTTAATGCTTGCAGCTGCGGTTTGGGGCGGATATAAGGTTGTATCTTATTTAAAAAATCATGAAATCATGGGTACACAGTCTAGTGAAAAAACAGGGGATGCTGATTCTTCAAAAAAAGTAGTAAATAAGCCAGTGGACAAGTCATTAATCGTTTTCAGCAATGCTCCTGATAAAGACAGCCATGAATTTATAGGCAGCATGCATGAATTTTATAATGATACTCTTTGTTACGGAAAACTTGAAACTGCAGATTATACTGAACAAAAGGATAAAGCAAACGAAATTCTTGAAGATTTAAAAGGAATCACCATCAAAGATGAAAATCTTGCCAAAGATATGGAAGAAATACGTACAAATGCTAAAAAAGTCGCCAATTCAGACAACCGTGGTGCCATGAAAAGGCTTCACCGCTTGTTTCATGATCTGGATATTTATTTTAACGGTTATAGCTATCATGAGGTTTTTGGAATTACTGCATTCAGAGGAACAGAGTGAATTAAAAATGAAAAGGGCGCTCCTAGCGCCCTTTTATGCTGTCATAATCCTTATATTTTAAGGTATCAGTTTTTGAGGTAGGAGTGGATTTTAAAATATTTCCATCCTTATCTTTATAAACTTCATATTCCCTGTACGTCTCCACTATATATCCGCCTATTTCCTTGCGGCTCTCGAGCTTCTCCTCGAATACCGGCACTTGAGAAGGTTCTCGATTATTCTTCATTACACTCATTGCCAGTTCTGTTTTCGTATAAAGAAATGGTTTATTTAAAAAGGAATAAGGGGAATCCAAATAAGCATAAACGCATAATATGAGTAAAAGGCCAAAAAGGGATAGTCTGGCTGAACTTGACTTCAATTTAATCGCCACCTTATACAAAGTTTTCTGTTTAACATTGTATGCTTGTCCCCAATAGATATGTCTATGGAAGCATTGAGAAACGGCGAAAAAGTATTTTGAAAATAAAAACTTTTTACAAATATGATGCATTTTGTATAAAAATACGATAGAATACATATTAATTCATATTTATTAAAAAGGATGTGGCTTTTTTATGAGCAAAGGTAAAGTAGTATTAGCATACTCCGGGGGATTGGACACTTCCGTAGCGATAAAATGGATTCAGGAAAAATATAATTATGAAGTAATTGCACTTGGACTTGATGTAGGTGAAGGCAAGGACTTAGCTGCCATTAAGCAAAAAGCATTGAATGTGGGGGCTATTAAAGCCATTATGATTGATGGAAAAGAACTTCTAGCGAAGGAATATATTCTGCCTGCATTAAAGGCTAACGCGATGTATGAAGGAAAATATCCTCTATCCTCCGCTCTTTCCCGACCACTTATTTCAAAGCTGCTTGTTGAAGCAGCAGAAGCTGAAGGGGCTGTCGCTGTTGCCCATGGCTGCACAGGGAAGGGTAATGACCAGGTTCGTTTTGAAGTTTCCATCCAAGCGTTAAATCCAAATATTGAAGTTATTGCCCCGGTTCGTGAGTGGGGCATGACAAGAGACGAAGAAATAGCTTATGCAGCAGAAAATAATATTCCTATACCAATAGATCTCGACAACCCATTTTCTATTGATGCTAACATTTGGGGACGCGCATGTGAAGCAGGTGTACTGGAAGATCCGTGGGCAGAGGCTCCTGAAGCAGCCTTTGACTGGACAATGCCAATTGAATCCACTCCTGATACTGCTGAATATATCGAAATTGATTTTGAACAGGGAGTACCAGTTGCCCTTAACGGTGTGAAAATGGAGCTTGTCCCATTAATTGAAAAACTTAATGAACTAGGCGGAAAACATGGTGTTGGCCGAATCGATCATATCGAAAATCGCCTGGTAGGAATTAAATCGCGTGAAGTGTATGAAAATCCAGCAGCGCTAATTTTAATCAATGCCCATAAAGAACTGGAGTTTCTCACTTTACCAAGAGAAGTTTCTCAATTTAAAAGCTTAATAGACCAGCAAATGGCTAAAATTATCTATGAAGGACTCTGGTATTCGCCATTAAAAAAAGCGCTTGATGCCTTTGTGGATGAAACGCAGAAAGTAGTAAGCGGAAAAATTCGAGTCAAACTTTTTAAAGGCAATCATACAGTAGTAGGCAGAACCTCCGCTAATTCACTTTATAACGAAGAACTAGCAACATATCTAAAGGGAGATATGTTCGATCATAATGCCGCGGTTGGCTTCATTAAACTATGGGGTCTGCCAACAAAGGTTTATTCAGAGGTACATCAGGAAGAGAAAACAAATAAGAGTTTGCAGGTTTAGGAGGATCACAATGAGTAAGCTTTGGGGCGGCCGTTTTGAGAAGGAAACAAATAAATTAGTAGAAAAATATACGGCCTCAATCGAATTTGACCAGCGTCTGGCTTTAGAAGACATCGAGGGCAGTCTTGCTCATGTACAAATGCTGGGAGAATGCAAGATCATCCCCTTGGAGGATGTTGAAAAAATAAAGAGCGGATTACTGATAATCAAAGAGAAAGTTATATCCGGAAATGTTAGTTTTAGTGTAGAAAATGAAGATATCCATATGAATATCGAAAAAATGCTGATAGATGAAATTGGACCAGTAGGAGGTAAGCTTCATACAGGCCGGAGCCGAAATGACCAGGTTGCTACTGATATGCACTTGTTTTTAAAAAGAAAAACACAGGAAATGATTGATCTCCTGCAGAGTGTCCAAGAAGCAATCCTGCTTCAGGCAAAAAGCCACATAACTACAATCCTTCCAGGATATACGCATTTGCAAAGAGCACAGCCGATTTCATTTGCCCATCATCTGATGGCTTACTTTTGGATGCTGGAAAGGGATAAGGAAAGATTTACGGATAGCATAAAAAGAACCAATATACTGCCGCTTGGCGCAGGAGCACTTGCTGGAACGACTTTTCCGATTGATCGTACGCGTACAGCCGTGCTCCTCGGGTTCGAAAAGGTTTATCCTAATAGTCTCGATGCGGTAAGTGACCGCGACTTTATTGTTGAGTTTTTATCAAATTCTTCAATACTCATGATGCATATTTCACGCTTGTCAGAAGAAATGATTATCTGGTCAAGCCAAGAGTTTCAGTTTATTGAACTTGACGATTCCTTCTGCACTGGTTCGAGTATCATGCCGCAAAAGAAAAACCCCGATGTGCCGGAATTGCTTAGGGCCAAAACCGGGCGCGTATATGGTAACTTGTTTGGCTTACTAACGGTGCTTAAGGGACTTCCATTAGCATACAACAAAGATATGCAGGAAGATAAGGAAGGCATGCTTGATACCATTGATACACTTGAAGGGGCATTGCAGTTATTGGCTCCTATGATTGAGACCATGAAGGTAAAAAAAGATCGGATGAATCGTGCAGTGACTGAGGATTATTCAAATGCGACTGACATTGCTGATTACCTTGTTAATAAAGGGTTACCTTTCCGAGAAGCCCATGAAGTGATTGGAAAACTTGTATTGTATGGCATAAAGAATAAAAAGTATCTGTTAGAGCTAACCCTTGAGGAATTTAAAGAATTCAATTCAATGTTTGAGGACGATGTTTTTACGGTTTTACTTCCTGATAACGTGGTTAATGCGAGGAAAAGTGAAGGCGGCACTGCTTTTTCCGAGGTTGAAAAGCAAATCCTGCTGGCAGAACAGGTTATCAAGAAATCTGTTCTCATATAGTTGCAAAAAGCGTGTGAAATTCTCACACGCTTTTTTTCATAAGGCTCTTTTCTAAGAGATTGTTGCTATTTGAAGGAACTGTGAGAAAAAATAGGCGAGACTCCTCGAAAATGCATACGCATTTCCTTCGTGCGTGGGCGGATTGCCCGCGGAAAGCGAGTCTATTTTTACTTTTATAAACAACAAAGTTTACGAAAAGAGCCTTTCATAAAGAACCTCGCCATAAAGAGGCGAGGGATTGAGCTATGAAACAATTTGATGTTTTGTATCCTTTACCTTAAATACCTGATATAGCAGAAAAGCAATTACAGAAAGAATTGCACCTGATATATACGGAAGACCGGCCGCTAATGAAAACAGCCCTCCCCCAAGCGGAGGTCCCACTATTCTGCCGAGGGAATCAAAGGAAGACAATAAACCTGTGGTGCTGCCATACCCTCCAGTTGATCTTTTGGTTAGAAGGGATGAAACACTTGGCCGAATTACACCATTTCCAATTCCAAAGATTGTTAAGAAGACAGCAGCAGTTGTAAAGCTGTCTACAAGGAGAATCAGCAGAAAGCCAACAGCAGAAATAATGACGCCCCCCTGAATTACTGCACCTTCACCATATTTCTTTGTCAGCCTGCCAACCAGGCCACCCTGGACGAATGCCCCGGCAAGGCCCATAATCATAAAAATATATCCAAGATGCGTTGTATCAATGCCTGCTTTTTTGGCAGCAAAATAGGCAAAAGTTGCTTCCAATCCTGACATGGAAAGAGATAAAAATAATTGCATGATGAATAAAATCGATATTGCCCCGCTAAAAGATGTCCATAAAGAGGCCTTATTTGCTGAGTTAGCTAGTCTGCTTTCTTTTGTTGATGATTCCTTCAATAAAAGAAAGACTAGAACTAATGTGATCAGAGACGAAAAGCCAGAGATATAAAAAGGGAGACTTAGACTAGTTTTCGAAAAAACTCCGCCGATAGCTGGGCCGAATACAAACCCAAGCCCAACAGCTGCACCGATTATACCCATACCTTTTCCCCGATTTTCTTCTGTCGTTATATCAGCAACATAAGCCATTGTTGTAGGCATATTAGCTGAAGAAAGAAGACCTCCGATAATACGTGCCGCAAATAACATCCATAAATGGTTGGCCATTCCCATCATAAAGAAAGAAAGAGACAATCCAGCAATCCCAATCATCATTACAGGTTTTCGGCCTATTCTGTCAGAAACCCGTCCCCACATCGGAGCAAAAATAAGCTGCATTAGCGAATATACAGCCATTAGAAGGCCTAGCTGTGTTGGACTGGCTCCTATTTTTTCCGCATAGAAAGGGAGTACGGGAATAATAATTCCAAACCCCACCATTACCATAAACATGACTAAGAACAATATAGGCAATGCTTTTTTTGTTTCCACCCATTTCACCCCAATCCTATTTCATTTTTAAATTTACCATAAACAATTATTATAGTGAAATTCTGCTATTTGACAGCCTAAATATAAAAAAGAAAAAGAGTAATTTTAAATGAATGATTTAGAAAATATTCCGAAAATAATAGCTGTTTGTTATTATACTTTATATAATCTCTTTTGATAAAACGGTAGTATTTAAGTGTTGCTTTTTTAGCGAAAAATGCAATCCTACTCTTTAACTTGGAAAGCGGAATATTGAAGATGTAGCTCAGACAATGAGAACCTACGGACGCACTTTTAATAGGGGGAGACTGGATTGTAAAGCCTGTTAGCATAACAAAGTTAATAAGATTTTGGGTTAAAATTGAGGAGGAAGTGAATTGAAGGTAAATATTTTTGGGCTTCCAGTTAATGCCGGTGCACTTTATAAAGGGACAGAGCAATCACCTGATGCAATCAGAAAAGCAGGCCTTGTTAATAGATTAAGAGAGGCAGGATTTAATGTACTGGACCATGGCAATATCACGGAGGCTGAGCGGCTGCCAAAGCACAATATCAGCCCTGTACGGAATTGGCCTGCTCCGAGAATGGTTTGGGAAGCAACGTTAAATACATCTGATCAACTATTTAATGATGATGATTTTACCATCATCCTTGGAGGAGACTGCAGCATTGAAGTCGGCACTTTTTCTGCATTTCGAAAAGTATTTGGAGAAGATGTTCATTTGTTGGTCCTTGACGGTCATGTAGATACAGTAGCTCCATCAGGAAACCAGTGTGTAGGAGCTGCAGGAATGGGGCTATGGTTTTTAACTCAGGACTGCAAAGTGTGGTGGCAGGAGGAGCCCTTCCCAACGGAATGTATTACTGTCATTGGAAATCATACAGCGGCAGAAAAGGAATATGGAATCAAAACAATTCCTTTTGAAGAAATAAATTTAGAAAGAGTAAAACAAAGTCTTAACATAATTTCTGATACCAGCAAAATCCTTGTTCATTTTGATGTAGATGTTCTTCACAAAAGTGTAATGCCGTCAGCCTATTCTCCAAGCGAAACAGGTCTATATATGGATGAGGCTTCAGAAATCCTTAAAACTATTTTAGCCGATCCTAGAGTCAAGGGACTCGAGGTAACAGAATTTTCAGCTGATAAGGAAATCGACGGAAAAAGCTCAGAGTCAATTATTGAACTCCTCTCATTAATTTCTGAAAGAGAGAAAGTTGGACTTTAAAAGATTATGTCGAAATATAAACATCAACAAAAAGGCTGTCTCCTTAAAGTTGACAGCCTTTTTCTATTATCGACATGCCACAACAAAAATCGCGATCACACAGGATAAGGACTGCTAGCCATCACTTATCAAACTGATAATTGATTGCTAGCAATTTGTTATCTTTGAGAAAGGCATAAAAAAACCCTGCAGAGGCAGGGTTTAAGCTTGATTTATCTTATACTGTTTGTTGAGACCATTCCTCAACATCCCAGACCTTAGTTATCCAATCTTCATAAAAGTCTGGTTCGTGGCAAACAAGCACTACAGTTCCTTTGTAGGCTTTCAAAGCCTTTTTCAACTCTTCCTTTGCTGATATATCTAAGTGGTTGGTTGGCTCGTCAAACAGAAGCCAGTTGCTTTCGTTCATTTGCAGCTTGCAAAGACGAACTTTAGCCTGTTCACCACCGCTAAGTTGACTCATAGGACGAGAAATATGCTCATTCTTCAAACCGCAGCGGGCAAGAGCGGCACGTACCTGATGCTGGTCCATGCCTGGGAAAGCATTCCATACATCATCGATTGGCGTTATATTACCTGCTTTAACTTCCTGTTCAAAATAGGAAGGGAAGAGGAAGTCGCCGCGCTCCACTGAACCGGACAACGCATCAATTTTACCAAGCATTGTTTTTAAGAGAGTAGACTTTCCGACACCGTTACACCCGGTAATGGCAACTTTTTCACCACGTTCGATTGTAAAGTCCATCTTCGGAAGAAGCGGCCGGTCGTACCCAATCTCCAGGTTCTTTGCTTCAAATACATAACGGCTGCTTGAACGGGACTCTTTAAATTCAAAGGAAGGCTTTACAGCTGTTTCCGGACGGTCAATTCGTTCAATTCGATCCAGCTGCTTCTGGCGGCTTTTCGCCCTGCCTGTAGTTGAATAGCGTGCTTTATTTTTTGCAATGAAATCTTCCTGCTTTTTAATAAATTCCTTCTGTTTTTCGTAGGCATTAATATGTTGATTTTTATTGATTTCGGCAAGTTCAAGGAATTTATCATAGCTTGCTGTATAACGTGTCAGCTTCGAAAATTCAAGATGGAAGATGGTATTCGACACCTGATTCATGAATTCCGTATCATGGGAAATAAGGATAAAGGCATAGGGATATTCTTTCAAATAAGATGCAAGCCAGCGGATATGCTCAACATCAAGATAGTTGGTAGGCTCATCGAGCAATAATACCTTAGGTTGTTCAAGCAGAAGTTTAGCAAGAAGAACTTTAGTACGCTGCCCCCCGCTTAGAGCTGCAACATCACGGTCAAGCCCAATGGCATCCAAACCAAGTCCGCGTGCTGCTTCTTCGATTTTTATATCAAGGGAATAAAATCCTCCTGCATCCAGTGCATCCTGAATTTCGCCCATTTGCTCCAATAAAATCTCAAGTTCGTCAGGAGTTGCATCGCCCATTTTTGCTGTAACTTCATTTAGTTCTTTTTCCTTTTCGAATAAGGGAAGGAAGGCATCTCGCAGAACATCCCTCATTGTTTTACCAGAAGTAAGGACAGTATGCTGGTCTAAATAACCATAAATTGTACCAGGTGTCCATTCAACACGACCGCCATCGTGGATCAGCTGGTTTGTGATAATGTTCATTAGTGTAGATTTACCGACACCATTAGCTCCAACAAGTCCGGCATGATCTTCTGCTAAAAGGCGGAAAGAAACATCTTTAAATAAGGTACGGTCGCCAAATGTATGAGATAAGTTTTCTACTGTTAATAAGGCCATTTTATAGCTCCCCACTTTGTTCAATTAATTTTCCATTACAACATCATACTAAATTTTTGCGAAATCTACCATAGCAATTAAAAGGAAATTAATTGGGATTATGTTTTATACTCGTTTTAACCTTCTGTCAGGCGTTAAATATCTTATTCGGTTGCCGTGGATCCTCCTTTGCGGAAATAGCCGAATGAACCATTTAACCAATGCTGCTAACATGGAGGATTTAGGTTTTTTTTATACATGTGACTTTGCCAGAGGAGTAACGCTACATCCTGGGAGATTATTTATTGCTAAACAAAGTTATCAGAAAGATATAGAGAACGATTTCCTTTGCAAAACCCCAAAAACCCCATTGAGCTTTACCTAGAAATTCATTTATTTTTTTAAATATACATTTTTTGATTTATTTAATAGGCTCTATAATTCTATTCTAGCTTTTAAAAACCTTTGGTAGTATATGTTTATAGACAAATATTATCAAGAAATCAATAAATAGGAAGATAACTCACTTAATTGAAAAGGGGTAAAGAATTGATACGACTTGAAAGAATTACCAAAGAGAACTGGGAAGAAGCAGCAAGCTTAAGAGTAGGGAAGGATCAGAAGAAAAATGTAGCCTCTAACCTTTATTCCATAGCAGAGGTCCAGTTTTTGCCTGAATTTGAAGCAATAGCTATTTATAGCGATGATAATATGGTGGGCTTTGCCATGTACGGTATTGACGAGGATGACCATAACTACTGGATTTACCGTTATATGATTGATGAAAGGTATCAGAGCAAAGGTTATGGAAAAGCAGCTTTAAAGGGAATTATTCGCGATATAAAAAACCGGCCACAATCTAAGATTATTATGGTTGGTTATAAGCCGGATAATACTCAGGCAGCTAGACTTTATCGGTCAGTGGGATTTCGGGAAGAAGGCCCGGCACCATGGGGTGAAACACTAGCAAAATATGAATAAAGCATGTTAGCAGTCAAGTTTTTTGAGTTGACTGCTTTTTCTTTTTAGGCATATATTTACCTAGTTGTATTTTTTTATTCGTTCAACTGGAGGTTACATATTTGGAAAAACAAAAATTATGGACAAGAAATTTTATTAATGTTTGTTTAAGCGGCTTTTCTCTATTTTTAGTTTTTTATTACTTACTCGTAAGTCTGCCGATTTACGTTATACAGGATTTACATGGAAGTGCCTCAAAAGTAGGTTTAGTGGTCACTGTTTTCCTAATTTCTGCGATTATAATAAGACCTTTTGCCGGACAGTGGATTGGTAAGGTAGGAGAAAAAGTAATTCTAATGGCTTCCGTTATAATTTTTACTGCTGCCACAGCATTATACTTTTTACCGCACACTTTGACAGGCCTGCTCATTCTACGTTTTTTCCATGGCATTGGATTTGGCATGGCTACAACCGCTGTAGGTACAATCGTAGCAGAAATTATTCCTGATTCCAGACGGGGGGAAGGCATGGGCTATTATGCGATGTCGATGAACCTGGCAATGGTAGCAGGCCCTTTCCTTGGTTTAAATACGATTCAAAATTTAGGAAGTAATTGGACGTTTGTAATTGGTCTCCTTTTATCCTTCTTCGGATTGTTAACCTCATGGCTGATCAAATTGGATACAAAGGAAAAGGGGGATACAGTTTTACGAAAAGCTGCTCCGCTAAGTTTCCGCGACCTATTTGAAAAATCAGCAGTAAAAATTTCGCTTGTAGGTGCTGTATTTGCGTTAGTTTATTCTTCCATTCTTTCATTTGTTTCTGTTTTTGCTAAAGAGCTTGGGCTGGTAGAAACGGCAAGCTTTTTCTTTGTTGTTTATGCTATTATTCTGCTTTTAAGCAGGCCTTTCACAGGGAAATGGTTTGACCTTTATGGTGCCAATATCATTATTTATCCATCTATTCTTTTGTTTGCTATTGGAATGCTCCTGCTTAGTAAAACCACTGGACCATCCTTATTTTTAATTGCAGCTGGCTTTATTGGCCTTGGCTGGGGAACTGTCTTTCCAAGTCTCCAGACAATCGCCATCCAGGAATCTCTTCCTAACAGAAGAAGGCTTGCCACAGCAACATTTTTGTCCATTTTTGACCTCGGTATTGGAACAGGGTCTTATTTAACTGGACTGGCAGCCGCCAAAATTGGTTTTAGTTCTCTTTATTTCTCTGGCATGTTTGTAGTAATTGCCGGCTTGATATTATATTTTTTACTTCACGGGCGTAAAGAATCTCTTATTAAACGTCAAACAAGTCTGTAAAACTTGCTTCTCGAACGGAAGAAAAGGTTCAGCAGGGCACACAGTATGTTGAAAATGTTACTGCTCAGATGCTTACTATAAATGATAAGGTTCTAAATCTATCTGCTGCAATCCGAACTCTTAATGAGAACTCACTGAAAATAAATGAAAATGCCGCTTTAATAACAGACATTTCAAATCTTTTGGCTTTAAATGCTGCAATCGAAGCAGCAAGAGCAGGAGAACACGGAAGAGGCTTCGGCGTTGTGGCTGATGAGGTAAGAATACTTGCAGAGCAATCAGCCCGTGCAGCCGGGGATATACGAAACATACTCGAATATATTACAGAGGAAACAGCAAACGCTTCATTAGCAATGAACGATAGCGCTGAGGCAGTAAATAAAGGCGGAGAGATAGTCGAAAATGTAGGAATCATTTTTGACGAAATTCTTGATGCAACAGGAAATGTAAAACAACAAAGTGAAGCCGTTCAAATTGCAGGGGAATTGACAAACCAGCGGATGCAGTTACTTCTTGAGTCAGCAGAAGAGATTGCGTGCAATTCATCCAGTTCGGCTGAAAGTATCGAAAAGGTTGCGGCGACAACCGAACAGCAAAATGCAGTAATGCAGGAACTTCTTGCTTCCTCTGAAGAACTTGCTAAGATGTCTGGAACATTTAAAAAATCTTTTTCCAAGTTTAGTATTTAATCTATAGTCCCAAACAGTCTTGTCGTTTACAGGGCTGTTTTTTTTCTTTTTGGAAACTATTTTAAACCACCTTCTGAACGAAAACTTCGTTAGTTATACCTCTCTCGATGAAATAGCTTTATCTTTTTCGAGGATGAGGCTTCCCAGGAAGTGGCGAATTTAGACTTTTATCATTTAACTACGCCTTTTGTTCTGAAAATAGCGGAAGGATTAAGTGGTTATTCTAATTCATACAGGAAAAAGAAAAATTTTAAAAAAAGATGTCCTCTAGGTATGAACATTAATAAAATATATGGTAAAGTATTAAGGGAGAAACCTTTTATACAAGTGGATTCAAACTAACTTTAACTGTCTTTTTCAGATGTACATATGTTTTTGATACAACAACAAAACGAGATTTCAAATGGGAGGTTCAAACATGTCCAGTAAAACATTAGAGCTATTTTTAAATGAAAATCTTGACGATTTGAAAGGAAAAGGTCTTTACAATGTGATTGACCCGCTTGAAAGCCCAAATGGCCCTGTTATTACGATTCAAGGTAAAGAGCTTATTAACCTTTCTTCCAATAATTATCTTGGGCTTGCGACGGACGAACGCCTTAAAAAAGCAGCAGCGGAAGCTCTTGATCAATTTGGTGTTGGCGCCGGTGCAGTAAGGACTATAAACGGAACATTAAAGCTACATGTTGATTTAGAAGAAAAATTGGCTGAGTTTAAGCACACTGAAGCTGCTATTGCTTATCAGTCAGGTTTTAATTGCAATATGGCAGCAATCTCTGCCGTTATGGATAAAAATGATGCTATTTTATCGGATGAATTAAACCACGCATCCATTATAGATGGCTGCCGCCTTTCACGTGCGGCTATTATCCGTTTCAACCATTCCGATATGGATGATTTACGAGCAAAAGCAAAAGAAGCTAAAGAATCAGGAAAATATAATAAATTAATGGTTATTACAGATGGTGTTTTTTCTATGGATGGGGACATCGCTCTGCTTCCTGAAATTGTGAAAATAGCAGAAGAATTTGACCTTATTACTTATGTAGATGATGCCCATGGTTCTGGAGTTCTTGGAAAAGGGGCAGGCACAGTCAAGCACTTTGGTCTATCTGATAAAATTGACTTTCAAATTGGTACATTATCAAAAGCAATTGGTGTTGTAGGCGGTTATGTTGCAGGTAAAAAAAATCTGATTGACTGGCTTAAAGTACGGAGCCGTCCATTCCTTTTCTCTACCTCTTTAACTCCAGCAGATGTTGCTGCAAGCAGAAAAGCCATTGAAATTTTAATGGAAAGCACTGAGTTGAACGAACGCCTTTGGGAGAATGGAAATTACCTGAAAAAAGGCTTGAAGGAACTTGGCTTTAATATCGGCAATAGTGAAACACCAATTACTCCTTGTATTATTGGCGATGAAAAACTGACACAGCAGTTCAGCAAACGCCTTAATGATGAAGGTGTTTACGCTAAAGCGATTGTGTTCCCGACAGTGCCACAGGGTACAGGAAGGGTGCGGAATATGCCAACAGCTGCCCATACGAAAGAAATGCTTGATAACGCAATTGCCATATACGAAAAAGTAGGAAGGGAAATGGGCGTTATTAAATAGCAATCGAAGTATTTTGCGGAGGATGGAGAATTAATGAAACGTATTTTAATTACGGGGGCATTGGGACAGATTGGATCAGAGCTTACCTTAAGACTACGAGAAGTTTATGGATCCGATAATGTTATTGCCACCGACATTCGGAAAAATGATAGTGAAGCTGCACAAAGCGGACCATTTGAAGTAGTCGATGTTACGAATCTGCAATCCATGATGGAAACAGCTAAAAAATATAATGTGGATACCGTTATGCATCTTGCTGCACTTTTATCTGCAACTGCAGAAGCAAAACCAGTTTTTGCATGGAATCTCAACATGGGCGGGCTCATGAATGCCCTTGAAACAGCAAGGGAACTTAAGGCTCAATTTTTCACGCCAAGTTCTATTGGAGCTTTTGGCCCTTCAACACCTAAGGACAATACCCCTCAGGACACGATAATGCGCCCTACTACCATGTACGGTGTAAACAAAGTAGCAGGAGAACTGTTATCTGATTATTACTTCCATAAGTTCGGCGTGGATACAAGGGGAGTACGTTTTCCTGGATTGATTTCATATGATACACCTCCAGGCGGCGGTACAACAGATTACGCAGTGGAAATCTATTATGAGGCTGTTAAAAACGGAAAATATACATCTTATATTGATAAAGGAACCTATATGGATATGATGTATATGCCTGATGCATTGAATGCCATCATAAACTTAATGGAAGCAGATTCTGCAAAGCTTATTCACAGGAATGCTTTTAATGTAACAGCAATGAGCTTTGCACCGGAAGAGATAGCAGCTGAAATCAAGAAAAATATTCCTGATTTTCATATAGAATATAATGTAGATCTGGATCGACAAAAAATTGCTGAGAGCTGGCCAAATTCCATTGATGCGTCTGCAGCAGCTGCAGAGTGGGGCTTTAAGGCTGAATATAATCTTGAAACAATGACTAAAGACATGATTGAAAAGCTTCGTCAAAAGCTGTAATCCTTTTAAAAGGGACCAAATAATTTTTTATTTGGTCCTTTTTTTCGTATAGAAACTATTGCAATTCGGCACCACAAGTCTTTCATCCTCTAAACAGGGCTTAGTCTTTTGTTCTTTCTATAGGTAAATCCAGACTAAAAAAAGCATTCCAGAATGGAATGCTTATCTTGAAACATAGATTAACTTGTCCTTTTGATTTGAAACACGCCCAATGATAGCGGCGTAACCAACTCCGTTATCATGAAGATTTGCGATATACTGAACGGCCTCTTCTTCAGAAATAGAGATCAAAAGTCCTCCTGAGGTAACTGCATCACATAATACAATTTGTTCATAATCTGAGATATCTTCATAATAAATATCGTTAAACAGCCATTTATGATTAGATTTCGAACCTCCAGGTACAACCCCATCTTTTGCAAGTTCAAATGATCCTTCCAAAACTGGCACCTTCGATAATTCTATTTCAAAAGATACCCCGCTGCCACGAGCCATTTCGCTTCCATGTCCGAGCAGACCAAATCCTGTAACATCTGTAACGGCATGAGGATGGAACGGCATAAGATTTTCTGCTGCAGCCTTATTCAGCTCAGCCATTGTTTCTGTTACTACCTGTTCCTGGTCTGGGGTAACTGCTCCCCGTTTAATGCCAGTGGTTAAAATTCCGACTCCAATTGGTTTTGTCAGGACAAGTACATCTCCTGGCTGGGCCCCAACATTTTTCCACACCTTATCCGGGTGTACAATGCCGGTTACAGACAAACCAAATTTAGGTTCCTGATCATCAATTGAGTGACCACCGACGGTAAGAGCACCGGCTTCTTTAACTTTATCGGCTGCCCCCCGAAGAATATCAGACAACGTGGCAGGACCCAGCTTTTTAATCGGATAACCTACTATATTCAATACTGTTTTGGGTTCCCCGCCCATTGCATAAACATCACTTAAAGAGTTTGCTGCTGCAATTTGTCCAAACATATATGGATCATCAACGATTGGAGTAAAGTAATCAACCGTTTGAATCAGGGCAATAGAATCCGTTAATTTATAAACCCCTGCATCATCGGATGTTTCGTGTCCCACGAGAAGCTCAGGAACAGGATCTTGCTTTGGCAATTGACGCAAAACTTGCGCCAGGTCCTCAGGACCAATTTTACAGCCTCAACCAGCTTTTGTTGAAAAAGAAGTAAGGCGAATTTTTTCATGTTCACTCATCAAGTCCACCTCCATTTCATTAGTATAACTCTTGCTAAGAAAAACTGCACTTCCAGAAGCATAACATTTGCGAAAGAATTATGGGGTATACTAAAATTATTATATCCTAGTGGGTATATTAAGATATTTATTTTTCCAGGGGGTTTATTCATGAAAAAGCACCAGGTTATCGTCGAATTTTGTATGATGTGAAACTACGCACCAAAAGCCGCGAGTTTCGCGGAAGAACTTTTTACTCATTTTCGAAGAGATATTGAAAAAATGGAACTGGTACCTGTATCAGGCGGTGCCTTTGAAGTAACAGTAGATGATCAAAAAATTTACTCCAAGCTTGAAACTGGAGTATTTCCAAATACAGAAGAAATAATTAGTAAAATTGAATCTCTATAAGTAAAGAGCCCTCTGCAGTAATCGCAGAGGGCTTTAAATGTATTTATGGTAATGTAACAAAGCGATTTTTCCCTAAACCAGGATCGGTTTTGGAAATAAATACTTCAAGTGTTCCATTAGAGAATAAAGCGGTTACTTTTTTCTCAATGATTTGAAAAGGAAATTCCACTTTTCGAACGAGGCGTTCACCCTTGGAAGGATGAGAGTCATCCTTCTTTGTGGCGGTTATAATTAATTCATTTTCATTTATATAAACGGTAATTTCCGAGCTTTCAAAATCCGGAAGAACCGCTTCCACAATCCATTTTTTATCTGTTTCATACAAATCAATACGAAATTGCATGTGATCTAAATAAGTAGTAAGCGGATCAAGAAAATATGTTTCCAGCCATTTTTCCATTTTTGAGGAATCATTGGGCTTTTCAGACATTGGAATCCCCCTTTGCTTGGTTCATTTTATTCACTTAATTTCAAAAGGTGAAAAGATGGTATAATAACAAATATCCATTTTCAATTTGCGTAAAGGGGTTTTAAGTGTGAAACAATGGCTGCGCTCAATTCCAGCCGTACATGAGCTTCAACAGCATGAACGGTTTTACCATCTTCTTGGTAAATACAATATTGATTCTGCTTCTTTAAGCGAAAATTTAAAACTAATTCTTGATCAATGCCGCCAATCCATATTGGGCAGTAAATGGGAAGGCCCTGAGCCCGGCACTGCTTCTTTTATAGATACCCTATTTAATAGGCTCGATCAGCTCCTGAGCCAGAGATTTGCCTATACTATAAAAAGAGTTATCAATGCTACAGGAACAATTCTTCATACCAATTTAGGCAGGGCGAGACTCAGTGAGGAAGCAATTAAGCATGTTTTAAATACAGCCCAAAATTATACCAATTTAGAATACATACTTGAAATAGGAGAACGTGGGTCCCGCCATAGCCATGTGGAGGAACTTTTAAAGCGGATAACTGGAGCTGAAGCAGCTATGGTCGTGAATAATAATGCTGCATCAGTTTATCTGATTTTAAGGGCTCTTGCTAATTCCAAAGAGGTTATCGTATCTAGAGGCCAGCTTGTTGAAATAGGAGGATCGTTCCGTATATCTTCTATTATGGAAGAGAGCGGGGCTAAATTAAAGGAAGTCGGGACCACTAACAAAACTCATTTGTATGATTATGAAAATGCTGTTTCAGAGGAAACAGGCATGATTTTGAAGGTTCATACAAGCAACTTTAAAACAATTGGTTTTACAAAGACAGTTGATTCTAAAGAATTAATTGATTTAACCCATAATTTAAATAATGTGGTCTACTATGAAGATTTAGGAAGCGGAGCATTATATGACTACCGGAAACAGGGGATTGGGGAAGAGCCCGTTGTGAGGGAAGTAATTGACATGGGTGCTGACCTAGTTTCTTTTAGCGGCGATAAGCTTCTTGGAGGACCGCAGGCGGGGATTATAGCAGGAAGGAAAAGCCTAATAGATAAGCTGAAAAAGCATCAGCTGGCGAGGGTTGTTAGGGTGGATAAAATGACGCTTGCAGCCCTCGAGGGAACCCTTATGGAATACGAAAAAGGTGAAAATGCTGTAAGAAATATACCCACATTAAGGGATATTCTAGTTCCGCTTAATGAACTGACGGAACGTTCTAAAGAGTTTGTTGAAAGATTAACCCCTATGGCACCATTATTGTCTGCAAAAATAATTGAAGGGACAAGCCAGGTAGGGGGAGGAACCATGCCGGAAGTGAAGATACCTACTCGGCTAATATCGCTTAAGCACCATTCATTAAGTGCAGAACAAATGGGAATAGAACTTCGTACAAATGCTGAACAGCCAATTGTAGCTAGAATCCAAAAAGAGGAACTGCTGATTGATTTAAGATCTGTAACTCCTGAAGAAGAGACATTAATTCTAAATGCTCTGACAAAATTGTAAAAAGAAATAGAATTATACAAAGGCTGCCGATTTGGCAGCCTTTATCTAATGCCGTTCTTAGCGGCCGTCCTATAACCCCACCTGTATGGTGGATCTATTTCTACAAATCGTGATGGTGACCATGTTTAGCATGTGAATGCTGTCTGTTTTTTACCTTATGTGAACCGCTTAATGGAGCGGGCTGTCCGGACTTATTCCCTTTAGGGGCGTTGCGGTGCATGTCTTTGCTGTCGTTTTTGTTCATCTTCATCCCTCCTATAATTAGAATGCTTTTTACATCTAATTTTATTCTGCATATTTCTTGAAGGGTTGAGCAATTTAACGGTAAACACAGCGAGAGGAGTGAACCAAACAATGCCTTACCATAAGAATAAACAGCAGGCATTCCAGGCTGCCCAGCAGGGGGTTGAAGATGCAAGAGAGCTTTATTCTGAGATCGTTAATGACAGTGCCAGCTATGGCCATCAGCTTCAATACCTTAAGCAGGAAGTAAATGAAGCCTACCAACAAATTGAAAATGCTCTTGAAGTAGCTTCAGAACATCAACGGGTCCAGCTCCAACAATTTCAGCAGGACCTGCAAAAAATTGTTCAGGAAGTCAATAATTACGAATAAAGAAAACATTATCCTGTTAATAAATCCTTTAAAGGCGGGCTTTTCATACCCGCCTTTTTGAATGGTTTAGAAAGTATAAAGTTTTACCTTTTAAATTGTCTAGCTCCAGCGCCCAGCGAGTTTTCATCTCTGTAAAGCTTCCTTTGAGTATCTTGCATCAAGTATGACCTTTAGGGGATACTTGGTGCAGCTAGTGTCCATCCCGCTTCTCCCTACGATAGTCAACATCGAAATGCTTTACATTTCGTGTATCCTTTATCTCAGTCGAAGTGGAGGCCCGCAAGACGCGGGTCAGAAAGGCGTTGCCACAGGACGTGGTGACCTTAGCCTTTCTTCAAATGGCCATACGTCGCTGAACGGGGGCTTGCACTTTTCTTAATTTTATTGATTTTTTTTCCGCTTTTTATTATTTTGCTTTTCCATTTCAGTTAAAGGCTCATTGGCCATTTCTTCGTTATAGCCCGCTCCTTTCCCCTGACCTTTTGCAGCATTCGCTCCAGGAATAACATGATTCGCTTTTCTTCTTTGCACAAAACTCACCTCCTGTATTTTTATTGTTTCCTTTAGAATTAAAAAGAATGAAGAAGTATTGTTTTTTCAACATAACAAAAGGCGATGTTAATATTAATTAAATTAAACAAAAATCCCCCTTAAAATAGCGAATCAAGGATTTAAATCGCTAAAACGAATAATTTAATAAGAAAAACTTATCAGCCGCAATAACATTCTTGTTATTTACTTATATAAAATGTTGTATTAAGATTAGAATTGTGAGAAAAGTGAGGATGGATGGGAAGATTCAAACTTTTCGACTTTTAAAGTAATTTAGTATATGATGTCGATTGAAGGGGGAAGTATTATGGTGAAAAACGATGTTTTTAATGCGCGTTCTTCTTTTGAAGTGAATGGTAAACGCTATCACTATTACCGTTTAAACGCACTGCAGGACGCAGGTGTTGCCAATGTATCAAAATTGCCATATTCCGTTAAAGTATTACTTGAATCAGTGCTCCGCCAGCTTGATGGCCGCGTAATTACGAAAGAGCACGTTGAAAATCTTGCAAAATGGGGAACAAGCGAAGTTAAGGAAATTGATGTACCTTTTAAACCTTCACGTGTTATCCTCCAGGACTTCACTGGTGTTCCAGCTGTAGTTGACCTTGCTTCATTAAGAAAAGCAATGGCAGACATGGGTGGAGACCCTGATAAAATCAATCCTGAAAAGACAGTTGATCTTGTTATCGACCACTCTGTACAGGTTGACAAATATGGAACTCCTGATTCCCTAGAAGCTAATATGGAACTTGAATTTGAGCGTAACGCAGAGCGTTACCAATTCCTAAGCTGGGCACAAAAAGCATTCAATAACTACCGTGCAGTTCCTCCTGCAACTGGTATCGTTCACCAGGTAAACCTTGAGTTTCTTGCTGATGTTGTACATGTAGCAGAAAACGCTGACGGGGAGCTTGAAACTTACCCAGATACACTAGTGGGAACTGACTCCCATACAACCATGATCAATGGTCTTGGTGTACTTGGATGGGGTGTAGGCGGTATCGAGGCAGAAGCTGGAATGCTAGGCCAGCCATCTTATTTCCCAGTACCTGAAGTAGTAGGGGTTAAACTTACTGGTGATCTTCCAAACGGCGCTACTGCTACTGACGTTGCTTTGAAAGTTACGCAAGTGCTGAGAAGCCAGGGGGTAGTTGGTAAATTTGTTGAGTTCTTTGGTCAAGGCGTATCTGTTCTTCCATTGGCTGACCGTGCTACAATTGCCAACATGGCTCCAGAATACGGCGCAACCTGCGGATTTTTCGCAATTGACAATGAATCACTTAATTATTTGCGTTTAACTGGCCGCGATGAAGAGCAAATTCAAGTCGTAGAACAGTATTGCAAAGAAAATGGGTTATTCTTTAATCCTAACGATGAACCTGTTTATACAAATGTTGTAGAAATTAACCTTTCAGAAATTGAAGCAAACCTTTCAGGTCCTAAGCGTCCGCAGGATTTGATTCCTCTTTCACAAATGAAGGAATCTTTCAATACCGCGGTAACAGCTCCACAAGGAAACCAGGGCTTTGGATTCAAGGAAAAGGAATTAGATAAAGAAGTAACTGTTACTTTCCATAATGGAGATCAAACGGTTATGAAAACTGGTGCGGTTGCTATTGCAGCTATTACAAGCTGTACAAACACATCCAATCCATATGTAATGGCTGGTGCCGGACTTGTTGCCAAGAAGGCTGTTGAACTTGGAATGGAAGTTCCTAAGTTTGTTAAAACTTCCTTGGCTCCAGGATCAAAGGTAGTAACAGGCTATCTTCGTGATTCCGGATTGCTTCCTTATCTTGAGCAAATGGGCTTTAACCTTGTCGGTTACGGATGTACTACTTGTATTGGTAACTCCGGCCCACTTCGTGAAGAAATTGAGAAAGCCGTTGCTGACAGCGACCTTCTTGTTACTTCCGTACTTTCCGGAAACCGTAACTTTGAAGGACGGATTCATCCGCTTGTTAAAGCAAACTACCTTGCTTCACCTCCATTGGTTGTTGCTTACGCACTTGCAGGTACAGTTAATATTGATTTCGCATCTGAGCCAATCGGCAAAGATAAAGAAGGCAATGACGTATTCTTCAAGGATATCTGGCCAACTACTGAGGAAGTAAATGAAATAGTTAAGCGTACTGTAACTCCTGAGCTTTTCCGTAGGGAGTATGAGCATGTATTCAGCGATAATGAACGCTGGAATGAAATCAAAACTAGCAATGAACCACTGTATACTTGGGATACAGACTCCACTTATATCCAGAATCCTCCATTCTTTGAGGGATTAACACCAAATCCTGATGAAGTTAAACCTTTATCTGGTCTTCGTGTAGTAGCCAAGTTTGGTGATTCTGTAACTACAGACCATATTTCACCAGCTGGTGCTATTGGTAAAAATACACCAGCGGGCAAGTATCTACTTGAAAAAGGCGTTCAGCCTCGTGACTTTAACTCTTACGGCTCTCGTCGTGGAAATCATGAAGTTATGATGCGCGGAACTTTTGCGAACATCCGTATTCGCAACCAGATTGCACCTGGCACAGAAGGCGGAGTTACAACTTACTGGCCAACTGGTGAAGTCACTTCCATTTATGATGCTTGCATGCAGTATAAAGAAAATGGTACTGGACTTGTTGTTTTAGCAGGCAATGATTATGGAATGGGTTCTTCACGTGACTGGGCTGCAAAAGGTACCAATCTTTTAGGAATTAAAACTGTTATTGCTCAAAGCTTCGAGCGTATCCACCGTTCAAACCTTGTATTAATGGGAGTTCTTCCTCTTCAATTCAAGGATGGAGATAGTGCTGAAACTCTTGGGTTAACAGGTAAAGAAACAATCAGCGTTCAAGTTGATGAAACAGTAAGACCGAGGGATATTGTAAGGGTAACTGCTACAGACGAAAACGGCAAAGTTACTGAGTTTGATGTTCTTGTCCGTTTTGACTCTGAAGTAGAAATCGATTACTACCGCCATGGCGGAATCCTTCCAATGGTACTTCGTGAAAAACTAAAAACTTCCAATACTAGCGACGTTCTGTAAGTAAAAGGAATAATCCTTAAGAAGAGAACCATGTTACTACACATGGTTCTTCTTTTTGTTTAACACTCTTCTAAATGAAAGAATTGTTTGACAATAACCCTTAGTGCCGATAAAATAAGCCTTAACTAAACGTAAAGGAATGATAAAGAGGGATGAAGTATTAATCTTATTTTTCACCACATTATTCGAATAACGATAATGATGGACCTGAAGAATGGGATTAGTATGCCTTTTTATCAAGAGCGCAAAGAGACTATGCTGTTTAACTATGGCTCTATTTGTACTCCTTTTTAGCTATGGCTTTATTAATCCTCTTCAGGTACCTGAGGAGGATTTTTTTATGGCAAAAAATAATAATTTATACGAGCATCAGTTATTAGAAACAGTGTTAAATGTAAAGAAGCTGACTAAAAGCTTCGCTGACCTAACCATTATTAATGAAATTGATCTGCAAATTAAAAGGGGTGACAGAATTGGTCTTGTTGGTTATAACGGATCAGGGAAAACCACCCTGGCGAAATTATTAATAGGAATTGAAAAAGCCGATAGAGGTTCAATAGAATTTTTAAGAAAAATAAATATTGGTTATCTTCCTCAGTCAATTGAAATAAGCGAAGAAATTGCTGATATGGATCAGGACTACTCCCATACCTTAAAGCAATTGAGTATGCTGGGACTTCAAAAATTACAAGCATGGGATGATGACCGTTTGAAGAATTTAAGTGGCGGGGAAAAACTAAAGCTTGCTTTATCTCTGATTTGGCATAAGAATACAGACTTCCTCCTTCTTGATGAACCAACAAACCATTTAGATTTTAAGGGAATGGAGTGGCTGGCTACAGAGCTTGAAAAATTTGATGGACCTGCCATTATAATTTCCCACGATCGCCACTTTTTGGATAGGACAGTTAATCAAATTTATGAGTTAAGAAATAGCAAACTGCATGTTTATAATGGAAACTATAGTGATTATCAGAAGGAAAAGCATCGGCAAAAAGAAGTACAGCTACATCAATATGAGACACAAATGAACATGAAGAGGAAGATAGAATCACAAATACAGCAGTTGAAAAACTGGTCTGAGAAGGCACATAGGGAATCCACAAAGCAAGGTTCACCTTCCGAAAAGCGTCAAATAGGCTTTAAAGAATATCACCGTGTAAAAGCCAAAAGAATGGATCAGCAAGTTAAATCCAAAATGAAAAGGCTTGAACAAGAGCTGGACAAAAATAAAATTGAAAAGCCAGATGAAGAAGCTTCTATCTCGTTCCAATTTGAATCAAAGAGTAAAAGGGGAAGGAGAATAATTGAGGCGAAAGGAATAACAAAAAGGTACGGAACCAGGATATTATACAAGGATAGCCATTTTACGATACAGCATGGCGAAAGAATTGCTTTATTAGGCGAGAATGGCTGTGGTAAAACCACGTTAATAAAAAATATTCTGGGGGATGCCCCGTTAAGTTCAGGGGAAATATGGTGCAGTGATTCATTAAAAATTGCTTATCTTAGCCAGGACGTGCTTGATCTGCCACCAAAAAAAACAATCCTTGAGGCTTTAGACTTAAACACCAGGGAGGAAACCCAAACGGCCAGAACCCTCCTGGCAAATCTGGGACTGAATAAAGAAACTATAGGGAGGAAGGTCGGAACATTAAGCCTTGGTGAACGAACTAGAGTCAAACTGGCAGATTTATTGATGAAGGAATATGATCTGTTGATTTTGGATGAACCAACCAATCATCTTGACCTTCCCAGCAGAGAACAGCTTGAAGAAACATTGAACCTTTTTAATGGTACCGTCATAGCTGTATCTCACGATTTTTATTTTATTAATAAAATCTGTGATAAGGTACTTGCTTTTGAAAATGATAAAATTCAGCGGTATGAGCTTTCACCTTATGAACATTACCATAGGAAAAATCAGTTAGAAGAAAGCGGTATTCGAACAGAAGAAACTCTTATGGTAATTGAAAACCGTATCACTGCGTTACTAGGAGAGCTCTCTTTACTTGATCCAATAAGTGAAAAATATAGGGAGCTTGATACAGAGTTCAAACGTCTGCTCTCTTTAAAAAAGGCTCTTTTTTAAGAAATTGTTGCAATTTGAAGAAACAGTGAGAAAAAATAGGCGAGACTCCTCGAAAATGCATTCGCATTTTCTTCGTGCGGTGACGATTCACCGATGCAATCTCAACGTCCTGCGGGAAAAGCAAGCCAGGCGAGACCCCGCAGGTCGTTAGCGACCGAGGAGAAAGAAGAACGGAAGCGCCTTGTTCAGCCCCGACAAGCGCTGGAGGGCCTGACGATGAAGTCGTTCTTTACTTCAAAGTCAGGACTGAAGCGACCTCGAGGGGCTAGGTGCTGAAGTTTGACAGGCTCGTGGATTGCCCTCGGAAAGCGAGTCTATTTTTGCTTTTATAAACAACAGAGCTTACGAAAAGAGCTTTAAAAAAAGGTCTATTCTAATAATTTAAGGGGCCAAAGGATGGCCCTTTTGATGTTTTCATAAATTTTAAGTATTAAGTATTATAAAACCGATTGATTTAAAAAATTCTAAAAAGACGAATAAATTTCTTCCTCTAAAGTCTGATTTAATGTTAAAATGTCGAAGGAATCTTATGGAATGGCTTTTACAGATTTATCTGCAGAAGAGGGGATGGAAGAATTGAGTGAGCAAGTTTTTTTAAGTTCAGTATCATACAGCAATGGAAAATTAAAAATTTTAGATCAAACTAAAATACCCAATAAAACCGAATTCCTTGAAATAGAAGATATACAAGATGCCTGGGATGCAATCAAGCAATTGAAAGTACGTGGTGCTCCTGCGATAGGTATTGCTGCTGCTTATGGATTATTGCTGGGAATCAAAAATGCTCCTGAAAGTTCGTTCGAGAATTTTTATCAGGTTTTTAAAGATCAATCCAATTATTTGGCGACTTCAAGGCCAACAGCCGTTAATTTATTTTGGGCTTTAAAGCGTATGGACGATACAGTTCAAAAATCAAAGCTTCTTTCTATAAAGGAAATAAAGGAAGCACTTGAAAGAGAGGCTCACTTTATTCGACAAGAAGATGAGGAAGTATGCCGTTCCATCGGTGAAAACGCACTGACTCTTTTCGAAGACGGAATAGGAGTGCTGACACACTGTAATGCAGGGGGCATTGCTACTGCAAAATACGGGACGGCTCTTGCACCGCTTTATCTTGCAAAAGAAAAAGGCTGGAATCTTCGTGTATTCGCTGACGAAACAAGACCTTTGCTCCAAGGGGCCCGTTTAACAGCATGGGAGCTTCAGCAGGCAGGAATAGATGTTACTCTTATAACAGACAGTATGGCTGCCATGGTAATGTCTAAGGGATGGGTACAAGCCGTTATTGTCGGATGTGATCGGGTAGCTGCAAATGGTGATGTAGCAAATAAAATCGGTACTTATGGGGTCGCTTTGCTAGCAAAAGCTCATAATATTCCTTTTTATGTTGCCGCTCCTATTTCTACGATCGATCTTGAAACAAAAACAGGAAATGACATACCAATTGAAGAGCGTGATGCAAGAGAGATCACCGAGGGATTTGGACAAAGAACCGCACCTGAGGGTGTAAAAGTGTTTAATCCTGCATTTGACGTCACTCCTTCACATTTAGTTTCTGCCATTATTACCGAAAAAGGAATTATCAAAGGAAACTACGGTGAAGAATTAGAAAAGCTCTTACAAAAGTAAAGAATGGAATTAATAAGAACATACTCTTAGTACAGTTAGTATTCTTTTTTATTGTTTACTGAATCGACACATTTACAGCCTTATTTCTACCTGTATTATAGTGTAAAATCAGTTTAGCAGTATCTTTCTGGAATAAGGAGGAGCACTATGATAAAAAAAGTAATAGCGGCTGTTATTTTAATCGTTCTTTTGTCTGTCGCTATCGTCCAGGCCCTGGAGAAAAAGGCCGACACACCCAAGGAATCAAAAACATCCATGGAAGAAAACCAAGGATTAAAAACTGGTGTAAAAGCACCTGATTTTGAATTAAAGACATTGACAGGTGAAACAGTAAAACTTTCTGATTTAAAAGGAAAAAAAGTCATGCTTAATTTCTGGGCAACGTGGTGTCCGCCATGTAAAGCTGAAATGCCTGAAATGGAGCAATTTTTTAAAGAAGATCATAAAGCTCTTGAAATACTCGCAGTTAATATTGATCCACAATTGGACGTAAAAGGCTTTGCAGATCAAAATGGGATTACTTTCCCTATCCTGTTAGACGATAAAGATGAAGTTAATGCAAAATATCACATTATCTCAATTCCAACAACTTATTTTATTGACAGTAAAGGCATAATACAGGATAAGTTTACAGGAGCAATGCCACTAGAGGCAATGCAGCAATATACACAGGATTTAAAGTAAATAGAGAAGATTAATGAAAGAACACCAATGCGGGTGTTCTTTTTTAGGTAATAAGAATTTATATCTATAAATTCTGAACGCTTAAGCAAAACTAGGGCATCCGCCAAAAGGATTTGGCGAATGACAAGTTTTTCTGATATTTCACTCTTACTGCTTTTGAAAAACAGAACAAACAGGCTTGACATGAAAAGAGGAAAAGTTAAAATACGATTAAATTTTCAAAAAGTTGTAATAATTGCAACCGTTTCCGGGCATAATAACTGTTAGAATAGTGAATAAGGAAGGTGATAAACATGAGAAAGCCAAGAAAAAGATCTTTTGCCGAGCTGGTATTAGAAAATAAAAATCAGCTTTTGAAGGATCGTGCTGCTATGGATAGAATCGAGGAACGTTTGGAAGAAAAACGCCTTGGTAAAGCGGAATAACTCTCATTGTTTTCCAAACATGATTCCTGCCCCCTCGGGAAAATTATTATAGAGGAGGGATAAGGAAATGGGTAACCCAAAAAGAGACAGTAAACATTATGTTCCCAGCCATCTTGGCACACAGCCGCGAGGATTCAGCGGCAATAAAGGGAAAAAAATGAATGATACCTCAGGTCAACACGCTCAGGTTATACAAACCAAAGGCGAATAATTAAAGGACCCGGTCAATTAGACCGGGTTAATTTATGTTCTTATACCCATTTAAAAAACATCCACAAATTTGATGTGATAAATTTTATTATCCGATACAAACTATATTTGTACCAAACCTTCAAGGAGGAATTGAAATGACCCTATATAATAATAAACCAAAACCAGATGACAGAAGCGATAATGTTGAAAAGCTTCAGTCAATGATTCACGATACAATTGAGAATATGGAAGCAGCTGAAGAATCTCTAGCCTATGCTAATAATGATGAACAGCGAAGACAGATCGAAGCAAAGAACGAACGCAGACGCGAAAGCCTCGAGGCTTTTCGTGAAGAAGTTAAAGATGAAGCTAGAGCTTCCCAAAACAACGAGTTTTAATTTTGACGGCCTCCAGAAATGGATGGCCTTTTTTTCTGAAATCGAGACTCATTTGGGAAAGGGAAGGAGAAATAGAATAGAGCGAGTCTGAATGCCGATTTCTTTTGGAAAGGGGAAGAAAAAAAGCGTGAGCGAGTAATTCCTAATTTAGAAATAGGATTATGGCTTTTTTAGGTCCAGTTTCTTTTTTTAGCCTGCCGTTAATGGTTATGATAAGATATAAAAGGAAATTTGGATGAAGAAGTGATGAAAATTTGAATAAACAAAAAGTTAGTACAGCGAATTTAAATGAAATGATAAATGTTTGGGAACAGCAGCTTGAAACGCATAGTAACCTTAAAAACGAGGCAGTCCTATATTCTTTAATCGATTCTCTTGATCAGGAAAAAGATAATGAACTTTTAAGCAAACTTCTCACGATAGCAGCTTTTTCACGAATGGAAAAAAAGCCAGGAGATACACTTGCTCTTGGCTGGCTTGAAAGAGCGGTTAAGCTGGATTCGGAAAATAGTAAAGCGTATTCTTTTTTACTTCAGTTTGAATGGAAAAAGAAAAGGAAACTGCTGAATCAGCTAAGTTTTCCTCCTATTAGAGAAACAGACAACCGGACAGCAAAGAAGAAAATCGCCGAGCAATATATACTTATATGCAGGAATTTTTTAGATTCTGCCGTAAACGACTTAGAGGAGTTGCAGTCAAAGCTCAGAAATACAATGGATTGGACTAATCCTGATTTAAAAAAGATTTATCAAAAAATCGTCACTCTTTTATCCGATGCGGTCGAGGTTACAGCTGAGCTCTTAAAGGCATCTGAGGAATACGAGGAGTCTATCATTGGAGTCTTTCATACTGCAGTTCATGTTCAGGATTTAAAACTCCATCTTTCTAAGCTGGAGGAAATTCAAAGTCTTTGGGAAGAACTATTCATAGAAGAGGAGCAGCCAGCTTTAGATGCCCCAAGGGCGCTTGAACAATTAAATCAAATGGTTGGTCTGACTGCTGTTAAAGAACGTATAAATAGCTTTTATAATTTTCTTAAATACCAAAGACAGCGAAAAAGCCTCGGATTTCAAACAAAGGATGATGTAAGTCTTAATATGGTTTTGACGGGGAACCCCGGAACAGGAAAAACTACTCTCGCCCGTCTGCTGGCCAAAGTATACTTTGAGCTGGGAGTCTTACCAAGGGAAGAGGTAATTGAGGCTGACCGTTCGCAATTAGTTGGTGCCTTTGTAGGACAAACTGAAGAAAATGTAAGAGCAATCGTTGAAAAAGCAGTGGGCGGAGTACTCTTTATCGATGAGGCTTACAGCTTAAAGCGGGAAGGACAGACTGGCAATGATTATGGTCAGACTGCCATAGATACCCTGGTATCTCTTATGACAGGCAGGGAGTATGGCGGAAAGTTTGCTGTCATTTTAGCGGGATATCCAGATGAAATGAGAACCTTTTTGGATTCTAACCCAGGACTTCAGAGCCGTTTTCCGCATTCCAACTTCATTCATTTGCCTGATTACAGTAATGATGAATTACTTGAAATAGCTGACCAATTTGCCAAAGAAAATGATTATATACTGACTGAGGATGCAAATATGGCATTATTGCAGAGGGTCGAACAGGAAAGAGTAGACGACACTTTTGGGAATGCACGAACTGTCCGCAATTTAATGCTAAACGCCATTTTTTTCAAAGGATCTAAGAAAACATCTAGTGACAGCAATATAATCCGCTTTACACTTTTAGAAAAAGAAGATTTTTCCCGCCCGTCTGATGAAAATTCGGATTCACCTATAGAAGAGTTAAATGGGTTAATTGGCCTCGGAGAAATTAAAGAAGAAGTTAAGTCTCTTATGGCTTTCGTGAAAATGCAGCAATACAGAAGAGAGCATAATCTTCCCCCAGTTCCGATACAGCTTCACGCAGTCTTTACCGGAAATCCTGGTACAGGTAAAACATCGGTTGCCAAAATATATGCTGGATTATTAAAAGAATACGGAATTCTTAAGCGCGGCCATTTACTTGTTGCGAGCAGGGCGGATTTCGTAGCAGGATATGTTGGCCAGACTGCGTCAAAAACTAAGAAAAAAATCAGGCAAGCTCTGGGAGGCGTACTATTTATAGATGAAGCCTACTCACTTCTGGGTCATACGTCTGGAGATTTTGGTAAAGAAGTAATTGATACACTTGTCGATGAAATGACGAAGCATAATGAAAATTTGGTTGTTATACTTGCCGGTTACCCCAATGAAATGGAAAGTTTGCTCGAAAGCAATCCTGGCCTTCGGTCAAGGTTTAAGAAGTTTTTTCACTTTCCTGATTATACCGTTGAGGAGCTTTTTGCCATTATGTCATTTTACGCAGGAAAGTTCCAATATAGGATAACGGAAGAAGCCGAAGCACTTATCATGGATACCCTGCAGGATCGCTTTGTTCAAGGGAACGGCAGGTATGCTGCTAACCTCGTTGATGAAATAATCCAGGCACAGGCTATGCGTCTAATGAATAGCGGCTCCCTGGATGGAATGGATGAAAAAGCAGGATTATTAGAAAAAGAAGATGCAGAAAAAGCGCTGAACAAAGCTGGAAAAGGGGATAGCTTATGATAGTCGGAACAAAGGAAATAGAGGTACGATATGCAGAAACCGACCAAATGGGAGTAGTTTATCATGCAAATTATCTGATTTGGATGGAACTGGGAAGAACAAGCTTTATAGAGAAACTTGGATTTAATTATGCTGCAATGGAGCGTGATGGTATCATTTCCCCTGTCATTGATATTCAGGCCTCCTATAAAAAACCCGTGAGATATGGAGAAAAAGCTACAGTAAAAACCTGGGTTGAAGAGTACGATGGACTTCGAGTAACTTATGGATATGAGATCCTGACAGAATCAGGTGAAATAGCTTTGATTGGTAATTCTAAACATGTATGTGTTAAAAAGGATAGCTTCAGACCCATATCCCTTAAACGATTATTTCCTGAATGGCATGAAGCTTATGAAAATGTAAAAAAACAGCATGCTGCTGAATAAAGGAAGATACTTATGGCCTTCGGAATAAAAAAAGAAGAAGTTAGGGAATGGAAGAGAAAGATAGATAAAGGTGAAATTGCCTTTTTAACACATTATTGGCTTGATGACCGGTTTCCAGACTGTAAGTCAGTTACAAAAGCAGGCTGCGCCAATCTAAAACAGCTTGCCGAATGGGGTAAAAAGTATGGGCTTAAAAAGGAATGGATTCATATTAGAAAAGATGGGTATTCCCATTTTGACCTGCTTGGAGACAAACAAAAGGAAGTATTGGTTCAGGAAGGATATTCTGATCAGCTATTACAATAAAAGAGGCGGCATAATTGCCGTCTCTTTTAATACTTTCTATTTCCAGCACCTAGCAAGTTTCCATCATTGATAAGCTTCTTGGAGTATCTTGCATCAAGTATGGCGGTTAGGTGATACTTGATTGAGCTAATGTCAATCCACTTCTCCCTGGGATAAACAAATGCAAATGCATTTTCGTAATTGATTTGATGTAAACGAATAATGTGCTACTGAGACATAGATTAAAAAAAGAAGTGATTTTCTAAATCGTCACAAAGCTGCACGTTGTGATTTCAAAGAAGTGACGTGGGTGATGTTTAGAGAGCGGCTGCTTCACTGAAAAGGTGCTTACCTTTTTCTTATTTATCATAATTAAATACTGGTTCGTCAGCCTGCTCATGGAAGGAAACGGATAAATCATGTCCATCAAAGTACCAAACGTCTTTTTCTTCTATATAAAAAGTAATTCCATCTTTTTCTGTTTTCACTGCAGCATCAGTTGGCTCTTCTGTGGAGATTCCAAGCGAAAAACCGCTTTGCACTGTACTGCAGCCGCCATAACGAACATAGAAACGAACAAAGTCTCCAGGTTTTAAATCCATTTCTCTTTTATACCACGCTGCTGCCTGATCGTTTATTATAATATTCATTAAAATCTCCTTCCGCATTCCACGGTGTTAAAATCTTAGTATATGTTATTCATTATAAAAGAACTTGGAGAAAGAATCGAGAAAGGAGCTTTTGCGTGGGAAATCAAAAGGAGATTATTTTTTATTAAGAAGGGGAATGGTAGGGTATAAAGGAGTTTCGATAGATTATAAAAAACACCCGGCATGCTGCCGAGTATTTTAAAAACTATTATTTAAGCCACTGAGTCATAAACTTCTCTATTTCGTTATTTTTGGCAGCAGCTTCCGAAAAACCGTAAGTTCCTGCCTGTCGAAGTGGAACGACTCTGTAGTTTTTGAGATGCTGCTGAGCAACAAAGGTTGGCTGGAATAAGGGATTTGAAAGCTCGATCCTCTTGCCATTATGATCAACACTTTTTGTAACTTCAACTGACGCCATTCCTCCAATATCCTTATAATCTCTCATCTGGCCGGAGATAAAATTCCCCAGTGAATAGACTGTAAGTACCTTGCGTCCATCTTTAGCTTTTATCCACTCCATTGGTTGGAGTACATGAGGATGGGAACCAAAAATGACGTCTGCTCCCTGATCTGCGAGGAAGCGGGCAAGTTCCTTTTGGTCTTCGGTAGGATATCTTTGATATTCATTTCCCCAGTGAATACTCATGATAACGACATCTGCTTGTGTTCTTGCTCGGTGGATTTCTTCACTCATTTGTTCTCTGTTAATGATATTAACCAAATAGTCTTTACCAAAGGGAACAGGAATCCCATTTGTACCATAGGTATAGGACAAGAAGGCTATTTTGATACCTTTTTTATTTATAATTCTCAAGGCTTCCTGATCCTTCTTATCTGTAAAGCTTCCAACATGAGGAAGTCCTATGCTGTCTAAATATTTAGTTTCAGAGAAAATTCCTTTTTCTCCTTTATCGAGCGCATGGTTATTTGCAGTAGAAACTATATCAACACCAGCATTAACTAGTGCATTTGCCACTTCATGAGGGCTATTAAACATTGGATAGCTGGAAAGACCCATTTCTGTGCCCCCCAGAGTGCTTTCCTGGTTGGCAGTTAATATATCCGGTGTTTCCATCATTTCTTTAACAGGCTGAAAAATAAGATTAAAATCATAATGTGTTCCTCGATGGGCATCTTGATAAACCCAGTCATGTATTAGAATGTCTCCAATGGCGGCAACTGTGATTTTTTCAGTAATCGTTTTTCCCTCCAGACTATAAGTCCGCGGGGAGAGTTTTGTTGATGCATACTCTTTGGTCTTTGCTTCTGCCTTGTGATACTGTTTAAACAGTAAAGAGGATGAAATAGCAAAGCAGGCCAGAAGAATAAACAGGGAATAAGCGGTTAATTTTTTCATCTTCATCTCCTAAAAATACAATTTTTTCATGTTTAGGACAAAATATGCTATATACCCATTATGCAGGTTAATTTGATTATTTTAAATAGTTTTTTTTTGGAAAGAAGGAGGAGATTCTATGTTTAAATTGTCGGGGAAGGCACAGGAAATGTTAAAGAATGCCGTAAATAGAGAAAAGAAAACAGAGGATGAACAGCTGTTTGTCCGACTAACCATGGGAATTGGCTGAGGCGGCCCTAAATTAAATCTGTCTCTGGAAGAGCAGAAACTTCAAAATGACCAGCTGTATGAATTCGACGGTTTAAATATTTTAATCCATGAAAAGGATCATGTATATTTTAACAATACCAAGCTGGATTATATAAAAGATGTCTTTGGAAACGGAAAATTTCAATTGTTAAGAATATAAAAAAGCGGATTCCCTGGGAGTCCGCTTTTATGCTGTTTCTAACGTATCCTTTTCATCCATCTCGTCCAAAAACGCTAATAGTTCATCAAAATTATCAATCACCTTTACGGGAGATCCACTACATTCCAATCCTTCTGAATACTGATAAAATTCTACTCTGAACTCATCTTTTGATTCTGTACCAGAAGCTAAAACTGCATATACCAATGCATTCTTATTCAATGGCATATTTAAGATCTCCTTCCATATTAGGACTTACTTTTATTTTACAAGATCTTGCTCCTTCATGAACCTGTTACTTTTGACTATAAGGTGACAAGAAATGCAGTTAAATGCCTTATCAATCAACTTTACAGTCTGAATTAAGCCCCTTCATGAGATATACTCATTTCCTTTGAAAAGAGACTAGATGGAAAGCAAAGCTTGAATATAGTACCAGTACCTGGAAGGCTGTCAACTTGAATGGTTCCGCCGTTTTCTTCAATAATTTTCTTACAAACACTAAGACCAATTCCGGTTCCTTTTTCCTTCGTTGTATAAAAGGGAAGGAAAAGGTTTTTTATTGTTTCAGGAGACATACCTGAACCATTATCCTTTATACTAATCGTCGCAATATCCTTGGTTACTCTTGTTAGAAGTACAATCAATCTTTCCGCAGCAGTTCCTGTTGATTCTTCAAACGCTTCCATGCTGTTTTTTATCATATTTATTAATACCTGTTTTAACTGGTTAGTATCTATTTTCAGGTTAATGTCTTCCACATCTAGAATCGTCTGGATATGTATATTTCTTAGGATGGCTTCACTCTCATAAAGCATAGCTATATCCTTAACAAGGTGATTTACCGACCGTTTATGTCTGGCTTCGACTTCAGGCTTCGCTGCGTTTAAAAACTCAAAGATAATGCTGTTAGCTCTATTAATTTCCTCCAGGGCAATATCCGCATATTGTTCTTTGCCAATTTCTTTTAAGTAGGGTTTTAATAGCTGAATAAAGCCTTTTACTGTTGTAAGTGGATTTCTAATTTCATGCGCTATGCCTGCAGCCAGATTTTCAATATTATCCCGCCGTTCAGCCTTAATAGCAGCTTCCTTTAAAACTTCCACACTTTTTTCAAGGTATTCTTTCTTATCTGCAAGCTCCAGATTATATTGTTTTAATTTTTGTTCAACCCTGTCCATCATCTCCTGCAATTCCGCCAATTCAGTACTAATCGGAAGGCAATAGAGGTGAAGGCTTCCATAGGGGTCCTTTGCTTTATAGATCTGATAAAAACGCTTCTGGTTTTTTTCGTTCATTGGAACTTCAATTGATTTTATTTCACCCTCTGATAATAAGAATTGAATGGTATCTTCTTGAAATTGAATATCAATTAATTGAATAAAATCATCGGTTCCCGGAAAAACTTCCAGCGCTTTTAGAGAGGAGGCCTTAAATTCCATCGATTTATTGAAAATAAAATATGGAAAAGGCACTTCTTTTATAAATAAACCATTCAAATCCATCCATTCCCATCCTTTAAAGAAAAATAGAATCTTTTGTTCATTTTATTTTAATTGAGTGATAATCATTCCGGATTATGTATTATTTAGAGCTAAAAACTCAGATACTATTATAATATCAAACTTTCATTGTAATTTACAATGTCTTACAAATTAAGAAAAAACAACTAAAATGGAGAGATTACGACAGGAAAAGACAATATCATATAAAAAACTTGAGAGGCAAAGGATATAGGCTGGCTTGGCATCTTCTCCGCTGAAAAGGGGGCCTCATGACAAGGAAGGGTACAGAGGAGACCTAGAATCGCATGAAGGGAAATAGCAGGTTTAGGAGGAAGTGGCGAATTTAGCCTTTCACCTATTAATAGGTGCATGCGCCAAAAAAGTCAACGTAAAAAAGGCTTTAAAGAAACCAAGAGGTTTCATTAAAGCCTTTTAATTTTGGGCTCAGTTTTATTAATAATTCGTTTAATGTTAGCTCTATGACGATAAAAAACAAACAAAGCCAATAGTGAAACAACGATTATAAGGGGGATATCCCTATTCACGAAAATGGCGAACAATAAAGCCGTCAAGGCTGCCACCATGGAAGACAGAGAAACATACTTTGTAAGGTACAAGGATAGAATGAACACGACCAGAACGGTTATAAATAGAGCAGGTGCACAAAATAGGAGAATTCCCCCTGATGTTGCCACTGCTTTACCACCTCTAAAGCCTGCAAAAATCGGATACATATGTCCCACTACAGCAATGATCCCTGCAAAGAGTGGATTTAAATCGGAATGAAATATGACTGGCAAGGCTGCCGCCAGTGTTCCTTTTAGAATGTCAGCAAGAGTAACTGCTATACCTGCCTTTTTCCCAAGAGTTCGGAATGAGTTTGTCCCACCAAGATTTCCGCTTCCGTGCTCGCGAATATCGATCCCGTAAAAAACCTTTCCAATAATCAGTCCGGAAGGTATTGAACCGAGCAAATAGGCCAGGATCACGATTATGATTGTTATTGCCATTAAAAATTTCCCCTTCTTAATTAGATCCAGTGCTTTTATTGTACCATTTTTTTATAAAAACGCCATCCCGCCTTTTAAAATCACACAGCATATTCGATGTGCTGAGAAGAGTTTATTAATCCTGTCACGGGGAATCGTAGAGGGAACCTAAAATATTAAAGGAGTGATAAAGATGGACAAGCAATTAAATGAAGGCAAGTTACAAAACGAAGTGAATAAAAATGAAGAGGTTATGTCTAACTTTAATGAGTTTAAAAGCTTTTTGCAAGGAAAGGTAGAAATGGGAGAAAAATTAGGAATGGGTGAGGAGCAACTTGCAAAGGCTGCCGAAAAGGTAGCTGGTTTCCTTGCTGAAAATCAATCTCCAAAGAATAGTGAAGAACGATTACTACAGGAACTTTGGAAGGTTGGAACTGAAGAAGAGAAACATAACCTGGCTCACATGCTAGTCAAATTTGTCCAATAAGATAAATTTTTTTTAATTTTATGAAACGATAGCCAGATTAATAAACATGTAAAAATAAAAATGGTTCCTTCGGGGACCTTTTTTTATTTAGCTCTTTTCTAAAAGATTGTTGCAATTTGAAGATACTGTGAGCAAAAATAGACGAGACTCCTCGAAAATGCATTCACATTTTCTTCGTGCGGTGATGATTCACCGAAGCAATCTCAACGTCCTGCGGAAAAAGCAAGCCAGGCGAGACCCCGCAGGTCACAAGTGACCGAGGAGGCGGCCATAGAATATTCGAAGAAGCTGACCTTTAGCTCGTCGAAAATCTGCAAGTAGTGGCACACAGATGTTTATCACGAATTTATTTACAGGCAGAAGCCTGATTGCCCGCGGAAAGCGAGTCTATGTTTGCTTTTAAAAACAACAAAGTTTACCAAAAGAGCCTTTTATTTATAAATTATTACCTTCTTTTTTTATAAAGAATTATAATTTATATGAAATTAATTAAACTTTAAAGGGAGGCTTTCGCTCGTGTCTGGCAATTCTGCCGAAAAATCAAAAATACATAGATTAAGGGAGCTTTTTCTTGTTTCCTTAAAGCTAGGGCTGTTATCATTTGGCGGACCAACAGCCCATATTGGGTACTTTCATAATGAATATGTTAAAAAGAAAAGATGGCTTGATGAAAAAGCTTTCGCAGATTTAGTTGCATTGTGTCAATTCCTTCCTGGACCGGCCAGCAGCCATGTTGGAATGGGGATTGGAATGATGAGGGCAGGTATAATAGGCGGTTTGGTTTCCTTTATGGGATTTACCCTTCCTTCTTCTATTTTACTTGTTTTATTTGCTATATTTCTTAAGGGGACAAATATTAGCAGTCAGGGATGGCTTCACGGATTAAAAATTGTTGTGGTAGTGATAGTCCTTCAGGCAGTACTTGATATGGGAAAAAAGCTGGCAAGCCAGAGGATAACAGCAACTATAGCGCTGCTTTCTGCTGCCACTGTTCTCATTTGGAATCAAGGCGCTGTACAAATTTTTGTGATTTTAATAGCTTCTGTATTTGGCTGGTGGTTTTTAAAAAAGAAAACTGACAATATGGTCACTGCTTTTTCGATTGATATAGACAGAAAAACATCAACAATTGCTCTTTTTCTTTTCTTTTTATTATTGGTATTACTGCCCCTTTTAAGCTATTACAATGGTTCAGTTAGTCTTCAATTATTTGATAAATTCTTTAGAAGTGGTTCTCTTGTATTTGGAGGAGGCCATGTTGTGCTGCCATTACTTGAAAAAGAGTTTGTGCCTCAAGAATGGCTAAGCAAGGAATCATTTTTAGCAGGCTATGCCGCTGCTCAAGCTGTACCTGGACCTTTGTTTACCTTTTCATCTTATCTCGGAGCAGTGATTGGTGGATGGAAGGCTGCTCTTATGGCTACTATAGCCATTTTTTTGCCTGCATTTCTGTTAATTGCCGGTACCCTTCCTTTTTGGGAGAAGTTAAGAAAAAAATCAGCAGTATCAGGTATGCTTGCAGGTGTGAATGCAGCGGTGGTTGGGTTACTGCTGGCAGCTTTATATAATCCTATTTTTACAAGTGCTATTCAATCAGGGAAAGAATTTGCAATCGGTTGTATTTTATTTGGCACTTCTTCATTCTGGAAAGCTTCTCCATGGATGATTGTACTGCTAGGGGCAGCAGCTGGATATCTATTTTTATAACAGGAATCTCTAATTTTGAGATTCTTTTTTTCTTTTTAATTCCAAAACGCCTTTTCATTTCCATGGGTTTTTTATACAGTAGAATGAAGGGGGAAATTGAATGGCTCGAATAGAATATCACAAACAGAAAACACCTGCATTTAAATGGATAATAGGCTGGACATTAGTAATTTTATTTCTAACCTCATCTATTATTCTTCTTATTTCGTACCCTTTTGCCTCAAACGAAAGGAAATCCTATTTTCAGGGCAGCAATCCAATCATTTATCACGGAAGCACAAAAGGAAATGCGCTATTTTCATCAAAGGAACTTTATCTTCCTTTCGATTTTTTTAAAAAATACCTGGATCCTAATTTGGTTTATGATGAAAAATCCAAATCTGTCATTTTAACGACTAAAGATAAAGTCCTGCAAATGCCTGAAAATTCACTTACTTATTTTAATAATAGGAAGCCCGCGAAATCGTCCTATCCAACTGTTTTATCAAAAGATGGGAAGTTATATTTAGCTGCTGCTCCATTAGCAGGCTATTATGCAATCCAATATCGACAGCTTCCTAAAAGTGGTGCGATCCTTATTGAGAAGGATGGGGATATCTACTTTAAAGGCAATATTGAAAATAATAAAATAAAAAAGGCAAAGTTAAGGCTTAGAACTGGTCCCGGTTTGGATTTTCCTTATACTGCTGAAACTGTTCTTGGGGAACATGTCCGAATTGAAAAGGAAATAAATGATTATTATTTTGTCAGAAAAGAAGATGGTGCTGCAGGATATATAAATAAGGATTACGTCCAAAGAGGTGAAAAAGCAGAGATCGTCATAAGCCATCAGGTGGAAAATAAGCCTCTTCCTCTATTAAAAAGTCCAATACAATTAACCTGGGAGGCTGTTTACAGTAAAACACCTGACTTTTCAAAAATTTCTCCGATGCCTGGGGTTAATGTCATCTCACCAACCTGGTTTTCCCTTACAGAAGCCGATGGAACCATTAAAAACCTTGCTTCTCTTCCGTATAGCCAGCAAGCAAAAGCAAAGGGGTATAAAATCTGGGGGTTATTTTCAAATGGATTTAATCCCGAGCTGACACATCAAGCGTTTAAAGATTTTAGTATAAGAGATAAAATAATTCAGCAACTTGTAGCTTTTACGCAAAAGTACCAGCTGGACGGCGTTAATTTTGATATTGAAAATGTCGATCCTAAGGACGGTCCGCTCGTCACACAATTTATGAGAGAAGCTGTACCTTATCTTCATGCAGAGGGCAAAACCGTTTCCATGGATATTACATTTGCTGCAGGGTACAGTAACTGGTCCTCATTTTATGAAAGAGACAAACTTTCAAAGGTTGCTGATTACCTGATTGTCATGGCATATGATGAGCATACAGGAAAATCAACCGGTGCAGGCAGTGTCGCTAGCTTTCCTTGGGTTGAAGACAATCTTCAAAATCTTTTAAAAGAAGTACCGGGAGAAAAATTAATACTCGGTGTTCCGCTTTATACAAGACTTTGGAAAGAAGCAGTATTGGAAGACGGAAGCACTGAGCTTTCGGTACAGGCATTATCCATGGATAAAGTAAAGGCTTGGATAAAAGAAAAGAAGCTAGTTCCTAAATACGATAGTGCCAGCGGCCAAAACTATGCAGAGTACCTCGATTCTAATGAAAAAGCCACCTATAGAGTGTGGATAGAAGACGAACAATCCCTTAAAAAGCGTGCTCATTTAGTGAGTAAATATAAACTTGCGGGTCTAGGCAGCTGGTCACGTTACTTTGCAGATCAGTCAGCATGGACAGCGTTGCAGTTAAACTTAGAAAAGGAAGTAAGTAAAAAATAGCTCTTTTATATATTAACATAAGCTATATTAAAATAAATTTATTACAAAAATGCGGATAGTTTTCAAACTATTAAAGCAATTTATTGTAGAAGCAGCTATATGTCAATATAATTTAATTAATAAGACAACAAGTGAAACCGGCCAATGTCCTTATTGGCCGGTTTTTACATACCAGATCATTTTTGAAAGGGGCGGGCCCATGCCAAAACCCCATGGGCAATTAGCGAAATACAACTATCATAATGTCAGAGTCCTTTATGTTGAAGATGAAGCCGAGTCAAGGGAAAAACTTCTTCGTGTTCTTAACCGCCGCTTTTCTGATATTCATGTTGCACTTGATGGTTGAAGAAGGATATGAACTTTATCACCGTCTGTTACCTGATTTGATCATAACAGATATTAAGATGAACCAGCTTAGCGGGCTGAATATGATCGAGAAAATCCGGGAACACAGTGATAAGGTTCAAATTATTGTTACGATTGCACATGATGATAATGAGTTTTTTATTCAGTCCATAGAAAACAACGTAAACCATTTCATCCTTAAGCCAATCGATTTGAATAAATTTCATCAGGCTATCCAAAAGCCTGTTTACGAGGTACAGCTTGAAAAGGAGTTGGAAAAACAAAAGAAACTTACCAGAACCATACTTGATTTTCAGGAAAACCTTATATTTGTTGTCGAAAATGTTTAGATTCTAGAGTGAAAAAAGGTGTATAACATTAGCAACTTCCTTTTGGTGCGGAATTGGCTTTATGGATGCTAAGGGGTCTAATGCTGAACAGCCAGTTACCATAATAGGGCAGTGGCAACTACAGGCGGGTAATGCATTGTTTTAGAAGAAAAGGCGAATAATAGGAATAAAACAAGCTATTATAATAGGTGGTGCATTTACTGTGGGTTTTTTGGCGAAACTATTTGGGAAAAAACCAAACAAGGAGGATGATAAAATGACAAATGTAAAATTAGCAGTAATTTTCTACAGTATGGGCGGAACAAACTTCCAACTTTCAAAGTGGGCTGAAGAAGGTGCAAAACAAGCTGGTGCCGATGTAAAAATATTTAAAGTCCAAGAATTGGCTCCTCAATCAGTGGTTGAGGGGAATGAAGTATGGAAACGCACAACAGAAGCAACTAAAGATATCCCAGTTGTAACTTCAAATGATCTTGAATGGGCAGATGCAATTATTTTTAGCGTTCCTACCAGGTTCGGAAACATGCCTTCCCAAATGAAGCAATTTCTTGATACTCAAGGTGGTTTATGGGCTACTGGTAAAACAGTAAACAAAGTAGTTAGCGCTATGACTTCTGCTCAGAATCCACATGGCGGACAAGAAGCAACCATTCTTTCATTATATACTTCAATGATGCACTGGGGTGCCATAATTGTACCTCCGGGTTACACTGATCCTATTTTATTTGGAGCAGGTGGAAACCCATATGGAACAAGTGTCACAGTTGGTGAAGATGGAAAAATGATAGGCGATGTAGAAGGTGCGGTAAAACATCAGGCGAAACGTACAGTTACCGTGGCAGAATGGGTTAAGAAAGGAAATCAATAATTTTTAGGCTTTTCAATAAGAACTGGCAGGTATTCCAGAAGTGCCCGCTCTATCGTTAATCTAGCGATTCACATAAAAATTAGGGGAAGGTCCTCACTCCCCTAATTTTTATTGCTCTCCGTTACTTCTCTAGCTCGGTTTCTGTAGCATAGTTTGCGAGATGATACAAACAGAACCAGCTGATTGACAAAGTACTGAAGACGTTTGATATCAAGCGATCGCTCAGCATGAAAGGCTGCCCCTATGATAATGCAGTAGCAGAGGCAACGTTCAAGATTGTTAAAACAGAGTTTGTAAGAGGACAGCATTTTACTAGTTTAGAGGAATTAACGAGAGAATTACAAGACTATGTCCATTGGTTTAATCACATTCGTATTCACGGAACGTTAGGGTATTTAAGTCCCATTGAATACAAACTTGAACACCTTAAAAAAACTGTCTAGTTTAGTGTTGACAATCCACTTGTGGTCTTACCTATGATTTTGATTTTAATAGTATCAAGTGCACTTTATAAAGCGAAGGACGATAGTGATGAATATATAAATCTGAGTAAGACACAACTTCCGCTACGACGCAAAAAATATTACAAGAGAATCCTGAAGGTGAAAAATTCAATATTTATTATGATGAAAAATATACTTATGTATTATATAAAGCTGACCATAAAATTAATGAATATATGAAAACAGATTTAACACTGAATAAGCAGAATGGAAATTATGTTGTTAATGCGGTTATGGACATAGTAACAAACGAAAATAATGTTTCATACGAGAAGATAATTAGGTTTAAGAATGTCCCTAAAAAAGATATTGAGCTAAATGAAATCGACAAGAGATAAACCTCTTTATTGCACTAAAGGGCAGGTTAGTTCAATAATAATACCTTTTAAAATCAAAGTAGCCACCTCCTGAATAACAGAGTAAGGAAGCACCCGATGGTGGAGCTTCCTTTCAGGGGTTAATGTTTGACAACTGTTAAAAGTTTAATATTCTCTTTTGTGTTTTTTGCCGTCTTTATGATGATTATCACAGTTGCAATTCACAACAACAATTGGATTTCCAATATTTCTTAAAGTAACAGTGTCAGTGTCATTTTGTGCCTGCGCTTGATTTTGCCGTGAAGCTGTGCTTGCAGTTGAGCTTGGAGTTGAGCTTGAAGTTCCACCTGTCGCTGATTTTGAGCTTGTACTACACGTTGAGTCTGTAACTGAGTTAGAAGTTGCTCTTGAAGAACTTCTTGGATTCCCCTTAGCATTTCTCTGACTTTTTCATCCATAAGAACCACCTCCTTATGTTGAGTTATTAGCAATATATGAGAAACATAAATTGTTTGAAATGGACAAGCGTGGAATCTTAAAATCAATGATCAGGACGGCTACATTTCCTAATTTCATTTTTAATGAGCTTATTGGGGCAGCATTTTCCTATGCTATTTGGGAAGGTTAGTTTAAGAAGGGGTTGCAGCCTCAACTCCTTTTGATTTGTGCTAACGGGCAGTTTAGTTGAATAAGATTAGTTTCACTGCAGGATTTTTCTCAGACAAAAAATGCGTTAATCATGAAGGATTAACGCATCCGTTAGCGCAGTTCTGAAAATCCGCAGCTTAACCTTAAGCCCTTGAGAGAGGTAATTCATAAAAACTTATGTTATATATCTTAGAAAATACGACGTCCTCTACTAAAGAAAGCAAAGACAAAAACAAATGCAAAAAATCTTCTTCTTCCGAATCCATCTCGTATAAATACTCCTCTTGGGGGGTCAACTCCGTCCATTATACCCCTATGAACTCGGCCGTCTCTTGTTCTAATTTCTACTGGTTGTCCTATATGTCTCATTAAATTTGGCATTTTAATCCCCCTTTCATATTAGCGTAATTTATGAAAAGGACAGATTATTTCAACCTGTCCTAAACGTATAAAGCAGTTTGCCTGTCCTTATTTAGTATCCGCCTGTAAAAGCAGTACCGACGATAACCAACAAGATGAACAATACCACGATTAAAGCAAAAGCTGTTCCCATTCCTTTGTGTCCGTCAGACATATTCAACACCTCCACTATCAAATAGGCGATGCCCTTAGTACCCTGACCACATAACTGCACCAACAATGATTAATAGAATAAACAGCACTACGATTAAAGCAAAGTTTGTACCCATGCCACCACCGTAGCCATATCCACCGCCGTAAGATCCGTAACCCATAATTATCACCACCTTTTTCTGTGTGAGAAGCCATTTAACATTCTCATTACAATCATATGAAGTTTTAGAAAAATAGTTTGGACAAACATCCTGCTTTAAAAAAATTCCATAAAAGTCTAAATCTCAATAGCAAAAAAGAGAAGCGTGGAGGGTACCTTCGCTTCTCTTTCTGGTGAGGAGAAAATATGGTATGGCGCATTGGCGGCTGAAAGGTTGTTTCACCTCTCACTTATACATTATTCTCAAGTAACAAAAAGGTGTTGGACGAGTTCCCTAAAACGAAGGAAAATTTTCTGAGGACGATTATTCAGGAGTCAGACATTTAAGATGAATACTCATTAGTTCAACTATATTTGTTTGCAAAAAAGAACTCTTAAATCACTTATCTCTATTATATCTATGCTTTTAAAAGCAGAATTTGAAGGAGAAGGTATTCCTACAAAAGTTACTCCGCAAGGAGGTATCCAATCACCTTTACTTTCCAAACCGAGAGGTAATTAGAAGTAATCGAACCCAAAGATTGTTGAGTACAGGACATTAAGAATTTCTTATAAGATAAAAAACGTTGGTCAATTTCTAAACAACGGCCTTTTTCATATTTAATAACAGATAGATTTCTTGTTATATATCTTAGTCTTAAATTAAACCCGATTTCATCTACTCATTCTTGGTCCTGAATAAATTTAACGGCATTTAAACCAATCATTTGGGAAGGCATTGAAGTGTTGCCATCTGGTAAAATGGGGGAGATTGAAAGATCGGCGACTTTTAAGTTCTTGGTGCCAAAGACATTCAGATATCCATCTACAACGCCTTCATTAATACTCCTCGCCATCTTGCATTGACCTCCAAAGTGGAAAATATTGCGATAAGAAGCTCTTACGAAACTTTCTAATTTTTTTCGCTGTTCTTCCTTATTACTTATCTCAAAGATTTTTTCAGGTGGGTAAACGACTTTGTAAATGCCTTCAGGGTCGAGTTCACGTGCTTTCTTTATAATGTGGAAGGTCTCAATATACTGATCAACCATGAAATCCAGGTCATCAGGATCTCCAAGTGGATTAAGGTCGATGGAAGGATAGGCCTCAGGATCGCTGTGTGCGGCCAATATAGTACCCCTGCTTTTTGGGTTTAGGTCAAAAAGGCCAATGCTCATGATATTGCTCTGCTTTTTAGGATCAAACCCCCAATTATTAGCCAGTACATCTTGAGTAGGGAGAAACGTTGGCGTTGGAGAGCCATATATTTGAAGGCGGCGGCCTCCGCTTCTGCCGTCTCCTTTAAAAGCCCCCAGTGGAAATGGATTGTCTGGGTCTGCAGACATGAGATCTAAAATCCGCTTGGTTTTAACTGCTACTCCCATTCCAATCGTAAAATGAGCTTGAAAGTTGTGCCCCACATTTGGGCTGTTTATAAGTGTTTCAATACCTGCTTTCGCTAAATCTGCCGGATTTCCAATTCCAGAACGTTGCAAAATAACGGAGGAAAAATTACCGGCACTAACAATAATCCCCTTTCTGGCGTATGCTCTATTTGATTTACCGTCTCTGACAAATTCAACGGCCACGGCAACTTGAATTCTTCCATTTTGTTCAAATAGAATTTTATTCACTGTTGTTTTAGCCAAAATAACTAATTTTCTGTTGCCAACGCCAACTTCATCTGGATGGAACTCATTTCCTTGCGTCACAATTTTTTTATTTAAATATCCTGTGGCAGTAGATGAGCGGACGAAGTGTCCATTCACTTCCTTATTTAAAAATTGTGATTTGAAAAATGTACAATCCCTTATTCCAGTATTGTAATCCTCAACAATAGGAATATTTAATACATCTGATGCTGCTTTTGCTAACGTAACGGTAAGCCCATCCTTGGGAATGGTTTGCTGCCTTACAAAAATGGGGCCATTTTTTCCGCGTTCTTCAGGTTCTTGTGTCTTACCCGTATAAGTTTCATTTTTTATGAATAAAGAACTTACATTATTATAACTCCATTGAGATCCAACTGAGTTTGCCCACTCATCATAAAGTTCACTGCTTCCCCGTACTGCATACATGGCATTATGCTCTGAACTTCCCCCGATCGTTCTGCCGCTTGAGATTCTAAGCTGCTGGTTCCCAATACTTGGCTCAGCATTTGTAAGCATATTAAAGGAATGCCTATTATCAGAAGCCAAAATCCCTGATACTGCACCAGAAGGACTGCTTAGCTCTTTAACCATATTTGTTCCTGGTTCAAGGACAAGTACAGATGTACTTGTGTCATCCGATAATTTTTTTGCAATTACTCCACCAGCAGTTCCAGCCCCGATTACAATATAATCAAAGGTATTTTTTGCGGACATTTCATCATTCCTCTCCAAAGCCAATATAGGCGGTATAAGAGCCTTAGTTTATATGTATGGCGTATTCACCTATGTGTGAGTGTCCATGTAACCTTAGTCTTTGACTATGGTGGCCGATTTACTTTTTAAGGAACAAGGGTAATTAATAAATATTGTTTTATTTCTATTAAGAAATAGTATGTATATGTAAATCGGTTGTGTATCAACGGGACAGTATTATGCAATTTTTCCTCTAATGTTTCCCTGTCATAAAGCCCAATTAGGAAATTTGGTGATTAGAGTGGCTCAAAATACAGTTAGCAAAAACAAGTAAAAAGGAGAGAAAACAAATCAGGTAAGATTGTGAAAAAATCTACTTGCAACAGCGGGGGCGTTAGCTGAGGAACGATAAATATAAGAAAAACACTTATTTATCTGTAAAAAGGATTAACTGCAATTCAGAAGAATTATAAATTAAAATGCAGCAATTATTTGGAAAAAGAAAATTTGATATTTAGATAAAGGCAAATTCATTGAAAAATGAAGACGCAATACTATAGGGACTTACGTCGCCTGATTAAGCCAACTAGTTACCGAAGAAATCTTTAAACACCGCCTACTATATTATATTGGTAATAAAATTAGTGTTTCCAGGGAGGGAATAGAATGAAAGTCCATATATGGCATACTGGTAGGGTTTATATTGATAAGGCATTAGCTTTTCGAGAGAAAGGACTACACCCTATACCGTATTCAGGTTGGTTAAGGGGAGAAAGTAAAAAGATGTGGGTTCCCGTTTCCACTTACCTTATTGAGCATCCTAAAGGACTTATTTTGGTTGATACAGGATGGAATGAAGAAATCAGAACTAACCAAAAAAAACATTTAGGACGTTTAGCATACTCTATGTTCAGAGGAGAACTCCCTGCGGGTGAATCAATAGTTGATAAATTAATTCATTTCGGAGTAAAAAGTAGCGAAATTGATTTTGTTTTATTAACGCATCTCCATTCAGACCACGTTAGTGGATTAAGTCATGTCAAAGATGCAAAAAAAATTTTTACAAGTGAACTAGAGTGGAAAGCTGCAAACAAAAAAGTTGGTTACATAAAGTCAATGTGGGAAGGTATTCCGATTAACACATTTAGTTTGGAAGACATACCATATGGTCCTTTTAATAAGGGGCTTGATTTTTTTGGAGATGGTACTTTATTTTTAGTTCATACTCCTGGGCATAGCGAAGGGATGTTTTCTTTGCTCGTTAAATTGAATGATGGTTGGTTGTTGTTAGCTAGTGACGTAGGATATGCAAAAAAATCATGGGAACAAATGATGTTGCCTGGTATCACATCTAATAAAATTCACGCAAAAAAATCCTTAGAATGGATACAAAACTTTTCACAAAGGAAGGATTGTATACAGGTTATAGCGAATCACGATTCAGAGATAACTCCTATTACGATTGAATCATCAGAAATATAGTTTAGAAAAAGGTAGAGCCTTACTCTCATTTTGGTGCATTTATTAAAAAAACCACCTCAAAATGGCATCCTTTAATCATTTCTCGAGGTGGTTTAGTTTTCAAATTTTTAATCTTCTTTTATGAATGCTTAGGGCCAAAAGTGTGAGCAAAATTGAAACAACTAAAAATGCCAGAAGCCTTAAAACATCCTGGTAGAGTATTTGATCATTACCAGTGGAAATCACCGTCCTAAATCCTTGTACGGTGTAAGTCATTGGCAATACATAGTTAAGCCGCTGAAGGGCAGTAGGTAATAGTTCAACAGGAAAGGTGCCTGCGCTCGATGTTAATTGAAGAACGAGCATGATGATACAAATAAATCTTCCTGCATTATCACCAGCTGTGACCAGGAATTGAATGAGCGCCATAAACACTAAACTTGTAAAAAAAGAAAAGAGATACAAATGTCCGAGGTGCAGCGGTTTCAGTCCAACCAATTGAACCAATAAGAAATTGGTAATCAGGCTATGTCCAATTGAGATGACAAATAAAACCGCAAATTTCGAAACAAACCAGCTGAGACCAGAAGGGGGCGGGGCGATTGTATCCCGAAAAGGAAATACAGTTGATAGGAGTAACGCACCTGCAAATAAGCTGATCGATATGAAATAAGGAGCAAGCCCTGTTCCATAGTTCGGCACATCATGAAGGAGTTCTTCTTTTAATCGGACAGGATTGGCCATCATTTTAGAGAGAGGCTGACCTGATTGCATGGCCTCGATATTCTTTGCGCCACTGTTTAATTGATCTCCCAGCTGTTTGCTTCCCTTCAGTAATTTCTTCTGACTGTTTGATATTGTCCCTAATGACGACACAGAACGATTCCATCCCGAAGCTAATGAGGCTGTTCCATCGGCAATTGTCTTTTGTGAGGAAGCAATTTTGGATGCCCCAGAGGATAGATCATTCATTTTGGAGTTGATCGTCTGTGCTCCATCCCTTAACGTACTTATATTTTGATTTGACATACTGCCAAATGAAGTTTCTAATTGCTGAATTCCGCCATTTACATTCTGGCTGGATCCTAATATCTGTTGAAACGCTGCATCATTGTTTAATTCCGGATGTGCTGCTGCATAGCTTTGGAGAACTGTACTCAGGGTACCTGCATTTTGCCTCAGCTGAGTAGTGTTCTTTTGTACATCACCCGGCGCGTTTTCAAGGGAATTGATGCCTTTACTTACGTCATTCATACTTGACTGAAGTACATTCGCACCGTCTGCGAGAGAAGCAGCCGCATGACTAAGTTTATTTGCACCATTGGAAAGCTGCTGTATCGAACCGCTTTTATTGCCCATTTCGTTTTTTAGCTTAAGCGTTCCAGCATTGACCTCAGCCAGTCCATTGCTTATTTGATCAGAAGCATTGGCAGCCTTCTGTAATCCTTGGCCAATTGTATACACTTCCTCAAGCATCGCCCGCGCATAATTCTCGCTAATCGTTTCTGAGAGCCGCTCGCGAATTTTATCCACTCCAGCTTCTCCAATCCGGGAAGCAATATAATTAGTCCCTACATTTGAGCGATAATAGAGATTTAAGGGGCTTGGATGACCCTGCGTTAAGGTAGTAGCCCGTTTTGAAAAATCGTTTGGAATCAGGATGCTGAAGTAATAACTGTTATTTCTTATTCCTTTGTTTGCTTGAGATTTTGATACAAATTTCCACTCAAAGCTTTTTTCCTTTTTTAGTTCATTCACTAAATCGTTCCCTAAGGAATAATCCTTCCCGTTATACTGAACAGGTTTATCCTCGTTTACCACTGCCACCGGAAGGCGTTGCGTGTGCGCATAGGGATCCCAGAACGCCCATAAATATGTACCGCTATACAGAATCGGAATAAATAAAATGCCAATCAAAGGGATTAGCTTCTTCGGATCTTTCACCAGGCTTTTCCATTCCGAAACAATCCATGAAAAATCGAGCATAATTCACCACACTTAGATTATTTTTCCTTTTCTACCTAAGTAGTATGGCTTGTATTAATTTTTACATTCAGCCTGATACAAATTTAAAGTAAAAAGAGTTAATGGTTTTAATTAAATTTCATTGTTGATTTTTCGAAACTATATATAGGAGCAGAAGGTGAGAGACCCCAGCGTTAAGAGCAGGCCACGGGAGACCTCGCAGGCGCATAGCGTAGAAGAGGCTCCCGGTCCAGACCCATTTTCCGGAACGTGGAGGTTCAAAGGGAAAATTTCAGACTCCACGGACCGATGGGCCATTGACGGCACAGTCCTTGAACTCGAAGGAACAAAGTATTTCATTTGGTCCGGCTGGGAAGGAAACACTAATGTCAAACAAAACCTTTATATTGCAAGAATGTCTAATCCCTTTGACAATCAATTCAGAAAGGAAAATGATATCCACTCCTGTATATGATTGGGAGACGAACACCGACCCGCAAGTGAACGAAGGGCCTGAAGTCCTTGTAAAGGGTGATACTATTAATCTGGTTTATTCAGCAAGCGGGAGCTGGACTGATTCCTATAGTTTAGGGCTGATCACTGCTTGTGTTTCAGGCAATTTAATGGATCCATCATCCTGGACGAAGAAGGATACACCTGTATTCCAAAGTGCCAATGGTGTATACGGCCCGGGACATTGCAGCTTTGTAAAATCTCCTGATGGCAGTGAAGACTGGATTATTTATCATAAGGCATTCGGGTGCTGGGTGGAGCAGGAATGTCCGTGCACAGCAATTCACCTGGAACGCTGATAACACACCGAACTTCGGGACTCCAGCCAATCCAAATAGTCCACTCACACTTCCATCCGGGGAACAATCCTGCGTAAGATATGAGGCAGAAAATGCAGTGCTGGCAAATGGTCCAAGAGCGGTTGATGAATCAAGTGCCTCCGGCGGTAAAAAAGTGGATTTAAGGATAATCTTGATAGTTATATAGAGTTTACTGTCAATGCAGAAAAAGAAGGCTACTATGTTCTGGCAGCCCGTACGGGAACTGGGGTAGGAGAGTGGGCACTGGATTCCCTCCAGGTGAATGGGGGCAGTGGATCCAATTTTTATACCATCAATTCCGGTTGGAACAATTGGGGCATTTCTACAGCGAATGTTTATTTGAAGGCAGGAGAAAATAAATTCCGGTTTATTAAAAAAGTAGGTTATGTGGAGTATGACAGTCTTGATGTATTTCCTGGAACTAAACCGGTGCCATTTATAACTGACAGCGGACATGCCGGTGACAATAAAGTGGGACCGATGATGGATAATTTCAATGATCCAATTCTTGGGAAAGAGTGGATTGTTGGACCAGGTGCGGGACAGGAGAAAGGACTTTTGGTCACTAACTAAAAACAAAGGGTTTTTAACCATTGACACCCAGGATTCTGATCTCTTTCAAGGTCGCAATCAACCATTAAACTTTTTTCTGCGTCAGGCGCCAAAAGGAGATTATGAGTTTTCAACCAAATTAAATTTCAGTCCTGCACAAGGATTCGAACAGGAAGGTCTGGTAGCGTGGGATGGATCGGACAACTACATGAAGCTGTCTTTTGTCTTTACGGACAGGAAATGTTCGAGACTGCGATGGAAACTGATGGACGTTACTTCTCAGCTCAATCTCCAAACGAAATCGGGGATGATGTGTGTCTTAAAAATGAGAAAGCATGGTACGGCATATACTTTCTTTGTAAGTAGAGACGGAGAAAAATGGATCCCTGTTGGAATCCCATTTGACGCGTCTTATGGAAATGAACAAATTGGTTTGTTTGCCATCTCGCCTGTAAGCGGAAGACTATCCCAGCCCAATTTGATTTCTTTCATATTCAAAAGAACCTTGAATAGCAGCCCTGTAATGGGGGGAAAAGATGCTGCTTCCGGAGGCATCTTTTTTTCTTTAGCATACTGCTTGCAGCAAAATGCAGGTTGCTAAACCCTTGAAATCTTTGTTAGGCGGCCATATCATTATTTGAGTATTAGCCTAGCCTGTCCGATTACGAAATTCTGAACAGCTTCAACATCTACTACGGTAATTTCTTTAGCGGATTTAAAAAAAAGATAAGCGTTTTCTTTCCTATTTCTTAGCCATACTTGTTATCATAGCATTAGAAACCAAAAGGAGCTGAAGTGAAATGACGAATCAAACCAGAATTGGCAAAACTGATTTATACGTAAATCCAATTGGTCTAGGTACCAATGCAGTTGGCGGGCATAATCTTTTCCCTAATCTCGACGAAGAAGCCGGACGTGAACTCGTGCGAACAGGGCTTAGCAATGGAATCAATTTTTTAGATACGGCTTTTATTTACGGGCCGAAGCGCTCAGAAGAAATCGTCGGTGAAGTTTTAAAAGAAAGCGGAAATCGCTCGAAGATCGTCATTGCAACGAAAGCTGCCCATAAAATCGTGGATGGAGAGGTCCAGCTCGATAACACACCGGCATTTTTAAAAGAATCGGTTGATGAGGCTTTACAACGTCTGCAAACGGATTACATAGATTTATTTTATATCCATTTTCCTGATAAGGATACACCGAAGGATGAAGCAGTTGGAGCATTAAAGCAGCTTAAGGATGAGGGTAAAATCCGGGCAATCGGTGTTTCTAATTTTTCCATCGAACAATTGAAGGAAGCCAACAAAGACGGATATGTGGATGTGTATCAAGGGGAGTATAACTTACTTAGCCGTGATGCGGAGAAGGAATTGTTCCCATATGTTACAGAGCATCAGATTTCGTTTGTCCCTTTTTTCCCGCTGGCTTCTGGTTTATTGACCGGAAAGTATGATAAAAATACCAACCTGTCTGAAAAGCGCGGCAAGTTTTTCCAAAAGGAATTGTTTGAACAGACCTTAGAAAAAGTGGAACAAATTCGAAAAATCGCTAATCATAAGGGGGCCGAAGTTGCCCATATCGTTCTTGCGTGGTACCTGACTCACGATGCCATTGATGTTATCATTCCAGGAGCAAAGCATGCTGACCAGGTGTTAAATAATTTAAAAACTCTTCAAGTGCATTTAACGAATGAGGAAGTTAAAGAAATCAGCCGGATTTTTCAATCATAATAAAAAACCGTTGAAGCGGTCCATAGATATACCCCGAAAATCGAACACGATAAAAAAAGTGCTCCTTATTCTATCGAGTTCAGTTTTCGAGTACAAAATATTAAATAACACACTAATTAGCAGTCCAATTCGTATGTGAATCGGACTGCCTTTTTTTGTTGATATTATGGTGTTTTAAGTCGCATTTAGAGTGAAAAAGCACTGTAATTTACCATTTTTAGAAGAGTGACAGAAATTTGTGTTACTCAGCGAATTCATATGTAAAGACTGTTGCCAATTGCTTTACTAGTTTTCATATGATAATGGCTTGGTGGATTTTTTTTGTGTTTTATTTACCGTAGATAAAAAATTCTCTTAGGTGAATTGTAGTATTGTTATAAAATTACAATTAAAGGACGGGAGTTAATATGGATAGCCTGGAAACCGTAAGAAAATTCTCTGATGAAACAGTAAAAATGAATGGGAACGGCTAGATAGACACAAAGTGGAGTTTTAACTAGGTAAACGCTACATAAACCGTTATGTTAAAAGAAATGACAGAGTGTTGGACCTCGGCGGAGGACCTGGAAAGTATTGTCTTTATCTTGCTCAGCAGGGGTGTGTGGTTTTGTTTAACTAAAGGGGTTAGTTGAAGAAGGAATTGAAGAAAAGAAAACAGAATTTAAATAAGATGGTTATAATAATTCCTTGTGAGTGATGGTTAGATGAGTTTTAAAAATGGTGAATATAATGTTGAGTTAAATGGAATTAAGCATTGGGTTAAAATTGATGGAAGTGAGCATAAAACGAGACCACTAATAATTATTCACGGTGGTCCTGGAGGAAACCATTATACGTTTGAAAGAACAATTGGACCGTTACTTACCGACAAAAGAACGATTGTCTATTATGAGCAGCGTGGATGCGGTAGATCTCAAAAGCCTCATTCGGATAGTGACTATACAGTAGATATTTTGATTAAGGATTTCTTTCAGCTTAAGAAATGGTTAAGTACCGAAAAAGTGGATCTATTAGGTTATTCCTTTGGAGGGGAACTAGCACTTGAGTTTGCATATGCTTTTCCTGAAGAGATTAATGACCTAGTACTTTCTGGCCCTAGTCTGATGCACTCAGAAATTCAAATAATGATACAGATAACTGGATTTATGTCAGTAGTTAATAAGGATCTTTATAAGCAATTCCTTCTGTTAACAAAGAATATCTTTTCAATAGATGATCTTTATAAAAAGATTTGGGAAATGGTTGATACTGAAACTGTAGATCTTCTATTGTTTAATAATCAAGAAATTGCAAAAAAGAACAGACAATTTTGGGAAGAAAGTAAGCTGGTTAATACAGGATTAATGATAAAAGCACTATACGAAAATCCAGGTAAGATTCCCATAGAGTTGCGCCTTAAAGAAATAAGACAAAGAACTTTAATCATAACAGGTGTCTTTGACCGAAATACGGGAGTTTCGATTTCTAATATTATACATAGAGAGCTTTCAAATAGCAGTTTGAGATTGTTCGATAAAAGTGCCCATTTTCCTGATTTAGAAGAGACTTATTTGTTCGCAGGAACCGCAGTGGAATTTCTGGAGTCTTAACTTGTAGTTTAATAATTCTGGTGGGTTGCACCCGGCAACCCTTTTATATTATTCGACTAAGGGGCAGATAAATTTTAGAAGATATTAATATATAGAAAAAACACTCTAAGTTTTTTTGCTGATGATGTTTTAAGGGAGTGAGGGAGACTTTCTTTTAAAGAAGTTAGGCAAAAAAAAGACAATGGGAGAACCAGTGCTGAATAAATTAGCATTTTATAAACTAAATAACTCCTTGTATTTTTAGCTTGTCTGTGAAAAATTTGTAAAACTAGTTTCTTCAACAAACGTGGCAAGTTAGTTTAATAACAAAATTCAAATAAAGGTATTTTTTTGCTTTTACTAGAAGTAATTCTTTAGCTAATGAAAAGGGGCTTCTGATTTGATTTGTCTAAAGAATAATGGATTCCATTTTTCGATTTTATCAGTGCAAAAGAGACAAGCATAAATAAATATCAACCCTTAGCTGGTTCTTTTCATTTTTGAAATGCGAAGGAAAGTACCTCCTTTGCTATAATACCTGTCGTAGACAATGGGAACTACCATCTGATGGAAGAGAAAGTTACGAAACACCGAAGGAATGTGTCATTAGAGAACTTTATGAGGAAACAGGACAGGAATGGGTAGTTAAAAAATAAAAATTTTAATTATGCATCCATAGTGGTGGCTGCGAAAGAAACTTAAATTGAAGACAGGTTTTTTAATGGATAATCACCATTTATCCAAGCACTTTTTATTCTTAGGACATATGTATACTATCCGTAACCAGACATATAATTTCCTACCTTAGTAAACGTTCGCGATCGCTGCGGACGTTTTTTCTGTTTTTAGGGAAAATGTTGATTTTTTCCTTATTAATGATGTTTGTCTATCCCACACTTGTCTGCACTTCATATAAATATTGTGAGTTGAATAGAAGGTGGTGACTAATATGGGATTTTACGGTGGCGGATGCGGCGGCTATGGATATGGTGGCGGCTACGGAGGAAGTACTTTTGTTTTAATCGTAGTATTATTCATTCTATTAATTATTGTAGGTGCAACAATGTGGTCCGGTTATTAAAACAATTTATGCACTTTAATAAGAATGGAGGTGTTAAAATATGAGCGGTGGTGGTGGCGGCTACGGAGCTGGTTTTGCTTTAATCGTAGTATTGTTCATTCTATTGGTGATTATTGGAGCTTCTTTTGTATATTAATAAAAAGATTCATGGTCTATTGCATTTAGCGATAGACCTTTACTTTGCACAAAGAACATAATTACACTTAAAACTAACCGGGGCTTGAATTGAGGAAGATTTAGATCCTCTTTTATTGTAGTCTAATTCAAGTAAACCAGCTAATGGTTCTTTGAAAGATGCAAAGGTACGTAGGTTAATCTTAAAACCTTGTATCGGTAAAATTGATAAAGGCCAATACATTGGGAAGGAAGTATATATTGTTGACTTCCCTATAAAAAGTATTACCAGCTATAACAATATATTATTCTTTGCAACATAAAAAACCAGGAGATTATCGGAGAAGGATATACAGATTAACAAAATTCGTGCATTAGTTCAAAAGGATGAATGCCTTTTTACTAAGTTCAAGGGGAGTTTTGTTGATTAAGAAGGGTGGAAATATGAAGGGAAATCCTACTAAAATAAAGCATATAAACAAATAGAAAAGGAAGGAGTTTAAGAAGAGAAATGATAAATGAAATTTCCCTTAGTCGCAATTGACCGCTTAGGAAAAGATGGGATTTTATTTTCAATGTCTGGTTATGATGACGGAATGTAGGAAGTACAAGTAAAATATCAAAAGAGGTTGTTGGAGTAATGAATGACTTTGGAGATGAGGAAAATGCTATTCACAAACGGGCAGTGAAATACACTTGTTCTTATTCAACTGGGTGCTTAAGTTGAATAAGATACCGCTATAAAAAGAGCTCGTATATGAGTTGTTTTTTGGATGAATTATCAACATTATTGCGTACCAAGGGATAAAAAAAGCCGCTTTAAGAAGCGACTTTTATTTTTATTTCTGCGAATCTTTTGTAACAGGGTCTATTGGCTGTGGCGGTGAAATACGTTCTAAAGCATCCGCAATCCTTCCTAATTGCTTAATCATTTCTTCGGATTGTTGATCGTTCATATCGTTTCACTTCCTCCCCAAGTCATTTAGACTTAAAGTAAATATAACATAAACCTATTTTAAAGGCTCTGTATAATTGATGTTTTCTTCCTTCTTTAACTAAGGGTCATTTATTTTAAAAAGGAATTTATATTTTATATATAGAATTAGTTATACTAACGGAGCTGGTTAATTTATAGATGCCCAAGGGATTTATTGGCTCTGTGGGTTATGACGGTTCATAATTTCTAAATCTCATAAAAAATTTATGCCCATCTTGGCTTACTGTATAACTTAAAGATCCCGATGGTGATTCACCCAAAATAAAAAAAGCATCCGATTATTCAGATGCATACTTAATTATTCCATGTAAATAAACGGAGTATTCTCTCTGTACATATTCTCTTAATTTAATTCTTTTTTCTGTTTCTAATACTCTAATCAATTCTTGAATCTTTTTTTGATTTTCTTTTGTAGTAGGAATCTCTAATGAAAACATATTACCTCGACTGCTATTTAGTAATTTTTTTAATAACTCAACTTTATTCATTGGATAATCCCCTTTATCTCTTATATTCGACATAAAGGCGACTTTTTCCTTGGAAAATCTTATAATTGTTTCTAGTATTACCTACTTTCCACTAAAAAAATCTGATTACAGGTACTATGCCATGAATGGGGTAGCTTTTTTATTAGCTTTTTTTATAACTACCTTCCACCAATCTAATCATATCACGCCCTGATATTTTTTCTGTTTCATGATAACCTTCTTCATCACGCAAACTCAAGTACCAGCTGCTATCGTTATCTTCATTTAACCTATATAACTTATTGGTAAAAACATTTGTATAAAAATCTCCATTTCTTAGCCTCATACTATCCCCCCTCTCTAATGTATATAAACCATATTATGCCCAAGATACTGACCTGGAGCCATTAGACATATACAGTCCAAAAATCCTGGATACACATGGAAAAGAAGTGAAGATCAGGCGGTAGGGATAGAGCCGGGATTGTTGTGTAAAGTAAGAAGTGCGAGCAACGGAATTTTTCCTTATTCAGCTAACGAGGGCTCCAGTTAAAGAATAAACTTCTATTGTTAAGACGACCTTTGTATATTTAAAATCTGTTCATTTTAAATACCAAAATTGTTTGATCAAAAAAGGTGTTATATGTTATTCAACCCATTTTCAAGGTAGCAAATTTTTTTTGTTGGCTAAGTTGCGCCCCGTAAGTGTAGGACTTGGATACTGTTTATAAATTCACCTCTAAATAAAACTTTTAAAAAGGGGGATGGCTTATTTAACTTCCCTTAGGCCCTTGCCTTCATGAATTTCTTGAATACCTTCCTCACAAACACCATATGAACGCCAAGAACAAGTTTCACACACAATTTGAATATCGGAGGGGACAACAAACTTTCGGATGCATGACTCAATGTCCTCCCAATATAGAATTTGTCCAGTTTTAAGCCCCATTTTTTCCAAAATAGCGGCATCTCTTTCATAAATATTGTCGTCTTGGCAATGGTATTTTCCTGAGTTGGGGTATTTTTCACACAGCTGATCAGGTCCCTTCACAAGCTGAATTAACGTCTTAGGTTTATCTCTCAAGGTTTGATGCAAACGTGTCATATTTCCCACATATTCTTCTGAATAGCCCATTCCCCTATAGCCCAGAAGGCAAAAAAGATGATGACCTCGCAGTTTATACATAATGCTCCCCCTAGATTACAGGTTTAATTAATTTTAAACATTAACTAAAATGGATTATTAGTTAACACTTTTTATTCATCATATCACAACTGATAAAATGGGAACTTTTTTGTTTCACTAACGTGGCAGGTTAGCTCAAGAAGCCTTGATTAGTTTTATTTATGGGAATAATAGGAGAAGCGTGTTTAGTTATAGAAATACTTAACAGGTGACAAAATTAAGGAGGATGGTATGAGCAAATTTAGTTTATTTAACAAGTTTATGGTACAAGAAGGCGAAAAAGAAAAAATGGTTGATATTCTGTTAGAAGCAGCAGAATCAATGAAGAATCTTGATGAATGTGAAATATATCTTGTGAATATTTCCGAGAATGAACCAAGTTCTGTTTATGTTTATGAAGTGTGGGCTAATGAAGTTGCCCATCAAGCGTCTCTAGGTCTTGAAGCTACCCAAACCTTAATAAGTCGTGCGAAACCAATTATTACTGGTATGGAAAGAATCAGCACCTTAATAACAAAAGGCGGGAAGGGCATTTCATCTAATTAGAATTAAACCCCCGTAGATATTAAATTAGAATTGGCTGTCATTGTGGCAGCTTTTTTCTTATTCAAAGCAAAGATTTTGAACAAATGTACTTAAACAAACGGGTGCTTTACTTCAACTAGGAGTAATGCCGTTTTTCTGTTGTTTCACTACCGGGGAGTTTAGTTGAACAAGAGTCTTTAAGAATAATTGAAAATAATACAATTATGAATGTAATTATATGGTAAAATATATAAGAACTTTTTTAAGGAGGTGGCAAAATGAGCTTTAGAAATAACTCTGAGTACGAAGAAAGGGGTATTTTTAAAAGCGCAACAAAGTCATTCCTCAATAGCGTTAAATTTGGATCAATATTTGATCGTGATTTAACAGATGAAAAAATACAAAAGACCAAAGAACTTAGGGCCAAGGATTTTTTTAATCATATGACAGGCAAAAAATCTATGTCTAAAGAAGATATAGACAATTTAAAAACTGTTGCGAAATATATGGGTAAAGTTTAATTAAGTGATTTGAAGGAGTTGCGAGTATTTGCAACTCCTGTTTTCTTTCAAGTTATTCAACTATCGTGGCAGGTTAGCGAAGGAGAATAATTTTAGAAAATGATGTAAAGAGGAGTGAATAAATATGAAACGTGGGTCAGCATTTAATATTGGTTGGGTAATATCTATAATAGCTATGATTGTAATGGTAAGTGTACTCACGTATAGATATTTCATTGTTGGTATATTAGTACCACAAATATGTTTTGGAGCATATCAGTTATACCTCGTCAAAAAATAATTTTATAAAGGCCACTCCACAAAACATAAAAGAATCCCCCTATGCAAAAAAATAAAACATGTACTTATTGAACTAAAGGAGGCAAGAGTTGAAGTACCGGTTGCCTGAATTGACAGCCGATTTTTTTTGTGAAAATGGCAGGTTAGTTAATTAAAAATTGAAGGATACGTTAAAATTTAGTAAAGGGTGGTTATATGGTAGAGGAGAACAAACCGTTTAATGATATTATTGACCACTTTAACAAAGTAGAAGGAAATGCTTCCGAAATAGTTAAAACTGATTTAAAAAAGCTGCCCAAACCGATAAGATATATTGGCTACTTTATGATTGCCTTCTTATGTATCTCATTCTTGCTAGTGCTGGTTTTAAATATTTTAAATTAATTGTCTGTTGCCGCCATCTTGAAGGCGGCATTTTTCTTATTGGGTACAATAAAATAAGTAAGGGCGCAATGAAAAACCACCGATTCTGACTATCGGTGGTTTTTTGTGTTCACTAATTGCTCATCTTTAATCAAGGGTTTTTGCTTTAAACTGTCAAAGTTATTTTCAAGAAAGCTGCTTTAATTTATTTTCGATTGGTGTACGTTGTTTTGGCTCAGGAATTTCTTCCGGATAACCCACACCAAAAACTCCAATTACTTCATAACCTTCCGGAACACCAAGAATTTCACGATTTTTCGTATTCCCACCCATAGAGGACCAAAATGTTCCCACACCTTCCGCCCAAGCGGCTAAAACAAAGTTTTGGACGAAACATGCTGTTGCTAGTGCGTTTTCCTCTGTTTCAATATCAGTCTTACCGTACTTTGACAATACCGCTATAACAAAAGGAGCATTACCAAAGTTTGTTTTATGATTTAACTTTGCTCTTGTTTCTGGTCCTACCAAATAAATTTCCCACGGTTCTGTCATTCGATGATTAGGAGCCATAGCGGCGGCTTGTAACCATAATAGAAGCTTATCTTGATCAACAAGGTCTGACTTGAAAACTTTTATATTACGACGAGTTTTAATTGTTTCTAAGATATCCACGTGATTTCCTCCAATTGTTTGTGAATAATTTGAACTCTATAAATCACCTACTTTCCTTTTTAACAAATTATCAGTGTTAGCACAAGTTTTGAAGCTCAATGAAAATTTCATGATTAAGAATAGTAATGGGGGGGTTAGATAGTAGAGAAAATGGTGTTAAAATTAGCAACAAACGAATTCGGGATTAATACGAGTCGGCTTACACTTGTGGTAGGCTATATCAATGACTTTTTTCTATACCCTGCACAAAATGGGGACCCTTCAAGGAGTGCGTTTGACAAAATAATCGTGGCGTAACCAAAAAGAGGTATTGGTAGAATTGCACTTCATGAAATATCTGTTTGATAAGGGTGCTTCTGTTCCTGATATACCCCCATCAAAAGATGGAAAATTGGTTGAAAGTGTGGAAGGCGTATATCACGTCTCTATGTTCACCAAAGCTCCTTTCGAGTCCCTTATGTAGATGATGGGGAACGAGAAAATGAAGATCTGACAAAAGAATAATCGGATCTTCTGTTATTTAACTATCCTGAAAAATAGTAATGGATTAAATTAACAATAGGTTTCCAATGAACACTGGTACTTTCCATCGCGACGTGTGTGCTGCCGTGCAATTTAATCCAATCCACCAACTGTAGTAGAAATACAGTTTTAGTGGAAAAGGTTTTAATCTCCTTAACCGGGGCTTTACTTCAATAAGGAGTAAAGCCTTTTGGGGTTGTTCCTCAAAAGGGGGAGGTAAGGTCAAGAAGGAATACAATCTTGCCTATCAAAACTTACAATTTTGGTAAATCGGTAAAAGGAATTTGAAGAAGGAGAGGGGAATATTATACGATTAGACCAAATTATCCAAAGAGGAGTTCAGGATGAACCTAACAAATGGACAGTTAAAATTTTTTCTGTTTTATATACTTATTTTGTTTTGTTCGGAATATTGGTCTTGGATAAATGGTTTCCTACGAAAGACTTAAGATTTTTTCTTGTTATCCTTATATCGGCTTTCCTATTAGCATTCAAAGAAAAAAGCAAATGGATGAAACAAGATACTTCAAAACTAAGTTGGAAGATTACAATTATTATATTTGTAAGTGGGTTTGTCGGTCCATTAATATTTAATGTTAAGTAAAGGTGTTGCTTTGGCAACACCTTATTCCTTATATAGCTAACAGGGAATTTAGTTGAAGAGAGAAGGAAAAATTCTTCCCTTTTAATTCATATTTGAAACAAAAAGCGAATTAATCAGTTATTGTTCATGTTACGGTCTATTTCTGATATCGGTTTTTAAGGCAATGTATTTGGCAGAGACTATTTCATTCTCTGTCTTTTTTGTTGTCTGAAACCAGCTAAGTCTGTAGTCTGATATAAAAATCAAGCTCTAGCACAATTATGCAAGTTTTTGAAAAAAGGTAATATGGAATCAAGATAACAACAGATACCCTATGGGGGTACAACGAAATTTTGTGGAATACCCAAAAAGAATACGATTTTCATCATGTTCAAACTAAGTACAATGTGACACAAGACTAGTCAAAACAAATATCCACATTTTGGTGGGCGAAAATTGAGGAGGAATTTAAAATGAAAAGGTTAGTAGTACGGTTAGCTGTTTATGTATTGATTTTCCTTATGTTTATGGGAGGGATGGGGTTGTATGGATTTAATCGTCATCAAAAAGATTTTTACCTAAACATCCGCCATGAGCCAGTTCCTTCGCTGCAAGGACTGAATATACCTAAATACAATCCCAATAAACCTACAGTAGCAGTCGTACTAGCGGATTCAAGTATACCAACCGAAGATTTCGATTTTCTTATTCCCTACGAACTGCTGTCGATGACAGATGCTTATAATGTATACGCCGTTGCACCGGACAAAAACGTGAAGTCCTTATCAGGCGGACTGGATGTACTGCCACATTACTCGTATATAGAACTAGATAACCTATTAAATAAAAGTCCAGATATTATTGTAATCCCTTATATGCCTATTGATATACCCAAAGTAGATGAACTGAAATATCAACCGACTCGCAAATGGATTCAAAAACATTCCAGAAGTAAAACGACGACTTTTGTAAGCATTTGTGGAGGGTCAATGAATCTTGCCGATGCAGGTTTATTAAAAGGGAAATCGGCCACCTCACACTGGCAGGCCTTACCTGGATTAATGAAGAAATATACTTATACACATTGGAAAGAGGATCTGCGGTATGTTCATGAAGGAAACACCTTAACATCAGCCGGTCAAAGCGCAGGTATCGATGGAGTACTTTATCTGATATCTCAGCAACTAGGAGAACCCGTGGCTGCAAAAATTTCTAAGGAAATTAGTTATCCTTCGTACCAATTCGTTCAAAATCCAAAGGTGGCCCCTTTTTACAGGGATATAAAATTCGCAACATATCTACTAAATATTGGATTCCATTGGAATAAGAAACAGATGGGTGTACTTCTGTATAAAGATATGGATGAAATAGCTTTATCTTCTATATTTGATTCTTATGGAGATACCGGAACGACACAAGTCTTGACCGTTTCTAGTTCGGATGCACCAATTACTACAAAACATCATCTTAATATACTGGCTAGGCATCAAATATCTAATGCTCCAAAATTTGATAAAATGATTATACCAGGTGGCGACGCAAAATCACTGGCGGCAGCAGATGTAAGACTTTGGAATGAAAAGGGTAATGCAAAAGAAACCCTTCTTATTCATAGTGATTCGCCAAACAGATATGTTTTCGAAGCGCCATTGGAAGATTTAGCTAAACAAGAAGACCTTTTAACTGCCAAGCATGCTGTAAAACGATTTGAATATCGTGCGAATGGTATCCATCTTGAGGGCAAACCACTTCCTCTTGAAACTTACGGCAATGTACTTCTGACCGGTTTACTAGCTTTGTTGGCAGCTTTCTGTATTGACAGACGATTCATTATGAAGAAAACAATTTTCAAATCCTATAAACAAGCCAGTTAATCACTACCGCCTTCGGGCGGCTTTTTACATTCTCACCATTAACGTCCGATAGCTATCATTTTAGTAAATTAACGAACCAGGGGGATCTGACATTCCGTCAACTCCGCTATCCTACCCGTTAGCCACCCACGAATGAGTGCGTTTCATCAAGTTATAAGTGGCTTTTCCTAATTTCACAAGAAAGAATGTGAAAGATTGTACTTAAAGAAACGGGGGCTTATGTTAAGTAAAGGTATTGCTGTAACGGAAATTATTATTCTTATTCGACTAATACGAACGGGGCAGGTTACATAATAAGCAGATAATGAACGTATTGTGACATTACTCTCCTAATCCAACTTTTTTCGGTCTATTGACCACTCCTATAAATATATTTCTTCTCCTTGGACAAACTTATTTTGTCAGATTTAAACAAGGAGGAATCATATATGGTAAACGACATCAAACAGCAAATGGAACGTATTTGGGCTGAAACGTGTGGCTCATGGGAAAACTGTACTGAGGAAAACATTCAGTCTTTCCTAGCACAATGCCGAGAAAAGAGCATAGACCCACAATATTGTATGAGTTGGGTAGAACAATATAGTAACCATATCCCTAATTGGCCAGCCGTTTCGAAGGTATCTCTTGATTGGGTAAATGAACATACTTCAACTGGCTCGCCTATTAACGGACATGAACCTCAGTAACAAGGAGAGAAATACTCTCCTCTTTTTTTAGATTGAAGTTTACCGCATAATAAAGGAAAAGTGTTCGGTTTTAACAACGACGATAAGCGACTTTTGGCATTGTGCTAAAGGGGTACTGTAGGACAATACGCCGAAATATTGAAAAATGCTCAGAGTTTAATGCTCTGAGCATTTTTATGCCAATTTATTGTGTTAATTCTTTTTTAATTAAAATGCTAATTTCGTTGTTATTTACCGGTTAATTTGAATTTTGTACTTCAAAACCGAACCCGATACCCTTATTGTTACATGTGAAAGATGTGTTGAAAGAAACATATTTGACCGCACTGCTTGGAATATTCGTCTTAGGATTACTATACATTACCATAAAGACTAAACTTTTTTATAATAAATTCCTAACGTTGAAATTATGAACATCTAAAGCCCGATTAATCAGGGGATATAACAGTAAATTTCATGGGTAATATCGAAAAAAAATAAAACTGCCAAATATCCAAAGGACAGTGATAAGGATTCCAAATTCTATAATGTGAAGTGATAAAAACATAGACATAAATAAACTTTCCTTATATAAAACCCTCCTATAGGCTAAGTATTTTATAATCCATTATTAATCGCAGTTCTCAACGGATACTTTTTGACTTGGACCAAAGTTTAATGTTCAATGAGACAATGTTTAGAAACAAAAAGATTTTAACTAAACAGAAAAGATTCAGAAAAAATAAATGCCAGGCATCTCCTATTTGAAGGTACCTGGCACTATTGTTAAAAGCGGTGGCGATGAAGTTCTTGTTTGTCATCACAACAGTTAAGCACGTATTCATTTTTTTGCATTGAAATGGAAATAAATCCGATATAAATTAAAGGGAAAATAAATGTTTATTAAAGATGGAAAAGAAGTGGAATTGTGGATAAAGGGGAATAATAAATGTCTTATTCTTGAGAAAAAAGAAGCTATATCCCAGAATTATTTAGGTAAGAGTAAGGATTGTTTTTTTTGCTTAATTGACGGCATTTTCCCAGTTCAATTTTTTTAGACTACTCGCCCGGCCACATACCCGCCAATTTTAACTATAAAATTAGAATTACAAAATATGTATCTTTTTTGTTCGTTTCTCATAAATATAGTATAGCATCCAACAAGTAAGGGGGTACCAGATGTCTATACTTTCTTGGAGTCTGCAAGGCGTTTTAACAGCTATATTTTTGATGGCTGGACTTCCCAAAGTTACTGGTTCAAAGACGTATATCGATATATTTAATCACTTGCGTTTACCTCAATGGTTTCGAGTAATAACAGGGTTAGTGGAAATACTTGGTGCCAGTTTATTAATAATTGGTTTTTGGAAAATTTCTTTTGTCATTGCAGGGGCGTTACTACTTGGTGTTACGGGTGTAGGTGGAACAATATCACATATACGTGTTAAAGATGGGTTTAAAGAAACATATATGATAGCATTGCTTGCAATATTCGCCTTTGCTTTACTATCCATTCAAATAACACGATAGAGGAATTATTTAGTATAGGGTTGCGGCAGCGACTCTTTTTTTCATTGTATTACTGTGCCGCTTATGTTTTTCTAGAGTGATTCTAAGAGGATTAATAATAATTATAGAATTATTTTATTGGGGGTGTAAAATGATTTCCAATATCTTAATTTCGTTACTTATCATGGTTTTAATCGGTTTTGTAAGTTACTTTTTAATCCGTCTTTCCAGAAACATTTCAAAGAAATAATTATCGGGTAATGAAATAATACGATAAAACTTATTTTTAATGGTTATTTCTACAAGAGATCCAGGATTAATATCAAAAGAAGTGGAGAATCAGGATGGAAGAGAATATAGTTGCATTAGCAGAAGGCATCTATAATCCAAAAACAAAAGAATATTTTGAAGAAGTACTAAGCTCCTACAAGCATGGAAATTACCGATCAGCGGTGGTGATGTTATATACCGTGGTAATTTGTGATTTAGTTTTTAAATTAAATGATTTAAATGATATTCACAAAGATGAGAAAGCTAAAAAAATTTTAGAGGATCTGAAAGTAGAGAGGGAAGGAGATCCAGTTTCACTCGCTTGGGAAAATGAACTCATTGAAAAAGCATATAGAGAAGCTAATTTACTGGAAAATGATATTTACATCCATATTACAAATTTAAAAATGTTTCGAAACCTGTCTGGACATCCATTACTAAATTCCTTGGAGTTTTTGTATAGACCTAGCCAGGAACTGGCAAGATCTCTTATTATTTATGTACTTGAGGGATTGCTGATTAAACACCCGCTACTTACTAAAAATGTATTTGATCCTTTTATGTCAGATATGGAAAGAATCAAAAATGAGTTCCCTACAGCAGAACGATTAGAATCCTATTTGGACTCAAGATTTTTTAACTATTTTAACAAAGAGAATGTTGAATATATATTTAGCCACTTATGGAAGTTGGTCTTTAAAAACAATGGAGAAAAAGAAAAAAGTAACAGAGATATTCATTTTAATGTACTCTTAATCATGTACAAAAAATATGAAGAAATACTAATACAGTTTATTAAGAAAAATTCTGTGCATTTTAGTGACTTTCTAGATGGAAATAGCAGAATACTAAATAAATTTATTGATTTTTTGTCGAAGTATCCAGATACTTATCCTTTGTTAAAGCAACACACACAGGAATTGCTTTCTAAACGCGTATCATCGAAAAAAGAATTATTTATAAAGAGTTATTTTCTTTCCGATTCCATAAAAGAACATTTAAAGAAATTGGACCGAGAATTTAATACAACTGGTGGTTATTATAACCAGCCTTTTTCACATAATCATCTAATAGAAAAAAAGAATGTTCAGTTTTTATATAACCTATGTGAAAAATATGACGCTCTCCCTGAGTTTTATGATTTGTTAATCGCACACTATTGCCATAGTGGCTCTTTTGATACAGCCGATCGGTTATTCGATTACTGTATTACACCTTACTTTGAAAGTTTTAGTAAGGACCAGATGGAATCTTTAATGGAAAAGGCCAATTCTAATCCCCAATGTTACAATGAGAACGGGAAAAGCAGACATCGGATCCTCTTAGAGACTGCTAAGAAATTATTAGGAGAAGAGATTGAAGAAAAATATACAAATATATTTTGATACTGCTAAAGGCCCTCCCTTAAGCGTTCTGAAATATAAGGGGATACTTAATAATTATCAATGCAAGATATGCGATGATACGATTCTCATCCCCAGCAATATTCATTTTTAAAATAACCCAATGTTGTTAAAACAGGTGGCAGGGACTCGTCGTATTTTTTAACAATGTTATTTTAGGTGATTTGAGACGGGAGAGATCCGTCTCTTTTTCATTTTCCTTATTTTACCTAAGCCATGTCACCTCCGCCGCAACTATATGATTGGCAGATCGCTGATTATTTGGGTTATTAAATCGGAGAGATAAGGTAAATACTAGGGCTATGGCTTTTTGAAAGTTATGCTTAACAAGCAATAGCTTTTTAAAATTTTCTAAAACAGAGGTAACCGGATGAAAATACTTATAAACGGAAGAGTTTATAATTCAGCAATGACTCCGATTGTGCTGGAGTTCGAGGATCAAGAAGCACATGTATTAGGTCTGGCGGTAAAAAGGATAGTAACAACCCCTAAATATATGACGCAGGATGAAGCAATGGATCTTGCTGAAGTAAACATGGAGTTTGATTATATGGAAGTAACATTGGAGCCAAAACGAAGGAAGGGTGACCATTACCTATAGGTAACAGGGGCATTTTCTTATGAACTAGCTTTGTGTAGCCTTAATTCTTGCAGTGTCTCTTAACTTGCAGGAAAATGCTTGTAAAGATTTTGTACATAAAAATCAACATATATCTTTAATAAATAGGACAAAATATATAATTCATATAGCGCACTGACTTAGAAAGCGGGTTGCGGATCCATATGCATGATATTAATGAATTTGTAAATCGTGTACAAAATAATTATCTGCTTATAGCTATTGTAGCCATTTTATTTTTTCTGATTAAAGCAATTACTGCTTACATCACTTTTCGTCACTACGAAAAGAGGCTTAAAAAAATCGAAGAAAAACTTGATAAGTTACTGCGGAAAAAATTACATTAACAAACCATGTTCATTAAAAAGTGATGTTTTCATTTCCCTAAAAAGCTAAGAAAATGGAGGAAATACGAGATTTAAAAAGCATTCAAAAGAATTAAATAAGTTAATGTAAAAAAAAACCTCTGTCTGCTACAGTACGTTTTCAGGTGCTTTCTTAATAAATAAACAAGATTTGACGTATGAATTGGATTATGTGGTGGTTCTTTTGCGTTATCACTATTGGTATTTATTCATTCTGGCTTTTTATTGCCCTTGAAAAGTGGAAAGCAAAACATACAACTTTTGCAAATTCATAATTATGGTAATGAGTGCGTTAATCCAAAAAGGATTAACGCACTTTTTGTTGAACTTCTAATTGAACAAACGGGCAGTTAGTTGATTAAGAAAAGGGTTTTTTGAACTTTCTTCGCCGTTTATAATCAAAATATTGTAGCAGTACACCATTAACCTATACCTTTGCAATAAATCTGCACCAAATATATCTTTAGATTTAAAAAGTGAACCAGTTATAGACTTTACAGAAAATAGTAAATGAATGACAGATAATAAAATATAGAAAACAATGCAAGTTACGTATCTTACTTAAAACAAGGCTGATTATAAAATATTAAGAGGGGACAATAAATGTCCATTGTGAACCAAAGAAAAAGATACTCGGTCGTTGTTGAGGAAATGGTAAAATCGTGCAATCAGTAATAATTGCCAAGAGTGTAGACCTTATGTATTGGCAAGTACACCAAACTTTATGGATACCTACTTAAAGACGAAGATGATAGAGATGTTGGAAAAGTTACATTTGAAGAATCTGTCTTAACTTAAATGCCTGAAGGCAATCAAAAATGGGTGTCTTTTCTTTTCCTATTAATCTAACGGGGGCTTAATTCAATAAGCACTGCACATATTCAAATAAAAAGCTTGAGGTTTCTTTAATTTACCTCAAGCTTTGTTGTGTGCTCATTACATTGTTATTAAACCTGTGATTTTCATTTTTCTCCACGTTATCGGAACTAACTTAAGTGAAGAATCTTGCCCTTTTACAGGTCAGTCTAATAGAATAATGATAATTTCAATTTATTCAGGTTCTTTTTCATGACACCTATATAATCCAATCCCTCCTTTTGGTCTTCTTTCGTTAATCCTTCAAGAGGGTTTAGAACTTCTGTTTTTGCACCAGTTTCATCTGCAAGCGTTTGTGCAACCTTAGAAGAAGTAAGTCCCTCAAAGTAAATAATTTTAATGTTGTTCTTTTTTGTTAATTCCGCTAATTCCTGCAATTTACCCATGCTTGGTTCAACGTCAGGTGAAAGCCCTGCAATCGGTATTTGCTTTAGCCCATATTCCCTTGCTAAGTAGCCGAAAGCAGCGTGCTGGGTAACAAATTGTTTTTGCGTTGCAGTTTTTAAGGTGGTTTTATATAGCTGATCCAGATCGGAAAGCTTGCTCTTAAGAGAACTGGCATTTTCTTCGTATAGATTTTTATTCTTTGCATCTGCTTTTATGATTGCTCTTGTGATATCTTCCACTTCATGCTGGGCTAAAACGGGCGAAAGCCAAACATGCGGATCCTTAGATGAACCAGAATTCAATTCACTTTTATTTTCCTCAAGCGCGTTAATTAGTTTAATCCCTGAGGATGCTTCCACAACTTTTAAATTTGAAGTATCCACACTGGTTAACATTTTTTTAGTCCATGTCTCGAAGTAGCGGCTATTATATACAAATATATCGGAGTCTTGGATATTGGCCAAATCCTTTGTTGTAGGTTCCCAATCATGCGGCTCTGTACCATTTGGTATTAATAAATCAACATCCGCCTTATTGCCAACAACTTGTTTGGTAAAGTAGTACATAGGATAAAAGGTGGTTACAATATGTAGTCTTTTAGCGCTTTTGGTACTCTGCTCTTTGTCCTGGCTATTTGAGCATCCGCTTATAATAAAAGCGATTATTAATAATAAGTAAATGTAATTCTTCACAAGTATTTTCCTCATTTCTTTTCAGGTGTCATGTTTTTATTGTCATTTTATTTAAAAAGGACGTTCTTTATTCAATAAATCGTAACCGTTACGAATTGTACTTTATTTGGTATTCGCTTGTCAATCGAATGCTTTTTTTAAATCTATTATCTATTAATGAATAATATAATCCCGATCGATCTCATATAAATGTGGTCAGGAGGGATAAATCTATGAATTTTTTCAAAAATATTTTACTTAAATATACTATTCAATCCATGTTACTAGTTTCTTTTATATTCCTGACAATTTTTATAGTGGTTTTAATGGATATCAAAATAACTTCTCAAAGTCTCAATAATTCAATTGGTATATTTAATACAGAGAAACTTTTTGTTGAATTAATCAAATCCGAAAATCATGCGTTTTTTCCAGAAGCAGGTGATTCGATGTTCAATTCATCAAGAATTTCAAATATATTTTTTCAACTGCTCGCAACGATAAAACCAACAGATGTAAGGACATTTTTAGGAAATGAGTTACCTGGCTTAATGCAATATAATACAGAGGTAGTAATCGCAGGAGAAGGGACAAACCTTACAAATCTGCCATATGAGTCTTCACCGCCAACAGAAGTTTTATTAAATGAAAAGAAGGTAGCCGAGGACCAATTGAATCAAAACCCCTTATCGGAGGCTCCTGTTTCTAACCCGGATCATAAATCAGTATTCATCTACCATACTCATAGTTGGGAAGCATTTCTGCCATTATTAAAGGATGCAAAAGAGCCAGACGATGCAATAAGTTCTGATAAAAGAGTAAGTGTGGTTGGACTGGGTGCACGTTTAGCTAATGATTTAATGAAAAATAAAATAGGCGTGCTGCATGATGAAACAAATATGACTCAGGAGTTAAGGAGCAAAGGGTTGAAACCGACACAAGCTTACTCAGAATCACGAAAAATTGTTCAGGAAGCGGCTGCTCGTAACCATGTACTAAAATATTATATTGATATTCACCGTGATTCAGCCCGTGGGAATGTTACAACTAAAACAATTAACGGAGTAAACTATGCACGACTTTATTTTGTTATAGGAAAAGAGAATAAAAATTATTTGGATAATCTGGAAATGGCAAAAACCTTAAATCAAAATCTCGAGAAAAAGTTTCCGGGTATTAGCAGGGGAGTTTTCTTAAAAACCTATAGTGAAGGAAATGGTGTATATAATCAGGATATCTCTAATAAAGCCATATTATTGGAGATAGGCGGGGTAGATAATAATCTGGCTGAGCTCAATAGAACAGTGGATGCATTTTCTGAGATACTTACGGATTATTATTGGAAATCTAATGAAGCAAAAGAGGTAAATGGGAACAGGTAATCTATTAACATATTTAAAGAGGCCGCTTCGGCGGTCCTTTTACTTAAAATCGAGAAACTCAAATAAGCTTGATAAGAGACTTTATTTAGAAGAAGAGTAGAAATTTAATTAATTTTGTAAAATTAAAAATATTTTAGAGGATTGTTAAATTTCTCTCTCGAATTATTTGCCTTGTAAGAATTTAGATCGGCTAAATTCTTGCCAAATTACATAAATGGGCGAAGAAGATGAAGTGGAAGAAATCTGCTTTGACTATTAGTACTGCAGCTTCATTGTTATTAGGTGCTGTACCGGCAGTTTCGCATGCGCAACAAAATGACAATGTAGTAATTCAGCAGGGGAACGGGGCAGGAATTTTATCGAAGGCAAACTATTTTGGGGATTTGGATCCGAGCACAGTTGTCACCGTAGACATCGTTATGAAAATCCAAAACAAAGACGCACTTGCCCGGTACATTAATGAAACAACAGACAAAAACAGCAACCACTTCAGAAAGTATTTAAGGGTAAGTGAATTTAAAGCGAAGTTCGCTCCATCCCCTAGTCAAATTCCAGCAGTTTCTAAATATTTGAATTCCTTTGGAATTAAGAGAAGTACATATCAGGATAACCAGATTATTACTGCTACAGGTACGGTTGATCAATTTAATAAAGCATTTAGTGTTGATATTCAAAAAGCCAGTTATAACGGGAAAAGCTTTCATGCTACCAAAAAAAATCCGACAGCTCCAAAAAGTGTGGCTGAAAATATTCTTTGCATATTAGGACTAAGTGATTATTCCAATTTCAAAGCCAATTCGGTGAAGCGTTCTGATACGATTGCACCAGAAGACAATAACAGTCCGGTTGGTCCTCTTCGCCTCAACCCACAGGATTTAATCAAGCAGTATAACGTTGCCCCACTTTATAACAAGGGAGCAGACGGATCTGGACAAACAATAGGAATCGTAAGCCTTTCTGATTTTAACTCTCTAGACGCTTATTCATTCTGGGATCTAATGGGGATTAACGTTAAACCTGACCGCCTAGAAAAAATTAATATTGATGGTAGCACCGACTGGAATGGCTATGAGGAAACCACATTGGATGTACAGCAATACGGTGCATTAGCGCCACAATCTGACATTAAAGCATATTTAGCACCAAATACTGATACAGGCTTTGTAAATTGATTTGCAAAAGCAATCAATGACAAAAAGATTCAATCTCTTTCCGTTAGCTGGGGATTAAGTGAAACCATTCTGCAAATGGGTGTGCTGGAAAATTGGGAAACTCCTGAATACGCAGAAGCATTTAACCAGCTTTAATGGAAACAATCGCACATGATCCGAGAATTTTGTGGCCGGATACTTTTTCAATTGGTCCGGATCAATATTTGTATGTCATTGTGAACCAATTACATAGGCAGGCTAGATTTCATTATGGAAAAGACTTACGACAGAAACCTTATAGTTTACTTCGTATAAAAATTGATGAATTTCCTGCTCCTACCTTTTGATAATAAAAAATAGTTGGTTCAATTTTTTGTAAAATTTTGAACGGGTAAGCATGGAGCCAATAGGTTGGATTGGGCTTAATTTAGCTCTAATCCTAAAAGAAAAGACATCAAATTTATAATTGTAAAAGAAAATGGCGGTTGCAAAATGAGGGAAATCGTATATTTCCCTCAAATAAATATAAATGGTTTATTAGGACCGGTTCTAGGTTGGTAATGTTAAACTGCTCCTATTTTATTTTTATAGAGTGGGTAAGTTCAATGCTGTATTGATATTATTTAAATCTAAATTGATTTGTTCGTTTGTATCCCAAGCATGGTACAATCCTTTTTCTGCCATATATGCGGAAATTTGTTCATGCATATCAATAGCTTCCATTAAATGGCGAGTGAGTATTTCTTTAATTTCTGGCGTTCCTGCTTCCGTAACTGCCATGGCATAATTTCTAACTCCACTTTTAGCTGCAATCAATAAATCCATTGCAACGACTTGATCCGATAGTCCGTCCATGCCCGTTAAAGTTTCAATGATTGGATTCATGTTCATTCATCTCCTAATTTACTGCTTAGCGTTGGAAAGGATAGAAGCATATTCTTGTAATTGTCTCGTAGATACATCAATGTCTTGCTGCATAATATCTTTTAATAGCTGATCTGTAACTAACGCTTTCATCGTTTTGGATTTAGTTAAACAAGTGGTTTTAAATGCAGCCATTTCATGGACCTCAAGAACTTCATGTAAGGCGTAGTTCATTTTTTATACCTCCTTCCTCAAGGTTTCAACACGACTTTTATACAATCATCCATTTTTGTGTCAAAAATCTCATAGCCACGCTTTGCTTCACTAAGTGGAAGTACATGACTTACGACATCTCCTGGATCAATTTTTCCGGTCGTAACTAATTCAAACATATATGGCATATAGTGGATGACAGGTGCTTGACCGGAGCGGATATTGATATTTCGCTGCATAATATCTCCAAGAGGGAAACCATTATATCTGCCGCCGTAAACGCCAGTAACTTGAATTGTCCCGCCTTTACGCACTGCTTGTGAAGCCATGATAAACGCACTTAATGCTCCGCCTTGAAGCTTCATTCCGCTCGCAAGGAACTCCATATCAGTCATTTTACCGTCCATACCAACTGCATCAATGACAACATCAGCGCCGCCTTTGGTGATTTCCTTCAGGTAACTTCCTACATTCTCATGGTCCTCAAAGTTAACAATTTCTACTTTGTTGGTGCGCTTTGCGTGCTGCAGGCGATAATTGACATAATCAACGGCAATGACACGCTTTGCTCCTTTTAACCAACAGAATTTTTGAGCAAAAAGGCCAACCGGACCGCAGCCAAGAACAATAACTGTATCTCCATCCTTTACGCCTGCATTGTCAACACTCCAAAAACCAGTAGTCATCGCATCGGCAATAACTGCTAACTTTTCATCTGGTTCTTCACAAGTCTCTGGAATTTTGAAATGAGTAAAGTTGGCAAATGGCACTCTTAAATATTCAGCTTGCCCACCTGGATAGCCACCCGTCGAACCAGAATATCCGAAATAGGCACCCATATCACCATTATCATTAGAATTATCACATTGGCTTTCCAAATGGTTTTTACAGTAAGAGCATTCACCGCATGCTATATTAAAAGGAATAATGACACGATCTCCCTTTTTTAGCTTAGTCACACCTGGACCCACTTCTTCGACGATTCCCATTGGTTCATGGCCAATAACATAGTTTTCTTGCAGGTTAGGAATCATGCCATGAATTAAATGTAAATCAGACCCACATATAGCTGAACTGGTTACTTTAATAATCATGTCATCTGGTTTTTCAATCTTTGGATCTGGAACTTCTTTGACTACAACATTTTTAATACCTTGATACGTTACTGCCTTCATGCTATACAGCCTCCAGTGTTAGTGTTCATCAGGTGTCCGGTCAAACATACCTTTTCTATTGGTCTCAACAGGAAATAGATTCATTTTGCCAATCATCAATGTATTGTTGGCAGAGAGTTGGTCTAATTGATATTGTTCACTTAGTTCGTATGGATGAAACCATTTTTTACTAATCATTAGGTCTGTAATTTCTTGGTGCATGGCAATACCTTGCATTAACTGGTTTCGTAAGAGGGTTCTAACATCAGGTGATGCGGACTCCGTTAATGCGACAGCAATATTGCGAACACCCTCTTTGGCACGAAGAAGTAAATCCATTGCAAATGTGGTATCTGCAAGCTCTGGTACGTGTAGCGAGTTTATAGGGTCTAAATAGTCATGGTTCAATGAATTTGCCTCCCTTTCAATTTATTATTGGTGTTGGCCGGTTTTGAGGAACAGGAGCTTCAAAAGGTGAACGTTGATAAATTGCCTGTAATTCTCCAAGTGCTTGCATGGATTGTTCAACATCTTTTTGCATTAATGCTCTCAAATCATGATCAAAAACCAGTCCTTGCATTAGTTTTGATTTCGCTAAGCAAAGGGTTTTAAAATTAATAACTTCATGTAGATCCAATGACTCATGATCGGCTAATTTTTGAATGTCCATTTTTGGTCACCTCCTTATTGGCTTACACAAAGGTATTATTTCAAATTTACGATATATCATTCATTAATAGTTTATTTAGATAGGAAAAACGCTCATTAAATGGCTGGATTTATATAATGTAGAGAAAATTTCATCATAAGGGATCGCAATATTCGATACATTATTCTTAGAAGGGCATAAGGTTCACTCGTTAACTTTGGAATAGGAAATGAAAACTTCTAGCTGCACTTATAAATGGGAAGAGAGGGGGTTGTCATTAAATTGTTCTTATAGTAAAACTAATGGAAATTAAAACAAAAATGATTGCTTTCTTCAAGTTAGTTCTAGTTTGATGCCTGTGGTTGTCTGATCTTTAAATAGATTTAGACATTGAACTTCCAAAATAATCCGTTCCGTTTTAAGGTCAAAATGGTAAATAGGGTTACGATCACATGCTCATAAAGATAATATTATTGAATGAGTATGATTTAATCCTTTTAAAGCAATGTCTATTCTTGGGGTCCTGATGACAAAACGCGTATAATAGACCCTAAGAAATTTTTGAAAGGAAAAGCCGCTGATTTTTTCTACGCTAAGCAGAAAAATCAGGGCTTTTTATGTTATGAGTGTTATATATCCAATAACGACCGTTTTTCCTGCTTATCCAGTTGGATAATTATGTTGATAAAATGAAAGAATAAAAAACAAAAAAAGAGGGGTTTGCTATCTTTATTCTATTTTTTCTAACAGTGATAGTTGTCCTAATAGTAGCTTTTTGTGTAAAAAGGAGAAAGACCAGGCATGAATTGTTTGCGAGCATTTTATTTGCTTTAATGATGAATTTTGTAACTGATTTATATCTTGATATTAAATACCATCTTTATTGGTATTTTGATAAAAAGGAGGTTGATTGGGCGTATTTAATAGTTCCCATGGGGCAGGTAGGAGTATTATATATTATTGTTAATTACTTTCCGAATAACGCTGCTACAATTAGAAAATTAATATATGCCCTGGTTTGGACAGGAATTCTTGTTTTGCTAGAGTTATATACTGTAAAAATTGAGGTATTACATTATGGTAAATGGAATCCTTGGTATTCTGCAGCAGTGTATTTTGTGTCATTACAATTTCTTTATTTTGTATTAAAATACATACAGGATAGTAGAGAAGTTAGTGAAAAAACGAAATAATTTAGCAAAATTTCCTATGAGAAAAGAGAGTAAGAAAAGCTATAAATAAAATTATATCTTAAGCATAATGTAGGACTACGTTCTAAGACATTGTAACTTTGGTTTATCAAAAAGATTGTAAAAAAATACACTTAAAGTAACGGGGCAGCATGGCCGACATCCACCTCATGGAAAGGTTGGACGAAGGAATTTGAGAGCGAAGACTCTGTGAGACATGGGAGGGTTGACCTCCATGAGAAATGTGGACATCTACCAGTGCGATCATATTTTGACTCACCCACCAATTTTTGTAATTGGCTGGTTAGTGGGTGACGGCTCTTTTTTCTTTTGAAGTCCAATTTTATCCTTTTCAGTGATTATTCCCCAACTATTAAACATTTACCGGAAGGTAAACTACTATGAAAATCTAAGAAAACAGGAGAAAACGGGAGATTTTCCATTCTTCATTGAGGGAGGTTAGTTGAAGAAGGATTTTTAAACAAATAAGCAAAGATATGGGGCATAAACTACAATAATTATTCTTCACTTATAGTATAATGTTTTTAGTTGAAAACTTATAGCTTTGGGTAAGGAGTAGTGGATTTTCATGGGAAATAATACGGATGAAAAATTGTATCGTCAAATCGTGGAATCGACCACGGAGGCAATTATTATTCAACAAGATGGGAAATTTAAGTATATAAACCCTTCAGGAGTAGACTTTTTACGGGCCGCTTCCAGTGAGGAAATTATAGGTAAATCTGTATTCGATATCGTACCCGAGGAGTATAGAGAGCTGACAGTAAGGCACACAAAATCGATCCTTGATGAAAATAAACCAACTGGAACTATCGAAAAACAATTAAGACGGTTTGATGGTTCACTAGTTGATGTAGAAACAAACTGTACTCCTGTTTTGTATGAGGATAAAAAAGCGATTCAATCTGTCGTCAGAGATATAACAAAGCGTAAAGAAATCGAAAGATCACTCGAAAAAGTGTCCAAAGAAATTAACACACTATCAGCTCCAGTCGTCCCTATATTGGAAGGGGTCGCTGTGTTACCCCTAGTAGGTTCTATCAATTCTGAAAGAGCGAATTATATTTTAGAACATGTGCCTTTAAAAGTACAGGAACAGAGTGTCCATACTTTGATTAGCGATTTTTCAGGCATCTATGAACTTGATGCAATGGTAATCCAATGTCTGTTTGAAACTAGTGCCGTACTTGGTTTGCTTGGTGTTCGTTCTATTGTAACGGGAATAAGACCCGAAATTGCCAAAAGTGTTGTTCAGCTCGGAGCCGATTTATCCCTAATACAGATATTTGGAACTTTACAGCAGGCAGTACTTGATTTGGTGTTAAAGGATAGCTTCGTAAGTGATTGAATAGGATATCAACTATATTCCGTGATATATTGTTATCCATCTTCATTACAGGTTCGTTCTCTGGAGTCAGAGCCGTCATGAGACGGCTTTTTCTTATTGTGCTAATGGGGCAGGTTAGTGCAATAAGAAGAGGGAAAATCGTACTTTTTGTAATTTTCTATTTAGGAAGCATAAGGGTGTGAGCTATAACAAAAAAGACCTAAATGGTCTTTTCCACGTTAAAGTATTTCTTTAATGTTTCTTGCAGCGTTCCTTTTGTTTCACATCTTTTTCAAAGCGGATTCCTGAATGAACCATTTTTCTTACAAGGTCAGGTCCTAGTCCAGCAAGTATGGCTTTGCAACCCATCATCGAGACTCCAGATAATACTTTTTCCAAATTCGAGATGACATCCATTTCCATCATCGCTATACCTGAAAGGTCCATAACCAGTGTCCGTATTCTTGATTCAGCTATATCGTTTAAGACATTTTCCTCTATTATTTTTATCCTGTATGAGTCAATTGTGCCAATCAAAGGCAAGACAGAAACACTCCCGCTAACAGGAATGATTGGAACTGACAAATGTTCCACCATTTCTTTGTTGATGTAGCATTTCATCTTTATAATCTGAATAACTAAGGAAAAACGTGTTAAGGAATTGGTCGACCCTGTCATTTATTAGTTTTTCGAGTTCGTAGTATTCTAACCGTTCTTTTGTTATACCCTTTGATTCATCGGGTGAACATATTATCTGCCATATAGTTCTCCTGATGGCTTGCACCCATTCTAATTTTAATGCAAGTGTTAATGAATGGGTCGCCCAGGCAATTCCCTCCTATCGAGCAAAAGAGACTAATTCATCATCTTTCTTATCAACTACATAGAAAATTAAACTTCTCGCATTTTTTAATAAATCAATGTTTCCTTTATTTTAAATATCATTAATTTTTCCCGACACGTTTATTGCTTCAGACAGCAGCTTACTCTCAAATAATTCCCCTTTTTCGTTGATGTACCTTTTTACCTCTTCCTGTAAGATGCGTATGGTTTCCATTCTCATACTGCCCCTCCTAATTAAATTCTTTCTATTTATATGATAACCATAACATATACCCTTTTGTAATATATTAATACCCATCTCCTAAAAAAGTTAAAATTGTGTTTTCTTCGCAAAGATACTGATTAGAGGGGAGTCACTGTACCAGCTCTTTTATCTTATTGCTAACGGGGCAGCATTCCTGTAATGAGTGAAAATGGAGTTTGAACAAAAAAATAACCTCTTGGTAGAATGAGAAGGTCCTGAAGCTGCGCAGCAAAAAGGACATTACTCAAATACCAGGAGGCTTTAAAATGAATTATAACCAGAATAAGAAGATTGCTCAAATAACTTCTCAAACTCTTATTATAGGAGTCGATATTGCTAAATTTAAGCATGTGGCACGTGCCCAGGATTTTAGAGGTATAGAGTTTGGATCACCATGTCAATTCGAAAATACAAAAGAAGGTTTTGAGCTTTTTCTACAATGGATTTCGGAAATCAAAAAAGAACACAATATGGATAAAGTCGTGGTTGGGATGGAACCAACAGGCCACTATTGGTTTAATCTCGCTCATATTTTAAAAGAAAACGAGATTAAATTTGTAGCGGTAAATCCATTGCACGTAAAGAAAAGCAAGGAACTAGATGATAACTCACCTACCAAGAATGATGTGAAAGACGCTAAAGTTATAGCCCAGCTGGTCAAAGACGGAAGATACGCCGAACCTACGATACCACAAGGTGTCTATGCCGAACTCCGTGTCGCAAAGAAAATACGCGATCTTTTAACAGAGGATCTCCAAACGGTCCAAGGGCAGGTTCACAACTGGATTGATCGCTACTTTCCTGAATTTCTAACAGTCTTTAAAAAGTGGGAGGGCAAGGCAGCGTTACAATTCTTAAAGCTCTATGCCTTACCTCATGAAATCGTAAATTTCACTGAACATGAACTGCTCTCCCATTTAAGAAAAGCTGTAACACGGAGTGTGGGATTAAGTAAGATTCGAGAGTTAAAACAAGCAGCCAGTAAGTCCATCGGACTTCGACAAGGCTCCGAAATGGCTAAATTAGAGCTAAAAACGATTCTGGCTAA
>NZ_JAAOEO010000068.1 GCF_011393025.1 Neobacillus terrae | reverse complement strand
CTCTTTCATTCTACCAAGAGGTTGTTTTTTTGTTCAAACTCCATTTTCCTTAATTACAGGAATGCTGCCCCTTTAGTGGAACAAGAAAAGCTGCCAAAATGACAGTTCCCTTTCTTTAACTCTTGCACCCATTTGTTTAAGTACAATTCTTCACAATCTTTTTATTTTTGTAACTGAACATCATCCTCATCGAATGAGCATCGCCCAGTTAAGAAATTTTATCAAGCAAATTTCAAAACGAACGGGCATTAACAAGAAAATCCATCCTCATCAACTAAGGCATAGCACGCAACCCATTGTTACAAGGTTAGTGGAAGGGAGGAAATGGAGTATAGGGGTGGTAAAAGCAACAATGAAAAATGTAGCCTAATATTTGGAATTAACATATAATGTAATCAGGCGTCTATTGTGGACAAAACCACCAAAAAATACTCGTTTTAAAGAGGAGGTAATCTGAAATGGAAACATCTAAAAAAATAACAGTAGAAACAACAGTTCAATCACCAGTAGAAAAGGTATGGAAATATTGGACAGAGCCAACTCATATAACAAAATGGAACGCAGCTTCGGATGACTGGCACACACCATTTGCTGAGAATGATTTAAGAGCAGGTGGGAAATTCCTTTCCAGAATGGAAGCCAAAGATGGCAGTTTTGGTTTCGATTTTGGTGGCATTTATGATGAAGTAAAGTTACATGAGGTTATCGCTTATACAATGGGCGATGGGAGAAAAGTTAAAATCACTTTTAAAGGTCAAGAAAACGAAACCGAAGTAATTGTAATTTTTGATTCTGAAACTGAGAATCCAATTGAGGTACAACAACAAGGATGGCAGTCGATTCTAAATAATTTCAAAAAATATGCAGAGCAAACAACCATTTAAAAAAGCAAATCAGAGATGCTCAAGTAATCATTTTTATAAGGCACTAAAATTATTGATATTTTTCTTAACAAAGAGTCAGCCAAAATTGACTCTTTTATTTTTCACTTAAAGACGTTGCAAATTTTTAATATCGATATACAAATGGGGCTATATATTAGGTGAAATGCGAAATAAATAAGTCTTTTTCCTTATTACACTAAACTGCCCGTTACTTTAAGTGTGTTGTTTCACAAATTAAATTAAAACAATATTTCATCTGTTATTTGGTGTAATATCCTGCCTATTCGTGACAGCTTCAAAAAACAACTTGAATTAATCCAAGTTGTTTTCCTTTAAAAATTGTGTGATTTGTCCCTTGTGGTGGTTATCGTGGTCAGTAAATTCCTTAATAATATACATAAGAGAATAAGGTGTTCCTGTATGTGGGCAATGAGTTATTCCGTTGGCAGGTAAGGGTTTATTTAATTTTTCAATAGGAAACTCGTTTAGTTCTTTTACAAGCTGATTCCTTGTATCTCTCGCTTCTTCAATAAGTTTTAATTGTGATATACCTGATTTTACGTAATCTGATGCCTTTTTATTGTAGGTATCAAAATCAGGAAACTCCATCCCTTTTTCGTTTCGTACCGATGGGAGGACTTCTAATAATAGATGGTTATCCCACTTCATAAGATGGGCTATTATTTCGCTTACAGACCATTTACCTTTTGCTATTGATTTAGACCATAATGCGTTTTCTAAATCAACTAATGTCTTTAACCAGGGTGAATATTGTTTGAAATTACTTATTATGTAACTTGCCTCACTCATTATATTTCCTCTTTTCAAAGTTAATTTTTAGAATATTATAACATAAAAGTTCCATTTAACAAACGTATGTTCTCGTGTATTTTATATTAATTTATAAGATGAATTTTCATTTCTTGTTTAACTAACCTGCCCTTTACTTCAATAAGAATAAAGCCTTGCTCCTTTGTTGAAGCAAAGCCCAAGAGATTTGAATAAGAAAACAAAAAAAATATAAAGTTAAAACCATAGCTAAAAATGGCAATAAAATAAGAAATAATATAACAATTCCTTTTTCCAATTATTTTTTATTTGAAGCAATTCTGCTTTTTCTTTATTTTTAAGCGACCAAATAATTAAACCAATCCAATAAATCGCCCAAAAAACGTAGTCAAAAGTATCCATAAATCCACCTCTGATATCCTTTATTCCTTAACGAAGGCCAATATTCCTTCTAAAAATTTCCTGCCCGTTAGCATACAAAGAAAAAAGATGCTGCCGCAGCAACATCAATACTCAACATAAGCCCCTGTTAATTCAACAAGAAACGTATATATTTAATAAAGATTTAAAAGGTACTAGGAATGGTAATTGCCCTCGCAACTTAATAACTCCTTTCATATATTATAGCAAGTCCAATATAGAAAGGAGGTATTTTGCAGTGGAATTAAATTATGAACGTGCAAAGCATTTAAAAGGTAG
>NZ_JAAOEO010000067.1 GCF_011393025.1 Neobacillus terrae | reverse complement strand
GTGTCTTACTCATATCTTACTGAGGAGCTCTATTTTTTTCAAAGATGAAAAATAACGCTCTACAGGAATGCTAACCTGCCCCGTTAGTTGAATAAGATTAGTGACATTTAGTCCAAAATCGTGCTCCGTTAAGGAGGCTCTGCGGTTTAAAAATATCCCTCATTTATTTATCTTTACATATTCCTCTATAAAGCCTTTATCATTACCATTTAGTCCATTTGGCAAATTATCCGTTGGGAAATACCTCATATCTTTCGACTCACTATAATCAATCTTCATATCACCACTAAAATCTTTGGTGTAATAAACGGCTGTTGCCGAATATAATTCATCCCCATTAGGTACTTTTAAGTAATAATTTGAACCAGAGTGTACATTAAGTAACTTTAGGTTTTCAACTATTAACCCTGTTTCTTCAAAAACCTCTCTTTTTGCCACCTCTTCAAAACTTTCTCCTAAATCCATTAAGCACCTTGTAATCCCCAATTTCCATTGTGCCTCTCTTGCAATAATATCTCATTTTGCTGATTTACAATGATAACAACTGATCCAGGTAAAATAATTGGTCTATGACCCACATACTGTCTTAGATATTTGAAGTATTCCATTCGTATTCCCCTCGCATATTCCGTTAAATGTCCCAATTCTTGAACAAAGAGCTTTCTGGACTCTTCCGCCAACCTGCCCCTTTAGCACAAAAGAAAAGGAGCTGTTGATACAACCCCACTTATAATAAACAAATAGAATGAATTAACTATGAACTTTATCATTTTTAGAGTTTTATTCACTCATTAAGAAATCAACTTTTGTTAGGATAATCACAATACTCAATAATTGTTCCTTCTGTATCAGCTGGGTTTAGATAAATTAATCTTCTCCCGTGTTTGTTTATTCTTAATGTACCTTCTAATGTACGAATACCTTTTTTGTTAAGTTCTTCTAAAGCAATCTCAAGATTGTCAACCCGATAAGCAATATGATGCACACCTTTACCCTTTTGTTGAATAAACCGTGCAATGGGTGATGTGACATTATTTGTTGGAGACAGTAACTCAATTCTATCTTCATTGATTTCTATAACAGCGATTTCACTTTCAACACCTTTATCCTCGCTTTTATAACGTTCTAGCAACTCCCCTCCTAACACATTTATATAAAAATTAATGCTGGCGTCCAAATTACGTACAGCGATTCCTATATGGTCTATTTTTTTATCCATTTTTTCACACCTTTCCATCCGATTCAAACTGAACTTTTTTTAGTTATTACATTGCTTTTATTATCGAGTCAACAAAAAACGGGTCAAAAATCAAGCATTCTTGTTGAACTATTACTTTAATTCGCTTTTCAATGTTCAAATAGTCTAAATGCTTATTGTGCTAAACTGCCCGTTAGCATAATAAGAAAACGGGATAGCCGCTGCCATCCCATTTTTAACATAAGCCCCCGTTATTGAAGAACGAAGATACTAAAAGAACTCATATAACCCACTTACAAAATAATCATAAACCTTATCATCAATATTTCCTCTGTACCCTTCAAAGAAAATTTGTTTATCTAATTTATTTTCAAATGCATTAGGTTTAGGTCGAATAGCTAATGATACATCATATCTTGGGTCCCCATAGGCTCCAGTCCCCCAATCAATTACGCAAGTAATTTCTCCGTTGTAAACTAATACATTATCAATCGTGTAATCTCCGTGAATTAGTGACTGTTTACAGTCATTGGGTTTATTAATTTTAATTTTTTCTAATAACTCCTCATTTCCATCTACCTTTTGATTTTTCAAGTTATATTCTGCCTGTATTAACATTTGGTCTAGCCAATGTTGTTCGTGGATTAGTTCAGTAGGACAAGGGGTTGAGTGAATTTGTGATAGGATTTTTCCAAATTTAAATATTAATTCCCAGCGTTTTTCATTATTTTTCTCATTCCATAAAGCAGTTCTAAGAGTTTCCCCTTCAAAGAACTCAAAGACAGCCCAACATTGTTTTTTGTCTATCTGTTGAACAAATTGCATTACTTTTGGTATAGGTAGTTTCGTTTCTTTAGCCAGACAGTTTAGTACAAATATTTCTTTATTTAATCCCGAACAAAACAACTCTCCCTTTGTCCGTTTTATTACATAAGTACCTCGATTACTTTGAATTATCCCTACGGTTGAGGTATAACCTTGTCTTGGAAATCTAATAGAATTAATGTTATTAACGAATTCTTTTATTTCAATTGGAATTTCATCGATTAGCATTGGTAGCATTTGATTTTTCACCCCGACTAAAAAGAACATTATCTATTAATTCCTTAACAATATAAGAAAACCCTCTTAATACAGATAGGTAAGGGTTTGAAGTTATCGCTCCCTTTTCCCCCTGTTCACACCGTACATGCGACTTTCACCG
>NZ_JAAOEO010000066.1 GCF_011393025.1 Neobacillus terrae | reverse complement strand
TTATTCTGGTTATAATTCATTTTAAAGCCTCCTGGTATTTTGAGAGATTTGTCCTTTTTGCTGGCCAGCGTCAGGACACTTTTATTCTACCAAGAGGTTGTTTTTTTGTTCAAACTCCATTTTCCTTAATTACAGGAATGCTGCCCCTTTAGTTCAATAAGAAAAAAGCTGCCTAAATGAAGCCTTGTCCTCCAACTACAGTACCAGTTAATGCAATAGCACATTGTGTTAATCTTGAATCATTCCTTTGGACATTTTTTCAAACAGTTCCACTGGTATGGTAAATTTGGTTGTTTTCTCGTTACGTACATATGTTACTATTTCTACCTGCTTCCCTTTTCTTTCTACTTCTAATAATGAATTCTCACCTTTATCCCTAATTGAAACATATAGACCATTTTTCTTTTCTTTCTCTTTATATTCATAGTTCATACAACCACTCCCTGTTTTTTCATTTCTATACTCTATTTAGAAAATCCTTCTTGAAGTAACCTGCCCGTTAGCACAAGAAGAAAACGGAATCGACGCAACCATCCCGTTATTGAACATAAGCACCCGTTAGCCATCCATGCAGCGCAAAATCAGCGCTGCACCACAGAGAATGAAAATGGTCCTGGCAGTCTATACTGTTATAATGCTGGCGAAGAAGGTCTTTGAACTATGGTGCTTTTGAGCCCATCCGTTAGTCTGACTCCAACGACCACGGTGTACCACCGACTGTCGCGCCCTCTAGGGGTAGCACTCATGGGAGATTAATCCTTTTTCTGGTGGTTGCGCCAGCTTTACCTGATTTCATTTTAAGTAGAAGGGTTTCACAAGTCGATTTACCAGTCAATCTATATACGATCCTCCAAGAGGCTCAGCCTTTTTTTAAAAACTGGTTTTTCTGGGTCTATTTTTTCATGCTCTTTTTCAGTTTTTATTTTCATGGGAGTTGAAGAAGAAATGCTGTTAAACTACCTATAATTCGTCTTTTTTAACCATTGTCATAAATTTTGCAAAATCGGTGCTAAATTCGTCTTTCTTAACAAAACCAAGCTTTTCATATAGATGGATAGCTCTTTGATTGAACTTTGCCACAGTTAGTCGAATTGGAGTACCTTTATAGCTTTTTTCAATATAACGAAGAATAAAAGAGCAAAATTCAAAACCGTTACCTTTACCCACAAAATTAGGGTTCATACCTAGTCCCATATCAATTGAGTCATCTGAATAAACACCAATGTTTTTCCCAACAGGAACTTGAGCATTCTCTCCAGTGCAAAAAAATCCAAATAATTCTTTATTATCATTAACAAGTGCAAAGTATGAACCATCAAGTCTTTCCTTCATATCCTCATCAGTTAATTCACTATTGTAGAAATCATATGGTTTATCATATTCCCAGCTAAGTATATCTTTTGCTATTTCTTCATTCATATTTTCAATTAATAACTTCATATTCTACACCCCTTCCCCTATATCAATTCGATAATCTTGGAGGTTAATCCTTCTTAAACAAACCTGCCCCGTTTGTTTAATAAGAAAAGCTGCCCAGATTGGCAGCTTGAACTTCAACTCTTGATTCCGATAGTTGAAGAACGGGAGCTTTAAAATCAATCAAAATAGACAGGTTCATCTGGATTACGTAAATGTTTAAAAGCCAATTTAATTTGTGATTCCGTATTTCTGGCTATCGATAACGATGGTAATTCGTTTTCAGTAAAAAACTGAACAGCACTGGTTTCAATACCTTCTTTTGGTTGCCCACCAATGATTTCACATTGGATAAACATTTTGTAAACGTGATATGCGGAAGGTGGATGTGGATGACATTTCTTGTCCATTACAGCAATCAATTTTATGGCTTTAACGTCAAACCCAGATTCTTCTTTAACCTCTTTGATTGCAACTTCACTTGGAGTTAAACCTATGTCACCCCAACCGCCTGGTAACGACCAATCACCATCAGTATTTTCTCTAACCATTAATATTTTATTATCCCTAAATACAACAGCCCTAATATCAATTTTAGGTGTTGCATAACCAGTTTCATTGGCAAACAAATCCCTTATAACTGCCTTATCCATATCTGTATATTGTGACAATATTTCAACGCTCATATTTCTCAATAACTCAAATCTTTCCAAGTCATAAATATCTTTAGAATAAGTTAATCCTGCCTGTGCAATTGATTGCAGTTGTTTTGCCCAATCAAGCCATTTTGGTTCCAAGCCTTTTCACACCACCTACTGATTTTTACCTAATTTTACCTTGATTTAATCAAAAACTAAACTGATTCATCCTCAACTAGTCGAGTAGAAGGGAGCCTTTCTACCTTGCCATAGATTGTACTCTCCCCCCCTCACAGAACCGTGCTTGCACTATTAATGCACACGGCTCCTCCTAGTTACCATTCACAAAATATAGCTAATCTCTTAAATTGAGATTTTGCTAATTCTGCTATCCTTAGTAGTTTTGTTTCCATTTATCCCTACCTCTGA
>NZ_JAAOEO010000065.1 GCF_011393025.1 Neobacillus terrae | reverse complement strand
ACTAACGGGGCAGGTTAGCTGTGCGAAATGTTTCTAGCTTAAATGGAGGATGGTTACATTTCTCTGGTAAAGGCTAGACAGTTCCTTTCGGAACTGAAGGATTATATCGAAGAATCAAATGACGGGGGAACACCCCGAAGGGTTCTCTCTTAGTCGAATAGCACTGGACTTAGTAAGAATAATAGTGTTATAAGCTCGGTGAAAAGGCGTGAGAAATTACCGTACCAGTTCGGCTGACGAAAGCCTACTCGATGGAGTGGTGTAATTCATGATGCTTGAGTTGAATGAATATGGTGAGAATGCGAATAAACCAAAAAGTAATGGTTAAGCTGACGAACTTCTGAATGCAAGGGTCTATAACTGCGATACATAGAAATGTGTATATCACCAAATTGTGAGGTTAGTTGTGGGTGAGTAAGAATAACTAATATGAAAATCCATGATACGTTACAGGCGTATGAATGCTAACAGGCTTAAAGGAAGCACCTAAGTTCATTCTATAATAGATATAATTCAACATTGTAAGCTGATAACGTGGAGGACTTACTTCCAATGAAACGTTGGCAAGGAAATCAATAATGAAACTAGCTATTGTATAACTTACCTTTGTATCAGTGAAAGTGGTGGCACAGTACCAATGAAATGTCTAATCCACATGGAGGGATAGCCACTAGACTAATTAAGATTTATTCAACCAATTAAGGCAGTTCTTTATCGGTTAATAAGGTTCTTGTGAGACTAAAAGAGGTTTAACTCCGAAAGGAGTCACCAACTTATTGAAACGGAAGAAACTGAGACACAGTGAGTATTATAGTATGCAAGATTGTTTTGACACACTATATGCTCAAAGTGTCGGTGGTCATCACTTCTATGACTTAACAGAATTAATGAGTTCTAAGGGTAATATACGACTTGCTTACCGAAACATCAAAAGAAACTCAGGTAGCAAAACTGCGGGAACAGATAAATTAACAATTAACGATATTCTAGATTTAACAGTGGAAGATGTAATAGCAAGGGTTCAAGCCATGTTCAAAAGGTACAAACCGCAAACAGTAAGGCGTGTTTTCATTCCAAAAGGAAAAGGTAAAACTAGACCTCTTGGAATTCCAACGATTTGGGATAGAATTTTTCAACAATGCATATTTCAAATTTTAGAGCCAATATGTGAAGCAAAATTTCATAAACATAGCTATGGATTTAGACCAAATCGGAGCACTCATCATGCCAAAGCCAGATTTGAATTTCTTATCAATCAATCTGGACTCCATCATTGTGTTGATGTTGATATTAAAGGTTTCTTTGATAATGTTAATCATAGTAAGCTTTTAAAACAAATGTGGTCACTAGGCATAAGGGACAAATCACTACTTTCAATTATTTCTAGGCTATTAAAAGCAGAGATTGAAGGTGAAGGTATCCCTACAAAAGGTACTCCGCAAGGAGGTATTTTGTCACCTTTACTATCCAACATTGTATTAAACGAATTGGATTGGTGGATTAGTGACCAATGGGAAACATTTGAAAGCAGATATACTTACTCCACCAATGGTAGTAAGTATCAGCATTTAAAGAAAACATTTTTGAAAGAGTGTTTCATCGTCCGTTATGCGGACGATTTTAAGGTAATTTGCCGAACTAGGTCACACGCAATAAAATTGAATTACGCATTGAAAGATTTCTTGAGAAAAAGACTTCATTTGGAAACAAGTGAAGAAAAATCGAAAGTTATTAATCTAAAGAAAAACTCTTCCGAGTTTCTTGGTTTTTCAATAAAAGCCATAAGAAAAGGAAAGACAAGATTTGGTTATGTAGCAAGGTCTGATATGTCAAAGAAAGCTAAAGCAAACGCCTTCCAAAAGATTAAGGACACTATAAAAGTAGTCAAGAAAAAGCCTTGCATTCAGACAGTTTGGAATTTCAATACTGTCGTCATGGGAATCCAAAACTATTACTCAGCCGCTACTAACATCACTATCAATCTGAATGAGTTAAACGCTCATCTACGCAGAACGTTATATAATCAATTAAGGAACATTAGAACCGAGGCAAGTTTCCATGAGATGACTAAAACCTTACAGAAAAGGTACAAGGGATATAAGGCAAAACTGTATATGATACAAAAAATGGTTTTTGTCCCCATCCACGCACAACGGTGGAAAAAGATACTTGGATTCTCCCAAGTAATATGTAACTTTACTGCCGAAGGTAGAGCAAAAATTCATAATAGCCTAAAGGCTATTGATAAAAATACGCTTTCTTACATCATGAGAAACTATATTCCAAACAGATCCATTGAATATAACGACAATCGAATCAGTAAATTTATCGCCCAGTATGGTAAATGTTCCATATTAGGAGAAGAGTTAGGGATACATGAATGGCATTGTCATCACATAAACCCTTATTATCTTTCAAAAGATGATAGCTATTCAAATCTGATTATTGTTCATAAAGCAATTCATCAATTAATTCATCTAAAAGATAAAGTCAAAATAGAAACTCTTTTACAATTTTTAAAGCTTACTAGTAAGCAGAAAGAAAAAGTTAATAAGCTACGGTTAAGATGTCAAAATGAAATAATCTAACTTTGGAAAAACAGCACTCGTCTACTTAATACATAGAACGAATAAATCGGATTAGTTGGAACGCCGTATGCGGTGAAAGTCGCATGTACGGTGTGAACAGGGGGAAAAGGGAGCGATAACTTCAAACCCTTACCTATCTGTATTAAG
>NZ_JAAOEO010000064.1 GCF_011393025.1 Neobacillus terrae | reverse complement strand
AGTTGGGACATGCGTCCCTGTGAGAGTAGGACGTTGCCAGGCAAACGAAAGACAACCTGTATGGGTTGTCTTTTTTTTGTGGTTAAAGATAACTACGTCGGCATGGAATACGGGAAATTGTGATAAATGTAGAAACTTGCCTAAAATATGTAGAAGTTTTAGCTAAAAGTGTAGAAGTTTAATTAAAAATTGTAGAACATCGGTTGAAAATTGTAGAAGCCAAGAAATAGACAAGAGATCTCCTTTAAATAGAACGCTCTATTAATTATGAAGGAAGGGAATTTGCGGCACTCCTCGAAAATGCATTCGAATTTCCTTCCGCAGTGTTTATTCGAGGCGCAAGTTCACTGTCCGGCGGAAAAGCGGGCTGGCGAGACCCCACAGTAATGCATGAACGAGTAGGCTTTTACCGGTTCGTCCGTGGAAAGAGAGCAGATTCCCCCTCTTTAAAAAAAGCCTTGTAGGCCCCACGGGCAAGTCTTTAATATAATTTGTGGCAAAGAAGTTTACATGAAAGGTAGAAATCTCTTTAATTTATGCAGAATGACACAAGAGCTCTTACTTGATAACCATTAAATCGGCTCCCTGCTTATTCTTCTGCTGCTATAAATCTCGTCTGCTTCGGGTATTGAGTATCTGCATAAGGTTTATTATCATAAATGGGACACGGTAAGCCCAAATTAATCAAAACATGTAAATTAGCCATAATAGTTAATAGGAGCACCTGAGGGAAAGGGAGATTTATTTATGGGAAAGAAAATGACTTTTGAAGTACTGGAGAATGAGACTATTGGGGATTGCCTGGATCGAATACGTAAAGAAGGGTATGTTCCGGTAAAGCGCACGGAGAAGCCGGTTTTTCAGGAGATCAAAAAAGGAAATGAAACGGTTTACGAACCAATCGGCCGAAAAATTGTTTTTGAAGCGATACCTGAAGATTAAACCGAACATTTTCACTTATTTTAACTATAATGTTCGCCAATTGGTTGACATAGGCAAAAAAACCTTGCTATGATGGAATAGACATAAGCCCAAATAGACCTTTTTAGCAAAGTGTCTGTCTGGGCTTTTTACTTAAGTGGGTTATATGTAAATTAAGTTTCCTTAGGGAAAAATAGAAACAAAAGAAAGGGCTGATAAGAGATGATCGAGCGTTATACACGCCCCGAGATGGGAGCAATTTGGACAGAAGAAAACCGGTTTAAGGCATGGCTTGAAGTAGAGATTCTAGCATGTGAAGCATGGGCTGAACTAGGAGATATTCCTAAAGAGGATGTAGCAGCCATCCGGAAAAATGCGGGATTTAATATTGATCGCATTAAGGAAATAGAAGAAGAAACAAGGCATGATGTTGTGGCTTTTACCCGTGCTGTTTCTGAAACGCTTGGTGAAGAACGGAAATGGGTCCATTATGGACTAACCTCTACAGATGTCGTAGATACCGCACTATCGTATCTTTTGAAACAGGCAAATACCATAATTGAAAAGGATATCAAACGATTCATTGACATACTTGGTCAAAAGGCTCAGGAACACAAATATACGGTTATGATGGGGCGTACGCACGGGGTTCACGCTGAGCCTACTACCTTCGGGTTAAAGCTTGCTCTCTGGCATGAAGAAATGAAACGTAATTTACAGCGTTTCAGAGATGCAACAGAAGGAATTGAGTATGGAAAAATCTCAGGTGCTGTTGGTACATATGCAAATATTGATCCATTTGTGGAGTCTTATGTTTGCGAAAAGCTAGGGTTAAAGGCGGCTCCAATCTCCACACAAACGCTTCAGAGGGATCGGCATGCCCATTATATGGCGACACTAGCGCTGATTGGGACGTCAATCGAAAAATTTGCGGTGGAAATACGCGGACTGCAGAAGAGTGAAACAAGGGAAGTAGAAGAATTTTTTGCAAAGGGTCAAAAAGGATCTTCAGCCATGCCCCACAAACGAAATCCAATTGGTTCTGAAAACATGGCAGGACTAGCAAGGGTTGTCCGCGGTTATATGCAGACTGCCTATGATAATGTTCCATTATGGCATGAAAGGGATATTTCCCATTCTTCAGCAGAAAGGATTATCCTTCCCGACGCGACCATTGCAGTTAACTATATGTTAAATCGCTTTGGAAACATCGTTAAAAATCTAACTGTGTTCCCGGAAAACATGAAGCGAAACATGGGTCGCACTCTTGGCCTTATTTATTCACAGCGTGTTCTTTTGGCTTTAATTGACAAAGGACTTGTGCGTGAGGAAGCCTACGATTTGGTACAGCCAAAAGCAATGGAGGCCTGGGAAAAACAAGTTCCTTTCCGCCAGCTTCTTGAAGACGATGAAAAAATAACTTCTCTTTTATCTATAGAGGAACTCGCAGACTGTTTTGATTATAAATATCATCTGCAGCATGTTGATACAATTTTTGAAAGACTTGGCCTTTAATAAAAGATGGCTGGCGAATTACGCCAGCCATTTTCATTATTTTAATATAAAATTTAGAGCGGATTATTCGGCAGGATTTGATCGAGCTCTACGTTACCGCCCTTTTGCTCAATAGCATTCTCTATTTGGCTGATGATTGCTTCCTCAGCATCAGTAGGTGTACCTTTTCCCTGTCCGTTGGTATGGGCAGAAGCTGTGTTTGTGGCCTGATGACCGTTGGTATGAGCAGGACCTGATTTTAAAGCGCCATTTGGTTCTGCTATTTTTGCAAATTCAGTCATTAAACTTTTTGCATCCATTCCTTGGGCTGGAGCTGTTTTACTTTTGGCCTGATTGCCTGTAGGAGTAGGACCTGATTTTAAAGCGCCATTAGGTTCTGCTATTTTTGCAAATTCAGTCATTAAACTTTTTGCATCCATTCCTTGAGCTGGAGCTGTTTTACTTTTGGCCTGATTGCCTGTAGGAGCAGGACCTGATTTTAAAGCGCCAGTAGGTTCTGCCATTTTTGCAA
>NZ_JAAOEO010000063.1 GCF_011393025.1 Neobacillus terrae | reverse complement strand
AAGGTAAACTACTATGAAAATCTAAGAAAACAGGAGAAAACGGGAGATTTTCCTTTCTTCATTGAGGGAGGATAGTTAAATAAAATGAAAATAGAGGAATTGAGGGATAGGTAGGTTGCGGAGCATTAGACTGAGATATAAAATACTTTTGCTTCTCTTATTTAGTATGATTTGTCTGTTCGTATATCAAAAATTTGCCTATACATTTGAATTTAATAAAGGTGAATTTTTTGTAGGTCCTGTGCAATCACCTAATGGTAAGTATAAAGCGAACTCATATTATAAAACGTATGGCGGAGCCGCAGGCGGAGTAGATGTATGGATTGAAATTACAAATATTGATACTGATAAGGTTCGAACTATTTATTATGCTCCAGGTAAAAGTAATTTTTCTATGAAGTGGATTGGCGATGACACTATCTATATTACTAATGAAGCTCCTGGTATTCCAAGTGAAGATAGAAATATAGAGTTAACCATAGGGGAAGAAATATATGATGAGTCGGGAGCAGCCTGTGATAGTTGGGTAATGAAACGACAATACGAAACTTGTTTTAAAAGAAATTAAATTCGCCATCTAAACAAAGTTTGTGATTAAATGTACTCAAACTAACGGGGGCGTTAGTTGATTAAAAAGGCTCCCAATTTGGTGGCTTTTTTAAATCGCAATTGACACAAACTGTGCGTTAAAAAAAGGCATTAAAAAGTGCCCAAGATTCACATCTTTCATTTAGTAAAAGTAAAGGTTTCCTTATATTTTCTGCCCTTAATTTCTTTACTGTGCGGCTTTTCGTGCCAACTTATTTCAAATTGAAGTTCACTGGATTTACTCAATATAGGAAAATTCGGAAATTCGAAGGTTTGTCCCTGTTTAAATTCCTTATATTCAAAGTCAGAAACACTTAATCCGTATTTTGTTTCAGTATTTGGTTCATTTCTGTAAGTGTTGAATTCAACATCTTCAAGATTTTTACCAATATTTGTGATAACTACATTATACCGTTCAGCATTATTTTTAGTCTTTGCCATATCTGAACCCTTTTTTATTTCGATTTTCCATTGATTAGATTGCTTTATAATAGGAGTTTTAAATAGTTCGTCTACCTCTGCTGTTGCATTTGAAACAATTCCAGTGGCTATAAAGCAAAAAATAAATAATGAGGTTATTAATTTTTTCAATATTGCTGCCTCCTGTTGTATTAAATCAATTTTTGATTAGTTTTCCTAAAAAAATGAAAAAAAAACATATTTATTTCACAGTACAAATAAACCGCGAGACTGTACTACACATATTCATACAGTCATTTTGTGAAAGCAAACGTCATTAAACAGTGCGTTAAAGATGTACAGTGAGTGACGTTTGCTTTTACTTGAACTATCGTGGCAGTAATGTGTAATAAGGAACTGCTTAAATGGAACTATTTTAAAGTTATTTCGTCTGTATTTTATAAGGGGGTCTCAGAATGAATTTTTCAAAGATTCTACTTCCAATTGGTATCTTGTTTATATTTTTAGTTGGTTGTAATAAGGACTATTTAAGTAGTCCTTCTATCAGTAATCCAACCCCAAAAGATTATCTAAAGTACAATAATGCAGATATTTTTCTACTTGATGGTTATGTGTTTTCAAATGCAGAAGATGTGGAATGGGTAACAGAATTGAAATATGAATTAGGTGAGCAATTCGGTAAAATAACAAATCAAACAAATAACGAATCTAAATTTAAAAATGGCACGGCGAATAAATTGCCAATTGGAACAAAAATATTCGAAACAGATACCCCAGCGTACATCGCAATTGTCGAAGGAAAAGAGATACCATATTTAAAAATGGTTGAAGGTTAATAAGTTATCTAGATGTGCTTTGTTCCAATAAGGATTGAGGCACCTTATTGTTGAATTCCTTATTGAACAAACGGGGCAGTTTTGTTAAATAAGGATGTTTTTGATTTGGGGGAAAACGATGTTTGTTAAAGTTTATCAGTACCATATTCAAAAAGACAAAACAGACGAATATTTAGCTATTCAAGAAAAAGCATCAAAAATTTACGGGAGATATATAGATTTTCATACATTGTATCTAAATAGCAAGGTTGATGCCACGAAATGGATAGAAATAACAAGATATAAAGATGAAAATGAGTACCAAAAAAGTTTAGCTATGATTAATCAACAGGAAAAAATACAAGAACTGTTTGAAGCATTCCAATCTCTCTTGGTTACCGACAAGAATGAAATAAGTGAAGAAGACTTTATAGAAAAGAAAGAAAAATATACTTTTTAGGAACTGTACATCGACATACGGCTGCGATTATCCAAGAAGGATAGCCGCCCTTTTTTGTAGAAGCCTTATTGAACAAACGTGGCAGTTTAGTTGAACAAGGATAATAATTAAATGAACCTCAGAGAGGGCAAAGTAAATCTGAGGTGTTTATTATGAGAAAGAAATTTATATTCTTTATTATCTTGATTTTTATGTTATTGTTGACTCCCGATTATTCAAAAGCAACGAATATTCCTCAAGAAAAGGAATTAATTCAGTTATTACAGGCACCAATTCTTTCAGTGGTAGGAACAGATTGGTTCAGAGGAAAAGAAAAAGTATTAGAAATAAAAAAAGACCGAGAACATAAGGGTGTATTTTACGTAAAGGTACAAGTGGTAACTTTTCAGGGTCCTCATAACCCACCGTATACGGAGGAAATAATTACTTTTAAAATCAAAGGAAATAAAGTTAAACCAATTGATTATTACAATAGAGTTATACCAGAGAGTGAGTGGATAAAATTTAAAATAAAGTAGGTTCTTCATTAAATATAGGGGTGCTGAGTACAAGATGATCGTCGTTGCGGCGGTCTTTTTCTTTTTCAACTAAAGAAGCAGGTTAGCATTCCTGTAGAGCGTTATTTTTCATCTTTGAAAAAAATAGAGCTCCTCAGTAAGATATGAGTAAGAC
>NZ_JAAOEO010000062.1 GCF_011393025.1 Neobacillus terrae | reverse complement strand
AACGAATGAGCTGCGTCTTATTTTAGTATTGCCTTTTTTCCTTTTAATAGAAGTTAATTTTCATGGTAGTTTAAGTGTACCACTTCACAAAGTTACATCGATTTTAACATATATACATTGAAACTTTTCTTACTCACATTTCATTTTATATCATATAGAGCACCTCCCAGAACAAAAGGTACTCTATACACACGAATCATTGAACTCCTTGTTATTCTTTTCCGCTAAACTCTAAAATATTTAAACCCTCGGATGCCTCTGGTGCTTCAAAAAATTTAGTAACATGAATAAACACCGCTTCCGTGTCAAAAGCTGCTCTTTCGGGTTGTTCGTTACGCCTTTGTGCAATTTGACGTAAGCATTGCTCGTTATTTAGATTAAGGAAAATTAGTTGATGGCTTGCATTGACCTCTGACGCCATATCCAAAAACCACTTTCGCAGTTTTTGAGTGTTAGCTGGAAAATCCATCACTACATCTGTACCGACACTTAATATGTTTTGGACATGCTTTTTGACCAACGGCTTGAGCTGCGCTGAGAATTTTAGATAGTCTTCAAATGATGCAATCTGATTGGGGTAAAGAGATGAAAGCCATTCATCCTCAGACAACAGTACCGCATGTTTATCTATCGCCAATTGTTTTGATTTAGTTGATTTTCCAGCTCCCATTTTTCCACAGAAAAAGTATAGCGTCCCCAATTGTTTCATATTTTTTAACCCCCGCGCTTATTTTAGTTTAAACTTTTTACTTCGTTAGTTCCCATAGACATTCTCCTTTTATTAATATTTAGACGTTAAGATTTATATCAAATTTACTTATTCTACCAATTTCATTTATATTCCTTCTTTAACAAACCTGCCCTTTAGTGCAATAAGAAAAGCTGTCTTTAAGACAGTCTCAATACAATTTTAATTTAAAAAATATCTTTCTTATATAAGGTTACAAAAAGGAAATAGCAAAATACTCCTAATAACGAACATAAAAAAAGCTCACTGAAATGAAATAAAATAGGAACCAATACTCCTACTATAAGGGCTGCCACCAAACCTAACACAATATTTTCCTTTGTTAAAAAGATTCTATAACCTATATAACTGCTTAAGACAACCTTTTCAACTTGAAAAAGCTGTTTCTATGACAGCTCCGTTCTTAAAATCTTGCCCCGTTTGTTGAACAATAAAATCCCTAAGATTCATTGTGCTTTTTATCTAAGGTATTTGTAAACTTTTCGTTAATTTCTAACTAATATAGATAATTTTTTATTACGGTGGGTAAAAGGGATGTGTTACGCACAAAGGTTGAAATCCCCTTTCAACCCTATACCTTTTGATCTATTGCCTATTAAGCAATAGATCTTTTTTATAGTAAAGCACCCGATAGTTTAAGTGTATCAATTCACAAACTATTAAAGGAACGTAATTAACCCAGGGTATTTTTTCTTTCATAATTATTCTTTAACATTTACGAACTTTATTCGCTAAGGTCATTGCTATGTACTGAGGAATAAAATTCAAGAAACTTACAACAACTAATAGTTGAGAAGGTGAAAAAGGCTTAAAATAACCACCATCCCAGCCTATCCCCTTCGAATCTTCCATCCTATCGATAAAGTAAAATGAAATAATTGTAGATAAAATATTGCCAATAATTAAGGGAATGGAATTGCAAAAATATTTCACAAAGAATGCAAGAAGAGAAGTTGCTACAATCATTATCAAATAGCCAAACATTGAACGGTTTACAAAGTCTTGGTACATAGAAAAATATACAAATGGAAAACAGTATAAAATAACTGTTAGGATACCACTCCCTAACCTTTTCAAAGTTAACCCCTCCAATGTTATAAAATTTAGATGTGTAAATTTACACTAATTGTAACATAGGAGTTGTTTTTTTGTACAAATATTTCCAGTGTTTATTAAAAACCATCCTGCCCCGTTAGTGGAACAACAAAAAAGACTTTACTTCAAGTAAAGCCCCTTATTATTTTTTAAATAAATTTTATATACCTGAATTAACAAGATATGAAAATAAACCTACCAGCCCTATTACAATCGCAATACTTAAAAAAGCAATTGTGTATTTCTTTTTAATCAGATTAAAAGTAGCAATTATAACACCAAGGGATAAGATTACAACAGTTGAAACAATACCTTTAGCAAGATACATATAATTTAGAACCCCTAAAATCACCAAAATCAAAGGTAAAAAGTTTATAAAAAATTTCAGTGTATATCCCCCTCCTATTACCTCTATAATAACATATTTATCCAATTATCAATTAACCTTCTTAAACTAAACTGCCCGTTTGTTCATTAAGGAATTCAACAAAAAAGACCGTTAATCCTCCTGGATCAACGGACTCTAAAATTTAAGTACATTACATCACAATCTGTTGAACTGTTCGGAATCAGATAACAAAAAATCCGCCCTTGGATTTTTTCTAATGAAGAAGCAATTCACCATCAATGTTGCTTTATAATTCTTGCAACCCGTTAGTTCAAAAAGAAAAAGATAAAGTCCACTTCATTAGTGGCTTTTTTCATCTTACTAAAATACTAAATTTACTTGCCCTTTCAGTTAAAAATTCTCCTAGGTACTTACGTTCCTGTTACCAAAGAAATTGGCGTGGTAGCAGCTTTCATATAATCAATCAATTGAACCATTCTATGCTTATATTTTTCTTCTTTAGTTTGTTCATAAAGTTTTTTAGCTTCATTATAATCATCTAACAGACAATCTATATTATTCGCTCCTGGGATCATAGTAGATTTATTCATATGAATTTTCTCCTTTCGGCCCTGTTGTGAATAAATGGTGGTTGATTTATTAGTAGTTATATTCCACACAAAAGAAAATCTAAACAGATTTTATAAAAGGTTATTGTTAACCCACCCCCTCATTGTTTCTAATATGTCAGCGGTTCTTGGAAGGAATCATCTCTATATGCCTAACTACATTTTATTTATCTAGGATGACCTCTTCGTGAAATTCATTCGCTTTACCGCATTCCGGTGAATATATTGGATATTCAACCTCCCCTCCTTTCTATAAATGGATTCAAATTTGGGTATTTGCCTTTCAACTTTGAGAAAAGGACAAAAAAAAAGGATCTCTCCTGTTCTGGAATCCAGTTAGGAAAATGATTCTATACTAACCGTAGCATTCCCCCCTTGTGGAAACCTGCCACGTAGTCGAATAACAAAAAAACCCGGCCAACTGAAGCCGGATCAAAACCCATCACCAATTTCTATTTAATTCCTTAATTCTCATCTACAATTGTTCAACTTCTATTGGCATAGACTCCAGAGGCCTATAATAAAGGTCTGGGCTACAATTCATTCCACGATAAATAATGTTTAATGCTTCAGCTCCTGGTCTTTGAGAAAATTTAGCGTTCCTTGGTTTGCTCTAAAGACGATTGTAAGTTTCAAGTAGGCTAGGCATTATCTTTCCTCTTCAGGTTAAATTTTGTATATATTTTAAGGGTAGATCAGCACTATTAGCAAATTCTATCCAAACATCCATTCTTAAACTAACCTGCCCCTTTCGTATTATAAGGTCAGCCAGATATTTCTGGTTGACCATTTTTTATATGGTTTTATTATTACG
>NZ_JAAOEO010000061.1 GCF_011393025.1 Neobacillus terrae | reverse complement strand
TTCCTTTCTATAAAGGGTTATGAAATCCTGCGAATAAGCGAGTATTTGCTAGAAAATCGTATTAAACTGAGGGAGTTTAAGAAGAAAAAGGATTTTGCAGTATTTAACACGAAAATAAATGGGGAGGATAAGCAGCGGAAATGTATTAAGTTGGAATACGGGAATTGAGGAGTGGTTTAAATGACTGAAGTAAAAGATATTCTATCTGACCAGTTCTTAGCGAATGCCAATGATGCGAGTTGGTACAGACCATTTTCAGAATCCGTGGAGAATTTAACAGAAGAACAAGCATTGTGGAAGCCAAATGAAAATTGTCACAGTATAACTGAGATCGTGCAGCATTTAATATATTGGAATCAAAGCTGGCAGACTAGGTACATTAATTGCAGCATAGATGCCTCCCCTTCAATTAAAGATAATAAAGAGAGCTTTAAAATACCCGAAAATACTACCTTTAATGACTTAAAGGAAACGTTGCTTGATGTTCTTTTGAAGTGGGATGGGCTAATATCCACTGAGAAAATAGAAAGTTATGTTATAGGTTTTTCGGTAAAGGCAAAATGGTGGCAGATTCTAGGGAATTCAACTACACATAACGCATATCATATTGGTCAAATTATATTTATCAGGAAACTTCAAGGCAGTTGGAAAACAGATAAGTAAGGAGTACTATCGTTGATTCAGAAAGAATTGACGCTTTTTTATTTAATTCTTAATTCAACAAACGGGCAGGTTAGTAGCAAAATATAAATATATTGATGATGTCCACCGTACCAATTTTCTCGTTTTATAACCCGCTGAAACTCTCCCTATAATGTTTTTGTAGACCTGCTAAAGTTATCGGCAAAACACTTGGTTTGTTTTAAACTTGTAATAAATTTTGGAGGAACACCCCTCAGAATTTTGGACAGGAGAAATTACGAAACGGGTTTACCTTGTGCCATAATCAAACCTTTTCACTTGTAATTAAGCAAAGAATGTTTTTCTAAGTTATTACTTGAATTAAATCAGCCGATATAAATAGTGAAATGTTTCTAAAGAACGGAACTCACAATTTAATATGTTCCCTCTTTGGAAAGAATAGCCGAGGAAATACGACTAAAAAAATTATTGATATAAGGTCTGAGAATGGGAGTGTAAATGGAAATTGAAATGGATCTATGCAGGTTTAAATTTGAAAGATACTCTTGAAACAGCTTTGGAAAGAGAAGAATTCCAACTTTATTATCAACCCAAAATTGATTTGAAGACAGGGAAGATACAAGGGGTAGAAGGATTGATTCGTTGGGAAAATAAAGAGAAAGGGATTATCTCACCAAATGAATTCATCCCTATTGCAGAGGAAACAGGAATGATTTTACCTATTGGGGAATGGGTGTTACGAACTGCTTGTAAGCAATACAAAGTATGGCAAGAATTAGGACTCCCTCCTATATATATAGCAGTTAATTTGTCTGCTCGTCAGTTGTATCAACCTAATTTAGTAGAGATGATAGAACAGATTTTAGAAGATCATGAACTTTCTCCTGATTATTTAGAACTGGAAATTACCGAGAGTATGATGATGGATGTTCAAAAGGTTCTTCCTATTTTATGGGACTTGAAGCGTTTGGGTGTACGAATTAGTTTAGATGATTTTGGAACAGGGTATAGCTCCCTTTATTATTTAAAGGAATTTCCTATTGATTTTATCAAGATAGACCAAAGTTTTGTTCGGAATTGTACCAAAGATGAAAAGGATGCCACGATTGTTAAAACAATTATTGCAATGGCTCACCAATTAAAGCTGGAAGTCATCGCTGAAGGAGTAGAAACGAAAGAACAGTTGATTTTTCTTCAACAAAATCTTTGTAATAAAGGGCAGGGGTATTTTTTTAGTAAACCTTTACCTCCTAATGAATTTGTTGAAAAATTTTATGAAGTAGAACAAATTGTTCGAAAGGAGGGACTTCCTCAAAAAGTTAGTAATCGAAAATGGTTAGAGGAAGAATTAGAAAATACCCGTCAAGAATTACAAGATACCATAAGATTGCAACAAGGAATGATATTTAAATATACAAAGCGGAATGGGAAATTCATTCATACTTTAAGTGATGGTGAACTGCTTTATCGAATGGGGCTAACACCTGAAAAGATTATTGGGCGGGAAGTATATGATTTTCTTGAAAATAAGGATGCTGAAATCAAACTTCATTTTTATAGAAGAGCGTGGGAAGGGGAGGAGTATGTCTCCTACGAAGGAAATCTAAATGGCATTTGGTATCTTGCTTCTTTACGACCTATTCGCAGAGGAGGGCAAGTCGTAGAGGTCATTGGTTCCTGTGTGGACATTACTGAACGAAAAGAAAGTGAAGAACGCTATCAAAAAGTAGTAGAATATTCTCCTAAAGGTATTGTCATTCATCGAGATGGAAGAATTCTTTATTCCAACCCATCTGCTTTGAAAATTTCAATGGAAAAAGATTTGGTAGGAAAGTCCATTTATAGTTACCTACATCCTGAATTTTATCAACTTTCCAAACAGAGAACATCAAAAGCCGAGGTGGGACAAGAACTTCCATTTACCGAAATGAAACTGTGTCGGAAAGATAGAGAAGTCATTGATATAGAGGTTGGGGCAGTAGCTATCCCCTATGAAGGCAATCGTGCGATATTGGTTGAGTTTAGTGATGTAACGCAAAGAAAAAATATAGAACAGGCATTAGCGGAAAGTAAAGAAAGTTACCAGAGATTGGTGAATCTGTCCCCAGAACCGATTGTGGTACACAGCAAAGGAATCATTCAATACATTAACCGAGCAGGAGTAAAAGTTCTGGGATTTAAACAACCAACAGAACTTCTTGGAAAATCTATTTTAGATATTTTTCATCTCGATTCTCATAATGAAGTTGTCAAACGGATACAACATTTACAGGCAGGAGAAGAAAATCTTGTTGAACCTTTTGAATACAAAATGGTACGGCAAGACGGAACAAACTTTTATGTAGAAGGTACTTCAATAAAAATTAGTTATGAGGGAGAACCAGCTATTCAAGGAATCTTCCGAGATAATACAGCAAGAAAACAGGCGGAGGAAGCACTTCGCAACAGCGAAGCGAAATATCGTCTTATAGCTGAAAATATGCAAGATTTAATTAGAGTATTGGATACAAAAGGAATTGTCAAATATGCCTCACCTTCTCACGAAATGGTATTGGGATTCCCACCAAATTTGTATGAAGGAAATTCATTTTTGGTGCAAATTCACCCTGATGACGTTCCTGATATTGAAAAACAATTCGCTCACCTTGTTTCCGCTAAGACAGTTTCTTGTGTGGAATTTCGTTATAAACATGCTAATGGTGGTTGGGTTTATGTGGAGGCACATGCGACTCCAGCATTGGATGAAAATGATATAGTTCAATCCATTATCGTTGTGAGTCGTGATATTTCGCAACGGAAAAAATCGGAAGAACTCATGCGAAAATCTGAAAAACTTTCCGTAGTTGGACAACTGGCCGCAGGAGTGGCACACGAAATAAGGAATCCACTTACTTCGATAAGGGGATTTTTACAACTACAAAAAGAATTGGATAAGCCTTTATATACAGACTTGATATTACCAGAAGTTAATAGGATTGAAAGCATTGTACGAGAATTTTTAACCCTTGCCAAACCCCAAACACCGAAAATGAAAGAAGTAGATGTAAAAGTGCTTTTAGAACAAGTGTTAATTTTATTTGAGTCACAAGCGTTATTAAATAATGTTGAATTCATACCAGAGGTTGATTCGGATTTGCCATCTGTCTACTGTGACGAAAATCAAATGAAACAGGTTTTTATGAATATTTTACAAAATGCGGTTGAGGCCATGCCGAATGGGGGAATTATCGAAGCACATGTTTTTCGGGAAAATTCAGATTTTATCATGTTTCGATTTATTGACCAGGGATGTGGTATATCTAAAGAACGAATAAAAAAGATTGGAGAACCCTTTTATAGTACAAAAGAAAAAGGAACAGGATTAGGGTTAATGATTAGTCAAAAAATTGTTCAAGAAAATAGAGGGACAATGATAATTGAAAGTACTATTAATAAAGGGACAACAGTTGACGTTATTTTACCCATATAGTAGTGATACACACCTAAAAAACTTTGTACTCAATAAAAATGTGTGTCCTTAAATAAAACAGTTTGAAGGTTCTAAGAAAAAGTGATTAGAGATATATTTAATTCATCTGTAACATAAGTGTTTGGATGCGTGGCTAGGAGCAACCATACAAAAGATGCAATAGCGGGCCGCAGAAGGTTTAAACATAGGCTTTTAAATGGCTTGCCCTTACAAATTTTTGTGAAAAGTGTAATTATATTGGACCGTGAAAGATTGTACTTAAACTATCAGGGGCTTTGCTTCAACAAAGGAGCAAGGCTTTTATCTTATTGAAGTAAAGGGACAGCATTCCTGTAATTAAGGAAAATGGAGTTTGAACAAAAAAACAACCTCTTGGTAGAATGAAAGAGTCCTGACGCT
>NZ_JAAOEO010000060.1 GCF_011393025.1 Neobacillus terrae | reverse complement strand
TTCAACAAACGTGGCAGTTTAGTGAAAGAAGGACGTGGGCAATCTCTGTTGAATTTTTAAGTGAAAAATGTATGGGAGAATCTTATGTCAATTAATACTGAAAGAGAACAAAGAGGAATTTGCAACAAAATCAGCATGCAAAGTGGATTATTTACCATAGGCTAAAGTCACCACTATTTCTTTATGTTTTTGGACCGTCTTGCTATAATAAATACTACATTTGTAAAAGGTAGGAGGGCTATCATGAAAGATATTCCACAAATATCAGAAGCAGAATATGAAGTGATGAAGGTTATATGGAACTTTGAGCCGATTTCGACTCCTGAGGTAGTGGAGAAATTATCGAATAAGAGTGATTGGAAGCCAAATACTATTCACACCATGCTGGCGCGCCTAGTAAAAAAAAAGGCTTTGCACGCAAGAAAAGATGGCCGGGTGTTTATTTATTCTTCACTGGTTGAAAATCACGAATATGTTGATCAAAAAAGTAAATCCTTTCTGCAGCAGTTTTTCGGCGGCACGTTAAATTCAATGATATTAAATTTTATTGAAAATGATAAGTTATCGAAAGAAGATATTTCGGAATTAAAGAAAATATTATCCATGAGAGACAAGAAAGGGGAAAAATAATGGATACCCTGTTGCTGCGGATTTTAATTAGTACAATCGTGGTATCCCTCCTTATTTTCATCATTCTGTTAATCAAAATGCTATTAAACAATCAAATGACGGTAAAAGCACATTATCACATTTGGTATTTTCTTTGCATTCCAATCCTGGCTACCTTTATACCTTGGAATTATTTTCGTCTTGGAGAAGGAACACGCTATTTTAAAAGCTTACTTTTTTTTCATAGAGACGCGCCATCGATGAATGAAAGAATTAATGGAGTGGATGCCTCTCAGGCGCCAAACAGCGATTTATTACATGATTTCACGGTATCGGTAAACAAGTCAACGCCCGATTTCGTCTACCATACATTTTTTACGGTTTGGGTCATTGGAGTGGTTATTCTTGTTGTGGCTGCTGTTTATTCAAACTATCAAATCTATCAGATGAAAAAGTCAGCTGCGGCTGTTCATAACCGAAAGTTAAATGAACTATTGGAAGCGTGCAAAGAGTTGGTTGGGGTGAAAAGAAACATAAGGCTGCGGGAGACCTCTCTTATTACCTCGCCTATCACAGTGGGGATTTTTCAACCCTATATTTTTTTACCAAGCAAAACGGGAGAAGCATTCTCGTTAAATGAATTAAAGTACGTGTTTTTGCACGAGCTGTACCATCATAAAAGCAAGGATCTTTTCGTGAATTACTTCATGTGGTTGTGTCGTATTATTTATTGGTTTAACCCGTTCGTTTGGTATGCCTTAAAAAGGATTCGATTCGATCGGGAATTAGCCTGTGATGCTTCCGTTTTAAATCTCTTGGATGAGAGCGGATATATCGAATATGGGCATACCATCATTCGATTTGCGGATAAAAAATACGATCGTACCTCTGAACATTTTGCTCCAGGTATAGGTGGTACAAAAAAACAAATCACACAAAGAATCCAGTGCATTGCAAGTTTCTCTAGCGACTCTCTTTTATTGAAATGGAAAAGCAAGGTCATCTGCGCTGTGTTAGGAATTGTTGTGCTATTGCTTGCTCCAATCACTAACGTTATTGCCAGCCCAGATGATTTGTATCGATTTAGCGGCAATAATGCGGTCTATGAAGATCTAAGCTCCTATTTTAAGGGCTACAAGGGAAGCTTTGTTTTATATGATCCCTCAAAAAACCAATATCAAATTTATAATCGAGAGATGAGTGAACAGAGGATTTCTCCTGATAGCACCTATAAAATATATTCTGCCTTATTTGCATTGGAATCCAATGTGATTTCCACGAATAACAATGAACAGGTTTGGGACGGGAATATTTATCCCTATTCAGAATGGAATCAAAATCAAAATTTAGCGACTGCCTTGAGCCGTTCCGTTAATTGGTATTTCCAAAATACCGATCGGGAGGTAGGGAGAAGGCAGCTACAAGATTATTTTCACAAAATAAAATACGGGAATGAGGATCTTTCAGGGAATTTGGATAGTTACTGGATGGAATCTTCCTTAAAAATATCACCCATTGAACAAGTCCAATTATTATATCAATTAGAAGAAAATCAATGGGATTTTAAAGCGGAAAATATCAAAGCGGTAAAAAAGGCAATGTTAATCGATGTCCAAAAGAATGGACGGTTGTATGGTAAAACGGGAACCGGCATGATTAATGGAAAGAATGTAAATGGCTGGTTTATTGGCTTTTTCGATAAAGGTGATGATCGTTTTTATTTTGCCATTAATATTCAAAATATGAATGGGCAGGCCCAAGGAAGCAAGGCAGCGGAGATTGCCAAGCAGATCCTGCATCATAAAAAGATATATTAATAATTAACCCCAGAAGGATTACCCCAACTTTTTGGGACTTTTTTTGGACAAAATACTACAAATGTGGTATTTTGCTAACCTTGTACACAAACTTCCCAATATGAAAGGGCTGATGCGTTTTGAAGCAGAAAAGGGAGAAAGAAAATATAGTAAAAAATTCAATCCGATGGAGACTGAATGGTCTCTTTTTCATGGTCTCTGTTCTTTTCTATCCTGATTCTCCGCCTTGGCGTTATCCAAATTATCAAAGGGGAAGCCTATGCGGCTCAGGCAGAGAAGACAGATGTGACGCCCGTCAGCTATTCAGTTCCGTGTGGAAAAATATATGATACGAATCATTAGTTGGTTGTCTACAATATTCTGGAAAAGGCGATTGTCTATACACCGCCGAAAAATCCGCAGCCGGGCGAATTGCTTGAACTGGCCAAAAAGTTAAATACCTTTCTGGTCATGACTGATAGAGAAATTAATAAAGTAACCGATCGGGATTTGAAAGATATCTGGCTGTTGGTACATAACTATGGCACGGATTTAATAATGAAACGGCAGGAATTAAAGGGACCAATACAAGCACCTACTTTCAAATTACCATCGGACAATTAGATACCTATACACCGATGCAAATTGCCCAGTATATTACAACGATTGCCAATGGAGGATACCGGATGAAGCCCCAATTGGTGAAGGAGATTCGTGAACCCAATAAGAATGGAAATGAACCGGGCAACGTGATCGATGAAATCGAACCAATGGTGCTGAATCAGGTGGATATGAGTGAGGAGATGCTAAAGCGGGTTCAACAAGGTTTTTGGCTGGTTACCCATGGTTCCAAAGCAACAGCGAGAGGATATTTTAAAGACGAACCCTACAATGCCGCAAGTAAAACCGGGACCTCGGAATCCTATAAAAATGGGGTGAAGACTTGGAATCTTTCTTTTGCTGGTTATGCTCCATTCAATGATCCCGAGATTGCCATTGCCGTTATTGTACCAAATGCCTACCGTGATGGTTATGCTTCGCCACACAATGCAGCTAATATCATCAGCCAGCGGGTTTTTCGGGCATATTTTGACCTTAATGAAAAAGGACAGATGACAACAAAATAGTATTGACATTTTTTTATTACACGTGTAGTATTACACGTGTAGTTGAATACTACATATGTAGTATTTTGTGTAATCTAATATTACACATGTTTCAAATTAAAGAAAGGAGGAAATTCTCCCCCGGCATTTCGGGGCAGTAAAGGTTATGAAAATGATATTGAACATGGTTAAATAAGCTGCTAACGGAATGAATTTTTCGTTGCATAAATAATGGAATTGAATCTGAGTGTAATACACAATTTTTAGAATCTGCTGGTTAATAGCCGATCGGTGTTAATTAAAACATAATGATTAAACCCGCTTATTCTATTTTCCGGACATCTAATATTAATAGAAAGAGGCTAAGATCTTGAGGAAAACACATGATATTTTCAACATAATTAATTTTTTATTTGCCCTGCTTGTGCTAGTGGTTGCAATTGTACCCCTCGCCGGCTGGTCGATGACCACCAATAACCTTTCTGACAAGCCCGAAAAGGCAGTCAGGAAAACACCAGTACCCCATATACACCGTGAGTTTGCAGAACTCGAGAGCAAATTTGACGCCCGGCTCGGAGTCTACGCTATCGATACAGGTACAAATCGGACTGTATCCTATCGGCCTCATGATCGGTTCGCTTACGCATCTACTTACAAAGCTCTAGCGGCTGGTGCATTGCTGCAGCATTACTCAATTGATCAACTCGACGAGTTAGTCACATACAATAGCGAGGACATAGTTTCATATTCACCCGTCACACAGCTTCACGTAGATACAGGGATGACTCTTCGGGAAGTTATTGAGGCTGCTGTCCGATATAGCGACAACACTGCAGGGAACCTTTTATTAGAGAAACTGGGAGGCCCTGAGGGATTTGAAACAGCACTGAGGCAGATTGGCGATAACGTTACCCAGGTTGATCGCTACGAGCCGGATTTGAACTCAGCACTTCCTGGAGATACACGTGACACAAGCACACCAAAATCACTTGCTACGAGCCTCAAGGCTTACGCAGTTAGCGACTTGCTCTCTATTGAAAAACGTAAGATCCTGACAGATTGGATGAGGGGAAATACCACTGGCGATGCATTGATTCGTGCTGGTGCACCAACAGGTTGGGAAGTCGATGATAAGAGCGGGGCAGGAAGCTATGGAACGCGGAATGATATTGCGATTGTTTGGCCGCCGAATAGAGCTCCCATTGTCATCGCAGTTCTATCTAGCCGTGATACACAGAATGCCACCTATGACAATACGCTTATTGCAGAAGCTGCCAAGGTTGCACTTAACGCTCTGAAGTGAAGAGATAAATAAATTTACTCTTCATTAATTCTCGATTGCATCAGTGAACAGGCTTAGCATTAAGTCATCATATACAATCATTAAAAAGATTAGTATGTGATGACTGATATTTTTTCTATACAACAATAGAAATGGACATCATTTAAGCAATGGCTGTATATCAAGCTCTTATTAAACTAACTGGGGCTTGAGTTCAAGATGGGGTTGCGGCGGCAGCTCCTTTTCTTTTTGTGCTAAAGGGGCAGG
>NZ_JAAOEO010000059.1 GCF_011393025.1 Neobacillus terrae | reverse complement strand
AGAATGTACTTTAAGTAACGGGTACTTTAGTTAAGGAAGGATTGCTGCTGCAATCCATTTTTCTTATTCAACTAAAGGGGCAGGATAGTAGAATAAGTATCTTAAATTAAGAAACGTCAATATATCGCCCTTAAAAGGGGGCGATTATTTTTTTCGGAAAAAATTAAAGCTAAATTGATAATTTTTCCGTCTAATATATGTAAGGTAGTTAAGGAGGTGGCTATCAATTGTTAGATTTAGTAAAGAAAGCTCAAAAAGGTAATGACAAAGCATTTTTAGCTTTATTTCAAGAATATGAACAAGATATTTATAGAATGGCTTTTGTTTATGTTAAAAATCAAGATGATGCACTTGATGTTGTTCAAGAAACAGCATATTTCTCATTTAAATCAATTAAAAGTTTAAAAGAACCTAAATATTGTAAAACTTGGTTGATAAAAATTGCGATTAGTTGTTCACTAAATTTGCTCCGAAAACATAAAAAGATAGTTCAATTTAAGCCTGAACTTGAGGGAGATATATCGGGCGATGTAAATGAAGACATTGATTTAGAAATGACGGTTCGTGATTTAATCGAACAGTTAAATGTAGATGAAAAAAGTGTCATTATTTTAAGGTTTTACGAAGAGTTAACCTTCAAGGAGATATCGGAAACACTTGATATACCATTAGGGACATCAAAGACGGTTTTATATAGAGCATTAGACAAACTCCGCAAAAAAATGGAAAGGAGATGGAGTTAATGAGCAATAAGATTAAACAAGAAATAAATAAAATTGAAATACCAAATGAACTTAGTCAAAGAAGTAAACTTGGTATATCTGAAGCAAAGAAAGAAATGAAAATAAATAATAAAAGATTTAAGGTAAAAGGAATAGCTGTTGCCGCTGCCATACTTATTTCTATTGGAACCCTCCTTTTTTTAAACAATAATTTTAATACAAATGATATGGTAAACAATCAAAAAAAAGTTGTTACAAAACATGGTGGAATTAAAATCCCTGCCATTCAACTACCAAAGGGAAATACGGCTGCTGATATGATTGGTTTAATTGTATATAACCGTAAGATTTATACTCAAACAAGAACAGAAATAGATGCAGAAAATGCAAAAGCAATTTTAGGTAAAAAACTAGGAAACACTAAAGGAAATATTGATGAATGGAGTAATCAAAAAGACTATGATAAAGAGTTTGCGTCAACAACAGGTATAGCAGATGTTTATTCCGTCAAAGGCTACGATAAAGACTTTAGGATTATGACTTATGGAGAACTAGATGGAAAGCCATATGCCCAGTTCTACGAGAACCTTAACGGAATAACAATCCATAATGGCAAAGATGTATTTGGTAAATTAAAAATGCTAGGTAACGTAACCAAGGCACAATATAGAACAGCCAATGATTGGGATAATAATATCCAAAATTATCACAGCATTATAGATATGAAAATAGTAAATGCTTTTGTTGAAGAATTGAATGGGACTAAACAATTTCTTCGAGGAGAAAATTCTGACCCAATAGCTAATCCAAAATCCAATGATAATTTTAGTGAACTAACCATTACCTTAAAAGATGGGTCTAAAGTCAGACTACTTCTTCTCAAAGGTGGCTATATCTATTATGGTTTTATGGGTGCATATTTTAAAATGGATGACAAAGTATTTTCTGAATTATGGAAGCGAATTCAGATTTATCCAAGTTTGTGAAGAAGTGTACTTAAACTATTGGGGGCGTTAGTTTAAGAAGGGTGGGCTGTTTTGGCAGCCCCTTTCGTAATTGATAATCTTCTAAGTTAAAATTAGCTTTAACCAGCCAGCATTCAAAATCATATCTCTAATATATCTAACCTTAATTTTAGTGGATTTCCCAGTATGAGCGCTACCATTACGATAAGTGATTAATTCATCGAGAAATTCATCAATGTTGGGAAGAACACCCATTTTTACTTTTTGAAGATGATATTTGATTTGACCCAAAGTTAAACTTTGATTTCTCTTTATCAATTTATGTGTCTTTAAGAGTTGATTTAACTCTGTTTCAATAACCTTTGAGTACTCAACCATTACCGGAGCAAAGTCAATTTCTCCTTCCTGATGAATTTGATATAAATATTCCCCGGTAGAAAGGAATTCCAAGCTATCAGAATTTAGTTTAGGAAACTCTTTTTTGAAATTTTCTTTGATCTTGTTATAATCTAAATCCGGATTTTTGTTAGCCTCTTTCATAGCTAATGCAACCTCATGCATTTGCCTCAAAATAGCTCTCCAATCCTCTTCACTCTCTAAAATGATTTCTTCCTTTTTTGTACAGCGGCTCTGTAGTTTAAGTAACTTCGAAGCCCATTCCCGCACCTCATTCATCTCATTTTTATGTGTGTCTTTTAGCTCTTTCAACTCGTTTAGAAGTGTCTCCATTTTTGTTTGTATATCTTCTTGAGCTGAACGATGTTCCATAAGTGCATCAATATTTTTATCCATCCTAATCAGTTCATCTTCGTATGGCCATTCTTGTAGCCCTAATTGAACAAAAGCTTTAGCCGATAAATAATCATTTAAAGCAATATAACAATTAATCGTTCCAACATATATCTTTCTTCTTCCCTGATCTTGATCCCAAGAAAAAGAAAATACACTATCGTTATTTCCATCTACAAACTCAAGATTATTATTTCCATCATCAATAAATGCCATAGACTTTTTATAGTGGATAAGTGCTTCTTCATACAATTGTTTCGAATAGAGAATCTCCGCTTTCACAAACAAACTTAGGTCATCTTTAGAGATGTATAGGGCCTTATTACAATACTTTAGAGCTTTTTCAAAATCCCCTAGCCTGTAAAATGCATAAGCAATATTGTGGAGATTGGTGTTTCTTGGGTTTACCGTTACCATTGGTTCTAGAATCTTAACAGCCTCCTCATACTCGTGCAGGCTTACGTAAACCATTCCTAAGTTAGATTTCAGAAGTTCATACAAATGCTCGTTTTGATTTTGGAAGGAAGCTGTTTGATTCCTATATATAGTTATTCCTTCTTCTACTATCCTTTTTGCTTCTTTCGGATTTTTTAAAGGACCACAACAGAATAGGGAATAATTGATACAAGTAGCCAAGTAAACAAGAGGTACACCTGAGAAATTATGAAGCATTTCCTGATATGTTTCATAGGTCTTCAGAGTTTTTCCCACTGCTAAATATGCATCAGCCATTAGTTTCCCAAAAGTAGGGTTCTTTTGTTTATATTTTTGATAGAGTTTTTCAATAGCAGGTACCGCTTTCTTTATAGATTCTTCGCCTCTCATTGCAGGTTGCTCCATCCATTTAAGGTAATAAATAGAATGATTTATTAGTTTGTCAACAGTTAATTCTAGAAAATATTCTATTGCCGAAGAAAACTCTCTCTGCAACACTAAAAGTGGAATAGCAAGAGACTTTGCTGATTGATTTGATGGCTTAATCTGCAAAGCTTTCCTTATATAATTAAGAGCTATTTCTATCTCACTTTGATCCAATTCTTCTGGATCTCCTGATTCAAAAGTCGCCTTTGCTAAATTAGTATAAGCACCAGATATATAGGGGTAAGAGGTATTTTCGGCCAATTCAATTACCTTTAAGAATTTTTCAATTGCCTCATTATACCTTTGCTTTGTTAAAAGTCGATCACCTTCCCAAAAAATATCAGTTATCACTTTCTCGTCATACTTTACAGCCATTTTGCACCACTATTCTTATTTATTTTTTTACTAAATAATATATCGGGTAGAAACTAAGTGTTCTGAATAAAATATTTATTATTTAATAAATTTACTTACGTTAAAAGGAGAACGGTGATGTGGGATAGTGCGTTCAATGACACAGTAATCCAATTTAAAAATATGTTTATATTTTTTTGGAACGTTGGCGTTAAAATATTGATTCCTACATTCTCTTTGTGATTTCAACAATATCAATAATTAGTTTTATTTATAAAGTAGTAAAAAACAAAAAAGTAAGTGATCTTTTTAAGATTGTTTCATCCCTACCTGAGTTTATAGTTGGAACAGGAATATTAACTGTAGGTGTTTCTTTTGGGATTTCATTAATTCTGGCTGCTGGAGGTCTTGTACTAGGGTCTTTTGAAGAGAAACCAGAGCAACAATATAGACAACAAATACCTGTGGAAGGTTATGAGAGTAATTTAAATGATTCAACTATTGATTTAGATGAGCATTTTGTACGTCCACATGAAAGAACGCTACCTAGTGGAGAAAAAATTTGGGTGGACGGAGATGGCGATACCTCTGTTGATAGAAGTATTGAACAAGGTGGAGGATGGTGGCAAAGGTAATCCGAGTAAGTAATTTATTTAATATTAGAGAAGAAGCCAATTGAAAACATTGATTCAATAACGATTGATGGCATTAGTGAAATTTAGGGCAGCTATAAGAAAGAGGGTAATGTTAGTTACTTACTTGTTAACTATATATCTACTTTAAATGTGTTAAGAATTCTGAGCTGTTTATTGACATCTCATTTTCTTGCTCCAAAAGGGGCAGGTTAGCTAGATTGTGAATTATTGTGCGCTTCATGGATGGCTATAGGGGGCGTTACTTGAAGAACGTAATTTCTTGGGCCTAAAATGGTCTTTTTTATTTTCATCGCTCACAGAACTCTTGTTCGTATATAATGATAATGAGGTGAGTTTTATGGCGATACGTGATCGCGGTAAACAGAAATGGCAGTTTGCGTTTGGGATGCCTGAATTAATCAAGGCACAACGTGAACTATGGATCGACCAGGAACGAATGAAAAAGCCAATCATTGATGAATACGAAAAGGAAGAGTTTGACCAACGTATATGTTATGCGATGGAGTATAACCTGTCCGTAAAGATAACTATATGGACTGAAGGCTTTACATCCGATATAACTGGTCACATACATTATCTAAACCCAATATTGCACCAGTTACATATTGAGCTGCAAGAAGGTGAGTTTCGCCGAATTGATTTCAATGATGTTATACAAGTGTCAGTTGTTGATTAAATATGGTTCAAATTTTAATCTGTATTCGTTGGATTCTTCAGCCACCCGCAAATTAGTTTTACCTGGGATCCGTACTTGTGGCTATTGTTATGCTATTGTGCACTAATAAAAGAGAACCATAGAGGATATAACCGATTACGGACATTAGGATTCGAAACAGCATCTGATATAGCCGAATTGTTGAGAAGGAGATAGAAAATAAAGAAACCTTGGCTGTGTCTGGAGTCCACGAAGACGACCAAGTTTATAAGGTAGTACAAAATGGCAGTATGAATTGAAAAAAATGGGGGCAAGAGTTCCCAATGAAGTTGCCAACCAAGGCAGCTTTTTTTCTTCTTCAACAAACGTGGCAGTTTAGTGAAAGAAGGACGTGGGCAATCTCTGTTGAATTTTTAAGTGAAAAATGTATGGGA